>NZ_PNFU01000001.1:467215-704472 GCF_002871415.1 Microbacterium sp. UMB0228 | reverse complement strand
CCCCCCGCCGATGCCGATGCGGGAGGCGGATGGACGGCTCCGGGCAGCCCCCCGCAGCCATGATGCGGCGCTTCGACGACGTCTTCGTCCCGGACGGGGAGGAGGCACGACGCTGGGCCGAGGAGGAGCTGTCCAACCCGCGGTACGCGGACGCGAAGCCCACCTGGTTCGATCTGTTCGCGCGCGACGTGATGCGCTTCCTCGGCGATCTCTTCAGCGGGGACAACGGCGCGAACGTCGGCCCCACCGCGCTCATCGTCGTCACGGTGCTCATCGCCGCGGCCCTGGTCACCGCTCTGCTCGTCTGGGGACGCCCCCGACGGTCGCGAGCGATCCGCCGTCCCCAGGGCGACCTGCTCGGCGCCGCCGACGATCGCAGCGCCGCGCAGCTCCGCGCCGATGCCGAGCGCAGCGCACGGCAGAACGACTGGGACACGGCCGTAGTACTGCGCTATCGGGCCATCGCCCGCAGCCTGCTCGAGCGCGATCTCATCGATCCGGCACCGGGCGCGACCGCGCAGTCGATCGCCCGGTCCGCGAGCGCGGTGTTCGCGGAGGAGGCCGAGTCCCTGCGCCGCGCCGCCGCGTCCTTCGACGATGTGCGGTACCTGCGCCATCCCGCCGCCGAAGACGACTACCGCCACCTCGCCGCGACCGACGAGCGGCTCCGCGCCCACCGCCCAGAGGCGGTGCCGGCATGACGACGAC
Source organism: Microbacterium sp. UMB0228 (assembly GCF_002871415.1). Taxonomy (NCBI): domain Bacteria; kingdom Bacillati; phylum Actinomycetota; class Actinomycetes; order Micrococcales; family Microbacteriaceae; genus Microbacterium; species Microbacterium sp. UMB0228. The sequence continues at coordinate 703,764 of NZ_PNFU01000001.1, read as the reverse complement.
CGCCCCTCCCGACGACGCCGTCGACACCACCGCGGAGCGGCCGAAGCGTCGCACCGCGTCCCTGTGGGGATGGGTCCTCGTCGCGGTGCTCGTGATCGCCGTGGCCCTCGCGGCTTCGCAGCTCGCCGCGACCGGTCCGGGTGCGCGGGGCGCGCTCGACCCGGAGAGCCGGTCCGACACCGGCGCCCTGGCGCTCGCCGAGCTCCTCCGGGATCAGGGCGTCGAGGTCGAGGTCGTCCGCTCCCGGGTGGCAGCAGCGGCCGCCCTCGACGAGGACAGCACGCTCGCCCTGACCAACCCCTACACGCTCTCCGACGAGGCTCTGGCGGACCTGCTCGCGCCGGCCGACCGCGTGGTCTTCCTCTCCACCGGCACGCACCTCCTCTCCGAGCTGGCGGTCGGCGAGAACGCCTCCGGCTCGGCGGCCCCACGGCCGGCCGCGTGCGCCGTGCCCGCGTTCGCCGAGGTCGGCGACATCCGTCCCGATCGACTCTTCTCCCCCGCCGACGGTGTCACCGGCTGCTTCGCCGACGGCGACGCGGCCGCTGTGCTCGTGGACGACCGCGACGGACACCGAGCCGTCGTCGAGGGCGTCAAGCTCTTCAGCAATGCGACCCTCGCTGAGGACGGCAACGCCGCGCTCGGTCTCGCCCTGCTCGGACAGACCGCGCGCGTGGTCTGGTACGTGCCGTCCTACGAAGACACCGACATCGAGGGCGCGACCCCCGATACGCTCGGCACCCTCACCCCGGACTGGGTCACCCCGGCGATCCTGCTGCTGCTCGCCGCGGGCCTGGCCGTGGCCGTGGCCCGGGGCCGTCGATTCGGTCCGCTCGTCGCGGAGACCCTGCCGGTCACCGTGCGCGCCTCGGAGACGATGCACGGACGCGCCCGTCTGACGGCGAGGGCGGCCGACGCCCCGCACGCGGCCGAGGCGCTCCGAGAGGGCACCCGTCGGCGGTTGGCGCGGCGGCTGGGACTGGCCGTGCACGCGAGTGCGGACGAGGTGGCGGACGCCGCCGCCGACCGGCTGCGGATCCCGCGCGGCACGCTGCAGAGCCTGCTGACGGGACCGCCGCCCACCGACGACGCGGCACTGATCGCCCTCGCCCGACGGCTCGACGAGCTGGAGACCGCCGTGGAGACGAGCACGCAGACCCCACGGAGCGACGCATGAGCACCTGCCCACCCCGCATCCCTTTCCCGACCGAAGCCGAGGAGACCCCGTGACCGACGAGAACAGTCCTGCCGACGACGCCGCGCTGCGCCAGGCCATGCACCGCGTCCGCACCGAGGTCGACAAGGCGGTGGTCGGCCAGGCCGGTACGGTCACCGGCCTGCTCGTGTCACTCCTGGCCCGCGGCCACGTCCTGCTCGAGGGGGTGCCCGGAGTGGCGAAGACCCTCGTGGTGCGCTCGTTCGCGCGGGCTCTGGGTCTCGACACCAAGCGGGTCCAGTTCACCCCCGACCTGATGCCGGGCGACGTCACGGGATCCCTCGTGTACGACGCCAGGACCGGGGAGTTCGACTTCCGCGCCGGACCGGTGTTCACGCACATCCTGCTCGCGGACGAGATCAACCGCACGGCTCCCAAGACCCAGGCGGCGCTGCTGGAGGCGATGGAGGAACGCCAGGTCTCCGCGGACGGCGTCAGCCGCGCGCTGCCCGATCCCTTCCTCGTCGCGGCGACGCAGAACCCGATCGAGCACGAGGGGACGTACTCGCTGCCGGAGGCGCAGCTCGACCGCTTCCTGATGAAGCTCGTCGTGGGCATGCCGGAGCGGGACGCGGAGGTGTCCGTGCTGCGGCGTCACGCCCAGGGCTTCTCCCCGCGGGAGCTCACCGGCGTCGAGGCGGTGATCGGCGCCGACGAGATCCGTGCCGCGCAGCAGGCGGCTGCGCGGGTCGACGTGACGGACGATGTCCTGGGCTACGTGGTCGACCTCGCCCGCGCGACCCGGCAGTCCCCCTCCGTCGAGCTCGGCGCCAGTCCCCGGGCCTCGACCGGCCTGCTCGCCGCGGCGAAGGCCTGGGCGTGGCTCAACGCCTCCACCGCCGTGACCCCGGACCACGTCCAGACGATGCTCGTCCCGGTGTGGCGCCATCGCCTGCAGCTCCGCCCCGACGCCCAGATGGAGGGCGTGTCCGCCGACGCCGTGCTGACGTCGGTGGTCCAGCAGACCCGGGTGCCGATCTAGGTGTTCGTCACGGGCCGCCTCGCCGTCGCCCTCGCCGTCGGCATCGTGCCGCTGGTCCTCGCGGGACTGGCGGGATACCCGCCGTACGCCGTGCTGGGCGGATGGATCGGGCTCTGCGTGCTCCTCGTCGTGGTCGACCTCGTCTTCGCGGGTGACCCCCGCGCGGCGACCGTCACGCGGCGCGTCCCGGCGCGTGCGCGTCTGGGCGAGCAGATCCCGGTCAGCGTGGCGGTGGAGAACCGCGGCGCCCGACTGCTCGACGTCCTCCTCCGCGACGCCTGGCAGCCCACCGCCGGCGCGCCGGAGTCGCGACAGCATCTGCGCATTCCCCCTGGCGAGCGCCGGCGCGTGGACATCCCGCTCCGTCCGCGACGCCGCGGCGAGCTGGTCAGCGCCTTCGTCGTGCTCCGCTCCCGCGGCCCGCTGGGCCTCGCCGGCCGCCAGGCGCGGCACCCCGTCCGCGGCGCGATCCGCGTGCTGCCGGCGTTCTCCTCGCGCAAGCACCTGCCGTCGCGGCTCGCGCGTCTACGCGAGCTCGACGGGAACACGAGCATCCAGGTACGCGGCCAGGGTACGGAGTTCGACTCGCTGCGCGAGTACGTGCGCGGCGACGATGTGCGCTCGATCGACTGGCGGGCGACGGCACGCGCGGGCACCACGATGCTCCGCACCTGGCGCCCGGAGCGTGATCGGCACGTCGTCCTCATCGTCGACACCGGTCGGACGGCCGCCGCACGTGTCGGCGACGGCACGAGACTCGACGCCGCGCTGGAGGCGGCCCTGCTGCTCTCCGCGCTCGCCTCCCGCGCCGGTGATCACGTACACCTGCTCATGCACGACCGTGTCACCCGGGCGCGGGTCACCGGCGTGGACGGCACCGGGCTCCTACCCGCGCTGACCGACGCCATGGCCCCGGTGCATGCCCGCCTCGTCGACACCGACTGGCACGCGGCCTTCGCGGCGGTGCGCACCCTGACGACCCGCCCCTCCCTCATCGTCGTGCTCACCGCTCAGGACGCGGCCGAGTCCGCCCGGGGCTTCCTCGGGGCCTTCCCCGATGCCTCGCGGGCCACCACGGTGCTCGTCGGGTCGGTGACCGATGACGGCATCGCCGCGCTCGCCCGTGCCCGCGGGTCCCGCGAGGAGGTCTACCTCGCCGCCGCCGCCGAGCGCACGCTTCGCGACGCCGAGAACGTCGCGGACGCGATCCGCCGGGCGGGCGGGGAGGCCATCGCCGCCGACCCGGAGGACCTGCCGCCCCGGATCGCTGACCGCTACCTCGAGCTCAAGGCGGCGGGACGGCTCTGACCGCGGTCAGCGGAGGCGTCAGCCCGCGACGAGCCGGGGCGTGCCCGACTCGTACTCCACGAGATCGCCGGTCTCTCCCCGCAGGTGCGCCCGGCGGCCCACGACGAGCATGTAGATGAGGAACACCGCGAGCGCCGCCGCCCCGATGCCGATCTTGACCGGCCAGGGCAGCGCCCAGCCGGTGACGAAGCCCTCCACGAGTCCGGAGAGGAAGAGCGCGAACACGAGTCCGAGGGCGACCGTGGCCAGCGCCCTGCCCTCCACGGCGAGCGCTTCACCACGCGTGCGGGGGCCCGGGACCACCCAGGCCCAGAACATGTGCAGGCCGGCGGCCGCGGCGACGAAGATGCACGTCATCTCCAGCATGCCGTGCGGCAGGATGTAGAGGACCATGAGGTCGGCCTTGTCGTGGATCGCCATCACCGCCCCGGACGTGCCGAGGCCCAGGGCGTTCTGCACGAGCATGTAGACGGGCCAGATCCCGGTCACGCCGAACAGCACGCACTGCATCGCGATCCAGGCGTTGTTCGTCCAGACCATGCCCATGAACACCGCAGCGGGGTTCTCCGTGTAGTACCCGGTGAAGCGCTCGTCGGCATACTGCTGGAGGGCGTCGGGCGGCCCGAGGGTGGCGACGAGAGCGGGATCGCTCGCGATCCAGGCGGCGGTCCCGACGGCGACGGCCACGAAGGCGAGAGCGATGACGAGGGTCGTCCATCGCAGCCGGTACAGCGCCGCCGGCAGCTGCAGCCGGAAGAAGCGCGCCGTCTGGGTGAGGATGCTGTCCGCGGCGCCGGTGAGACGGAGCCGCGCGCGCACGAGGATCGTGGAGAGGTAGGCGCCCTGCGGCGACTCCCCGACGGAGGTCTTCAGCTCCGCGAGGTCGGCCGAGGCGGCGCGATAGCGCACGATGAGCTCGTCGACGCCGGCGCCGTCGAGACGAGCCCGGCTCAGGGCGTCCAACCGCTCCCATTCGGACCGGCGCGCATCGGCGAGGGCATCGGCATCCACCTGATTTACTGTACTCATGTCCGCGCAGATCGACGTCTCCGACGAGGTGCTCTCCGGAGAGGCGGTCGCGATCGACGTGCAGCCCGTGGGGTTCCTCCTCCGGGCGGCGGGGGCCGTGATCGACATGCTGCTGGGCTACGCCGTCTTCGTCGGATCGATCTTCCTGCGCCTCTGGCTCCTCGACATCGGCGTGCTCGACCCGGCCACGGATCGCATCGCCCTCGTGGCCTCCCTCGTCGTCAGCTTCGTCGTCCTGCCGATCACGATGGAGGTGGCCCTCAAGGGCCGCAGCCTCGGCAAGCTCGCGGTCGGCGGGCGGATCGTGCGGATGGACGGCGGCGCGGCGGGGTTCCGGCATGCGTTCATCCGCGCGCTGCTCGGGGTGCTGGAGATCTACCTCACGTTCGGTGGCCTCGCGGTCCTGGTCGGCGCCTTCACGGCGCGATCCCAGCGGTTGGGCGACCTCGTCGCCGGCACCTACAGCCAGCGCGTGCGCACACCGAAGCTGTTCACCCCGGCTCCCGTCCTGCCTCCCGCGCTGGCGGGGTGGGCGCAGGTCGCCGACGTGGCCCGTCTCCCCGACCGCCTCGCCCGCCGCATCTCGCAGTTCCTCGTGAGCGCCCCGCGCATGCTCCCGGCGGCGCGCGAGCGCGTGGCGGCCGATCTGCTGGCCGAGGCGACACCGTACGTCTCCCCCGTGCCGGCCGCGCCGGCGGAACTCGTGCTGGTCGGCATCACCGTCCTGCGGCGGGAGCGGGAGCGGCGGGCGCTGGAGAACGCGGACCGCCGGGCCGAGAAACTCACCGGACGACGACTGGGCGTCTGACGTCGCTCGCTCCGAGGCTCTCCTCGAGCGGCGGCCTTCGGTCAGGCGCGAAGGGCCTCGTGGCGCACGACCAACCATCCCGCGGGAACCGACAGCCGATCGGCATGCGGGGCGCACAGATCGTGCGCCTGCGGGTCGTTGGCCGCGCCGAGCGGGCCGAGCGCGGCCATCTGGTCGCCGTAGTCATATGTGAGGGTGGCCACGGCCTCGCGCGCGCAGCCGACCTTCGAGCACAGTCGTCCGTCCATCACCGTCAGCGTACGGCTCCCGGCCGCGCGGGCGGCGGTGCCGCGCCGGGCGGGCACGCAGCGCCTAGACTTTCGGCATGCCCCGTCGTCGCTCCGCCTCCGTCTCCGGTGTCCGTCGCGGCGCCCGACACGGCCGGCACGGACGGCTCGGTCGCAGCGAGGTCGTGAAGCCCCCGCTCGCCCCGTTGGACGGGCGCATCGACCGCTTCGACCTCACCGTCGGCACCGCCGTCGAGTTCCTCCGCGGCACGTGGCCGGAGCTCCAGGACGTCCGCTTCGAGATCGGCGCGCTGCCCACCGCCGAGGTCGACGGCGAGGTGCCGCGCTGGCACCTGGACCGGGACCGGCGGAGGATCGTGCTCTTCCGCATCCCGATCGAGCGCCTCCTGCCGCCCGGCCACGACGACGCCACCCACCGCCGGCTGGCGATCGAGAGCGCCGTCTTCCGCGCCGCGGCCGAATACGTCGGCCGCGAGCCGTGGGACCTGGGGCACGATCACTGAGCGCGCCGCCCGCCCCGCTCAGGGGTAGACGGTGATCGAACTCTCCACCCCGGCGGGCGCGGGGACGGGCAGGACGGCCAGCGCCCCGGCTCCCGTCAGCGTCACCGCCGCGTGCACCGGCCCCGCGGGCTGGAGCAGGTAGGACCGATCGGCGCGCACCTCGACCTCGCCGGTGCCGCCTGCCGGAACGGTGATCTCCTCCACAGCGTCGCCCCCGATCGTGCGGAGGGTGACCGTGACCTCTTCGTCCGAGGGATTGGCCAGCTGCAGCTTCGGGCTCGGCCCCGCGGGAACCGCGAAGGCAACGTCGGTGTCGATCTGCGGAGCGGGTGTCACCCAGGCGAAGTCGGAGCCGGCCCCGAAGCCGTCCTGCTGCCGGACACCGGCGACGACCGGCGCGTCCGCCTCGATCTCGACGGTGTAGGTCCCGGGCTCCAGCCCGTTCAGCGACACCTGGGTCGGCTCGTCGGCGGTGAGCGGCACGGTGAACTCGTCGAGTCCGACAGCGCCGCTCGGCCCCGTCACCCGCACGTGCGCGGTGGCGTCCGCTCCGGGGGCGAGCAGGCGGAGGACGGTCATGTCGCCCTGATCGCCCTCCGCGGCGAAGGCCTGCACCCCCGGGAGGACGAGGTGCTGCTGCGGGCCGGCGACCGCCTCCTGCTGGTCCGCGCCCACGGGATCGAGCACCCGCATCAGCGCGGACTGCAGCACGGCACGTACGGGGGCGCCGATGGCGCTGACCTTGACGACGGGTACGTCGTTACCCGCTGCGACGGCTGTCAGCGGAAGGGCGGTCTGCGTGCGCGGCGGCACGATCACGGTGCGGCCGCCCCGACCGGTCCCGTAGACGGCGAGCGTCACGGTCGCCGCGACATCGGAGGCGTTCCCGAGCAGCACGACGTCCTCAGCGCCGGTGCCGACGGACCCGCCGACCAACCAGGACTCCAGCCGCGGCACCCCGCACGGCGAGGCCGCGAGACCCGCGAGGTCGTCGGCGCCGAGCATCACGGACTCCGCTCCGGCGATCAGCGGCGCCGACCGGCCCTCCACCGCGCCGGTGAGCACGGGGACGTCGTCTCCGTCCACGAGGTCGGGGGTGGCGAGCCCGGACGGCGTCGGTTCACCCGACGTGCCTCCCGCCGTCACCTGTGGCGTGCCCGCGGCGCGCATCTCCAGGGGCGCCGCCGTGTTCCGGCCGAGGGCGCGGAAATCGCCGGAGCACAGCAGGACGCTGTCCCCGGGAAGCGGCGTCACCTGCTCCTGTGCGGGCTCCTGGGTCACGGTAGGCCACGGGGCGTGCACCGCCGCGACCGCCCCGACGACGCACGCTGCGGCGACCACCACGCCGGTGGCGAGGCGCGCGCTCGTGGCGACGACTCGGAATGCGCGCGTGCCGGTCATCGGTCCTCCTCCGTGGTGCGGGCGTCGTCCTGGCGTGGGGCGACAGGGGCGAGGGCCTCATCGCTGCGGGCCGGTTCGTCCTGCGGCTCCTCCACGGCGCCCACCGGGGGCTCGTCCCCTGTCTCCGGCTCGCGATCCTCCGCGTGCCGCGGGAGTACCAGCGGCTCCTCGGGCGCTCGGCCGACGATACGGGACCGCGCCCGCGCGGCGCGCCGCGACGCACGGGTGGGGATGGACAGCAGCAGGGCGGCGAGGACGACCAGCAGCTGGACGGTCACGACGAGGCGCGCCGTGCCCTCCTCACCGGCCGTCAGCTCGGCGGGGGCGGCAGGCTCCCCCTCCAGGCGCCAGAGCACGCCGCGGTCGGTGGACCCGGCCTGCGTGAGCCCGGCGCGCTGGTCGATCGCGGCCACGGACGCCGTTCGCAGCGACCGCGCCCGATCCCCCTCGTCCTGCACCGCCGCGAGGAGCACGTAACTGATCCCCCGGTCGAGCAGCTCCGAGGGGGCGTCGAAGTCGCGCGCGGAGATGAGGTCCACCGCGAGGGTGGAGACGTCGTCGCCCTGGGGCTCGACCGCGGTCGAGAGCATCGTCGTCTGGGCACCCAGGGTCTCGCTGGCCCCGTGAACGACCTCGACCGCGAGCCCGCCGTCGTTCTGCGGCGTGAGGATGAGGGTCGCGACGGGCTGGTCCCCGGCCGCCTGCGCGCGCACGTACGCCGGAAGCGTCGACTCGGGACCGTTGGTCAGCGCGGATCGATCGGTGTGGAGCGCGGTGAGGGCGGGCACGGCGCAGGCGACGAGGGCGAGAGCCGCCACGCCCGTCGCGGCGACGCGGAGCCGCGGCAGCGGGAAGGCCGTGTCCAGGGTGACCGTCGCCGCGCCCACCACGCCGATCCAGGCGAGGCTCAGTCCGGTGCCCGGCCAGATCGGGACGGCGGTTCCCTGCGTGGACGCGACGCTGATGCCCACCGCGAGGAACGCGGTCCCCAGCCCGGTCAGGGTGATGACCAGGAGGGTGATGCCGGCGCGCCACCGCGGGGACACGGCGGACCCGAGGGCGAGGAGCGCGAGCGGGGCGCACAGCAGTGCCGCCCAGGTCCCGGGGACGACCGTCGCCCAGCCGGCGAGGTCGTCGGTCGGGAAGCCGGTGGCGAGAGCGAGACGCCCGGCGACATCGGCTGCGGCCTGCGGCCCGAGCCAGGTCAGCCCCGGATCCGCGAGAAGGCCGAGCGGCGTGCCGTGCGCGAGCTGCCAGAAGACCAGAGGCGCGAACAGGGCAGCCGTGGGCAGCGGCAGCCAGAGGAGGCGGCCGGCGCCGCGGAACTGGGCGGTGCCGAGCACGATCCCGAGCGCCACGACCCACAGCACGGCGAGCGCCGGCGCGAGGACCGGCGCACACGCGAGGACGGCCGCGAGGAGCAGGGACGCGCTGCCGGCGGCGCCCCACGAGCGGTGTGCGACGACGGCGGAGTGGAACAGCCACGGCAGAAGCAGATGCACGAGGACCGCGGCCGGCCGGCCGTCGACGAGCGCGGTGAGGAAGGTCGGCGCGAGAGCCCACGCGATGCCGGCGAAGATGCGCAGGCCGGCACGATCGGTCACGCGTGTCGCCGCGAACCACCCGCCGAGGACGGCGAGCGGCAGCGCGAGGATCCACAGCAGGACCACCGCGAAGGAGGGCGCACCCGGCCACAACGAGCCGAGCAGGGCGACGACGGCGGCGAACGGATCGGCGGGTCCGACGACGTCCAGCCCGACCCCGCGCATCCCCCAGGCGGCGTCCCTCCACAGCGCCCCGACCGTCTCCCGCAGGGGAAGCAGGCCGCCCCCGCCCAGGGCCGGCCAGGCGAGGAGGCTGGTGAAGGAGACGATGCTCACCACGAGTGCGGCCAGGACCGCCCACGCACCGCCGCCGGAGAAGAACCGCAGCTCGCTGACGGCTCCGTGCTCGCTGCCGTGCCCGTCGTCGAGCCGCCGTCGCAGCTGCGCGGGCGTGACCCGCAGGGGGGCGATACTGGCCCAGGTGGAGGAGCGGAAGGAGCGGATCCGCGCGCGGGAACGCGCTACCGCCCCGAACCGGACCATGGCGGTGAGCGCCGCGCCCCACTCCGGGGACACCGCTTCCGGCCGCTTGCCGACGAGATGGGTGAGGGAGCGCCAGAGCGCGAGGGGCAGGAAGGTCAGCCAGTGCAGGGGGACCGCGACCGTCGGGGCGTACGCGAGACGCCGATGCAGCTGCGCGAGGCGGGTGACGAAGGCACGGCGGGATCGTCCGGTCGGCAGCGCTGCCGGGCCGTCCGGTGCCGCGGAGACCCTGGCCGCGGGAGCGAGGACGACGCGACCGCCTCCGAGCCGAGCGCGCACGCCGAGATCGAGACCCTCGTCCGCGCCGGCCAGGGCGGGGTCGGGGCGCAGAGCCTCGCGCACCTCGCCGCGGATCAGCAGGCCGCGGATGTCGGCGCCGAGGGCCTCGTCCATCCGATCGTGCTGCCCCTGGTCCAACTCCCCCGCCGCGAGCTCCACCGCGCGACCGAACGTGGTCATGCTCACGCCCAGGGATACGATCTCGCGGTCGTTGTCGGTCGCGACGAGCTTCGGGGCGACGATCGCGGCGGACGGCGAGCGCTCCAGCATGCCGGTGAGGCGCTCCAGCGCGCGCGGGTGGGGCGCCGTGTCCTGTGCGAGGATCCAGATCGCCGAGCCGTCGAGGATGCGGGGCCGTGCCAGGTCGATGGCCTCGGCGAAGGAGGTCGAGGGCCGCGCCTCGATGATGCCCTCGACGGTGGCGGCGACCGCTCCGCTCTCCCGGGCGGTGGCGGCGTCGCCGCACATGATCAGCGTGACAGCCGCAGGGGGAAGGGTCTGGGCGCGCACGGCATCGAGCGTGCGGAGGAGCTGGGCGCGGGCGGAGGGGCCGGGGCGCGCGACGATGAGGGCATGGACTCGGGCTGGCATGACGTGGCCAGCCTATGCGCGCGGTCAGGCAGGGAAGCGGACCTGACCCGGCGCGCCCACGAAGCCGCGGGCTGACGGGAGCTCAGCTGGCTTGGCGCTTGAGCTTGCGACGCTCGCGCTCGGAGAGACCGCCCCAGATGCCGAAGCGCTCGTCGTTGGCCAGCGCGTACTCGAGGCACTCGCCGCGCACGTCGCACGAGGTGCAGATGCGCTTGGCGTCGCGCGTGGAGCCGCCCTTCTCCGGGAAGAAGGCCTCGGGGTCGGTCTGCGAGCACAGGGCGTCGCTCTGCCACGCGAGGGCGTTGTCGTCGTCCGGATCGGACCGGCGGACCCCGGGGACACCGAGGTTGACCGGATCGACGAACCAGTTCTCCGGCACATCGGAACGGTATCCCGTCATCTCGACCTCCAACCCTTCAAAAACCGCCCCCCTGGCGGGCCGTGCTCACCTAATTACACCCGTGTCATTCGCTCCGGTCAAGTCGCGGATCGTAAACCCTCAAGCGATTCTTGAAGGTTCATGGACGTCTCTCGGCGTGTCGCCCCCGCGCGGATCAGTGCCCGGGGGTGGCCACGAAGGCCTCCCCCGTGCCCGAGAGCGTCAGGCGGCGCTCCTCGGCATCCGCGAAGGCCACCGCGCCGATCCGGAGCGCGATGTCCGCTCCCGACTCCGCGGTCACGCGGACCGCACCACGGGTGGCCAGCACCATCGTCGGGCCCTCCACCTCCACGGTGATCGGTGCGCCGTCGAGGCGCACGCGCCGGAGGGCGAAGTCCGGCACCGGCACGGAGTACGTCGTCACGGCCTCGTCGCCCGCCGGCCGCAGCACCGGCACCTCGCCCGGCGTGGTGTCCAGGATCGCGAGCAGCTCCGGTACATCGATGCGCTTGGGCGTCAGGCCGCCGCGGAGCACGTTGTCGCTGGCCGCCATGATCTCCACGCCGAGACCGGAGAGGTACGCGTGCAGCAGGCCCGCCCGCAGGAAGACGCCCTCGCCGCGACGCAGCACGAGATGGTTCATGAGCAGAGCGACCACGACCCCCGGATCTCCGGGCGAGGTCTCGGCGATGGCGGCGACGGCGCGCAGCGACGGGTGCTCCGCTCCCGCTGGTCCGTCTGCGGCACGGCGGACGGCGGCGATGACCTCGTCCACCGCGGTCTGCGCCTCTCCCCCGAGCAGCCACCCGATCGCGTCTCCGAGCGGGTCTGCCGCGCCCGAGAGCCGTTCGCGCAGGGACCGCACCCCCGGAACGTCGTCGAGGGCGTCGAGCAGACGCAGGGTGTCGGCGACCGGACGCAGACCGCTGAGCGACTCGAAGCGCTCACTGAGGGCGACGAGGAGCTCCGGCTTATGGTTGTCATCGCGGTAGTTGCGTCGCGGGTCGTCGAGCGGCAGGGCGCTCTCCCGCGCCCAGCCGGCCCTCGCCTGCTCCTTCGTCGGGTGCACCTGGATCGACAGCGGCCGCGCGGCCGCGAGCAGCTTCAGCAGGTACGGCAGCGTGCCACCGGTCACCTCGTCCAGCGTCCCTCCGCCGTCGACGTCGGCAGGGTCGCCCGGGTGGTCGCCGAACCACACCTCGGCCTCCGGCGCCCCGGACGGGACGCGCCCTTCGAGTTCGGCGAGGAGAGACGGCGACCCCCAGGCGTAGTCGCGGGGCACGTTCGTGAGGCTGCGCAGCATGCCCCCAGCGTAGAGCCCGGGGCGACGGACGGGTCGGATCCGGGTCCGTCGAGGTAGCCTGAGTCGCGATGGCCCAGTACACCAAGCACCCGGTGGCCGCCCCGCCCACCGCGCCCGAGCGCGAATCCACGGGGCACCTCCTGCTGCGCGGGTACGTCATCGCCGTCCTCTTCGTGGCGTTCGCCCACTCCGCGGTCTACAACCTGCTGGGGGAGGTCGGCGCGGCGATCGTGCTCGCGCTCTTCACCGCGGCCACGCTGGCGATCGGGATCCCGATGCTGGCCCGGAACCGTCCGCAGCCGTTCCGCTGGCGCCGGCTGCCGTGGGCGGCCCTCGGCTACGCGGCCCTGGCCCTCCTCTCCGTCGTCTGGTCGCAGTGGCGCGTGCCGACCGTGGCGACGGGCGTCCTGTTGACCGCGGTCACCGTGAACGGCCTCTTCATCGCGCACGTGCTCACGTGGCACGAGATCGTCCGCGCGCTGTCCTCCGCGTTCAAGTGGATCCTGGGGCTGTCCCTCGCCCTCGAGCTCTGGGTCTCGCTCGTCCTGCACGGCCCCCTGCTTCCGAACTTCGTCGACCTCCCGCCGGGGAAGATCGACCCGCAGTGGTACTGGGTCCGCGACAACCTCTTCGACGGAGGGCGCATCCAGGGCATCCTCGGCAACGCGAACCTGCTCGGCATCGTGTCGCTCTTCGCCCTCCTCACCTTCGGCGTGCTGTTCGCGGCGAGGTCGCGCTGGCGCACGACGCTCGCGCTGTGGATGCTGCTGGCCGCGTACTTCCTGTTCCGCACGGCGTCGGCCACCGCCCTCGTGTGTGCCGGGGCCGCCGCCGTCGTGCTCCTCGTCGCCCTGCTCATGCGGCGCGCCGCCTCACCGGGCGGGCGCACCCGGATCTACGTCGTCGCGATCGGGTCGACCGCCGTGGGCGCCCTCGTGCTCTGGCTGCTGCGCGAACCGCTGCTCGGCCTGCTCGGCCGCAGCGCGGATCTGACCGGCCGGTCGAGCACGATCTGGGAGAAGGTCCTGGAGCGCGTCGCGGAGCACCCCGTGATCGGCAACGGGTTCTCGAGCCCCTGGGTGCCCACCGACCCGGCCTTCGACGGCTGGATCGTCGACCACGGCATCACCGTCTTCCACGCCCACAACATGTGGTTGGACGTGCTGCTGCAGCTCGGCATCGTCGGCCTCGTGCTGATGGCCGTCGCGTACGGCAGCCTGCTCTGGCGCTCCTGGTTCTTCGCCGTCGACCGGCCGCGATGGGATCTCGACGCGCGGCGCCCCTATTCTCCGCTGACGCTGCTGCCCAGCCTGTTCACCGTGGTGCTGCTGGTGCAGGGGCTCACGGAGTCCACCCCGATCATGCTGTGGGGCTGGCTGCTCCTGGTGCTCCTGTCCTTCAAGCTCAAGTCGGTGCCGCTGGTCGGCGTCGGCGAACGGGACCTCGTCTTCGAGCGCGGTGCGACGCCGCGGCGGGTGCCGTGACGACGGGGCATCCCCTCGCCCGCCTCCTCGAGTCGGCCGAGATGGCCAGGGCGTTCACGCTCGCGGCGCTGCTGGCCGTGTTCGGCTCGTTCGCGATCGAGCGGATGACCTCGGCGGTCACGCTCGCCACCGTCATCACCGCGCTGTGCCTGCTCGGTGCGGCGATCCTGTGGGTGCGGCGGGAGGAGCTGTCCCCGCTGCGGATCGCGCCGTCCTCGCTCGTGGCTTTCCTGGCCTGGGCCCTCGTGAGCCTGCTGTGGACGACCGACCGCTCCGACACGATCCTGGGCTGGCTGTCGCTCTTCGGCTACGCCTTCCTCGCCATCACCATCGGGCACGTCCGCGACACGCTGCAGACCGTCCGGGCGCTGGGCGACACGTTCCGCGTGCTCCTCGGCATCTCGCTCGGGGTCGAGATCCTGTCCGGGATCCTCCTCGACCTCCCCTTCGCGTTCCTCGACATCCAGGGCAACCTCGCGGCCGGCGGACCCATCCAGGGCCTGTTCGGCAGTCGCAACATGCTCGGCTTCATCGCCGTGCTCGCCCTCATCACGTTCGTGATCGAATGGCGCACGCAGTCGGTCGACCCGCCCCTCGCCGTCGGCTCGATCGCCCTCGCCTGCGGCCTCGCGTTCCTGTCCGCGTCGCCCACCGTGCTGGTGCTCGCCGGCGCGGTCGGGGTCGTCACCGTCGCCCTCACCATCGTCCGGCACACCCCGCCGGCGCGTCGCAACGTCGTGCAGTGGACCCTGGGGATCCTCGTCGCGCTCGCCCTCACCGTGGCGTTCGCGTTGCGCCACCAGATCATCGCCCTCCTCGACGCCGGGTCGGACTTCTCCATGCGCGCGGAGCTCTGGAACATGATCCTGGACTTCGTCGCGGTCAAGCCGATCACGGGGTGGGGATGGTTCGGCGACTGGGCGCGGGGCGAGTACCCGTTCACGTTCATCAACTTCCAGCTCGATGACCGCCACCAGAGCGCGCTGAACGCGTTCTTCGACGTGCTGCTGCAGCTCGGCACCGCGGGCCTTGTGCTCTTCCTCCTGCTCGGCGGCATCGCGCTGATCCGGTCCTGGCTGGTCGCGAGCGTGCGCCGCTCGGTCGTCTACGCGTGGACGCCCATCACGCTGGTCACCCTGGCGGTCGACTCGATGTTCGAGAGCTTCACGCTCGTGGACGCCGGCTGGTTCATGCTCGTGCTGTGCGCGCTGCGGGCCGGACAGTCCCGGTCGTGGCGGGAGAACATCGACGCCGCCCATACGGGCGCCATCCCGACGCTGCGCCCGCGGGAGTGAGGCGTCGGGCTCAGCGGACCGTCGGGAGCTTCTCGGCCCAGGCCAGTGCGTCGCGCACGCCGTCGTCGACGGAGCGCTCCGCGCGCCAGCCCAGGACCTCGCGCGCGCGATCCACGATCGCGAAGGCTCCGGCCTGGTCCCCCGGGCGCCGCTCCGTCTCGACGACGGGCAGCGGGGCGCCGGTCACCCGCTCGAACGCCTGCACGAGCTCACGGACAGTGACCCCGTCGCCGGTGCCGAGGTTGATCACCCGGTAGGGCTCGGTGGGCGTGGCGACCTCGTCGAACCGCGTCACCGCGGCGACGTGCGCGAGCGCGAGGTCCCAGACGTGCACGTAGTCGCGCAGGCCCGAGCCGTCCCTGGTCGGCCAGTCCGTCCCCGTGATCGTGAAGGGCTCGCCGGCCGCCCGCGCCTGCATGATCTTCCCGAGCGCATGCGTCGGCTCGGGGTTCTGCAGGCCGGTGCGCAGCTGCGGGTCGGCGCCGATCGGATTGAAGTAGCGGAGAGCGATGGCCCGGACGTCGCCCGCGGCCGCGGCATCGGCGAGGATCTGCTCGACCATGGCCTTGGTGGTGGCGTACGGGCTGGAGGGAGCGATGCGGCCGCTCTCGTCGACCCCGTCCCCCGTCTCCCCCGCATAGATCGAGGCGGACGAGCTGAAGACGATGCGCTGGATGCCGGCATCACGGAGACGCCGGAACAGGACGATCGACCGGCCGACGTTGGTGTCGTAGTACCCGAGCGGGTCCGCCACGGACTCCGGCACGACGACACGCGCGGCGCAGTGCACGACCGCGTCGATGTCCGGATGATCGCCCAGCAGGCGGTCGAGGACCGCCGCGTCGGCGATGTCGCCCACGTACAGCTCGCGCCCCGCCCCGAAAGCGGCGAGGCCCGTGGAGAGGTCGTCCAGCAGCACGACCTCGATCCCGGCCTCCAGGCACGCGGTCGCCACGGTCGATCCGATGTAGCCGGCCCCGCCGGTGATCAGTACCTTCATCGCGGTCAGTCTAGCCACGCCCGCCGTCTGCGCGGGCAGGGCTCTCCGCCGATCCGAAGGCGACCAACGGTAGGCTACTGAGTGTCCGTCGAGTCTGCGCTGCCCTCCGGCAGCGGCCGCGGCACCAACAACGGAGAACCTCCCTGTGGCCCACGTCCTTCAGAACGTCGTCTTCCCGCTCGATCGCGACCCCGACCTGCTCCCGCTGTACGCCGACCCGGAGACATGGTCCGTGATCGAGGACGAGCCCGTCCGCGTCTCCAGCCGTGCGCACCTGGGGAACATCCTCGGTCGTCACCGCGCGCGCATCGTCGCCGGACGTCGCGTCTCCCTCGGCACGTACTTCAACGCCTTCCCCGCCTCCTACTGGCAGCACTGGACGAGCGTGCGCGACGTGCGGCTCACCGTGCGTACCACGGGCCCAGCGACCCTCCTCGTCTATCGCTCCAACGGCTCCGGCATCCGCCAGCGCGTCGCCACCCGCGAGGTCACCGGCGAGGCGACGACGTCCTTCGATCTCGACCTCACCCAGTACAGCGACGGCGGGTGGATCTGGTTCGACATCGTCGCCGATGAGAAGCCCGCCGTTCTCGAGGGCGCAGAGTGGACCACCGAGCACGAGCCCGCCCGCACCGGCAAGGCATCGCTGGGCATCACGACGTACAACAAGCCGGACTACTGCGTCGAGACGCTGCGGGCTCTCGCGGCGTCTCCGGACGCCCTCGAGTTCGTCGACCGCATCTTCCTCGTCGACCAGGGCACCCAGCTCGTCACGGATCAGGACGGCTTCGCCGCCGTGAGCGAACGACTCGGCGCCACGCTGCAGGTCATCCGCCAGAGCAACCTCGGCGGGTCGGGCGGCTTCGCCCGCGCGATGCACGAATCGCTGCGCCGGCCCGAGACCGATTTCGTTCAGCTCTTGGACGACGACGTCCGCATCGAGCCGGAGTCTCTCCGTCGCTCGATCGTGTTCGGGCAGTACGCGACCACACCCGTCCTCGTCGGCGGACACATGTTCGATCTCCTCGATCGGCCGAAGCTGCACGGCTGGGCCGAAGTCGTCGACGAGGCGCCCTTCATGTGGCGCAACCTCTATCAGGAGAAGATGCCGCACGATTTCGGCGCGTCGAACCTGCGCCAGTCCCCGCTGCTGCACATGCGGATGGACGCCGACTACAACGGCTGGTGGATGTGCCTCATCCCGCTGGAGGCCGTGCGCACGGTCGGGCTGTCGCTTCCCGCGTTCATCAAGTGGGACGACGCCGAGTTCTGCCTGCGCGCGGGGGAAGCGGGCTTCCCGACGGTCTCGATGCCCGGCGTCGCCCTCTGGCACGTGTCCTGGGTGAACAAAGACGACACGATCGATTGGCAGGCCTACTTCCACGCCCGCAACCGCATCGTCGCCGCGCTGCTGCACTCTCGCGCGCCGCGGGGCGGACGTCTGCTCGTGCACAGCCGCCGTGTCGACCTCAAGCACCTCATGATGATGCAGTACTACCCGGTGGCCCTGCGCGCGAAGGCGCTCAGGGACGTGCTCTCGGGTCCACAGCACATGCGCCGGAATCTGGGGACGGCGATGCCCGCCGCCCGAGCCCTCGCCGACCAGTACCCCGAGACGGTGGTCCACCGCGATCCCGCCAGGATTCTGCATTCGCGTCGGGGACGTCAGGTGTACAAACTCCTTCCGAAGAACGAGCTCGACAGCCCGACCGGTCTGCGGCTGCGCTGGTTCACCCTCAAGACACTCCTGTCGCACTGGGTGCACCGCCCGCACCCCGCGAACGTCGCCCGACCCGAGGTCGAGTTCGGGAAGGACGATGCTCACTGGTGGCGCGTCCCCCACTTCGACAGCGCTCTCGTCAGCGCCGCCGACGGCTCCGGCAAGAACATCTACACCCGAGACAGGGCCACGTATCGCCGGATGCTGCGCGAGTCCGTGCGGCTGCACGCCGCGCTGCGGCGGCGCTGGCCCGAACTCCAGCAGCAGTACCGCGAGGCGCTGCCCGACCTCGTGTCACCGGCGTCCTGGCAGCAGATCTTCGAGGAGAAGGAATGACCGTCGAGTCCCCCGCGTTCGACCCCACCACCACCGCGATCGTCATCGTGACGTTCAATCGTTCGCACCTGCTCTCCGGTCTGCTGACGAGCATCACCGCGATGGATCCGAAACCCGGCCACATCGTCGTGATCGACAACGCCTCCTCGGACGACACCACCGACGTCGTCGAGTCCTTCCGCGACGACATCGGCACCGAGCTCGTCTATCGCCGACTCGACGTCAACACCGGCGGCTCGGGCGGCTTCAGCGAGGGCATGCGCACCGCGTACGACCTCGGCGCCGAATGGGTCTGGATGATGGACGACGACGTCGAGGTGCTCCCCGACGGCCTCGCGCGCATGGGCGCTTGGGCCCCCCGGTTCAAGAGCATCCAGGGACGACGCTACGACTACGACGGGAGCGAGTTCTACTGGCAGTACCGTATCGCCGAGCGCATGGGCATCCCGATCCCGTTCGCCCCCGCAGGGTTCGACTCCTCGGGCTACAAGGAGATGAACAGCGGGTGCTTCGAGGGGATGTTCATCCACCGCTCGATCGTGCAGCAGATCGGTCTGCCCGACCCGCGGTTCTTCATCTACTGGGACGATCAGATGTACGGCTGGCTCGCGTCACGGCTGACGACCGCGGTCATCGTCGACGAGTTCGTCCTGCGCCGCACGCGCGAGATCAAGCAGTGGGACATGGGCATCCGGCACATGAACGCGTCGAGCAACGCCTATCGCTACTACATCATGCGCAACCGGGCCTTCATCAAGCAGTATTACCGCGTGCACGGCGTCTACAACCCGTTCCTGTTCGGGCTGGGCACGACGATGACCTTCGCGAAGGAGCTCATCCGGCTGTTCTTCGTGGAGCGGACCGTGCGAGGAACGAGCAACCTCTTCCGCGGGCTCCGCGACGGCGGGCGGCTGGGCCGAGACCGCGCCTGGCAGCCGATGGCACCCCTGGAGGCGTGAGGCGATGAGCACGGATCTGGACGGCCACGACGACCGTCGCGCGACGGCGTCGAGCAATCGCGGCCGAATCGCTCTCATCGTGGGGCTGACGGTCGTTCTGGTGGTCATCGTCGTCGTCTTCCTCGCGCTCTTGCTTCCCCGCACGACGGCGCCGGCCCCTGAGCCTTCCCCCACGGCCACGCCCTCCGCGACCGCGACGCCCTCATCGTCTCCGAGCTCGACGCCGACCGCCCCCTCTCCGTCGCCGGTGACGTCGCCGCCGCCCCCGAGCGACCCCGATCTCGCACTCTTCCGTGATCGCATGACGCCGCTCCTCGACGACGCGGCGACCGGACTCGGATTCGTCGAGGCCGGGGGCACGGCGCAGGACGTCGCCTCGATCGTCGAACAGCTGCAGATCGATGCGCAGCGCATGTCCGAGGCGAATCCTCCGGCATCGCTCAAGGACTCGTGGCGTGAGGCGGTGGGCGCGTACGGCAGCCGGCTGGACGAGCTGCGCGCGGCGGACACGGGCTCCGAATCCGCAGCCGCCCTCGAGGCCGCTCGTGCCCGCCTCGACGATCTCCGGGAGCTCCTCGGCGCCTAGGGCCCGGCCGCGCGCCGCGGGTGCCGCCGGTCAGCGGAGGTAGAGGTGTGCGGCCAGCTCTGCCTTCCGCAGGCCGAACTCCTGTGCCCGCGCGGGGAAATCGGGATCGCCCGTCGGCGTCGGGAGGGCCTCGCTCTCGGGCGTACCCCCGTCGCCGAGGTCGGAGCTCGCCCATCCTGTGCCGAGTTCCTGGAGCGACGCATGCTTGATGTCGTAGTACCCGGGTCGAGCGTTGACGACGGTGCCTCTCGCCCCCGCCGCGGCAGCGAGCAGATGGAAGTGGAAGCGGGTGGTCAGCCACTCCTGCCCCTCCCGGGCGGGGAATCCCTCATCCCAGATCCGCAGGAACGGGAAGAACGGCGACCCGTCGGCGACGAAGGGCGCGGCACGACGGTGGTCCTCGGGAGGGATCCCCTCCGCGAAACCGACGGCGAGCGGGTCCGTCCGCGCGGCCATGAACCGCGTCACGAGCCGGTCCAGCCGTTCATCCGTGTCGGGGTCGGCCATGTCGCCCTGCACGAGGACCATGGTGTCGGGAAGGCCCTCGGGCGGCGCGTAGATCGGCCGGTCGTTCGCGAACGCGAGGAAGGCGTCATCCAGGCCCTGCACCACGCCGAAGGCCTGGGCACTCGCCTCGTCCCGGGCCTCGACGTAATCGAATTGCTGCAGGCGCGCGCGCAGCCACTCTCTGGTCTCCCCCTCATGCGGGAGCAGCCCCTGCCCCGTCGCGAAGAGGCGGATGCCCCACTCCGCCTTGAGCGTGACGAGGGCCTCGATGATCCCGAAGTTCTCCGGCCAGATGGAGTTCATGTACCCACCGCCGAGGAGATGGATGGACGCCATCCCGCGCAGGTCCCGCAGACCGAGGTCGTATCGGGGCGATCCCAACTCGCGGATCAATCCGCGCATCCGGGAAGCAGCGGCCTCGTGGTCGTCCGCCGGCCCCGTATGCGTCGCGTGCCACAGGGTGTTCGTCGTCTTCAGACGGGGGTGGGTGTCCCGGAAGAGGTGAGCGGCCCTCCCCGGCTCGATCGTGTCGAGCCACACCTCGCGGTACGGCTGATGCTCGGCGAGCCAGTCGAGCCAGGACCGGGTGATGAACTCATCCCCGAAGTTGGGCTGTCCGCCCGCGGAGACGAGGTAGAGGGGCGCCTGCGGAGCGCGGAAGACCTGCTCGCCCATACGGCGGATGGTGCGCGCGGCGCGCACGGGTAACGACGGCACGGAAGCATCTCCTCAGGTCGGGAGGTGAGGGCGAGTCGGTCGGGTGAGCCCGTCTCTGCTCCGTCGAGCCTACCGTCCGGATGGGCGGAGCGCGGCACTCACGCGCGACCCATATCCGCGTTGTAGCGATCGAGCACCGTATCGATCGGCCCGTCGAGGACCAGCCCTCCCCGGTCCAGGTACAGCCCCCGGGTGCAGAAACGGCGGAGATCGCGCTCGTTGTGCGAGACGAAGAACAGGGTCCGTCCGTCCGCCAGAAGCTCGTCGATACGGCGGTAGCACTTGTCGCGGAACGCCTTGTCGCCCACCGCGAGCACCTCGTCGACGAGCAGGATCGGCTCTTCGAGCTGGGAGACGACGGCGAAAGCGAGGCGCACTTTCATCCCGTTGGAGAGGTGCTTGTACGGGGTGTCCTCGAAACCCGCGAGCTCCGCGAACGCGATGATGTCGTCATAGCGCCGGGACACCTCGGCGCGGGACATGCCGTGCAGCCCCGCGGTGAGGCGCACGTTCTCCCGCACGGTGAGGTCCCCGACGAAACCGCCGGTGATCTCGATGAGCGGAGCGACGCCACCGTTGACGGTGACCGTGCCCTCGTCCGGGAGGAGGACTTTCGCGACGAGGCGCAGCAGCGTGGACTTGCCCTGCCCGTTGCGCCCGACCACGCCGATCGCCTCTCCCGGCTCCACGACGAAGGAGACGTTCCGCAACGGCCAGAACTCGTCCGGACGGGACCGTCGCGATGCTCCCGCGAACAGGTCCTTGAAGCTCCGACGGCCCCGTCGATTGCGGCGGAACCGCACACCGAGCCCGTCCGCCGCGATCGCCACCTTCGGTGTCCGCTCCTCAACCATCAGAGCTCCTTCAGAACTGTGCGCTCGAGCCGACGGAAGACGAAGATGCCGAGCGCGAGGATAGCGAGAGTCATCGCGATGCCGATGAGGACCGGACCCGTGCTCCACTGATCGGGGAAGAAACCGTTGCGGTAGAGCGTGAAGATGCCCGCGAGGGGGTTGAACGCGCCGATGACGTCGAAGGGCGCAGGAAGATCCGAGATGCCGTAGATGATCGGCGTGGCGTAGAAGAGGGCCCGCAGAACGAGCGCGGTCGTGCGCTCGAGGTCGGTGTAGAGCACGCACAGCGGTGCGATCAGGAGCCCCAGGCCGACCAGGAGCGTCGCCTGGAGAACCACGGCGAGCGGGAACCACAGCAGCCCCCAGCCCACCGGCGCGCCCGTGGCGATCGCGAACAGGGCCAAGACGGGCAGCGAGAAGAGGAACTCGATGCCCTTGCTGAGGACGATCCTGTTGACCCAGATCGACCGCGGGATCGCGGTCGATCTGACGAGGCGTGAGTCCTTCCGGAACGCGCGGGTGAAGTCGGACATCGAGGTGTTGAACCACACCCACGGCAGGAGCGCCGTGAGGAGGAACACGATGTAGGGCTCCTCCCCCACGGTGCGATGGAAGACGACGGTGAAGACGAACCAGTAGATGGCGCTCATGACCAGCGGGTCGAGCACAGACCACAGGTAGCCGAGCATGCTGGTGGCATACCGGACCCGGAGGTCGCGCGCGGACAGCAGCCACAGCGAGTGGAGGTAGCGCCGAGGCGTGCCGGGCGCCCCCACCGTCGAAACGCTCATCGTGTTCCTGTGTCCGTCATGTCGCGTCGCGGGCTCGCGGCGTCAATCGCCGCTCTGCGCGGCGTCGAAGAGCTCACGCCACTTCGCGGGAGAGGTGATCTGCGGGGCGCCGTCGGCGTATTCCTCGGCGAGCTGCTTCCATCCGCGGGCCAGCCGCAGATGCAGTCGGATGCTCCGCCACAGGAAACGACGCATCGTCGCGCGGTCACGCTGATACCACGCGACGCCGATGCCGTCCGGCGACGTGACCAGCGCCGAGTCGATGTCGGCGAACCGCCACCACGTGATGTCCTGCGCCGAGATGATGCGCTCGGGGTTGCGCCGGCTGCCCGGAGCCTGACGGACCAACAGCTGCCGCGCGGCGACCCGCGCCGCCAGCATCAGCGCCGCGATGGGGTTCGTCGGCTTGCTGACGCCGCCGAGCAGAGCCACGGAGGACCGGCGAACCGGCGGCAAGGTCGCGAAGTCCTCGACCACCTTCGAGTCGATGTACTGCGCGCGCAGCGCACGGATCTCGCCCTGCTTCCGCGGCAGCAGGTCCGGGAGCTGCCCCGGACCGCGGAAGACGTCGCGGAGCGCCTCGTGCCGCAGGCGCACCGCGGAGTACTGCAGCATGAACAGCAGCTTGATGTCGCCGAGGAACGAGACCAGCGGAAGCGAGCCCCCGTTGCGGACGTGGGAGTGCAGCAACCCCGTCACCACCCGGTTGCGGTGGATGAAATACTCCTCCCAGGTGCGGGTGGGGTCCTTGTCGTGCCAGGCCATGTGCCACACGGCCACGCCCGGCAGGCACACCGTCGGATAGCCGTGGTCGCGGGCCCGGAGCGAGAACTCGATGTCGTCGAACTTCAGGAAGACGGGGAGGGAGAGTCCGATCTCGCGGAGGATCC
Organism: Microbacterium sp. UMB0228; assembly: GCF_002871415.1. Classification (NCBI taxonomy): domain Bacteria; kingdom Bacillati; phylum Actinomycetota; class Actinomycetes; order Micrococcales; family Microbacteriaceae; genus Microbacterium; species Microbacterium sp. UMB0228. The sequence goes on along the minus strand of NZ_PNFU01000001.1, from coordinate 680,491 downwards.
TCGTGGGGATGAGACACATCCACCAGCCGTTGAAGTCGGCATCGAGGTGGCGATGCAGCTCCGGCGTGGAACGCAGGGGCTCTTCGGCGAAGTCGTGATCGTACTCGCTCTCCCCCGACGGCCGCATCCAGGACTTCCGCTGATCCCAGACCTCGCCCTGCGTGTAGAGCACGGAGCGGTCATCGAGGTGCAGCATCCCGCCCCCGACGATGGTCGGGACGGTGGCGAAGTCGGCGAAGCGCACCGCCCGTACGATGGCTTCCGGTTCGGAGATCGCATCGTCGTCGAGGAGCAGCACGTAGTCGCTGCCGTCGTCGAGGGACTCGAGCATCGCTCGCGAGAACCCTCCGGACCCGCCGAGGTTGGGCTGTCGGATGACCGCCAGCTTGTCACCCAGCCTGGCAGCCGCCTCCGCGAATCCCGGCTGGTCGCTGACGAGGTCCGTACCCTGGTCGACCACCACGACACGGTCCAACACCTCGTGGACGTGCGGATTCTGGCCGACGGCCACGATCTGGTTGAGGCAGTAGGACGGGCGGTTGAACGTGGTGATCCCCACCGTGGCGGTTCCCGGCTTCCAGTCCTCCGGGGCGGCGACCTGCCACTCGGCGGAGACCAGCGTGGCGTCGGAGCTTCCCGCCGCGATGTCGAACCAGTAGAAGCCCCCGTCGATGAACGACGTCACGGGGAGATCGAACGTGACGGTCTCATCCGTGAAGGTCTTGGAAGCGAGCGCCGACGCGCGTCCTCGGGCACTGGACTTGTACACGGAGATGAGTCCGCGCCCTTCGACCGTCGCCACCAGCCGCACGGCACGGACCGGCGTGGAGTGCTGCCAGTCACTCGCGGGGAAGGCGTTGAAGAACGTGCTCAGCGACACACGACGATGCGCATAGACCTTGATGCTGCGACGACTGACGATCTCGTACGCCTCACCGGGCTGAGAGCCGTCCCCTGACCCCGTATCGACGTACAGCGCCGACACCTCGGCGACGCCCTCCCCCGGGAAGACCGTGTGGTTGACGGCGACGTAGTTCTTCGCTTCCTCGGCCATGGTGTCCTCCCTCACGCGAGGTGGTTGTTCCACATCGACAGGGCGGAGCCGATGGCCATGTGCATGTCGAGGTACTGGTAGGTGCCGAGGCGGCCACCGAAGTGCACGTCCTGCTCCCCCTTGGTGAGCTCCCGGTAGGCGAGAAGACCCTCCCGGTCGCTCTGCGTGTTCACGGGATAGTACGGCTCATCGTCACGCGTCGCGAAGCGGGAGAACTCCCGCATGATGACCGTCTTGTCCGTCGGGTAGCGATCGGCGCGCTCCGGGTGGAAGTGACGGAACTCGTGGATGCGCGTGTAGGGCACGTCCTCGTCCGCGTAGTTCATCACCGAGGTGCCCTGGAAGTCGCCGGTCGGGAGCACCTCCTCCTCGAAGTCGAGGGTCCGCCACGACAGCGCGCCCTCGGAGTAGTCGAAGTAGCGGTCGACCGGGCCGGTGTAGACGATCGGCAGCTGACCCACGACGGCCTTCTTGTTCAACGGCTGCGCCTCGTCGAAGAAGTCGACGTTGAGCTTCACCTCGATGTTGGGGTGGTCGGCCATCCGCTCGATCCACGCCGTGTAGCCGTCGGTCGGGAGCCCTTCCCAGGTGTCGTTGAAGTACCGGTTGTCGTACGTGTAGCGGACCGGGAGACGGCTGATGATCTCCGCGGGGAGCTGCTTCGGGTCGGTCTGCCACTGCTTGGCCGTGTAGTCCCGGATGAATGCCTCGTACAGCGGGCGTCCGATGAGGCCGATCCCCCGCTCCTCCAGGTTCTGCGCCTGCTTCGGGTCGAACTCTCCCGCGAGCTCGTGCACCAGCGCGCGCGCCTCGTCCGGCGAGTAGGCGGCGTTGAAGAACTGGTTGATCGTCCCCAGGTTGATGGGGAGCGGGAAGACCACGCCCTTGTGGTTCGTGTACACGCGGTGCACGTAATCGGTGAACGTCGTGAAGCGGTTGACGTACTCCCAGACGGTCGGGTTCGAGGTGTGGAAGAGATGAGCGCCGTAGCGGTGGACCTCGATGCCGGTCTCCGGCTCGTCCTCGCTGTAGGCGTTGCCCCCGATGTGGTGGCGACGGTCGATGACCGTGACCTTGCGTCCTGCCTGTGCGGCCCGTTCAGCGATGGTGAGTCCGAAGAAACCCGAACCGACGACGAGGAGATCCATAGAGACAACTTTCCTGATGCTGAGCGACGTGTGATGCGCGTGCATCGCGACAGGCACGCGCTTCCACATTTTAGCCGTCAGTGGGTGAGATCACGCTGAGGGCTCGGCTGCCATCGCCGGATTCGGCCAGGATCTGCTCCAGCACAGGGGTGAGGGTTCGGGCGTAGGTCCCGGAGAGATGGTTGTCGTCGATGTAGACGGCGACATTGCCGATGACCGCTTCGCACACATCGGACGGACACAGCCACGGAGTGAAGTCGACGAGCGTGATGTCGTTCCCGAGCGCTTCCGCGGGATTCTCCGCCGCCAGGACCTCCTCCCGGGGAACCGCGCAGTCCACGGACGCGTCGATGGCGCACTGGTACATGTCGATCGAGAATCGAGGGTTGTCCCGCACGCCGATGACGGGGATCCCTGCCATGCGCATCTCCGCGACGACGTCCTCCACCCCGCGCAGCAGTCGTTCCGGCGCGCTCGCGTCGGCCCTTGTCACCACGATGTACACGGCGTCGGGCGAGATCTCCTTCGCATAGTCGAAAGCCGCGCGCACCCAGGTCTCGCAGGAGTCGAGGCTGAGACTGCGGGATTCCTCGAAGAGGCCCGCCGTGCAGCCGCCGTGGAGAAGGGTGATCACGGCCACGTCGTCGTCGTCCTCGAAGAGGGCGTTCAGCGGAATCGACAGCTGCTGCGCATGCGAGTCGCCGATCACGAGCACGCGGTGCTCCGCCGTCTCCGCGCCGACGTTCTGGTTGCAGGATGTTCGGATCATCTCCGACTTCGGGGCGAGGGCGCCCTCACAGGCCGGTCCGACCAGCGACCACTCGTCCTCCAGAGCCGTCGGCAGCGGAATCAGCGGCTGCTCGCCGCCGGCGATGTCGATCGCCGCGCCGACCTGCGCGGCGCCGGGATAGTGCGAGTCCGCGACCTCGGCGGCGATCTCCGCTGCCCGGAGCTCCTGGGTCCCCCGCCATGTCCCCGTCACGCCGGCGACGACGACGACGGACGCGGCGATCACCGCCAGACCCCGGAGGGAACCGGCGCGTCCTGTCCTCGACGATTCGCGGAGCGGCCTCTCGATCCCTCGCGAGAGCAGACGCGCCGCCACGAGAGAGCACAGGATGATTAGGGTTCCGGCCCCGAGCCCCACGCGGTCGACATCCCACAGGACCATTCCGGTCACGAGGATCGGCCAGTGCACGAGGTAGAGCGCGTAGGCGTCCCCGCTGAGGAAGGTCATCGGCTTCGAGGCCAGGAACGACGCCGGCCCGCCCCGCGTGTCGCCGACGCCCGAGACGATCACCGCGGCGGCGCACAGCACGGGCCACAGGGCCAGGAAGCCGGGGAACCGGCCGCTGACGTCGAGCAGGATCCCGCACAGCACGATCCCCGCGACGCCCGTCCACCCGAGCACGGCGCGGGCGACGACGCCCAGACGGATGGCAGGGAGAAGCAGCGCGAGCAGCGATCCCGCGGCGAACTCCCACAGCCGGGTCCGCGTGTCGAAGTACGCGAAGGCCTGATCCGCCCGCGTCTCGACGATGGAGAACCACAGCGACCAGACGAAGATCACGAGGAAGACGCCGACCAGCGTCGGCCGCACGAGGTCCCGGCGCCGCCGGAGGAGAAGGGCGACCAGGAAGATGAGCAGGGGCCAGAGGAGGAAGACCTGGCCCTGGATCGACAGGGACCAGAAGTGCTGCAACGGGCTCGTCTCTGAGCTGTCGCGTGCGTAGTAGTCCACCGCCGAGAAGGCCAGCTGCCAGTTCTGCACGTAGAAGAGGCTGGCCCAGGTCTCGTTCCAGATGCGCGTCCATTGGGTGGGTGGGAAGAACGCCGCGGCCGCCGCGAGCACGGCGAGCAGCGTCGCTGCGGCGGCCGGCACAAGCCGCCGGAATCGCCGGATCCAGAATCGGGGCAACGCCAGCGGGGTCCCGGCCTCCGCCCGGCGCGCGAGCGAGCCGGTCAGCAGGAACGCCGAGATCATCAGGAAGACGTCGACGCCGCCCGAGACACGACCGAACCAGACGTGGTAGATGACGACGAGCACGATCGCGAGCGTGCGCAGACCGTCGATGTCGGCGCGGTAGCCGGCACCGCGGAGATCAGGGACTGTCCTCGTTGGGGGCACGCGGAAACCTCGGTCAGACGGCGGAGGCCTCCACGGGTTCGGGTGGGTGGAGGCTCCGATCCAGCCTAGCCCAGGCGTCCGCCGGCGTCACACGCTCACGTCGGGTGCGCTCACCCCCGGAGGTAGTCCTCGAGCTGCGCCCCGGCGTCGATCGGGACGAAGCCGGTCGCCTCGATCTTCGCGAGGTCGAGCACGCTGTTGGACGGCCGCGGCGCGACCGGGCCCTCGGCGCTCGCGAAGTACTCCGCCGTGCTCACTCCGGTGACGTGCGAACGATCGGCGCCCACGAGTGCGAAGATGTCGCCCGCGATCTCCGCCCACGTGCGGGGCTCGCCCGCGCCGCTGACGTTGTAGATCCCGTACGGTGCGCGGGTCGAGAGGAGGTGGACGATGGCTCGCGCGATCTCGGTCGCGAAGGTGAGGCGGCCCCGTTGGTCGTCGACGACCTTCGGCGCGATGCCGCGTTCTGCCAACGACGCCATCGTGCGGACGAAGTTCTTCCCGTCGCCGATGACCCACGAGGTACGCACGACGTAGTGCCGGGGGACGGTGGTGACCGCGAGATCACCCGCCGCCTTGGACTGCCCGTACACACCCAGCGGGCACACCGCGTCGTCTTCGCGGTACGCGCGGTCTGCCGAGCCGTCGAACACATAGTCGCTCGACACGTGGACCAGGGTGAGACCGTACTCCCCGGCGATGCGGGCCAATGTCGCGGGACCGGAGGCGTTCGCGGCCCAGGCATCCCTCCGTCCGTCCGCCGTCTCGGCGAGGTCGACGGCGGTGTAGGCGCCGGCGTTGATGATCGTGTCGTAGTCCCGCCAGCGTCGCGATGTCGCGATTCCGGGGTCACCGAGGTCGAACTCGGCCCTGGTCGTCCACTCGATGTGCGGAAGGTCGCCGAGCTCGGTCCGCAGCGCCCGTCCCACCTGGCCGCCCGCGCCGACGACGAGCGTCTTGCGGGCGCCGATGGGCGTGACATCAGCCAGGCGGGGGTGTGTCCGATCCTTCTCCGAGATCTCGACCTCGGAGAGCGGGATCGGCCAATCGATCGCCACGCTCTCGTCGGCGAGGTTGAGGAACGAATAGGACGCGTCGGCCGACCAATGGTCGTTGACCAGGTAGGTGTACGCCGTGTCCGGCTCCAGCGTCTGGTAGGAGTTGCCCACGCCGCGCGGGACGAAGATGGCCTTCGAGGGATCGATCTCGGCCGTGAACACGGCACCGAACGTCGGTCCCTCCCGCAGGTCGACCCATGCCCCGAAGATGCGTCCGGTGGCCACGGAGACCCACTTGTCCCAGGGCTCGGCGTGGATGCCGCGGGTGGTCCCGACCGCGTCGTTGAACGAGACGTTGTTCTGAACCGGGCCGAAGTCCGGCAGTCCGATCGCGGTCATCTTCTCACGCTGCCAGTTCTCTTTGAACCAGCCGCGTGAGTCCCCGTGCACGGGGAGATCGAACAGGACCAGACCGGGGATTCCGGTCTCGATCTGCGCGAGCTTCTTGCCGAACTCGATGTCGCCCACCGTCGCCTACTGCCCCTTCGTCGCGTAGAAGGCTTCGGTGGCGTCCTTGGACGGCGCCCACCACGCCTCGTTGTCGCGGTACCACTGGATCGTCGCCGCGAGGCCGGACTCGAAGTCCGCGTACTCCGGCGTCCAGCCCAGCTCCGTGCGGAGCTTGGTGGAGTCGATGGCATAGCGCAGATCGTGTCCTGCGCGGTCGGTGACGTGATCGTATGCGTCGCGCGGCTGACCCATCTCCTCGAGGATGAGCTCGACGACCTGCTTGTTGTTGCGCTCGCCGTCGGCACCGATGAGATAGGTCTCCCCGATCCGTCCCTGCTCGAGGATCGTGAGCACGGCCGACGAGTGGTCGTTCGCGTGGATCCAGTCGCGGACGTTCTCCCCTGCGCCGTACAGCTTGGGACGGATGCCGCGGATGACGTTGGTGATCTGCCGCGGGATGAACTTCTCGACGTGCTGGTACGGGCCGTAGTTGTTCGAGCAGTTCGAGATCGTCGCCTGCACCCCGAAGGACCGCACCCAGGCGCGCACCAGCAGGTCACTGCCGGCCTTGGTGGACGAGTACGGAGACGAGGGGTTGTACGGGGTCTGCTCCGTGAACCGCTGCGGGTCGTCGAGCTCCAGGTCCCCGTACACCTCGTCGGTCGAGATGTGGTGGAAACGACGCTCGTGACGACGCGCGGCTTCCAGCAGCGTGTAGGTGCCGACGATGTTCGTGTCCAGGAACGGGCGCGGGCTGTGCAGGGAGTTGTCGTTGTGTGACTCCGCCGCGTAGTGCACGACCGCATCCGCTTCGGCGGTGAGCCGGTCGACGAGTTCGGCGTCCGTGATGTCCCCGTGGACGAACTCCACCCGGTTCTCCGGCAGCCCGGCAAGCGACTCGCGATTGCCGGCGTAGGTCAGCGCGTCCAGGACGGTCACCGTGTGGTCCGTGTTCTCGACGACATAGTGCACGAAGTTGGATCCGATGAATCCGGCACCTCCCGTCACGAGCAGGCGAGTCATGCGTGTCCTCTCTTGAGAAGGTCCAGAAGATAGACGCCGTAGCCGCTCTTGACGAGCTTCTCGGCGCGCGCCCGGAGTTCGTCGTCGCTCAGGAAGCCCTGTCGCCAGGCGACCTCCTCCGGAACGCCGATCTTCAGCGAGGTCCGTCGTTCCATGGTGCGGACGTACTCGGCCGCATCGGTCATCTGGTCGAAGGTGCCGGTGTCGAGCCAGGCGGTCCCCCGGGGGAGCACCTCGACCTGCAGTTTCCCGCGTTCCAGGTACGCACGGTTCACATCGGTGATCTCGTACTCGCCACGCGCCGACGGGACGAGGTTGCGGGCGATCTCGACCACGTCGTTGTCGTAGAAATACAGACCGGGCACCGCATAGTTGCTCTTCGGCTGGGCGGGCTTCTCCTCGAGGGACACCGCCGTGCCGTCCGCATCGAACTCCACGACGCCGTACGCCTCGGGCTCCGCGACCCAGTAGGCGAAGATCGCGCCGCCGTCGATGTCGCGGAACCGCTGCAGCCGGCTGCCCAGCCCCGGTCCGTACAGGAGGTTGTCGCCGAGCACCAGGGCCACGCTGTCGTCGCCGATGAAGTCGGCGCCGATCGTGAACGCCTGGGCCAGGCCGTCCGGAGACGGCTGCTGCGCGAAGGTGAGGTTGATCCCGAACTGGGACCCGTCACCGAGGAGCCGCTCGAAGTGAGCAGCATCGTGCGGCGTCGTGATCACCAGGATGTCGCGGATGCCGGCGAGCATCAGCGTCGACAGCGGGTAGTAGACCATCGGCTTGTCGTAGACGGGGATGAGCTGCTTGGAGACGCCCAGAGTGATCGGGTGCAGACGAGTGCCCGATCCTCCCGCGAGAATGATGCCTTTCACCCCAACATCGTGCCACACCTCGACGAAGAGCCGCGGAACACGGCATGTTGACTTGCGTCACGCCAACCACAGTGGCACCATCAGCCCCTTTCCGCCACAATGGGCTTGTGAACGGCTCCCCCACCCCACGCCCGCGCACGCTGCTCTCCGGCGTCGCAGCGATCGTCTTCGCGATCTCCGTCCTGATCGCGACCCCGGCAGGTGCCGCGACCCCTCAGAACGCCGACGCACCCGCGGCGACATCCCTCACGGCGACCGCTGCAGCGGGGCCGGTGAAGTCTCTCGTGACCGATGGCTTTCGCGCCGGCAACATCATCTCGAACGACGTCTTCTATGACACGACGACGATGAGCGCCGCATCGATCGACTCCTTCTTCCGTTCCAAGGTGTCGTCGTGCCAGTCCGGCTACGTCTGCCTCAAGGACTATCGGCAGAACACGCCCAACCGCGCGGCGGATGCCTACTGCAACGGCTACCAGGGCGCCGCCAACGAGTCGGCGGCCACGATCATCGCCAAGGTCGCCCAATCCTGCGGGATCAACCCGCAGGTCTTCATCGTCATGCTGCAGAAGGAGCAGGGCCTCGTCACCCACACGTGGCCGAGCTCCTGGCGCTACACGATGGCACTCGGACAAGGCTGTCCGGACACGGCCCCGTGCGATCCCGCCTTCGCCGGGTTCTTCTATCAGATCTACGGCGCGGGCCGACAGATGAAGATCTACACCGAGGGCCGATACTTCACGTACTACGCCCCGGGCAGGACATGGAACATCCTCTACAACCCCAACGCCGCATGCGGCCGGGGTCCGGTCTACGTCGAGAACGAGGCGACCTCGGCCCTCTACTACTACACGCCCTACCAGCCCAACGCGGCCGCGCTGCGCGCCGGCTACGGCGAAGGCGACGGATGCTCCGCCTACGGCAACCGCAACTTCCACAACTACTTCACCGACTGGTTCGGATCGACGCAGATCTCGAAGAGGCCGACCGTCGGCACGATCATGGTGCCCGGCGGAGACAAGATCTACATGCTGATGGGCGGCGTGAAGTACCACGTGCGCTCCGCTGAGGATCTCGCCCCGTTCTCCGCGCGATACGGCGGGGTCACCGTCGTCTCGCCGGCATACCTGAACGGACTGCCGGAGGGACGGCCGATCACCCGGTACGTCCACGACCCCCGCACCGGCACGCTGTACCTGCTCGAGGCCGACGGCACCAAGCACCGGTTCGTCGACCCCGGCCAGGTCGCCCGCTTCGGATACGACTTCTCCTCCTATGTGAACCTCACCGGTGCGGTCGCTGATGCGTTCAGCACCGGCGCCGAGGTCGGGAACTACATCCGTTCCGGCTCGGCTCCCGAGGTCTACCTGATGGAGGGCGGGACCAAGCGCTACATCGCCACCGTCGACGCGTGGAACTCCGTGACCGGCGGCGCGCCGGCGTACGTCGCCTCCATGACGCCCGCCGTCGCGAATGCGGTGCCGAACGGCCGCATCATCGCCCCCGCCGGCACGCTGGTCAGGACCGCGGCGGAGAACCGCGTCTATCTCACGCTCCCGCAGGACCGCCTGGCCTATGTCCCCTCCTTCGGGCTCGCCTCCGAGTTCGGGGCATCGACATTCACGACCGTCCCCAACGGCGCGCTCGATGCGCATCAGCGGGTGCCCGGCGGCCTCAGCCCGGTCATCCAGTGCGGTCAGACACGCTATCTCGCGGCGGCGGGTTCCCTTCATCGCATCACCGGGAGCGACCTCGGTGGGATGGTCCCGTTCGTCGTCGCGGAGGCGGAATGCAGCGCCTTCAGGATCGCGAGCGACACGGTCAGCGCCCCGTTCTTCGTGCAGCCGCGAGGCACCGGGGAGGTCTACGTGATCGCGAGCGGCGCGCTCCGCTACGTGCGGACGCCCGCCGATCTGACCGCGCTGAACGGGTCGCGTCCGTTGGCGCTCCTGAGCTGGGCGCCGGAGACGACGTCGTGGTTCGGCGTCGGGGCGGAGTACGTGCCCGAGGGCGCCTTCGTGAACTTCCAGGGACGTCCCGAGGTCTACCGGTACACGCAGGGCGCCCTGCATCACGTGCGCAGCGCCGCGACGCTCACCGCCCTCGGCGGCGGCAAGACGCCACCGCTCCGCACGCTCCCCGGCGGCCGCTTCTCGAGCTTCACCGTCGGAGCACCTCTGCTGACGGAGAACGAGGACTTCGTGCAGTTCCAAGGCCGCCCAGAGGTCTATCGCTACGCGAACGCCTCCCTCCACCACGTTCAGAGCATGGCGACCCTGGTCCGGCTGGGCGGTGGCGCGGTTCCGCCGATCCTCAGTCTCGACGCCGCTTTCGCGAGCTCCTACGTCATCGGCTCCCCTCTGCCCTGACCCCCTTCCTCCCGGCGTGCACGCGCGCATCGGATAGGATCGAGGCACTATGAGCTCTGAGTCGGACCGCGTCCTCATCATCGTTCCGGCCTGGAACGAAGGACGCATCGTCGGCTCGACCGTCCAGGCGATCCGTGAGACCGACGAGCACTACGACGTCATCGTCGTCGACGACGGTTCGGAGGACGACACCGCCGCTGCCGCCCACGCGGCCGGGGCGACGGTGCTCTCCCTCCCGTTCAACGTAGGGGTCGGCGGCGCGATGCGAACCGGCTTCACGTACGCGCAGCGCGAGGGGTATTCGCGGGTGATCCAGGTGGACGCCGACGGTCAGCACAACCCCGCGGACATCTCGCGGGTCCTCGCGGGTCTGGAGGTCGCAGACATCTCCATCGGCGCCCGCTTCGCGGACGTGGGCGATTACTCGGTGCGGGGGCCGCGCCGCTGGGCGATGACCTTCCTCGCCGGCGCTGTCTCGCGGGTGGCCAAGGTCCGTCTCACCGACGTCACCAGCGGCTTCCGCGCCGCGAACTCCCGGGCCATCGCACAGTACGTGCGGTACTACCCGGCCGAGTACCTGGGCGACACCATCGACTCGCTCGTCGCGGCCTGTCACGCCGGCCTCCGGGTGACGCAGGTGCCCGTCGCGATGCGTCCTCGCGCGCACGGCACCCCGAGCCAGGGTCCGATCGGCGCTTCGGTCTACCTCCTTCGCTCCCTCTTCGCCTTGGGGCTGTCGATGTTGCGTCGTTCGAAACCCCTTCCCGACACGGAGGCCGTTGCCCGATGATCGTCGTCCTGGGCATCGTCCTCTCTCTCATCGCTCTGGGACTGGTCGGCTGGATGCTCCTCACTCGCCGCATCCAGGAGAAGTACGCGGTTCTGTGGATCCTCATCGCCCTCTGCGTGTTGATCCTCGGCCTCTTCCCGCAACTGCTCCTCTGGGCCACGGCCTTGATCGGCGTCCAGCTCCCTGCGAATCTGCTCTTCGCCTTGGCCATCCTGCTCCTCCTCGGCGTGACGCTGCACCTGTCCTGGGAGCTGTCCCGCGCGGAGGACGAGATCCGCAGGTTGGCCGAGGAGTCTGCCATCGCCCGAGCCCGGCTGGACCAGCTGCACGATCGAATGGACGCTCTCGACGAGCGCACGGCGGGTGAGGAATGACGGACATCAACGGCACGACCGACACACCCCCGAGGCCCGTCGCCGTCGTCACGGCCTTCCGGGCGCCTGATGATCTGGTCGAGCGGATCGCGTCCCTCAACGCGCAGGTCGACAAGGTCATCGTCGTCGACGATGGTTCGCACAGCCTGGGCCGCCTCGATCTCCGCGACCCAGACGTGGTCACGATCGAGTTGGAGGAGAACGTCGGCATCGCGGCCGCTCTCAACGTGGGACTGGACAAGGCCCGAGAGCTGGGCGCCACTCATGTCCTGACGATGGACCAGGACTCCTCCCTCCCCGGGGAGTACGTCCGCGAGGCCCTGCAGCATCTCCACCGGCTCCAGGCGCGCGGATTCCGCGTCGCCGCCGTCTCCCCGGCCCGCTTCGGAGAGTTCCTGGTGTCCACCACACCGGGGACGCCGCACCCACGCGACCCGATCCAGTCCGGGCAGGTCGTGCCCATGGCGGTGTTCGACGAGGTCGGCGGTTTCGACGAGCGCCTCTTCATCGACGGCGTCGACACCGAGTTCACGCTGCGGGCCCGCGGCGCCGGCTACGAATTCTGGGTGCTGCCCGGCGCCGATATGGATCACAGCCTTGGCGAGAAGATCCCGGTGATGGTCTTCGGCAGGCATCTGACGCTCTTCGGCAAGAAGCGGAACCACTACTACCACGCGCCGTTTCGCACGTACTACGCCGTGCGCAACGGCCTCGTCCTGTGGCGGCTCCATCGCCGTGGCAACCTCGGCTGGCTCACCCGACGCACCCTCGCGTTGTTCTGGGTGACGGCTCTCGGCATCGTGCTCTCCTCCGACCGCGACGCGCAGTTCATCGCGACCGTCCACGGCCTCGGCGACGGCATGCGCATGCGACTCGGGCGCATCCCGGAGAAGACGCTCCGCGCCCTCGCTCGGCGACGGCGATGAGTGCACCCGAGACGCCATCGCGCTTTCGTCGTGCCCTGGTGCCGATCCAGCGGATGGGCGGATTCTCCGCTTCGATCCTCCTGAGCTCGGTGATCGGCATCTTCACGATTCCGATCCTTGTCCTCGCGCTCGACGACGAGGGCTGGGCCTCGATCGGTGTCCTGCAGACCACCGGACAGTTGGCCGCCGTGTTCGTCGCATTCGGCTGGGGTGCCACCGGCCCCAGCATCGTGGCCAGCCTCTCCCCCGATCAGCGCGTGGGCTTCTACCGCTCGTCATTCCGGATCCGCGGCATCCTCTACCTGGCAACCGTTCCCGTCGTCACCGTGCTCCTCGCTCTCCTTTTGCGCGGGGATCTGCTCCTCGCCGTGCTGGGAGCCTTGGCCTACGTCCTCCCCGCGCTCGGCGCGGGCTGGTACTTCACGGGCATCGCGCGTCCCGGCGCCTTCTTCGTGCTCGAGGCGCTGCCGAGCGCCCTCGGCACGGTGGCCGGTGTGTGGATGGCCGCGGTGACACGTCAAGCCTGGGTCGTGCCCTTCGGCCAGCTGGCCGGCACCGGGCTCGCCGTGGCCCTGTCGTACTTCTTCATCGTCCGACGAGGCCGGACGCCGCACGCCGAGGCGCCCCCTCTTCGCTTCTGGCAGACCCTGGCCGAACAGCGACACGCAGTGACGACCGCCGTCACGAGCGCCGTCTACGTGGCGATGCCGGTTCTCCTGCTCACGACCTTCTTCCCTCAGGGCCTGCCGGTGTACCTCATCGCCGACCGCTTCTTCCGTTACGCGGTGCTGGCCTTCCTCCCCATCCAGCAGTTCTTCCAGGGCTGGGTGCCCGCCGATCCCACGCAAGTCGACCGCCGCGCGCGGATCGCTTTCCTCGCGGGCTCGGTGATCGGAGCAGTGGGCGGAATCTGCGTCGCGCTCCTCACGCCCGTCGTCTCCCCGTTCTTCCACATCGACGTGCCACTGGAGGTGTCTGTACCGCTCGGCTTCGCCTTCTTCGGCGTCGCTCTCTCGGCTGTCGTGGGATATGCCTGTCTCGTCGTCCTGGGACGCACCGACTTCCTCGCCACGTCGACGGTCGTCGGCGCCGTGGTCGGCATCCCCGCCGTCGCCGTTGCCGCGCTGCTGCACTCGCTCCCCGGCGTGGCCAGCGCCGTGGCGGCGACCGAGCTCATCGTCGCCGGAGTACAGATCGTCGTCCTGCTTCGCACGCTGCGTCAGCGCCGCCTGCGCTCCGACGAGACGACGCGGTGACCGTCTAGGCCTTGACGCGTCGCCGGAAAGCTTCGAGGATCGCGCGGCCGGTCATGATCCGGGCCCGGAGGATCGTCCCGAGGCTCCGACCGGTCTTCGATGAATTGGCGTCGTGAATGCGCCGCGAGATGGTGTCCTGTTCGAGATGGCGGACCGAGTGATCGGCATTCGCCACGTAGCCGAGCCACTGATCGTGGGTCTCGGTCAGGTACGACGGGAACGGCAGGATGCGCTCGCGCAGATCGGACCGGAAGGCCATGCAGCAGCCGTAGTAAGGGCGTGTCCCGAACCAGATCCAGAAGATGTTGCGCCGCCACCGCGTGCTGTCGACCGCCCTGAGCCGTCGAGCCTGCACTGCGGTGAGTGCCCCGCCGAAAGAGCCGAAGTTCGACACCACCAATTCGACGTCGTCGAGGGCCTCGATCATGCGGTCGACCCGGCCGGGCAGCCAGACGTCGTCCTGATCGGAGAGGAAGATGACGTCCCCCTCGGCCAGCGCGATCGCACGCTCGAACGTGCGCATGTACCCGTTGTTCCGCTCGGAGCGGATCAATCGGATGCGGGCGTCGCCGATACCCTGCACCAGCTCCACGGTCTCGTCCTGCGAACAGTCGTCGATGACGATGAGCTCGTCCCCCTCGGCGAGCTGAGCGAGGATCGACGAGATCTGCTCGACGATGAACGCAGCACCGTTGTACGCGGCCATGCAGACGCTCACCATCGGACGGTCACTGCGGTGGAGCATGGGTCCTGTCCAACGGGGTCATTGAGGAAGTACACACTAGACTAGTGGTTCGCGTGCCTACGCGTCGAAGCGCACCCGCGCCCCCAAGGAGGAGACCCCAATGACCGCTGCCATCGACGTCATGCTCCCGTACTACGGCGATGTCGCGCTCATGAAGCTCGCGGTGCGAAGTGTGCTCGACCAGTCTTTCACGGACGTGCGTCTGGTGGTCATCGACGACGGATACCCCGACCCCGAGCCCGCTCGCTGGTTCGGCGAGATGCGCGATCCGCGGGTCACCTACCTCCGCAACGAGACGAACCTCGGCGCGAACGGCAACTATCGCAAGGCCGTCGAGCTCGTCGAGGCCGACTGGTTCGTGATGATGGGTGCCGACGACGTGATGCGCCCGGACTACCTCGCCACCGTCGCGGATGCCGCGCAGCGCTACGACGTCGACCTCATCCAGCCCGGAGTCGAGGTCATCGACGAGAACGGGTCGCGTGTCCTTCCTCTGGTGGACCGGGTGAAGAAGCTGATCACTCCTCGCGTCGAGGGTCACGGCGCCGCGATCGGGGGCGAAGACCTGGCGGCCAGCCTGATGCGCGGCGACTGGGCCTACTTCCCCTCCATCGTGTGGCGCACCGAGGTCGTCCAGCGCATCGGGTTCCGCACGGGTCTCGATGTCGTCCAGGATCTCGCCCTGATCCTGGACATCGTCAAGCAGGGCGGCAAGATGGCACTGCTGACGGATGTCGTCTTCGACTACCGCCGGCACTCTCAGTCCGATTCGTCCGTGCGCGCCCTCGATGGCCGGCGCTTCGACGAGGAGCGTTCGTTCTTCCTGTCCGAAGCGGAGAGCTTCGACCGGCTCGGCTGGCCGCGGGCTGCCCGATTCGCCCGCCGCCACCTCACCTCGCGCCTCAACGCCGCGTCGCTCCTCCTCAAAGCTGCTCGCACACCGGGAGGCTCGGTGAAGGCGCTGATGAGGCACATCTGGCGCTGAGCGCAGGACCCCGTCCGAGACGGGCACCCGCCGTACGCCCTGGGCCTCGTCAGCGGCTCAGGGCGGTCTTCAGTCGCACAGCACGATCTCGTAGAGAACCGCGTCTCCGACCGCGTCCACCTCTTCGACGGCGTCTGAGGACTCCAGCCGGTCCAGGCCCCGGTACACGTGCACGCCGTCGTTGATCTCCTGCTCGCCGAAATCGAGGACGTACTCCGCCCCCAGCCGGTCGAGCGCTCCGCACAGCGCGTCGCTCGGGCGCGCGGAATCCAGTCGATCCAACACCACCGACATGTCCTCGGTGACGTCCATGAGCGTGTGGGGCATGACGACCTGACGATCGGCGAGTGCATACGCGAGCGCTGTTCCGGTCCAGGGGCTCCCGAGGATCACGGCGTCCTCCGGTACGTGGGCGTCGAGACGCTCCAGGAGCGCGAGCTCGTCCGTCGTCACCAGGCGGGAGCCGTCGGTGACCGCGAACGCGCCCTGCGCGCTCGCCACCGCCTGCCGCATGGTCGCCGCCTGCGGGACGACCACGAGAACGAGCACCGCCACGGTCGCCCCGACTCCGCGAGCGAGACGGGGAGACATCCGCGCGAGCCGGGGGCTCAGCAGCGTCCACAGACGGTGGCCGCCGATCGCCGCCAGCGGCACCCAGGTCATCGGGAGCAGCGCGGCCAGGCGCGGTGCGTTGTTGTACCAGACGCCGGTCAGCATGTCCCGCGGGAGGGCGTACGGCAGCGCGGAGACGACGATGTAGAGCGCGGCGGCGGCGAAGAGGAAGGACAGCGCGATCATGTCGCTCGCCGAGCGACGGCGCACCGCGACGACCGCGCCGACGGCGACGAGCGCCGCGACCACGAGGTTGACCGGCGCCGCCCAGACCGAGACGGTCAAGACCTCGCCCACGGCCTGCCCCACGGTCTCCGTCGTGCCCCACGTCCTCGCGTCCGCCGACGGTCGCAGGACGTACCACGCGACGGCGAGCAAGGCTCCGAGCACCAGGATCGCCACGGTCGCGATGATCTTGGACCGTGATGACGCCTCCGAACGCATCAGCTGCACCCAGCGGACGGCGAGGACGAGCGCGACGAAGAGCAGCAGCGCGACGAGGCCGCTCGGGTGCGCGATGGCGATCGCCGGAACGGTGCCCGCCGCGCCGAGGAGAAGGACCCACCGCTGGGTCCATATCGTCATCGCGGAGGCATCGATGATGAAGGCGACGGGCACGGCGATCATGCTCAGCGCCATCATGTACGGGAAGAGCACCCCGTACTCCACGAGCAGCAGAGGATAGGCCGGCAGCGCGACGCTGACGGCAGCCCCCGTCACGAGCACAGGGGTCGACGCGCCGAACAGCGACCGCGTCAGGAGGAGCATCGACACCGGCCAGACGAAAGCGCCGAAGAAGATCATGACGGCGTTCGACGCCACCGGGATGCTCGCACCGGTCAGCTGCACCGCAAGGGCCGCGACCGCGTGCCACCCCGTGGGATAGAACGGAAGGTTCCCGCTGGGGGCGGTCGTCATTGCTCCGACCGTCAACGGCGAGGCAGAAGCGGTGTCCAGCGCGTACCGGATGGCGTTCAGATGGAAGATGTTGTCGAACGTCTGCGAGAAGTTGTCCGGTGCGCCGATCACGATGAGGAACTGGATGATGGCGATCAGCACCGCTCCGATGAGCGCGAGGACACCGGCGCGAGAGAGGGCGCGCGGCACCGGACGCGCCGCACGGGAACGAAGCAGGGTCAACCGCAGCACGATGATGACACCGAGGATCCCCAGCGCGACGATCGCGACGGGAAGCGCTCCCCACGGCAGCCCGAGCATCGGGGCCGCGATCGAGGCGAGCACGATCACGGTGGTCCCCGCCGGTGCGGCGAGGGCGACGGCGGCGAGGCCGCGGAACCCGAGCGCGAACGAGGCGAGAAGCCCCGGGATGAGGACCACGCCGACGACGGCGAGCACGCTGAGCCCGAGATCGATCCAAGCCATGTACGCCGCGCCCTCCTCTTCGACGCTCGGATATCGACCGCCGGCGTCGATCCTAGCGAGAATCAGCTGAGCACAGCCCGACACTCCGCGCCGATGCTGCCTGAGAAACCCGCGTCCGCCGACAACCTATGATTGGTGAGGCGTTCGACAGACCAGAACGCCCAACGGAGGTGATGAGACGGCCGTGTCCCAGATTTCTGCGCCGATGGACCAGAAGCTGACGCAGCCAGGAGCGAGCAACGGGCTCTTCGACGTCTTCCGACGCCGTTACCTGTTGAGTCTGATCATCCGCAAGGAGGTGGGCATCCGCTATCGCGGGTCCGTCCTCGGATGGCTCTGGTCGTATGTGAAGCCGCTGATCCAGTTCCTGGTCTTCTTCTTCGCCCTCGGCGTCTTCCTCCGCCTCAACGACAGCATCGAGTACTACCCGTTGTACCTGCTGTCGGGCATCACGGCGGTCACCTTCTTCAACGAGTCGTTCTCGAACGCGACGCGGTCGCTCGTCGACAACGCTGCGCTCATCAAGAAGATCTACTTCCCGCGGCAGATGTTCCCGATCGCGAGCACCATGGTCGCGGCGATCAACACCATCCCGCAGATCATCGTGGTCATCGTCATCGCGCTGTTCTACGGCTGGACGCCGACGGTCCTCGGCATCGCCGCGCTGCTCCTCGGCCTCGTGATCATCGCTCTGCTCGCGACGGGCCTCGGCATGCTCTTCGGTGCGATCAACGTCACGTTCCGCGACGCCCAGAGCTTCGTCGAGATCATCGTGATGGTGTCCATCTGGGCGTCGCCCGTGATGTACCAGTGGCAGATGGTGGCCGACAACGTCCCCGAATGGCTGTTCAACCTGTACGCGTTGAACCCCATCACCGGCGCCGTCGAGCTGTTCCACTACAGCATCTGGCACGCGCTCGACCCGGCGAACGCCCAGCCGCTGCCCGCGCTGTGGGAGCACGCGCTGATCGCGCTCGCCGTCTCCACCGTCATCGTCATCATCGGGGAGCTCGTCTTCCGCCGTCTGGAGGGTCGATTTGCCCAGGACCTCTGACACGCCTCGCATCCTCGTCGAGGACGTGCACAAGCACTTCAAGCTCCGTCACACCCACTCCATCAAGGAGACCTTCGTCGCGGCCATGCGCCGCAAACCGCTGACGTCGGAGTTCCAGGCGCTCGACGGCGTCTCCTTCTCGATCGGCGAGGGGGAAGCGGTGGCCCTCATGGGCTTCAACGGCTCGGGCAAGTCCACGATGCTGAAGCTGATCTCCGGGGTCCTCCGGCCCGATGAGGGGTCCGTGCGCACCCGCGGCCGCGTCGCCGGTCTGATCGAGGTCGGCGCGGGATTCCACCCCGACCTCTCCGGTCGCGAGAACATCTACCTGAACGCGGCGATCCTCGGGATGTCGAAGAAGGAGACGCAGGAGCAGTTCGACGCCATCGTCGAGTTCAGCGAGATCGAGAAGTTCATCGACACGGAGGTCAAGCACTACTCCTCGGGCATGTTCCTCCGACTCGCTTTCTCGGTGGCCATCCACACGCAGGTGGACATCCTCCTGATCGACGAGATCCTGTCCGTCGGCGATGAGCCGTTCCAGCGCAAGTGCATCCAACGCGTCCGTGAGCTCCACGCCGACGGCAAGACCCTCGTCGTCGTGAGCCATGATCTGAACATGGTGTCGGACCTCTGCGAGCGCGGCATCGTCATTCAGCAGGGGAAGGTCGCCTTCGACGGCGACAGCAAGCACGCCGTCGAGCTGATGCGCGCCTGACCGACGTCATCAGCCGCGAGGCGGTTCCGCCGGCGTGACCGGTGGTCCGGACCTCATCACAGATCGGCGTGCAACGCCCAGACGCGTTCCGCGGAGCTGTCCCAGGAGAACGCGCGCGCACGGTCCGCGGCAAGCACACGCAGGCGGTCGCCCGCGTCGCCCGCGACATCCGCGACCGCGTCGGGGATGTCCTCCGCCGACACGAGCAACCCGCCGTCGGCGATCACGTCGCGGTGCGCGCCGCTGTCGACGGCGACGACGGCCGCGCCCACGGTCATGGCCTCGACCGCGCGCCATGGCCAGGCGGAGGTCGGGTCCGTGGCGATGAAGGCCCGGGAGCCGGACAGCACGGCGGCGCGGTCGGCGCCGTCCAGGGTGCCGCGAATGTGGGCGCGGCGCTCCGGGAGTCCGGCGGCCGCGGCGACCTCGGCGAGGCGGGGTTCCGCGCCTTCCCCTGCCCCGAGCACCACGGCGTCCAGCCCTGCAGCGACCGCCCCGCGGAAGCCGGCGGACAGGGTCTGCTCCGGGCCCGCGAGGACGACGTAGTCCTCGGGAAGCGACAGCTCCTCGCGACGCCGCCGGGCGTCCACCGGGACTCTCAGGTCTCGAGGGGACGCGCCGGCGATGACGCGGAGGCGATCCCCGAGCTTCGTCAGCTCGGACAGGCGCTCGGCCATCGCATGCGACGGGACGACCACCGCGTCGGCGTGTCGGACAGCCCGCCGCACCATGCCCCGGTGCCAGGCCACCGCGGCGCGAGACAGCTCGGAGGGCGCCTCCCAGGCACGCAGGTCCCAGAGGGTGACCGTGGTCTGATCGTTGTCGTGCACGCGATCGTGGCGCACGAGAGGGGCGAGAAGCGTGGGCGCATGGATGAGCCCGCCGCCCACGCCCGGAGCGATGCCGAGCTGCCACGAGGCCGCGAGCTCCCGACGCCCGATCGGGAGGCTGCGCACATCGCCGATCCCCGGGAGCGCCACCTCAGCCCCCGCAGGGACGATCGCATCCACCGCGCAGTTCGGCGGCGCTGTCTGGACGAGACCCGTGGCGAGGTCTCTCGACGCCCATGCCTGGTCGGGGTCGACGACATGCACCAGCTGATCGAGAACAACACGCAGCCGAGCACCCATGCCTTCAGGCTAACGGCGGGACGCCGAGCATCTGCGGAGCGCAGCGCCTTCGGCGGTCAGTACTCAGCGTTCCCACAGCATGGGGCTCTCACCCCCATGCCCCTGCATGCTTGAATGCCAGCATGAGCGATGGTCGACTTCCCGTCCGGCGCCGGTGGGTCGGGTGGACCATCGGCCTCCTCGTCACGCTGATCGTCCTGGCGATCGGCTGGGTCACCGTGCGCGGGATCGGCGCGGTGGACAACCTGCAGCAGGTCGCGAAAGCCACGAGCCAGCTCAAGCAGTCCATCGCCGCCGGCGATCTGGACGGCGTGGCGCCCGTCGCAGATCGCATCGCCCGGAATGCGGAATCCGCGCGGTCTCTGACCGGAGATCCGGTATGGCAGGCCTTCGCCGTCTTGCCGTGGATCGGTCCGAACTTTCGCGCGGTGAGCGAGATCGCGGTGATCGCCGACGAGGTCTCCTCGGACGCCCTCGGTCCCCTCCTCGACGTCGCCGACGACATCGACCTCTCGAGCCTCGGCCTCTCCGGCGGGGCGATCGATCTCGCCCCCTTCGCGGAGATCGAGGAACCCCTCGGCACGGCAAGCGCGGCCGTGACCTCGGCGGAGGACCGCGCGCGGCGGATCGACGCCGATGCCACCCTCCCGCCCCTGGCCGACGCGGTCCGGGAGATGCGTGACGCGGTCACCCAGGCCGCGACAGCGGTGGGGGCCCTGCACGGCGCATCCGTGCTCCTGCCACCGATGCTGGGCGGCGATGGTCCGCGCACCTACGTGCTCGCGATGCAGAACAACGCCGAGCTGCGGTCGTCGGGTGGGATCGTCGGCTCCATCGCACTGCTGCGGGCCGAGAACGGCAGGATCACCCTGCAGCAGCAAGCCTCGACGCGCGACTTCCCCCCGCTGGACGCCGCGCTTCCGCTCAGCGACAGCACCGTCGCCCTCTTCGAGGACCGCCCCGGCCGCTATCTGCAGAACATCACGAGCATCCCGGACTTCCGCGAGGCCGGCGAGACCATCGCGGCCCGATGGGAAGGCCGGTTCGGCGGAAAGGTCGACGGCGTGATCGCCGTGGACGCACTGGTGGCGGCGCATCTCATGCAGGCCACCGGCGACCTGACGTTCGGCCCCTTCACCGCGACGGCGGACACCGTGACCGGCATCCTGCTCTCCGAGATCTACGCCGCGGTCCCCGATCCCGCCGTCCAGGACGACATCTTCGCGCAGGCCGCCGGCGGGCTCTTCGGCGCCGCACTGTCGAACGCGAAGCCACAGGAGCTGGTCCGCGCCCTCGCGGACGCCGCCGGGGAAGGACGCATCCGCCTCTGGAGCGCGCACGAGCCGGAGGAGGCCCTCCTCGCGGCGAGCGCCCTGGGGGGCGCGCTCCCCCAGGACGCCGCCGATTCGGTGGCAGTGGGCGTGCTCTTCAACGACGGCACGGGCGGCAAGATGGACTACTACACCCGTGCCTCCATCGCGACGGCGGTCGGGACCTGCGCGGGAGCGCCGACGACGCAGGTGCGCGTGACCTGGACGAACACCGCACCCGCCGATGCCGCCACCGCGCTGCCGCCGTACGTCACCGGCGACGGCGTCTACGGGGTTCCCCCGGGAAGCGTGCGCACGCTGATCGCCGTCTACGGCCCCCAGGGCGCGCTCCCTTCGCACATCGATCGTGACGGCGCCGAGGAGGGCGTCCAGACGACCACCATCGAGGACCGGGCCGTCGTGCAGCACGAGGTGCTGCTCGCACCGGGAGAGTCCACGACCGTCACGGTGGAGTTCCAGGGCGAGGGCGCGGGAGAACGGCTGACGGAAGTGCGGCACACGCCGCTGATCGTCGATCCGAAGCTGATCCGCGACACCCTGCGCTGCGGCTCGTGACATCCGCCGACGGATGAGGTACTGTCATCTCACTGGGGAATAACCGGGGTCCGTGAACCTGCCGTGGGGGCAGGGGGCCTCGCGCAGTCGGATGCAGGGGTGTATCCGGAGGCGATTCCGCGTGAAATTCTGGGGAGAAATCATGCTGAAGAAACTGGCTGCCATCAGCCTTACCGCTGGCGCGCTCATCCTGGCCGCGCCGACCGTCGCCTCTGCCGCGCCGAGCGACTCGTACCCGTCTCCGCCGAGCGCGAAGGTGGGTGACGCGATCATCGACACCTGCGAGGTCTCCACCGTCGCCTTCGGCGCCGGGTTCTTCGAGCCGTCGGAGACCGTGGGCGTGTCCGTGTCAGGCCGGAACGCCGGTGCCGCCGCCATCTCGGGCAACACCGCCGCTTCCGACGGCAGCCTGACGGTGACGTTCCGCCCGCCCTCCGACGGACAGGGGGCCTATGCCCTCGACTTCGCCGGCTCGCGACCGTACACCGCCATGGTGACGGTGTCGCACGGGAACACGGCCGCATCGAGCTGCGACCACGATCCGGGAGTCGCCGCGCCCGCCGGCACGGAGCTCCCGCTCACCGGCGGTGGCATGGAACTCGCCCTCACCGGTGGATCCGTATCGCCCTGGGTCCTCGGCGGTGGAGCGGTCGCTCTGGTCGCCGGTGGTGCCCTCGTCGCCGTCGGAGCCGCGCGCCGCAAGCGCGCCTGAGCCGCGCGCCGCACGCGCGCCTGAGCCAGGCTGCCGCCTCGTGCGGTGGTCGGCTGGACGACGGTGATCCCTCCCCCTCCGATCACCGTCGTCTGGCGCATCCGGTCATGCACCGGACGGCCCACGGGTGATGTTCCCGGGAACATCGCCCGTGGGCTGCGTCATGCCCGGGGCGCGCTCACGGAGTGGGCGTCGGCGTCTCCGTCGGCGGATGCAGCTTCTCCTGCATGAGCTCGTGGATGAAGTCGTAGTTCGGGTCCAACTCGTCGACACCGTTCTCGGGCGTGAGCTCGACGGTCTGGACCGGCTGCTCCTTCGCCTTGAGCATCAGATCGAAGAACTCCGGCAGCTTGCCCTGGGGGAGATCGGTGCTGATGAGCGCCGTCCCCGCGGCCGCCACCTCGTTGAACCGGGTGAGGACGGTCTGCGGAGTGAACTGGGCGAGGATCGCCTCCTGCAGCTCTCGCTGCCGCTTCATGCGGTCCCAATCGCTGGTCGTGTACCGCGAGCGGGCGTACCACTGCGCCGTGTCGCCGTCCATGTGCTGCGCACCCGGCTCGATCCAGCCGATCGCCCATTCGTTCACGTCGGTTCCCGACCAGCCCTCGGGCGGGCCGCCCTTGGGCAGGCGCTCCGTGACGGTGATGTCGACGCCGCCGAGCGCGTCCACGAGGTCGGCGAAGCCGTGCATGTCGACGAACACGTAGTACGGGATCTCGATGCCGAGCACGCCCTCCGCCGCGTCCTTGGTCGCCTCGATGCCGGGCGCCGAGCCGGCGGCCTCCGCATCGGGGTAGAGTCCGGTCCCCTTGTCCTCGCGGCACACCTCGGCGGCGTTCCGGACGTGATTCATCCAGCCGTTCCAGCCGCAGGATGACGACGCGTAGCCCTGGAATCCGTCCGGATAGAGCTCCTGCATCGGGCTGCCGTCGCTGAACGGGGCGTGCGGGAGCTCGCGCGGGATGCCGGTGATGGTGACCGCGCCGGTCTCGGCGTTCACGGAGACCACGGAGATGCTGTCGAATCGCATCGAGTCGCGCCCGTCACCGCTGTCCGCACCGAGCAGCAGGATGTTGTAGTAGCCGTCGCTCGGCGGCAGGCTCGGGCCGCTCTGCCCGAAGATGGCGCCGACGCTTCCACGCACGGAGCCCACAGCCGTCGCCGCATAACCGGTGACCCCGCCGACCAGCCCGAGCAGGACGAGGGCGACGACAGGGATCAGGAACCGCGACGGGGCGGGGACCTTCACGAGCCGGACGAGGCGGAGCGTGTCGAAGGTGAGCACGACCCAGAGGACGACGACGCCGACGAGCAAGACCTGCACGAGGGTGAGGAGGGCCGCGGACACGAGGCCGCCGCCGATCGTGAGCCAGAGGAAGACGGGGCGTGCGAACAGCGCGAGACCGAGGGCGACGATCGCGAGGACCCACGTGGTCAGGGTGACCCCGAGACCGAACCGCCCCAGACGGCGGTTCCCGGCCAGGACCTGGGCCGACCCAGGGAGCAGGACGTTGAGCCCGACGAGCCACCAGGCGCGTTTCGACATGAGCCGGGCATCGCCGGAGTCGGGGTGCCGCAGCGGCCGCGTCTCGATGAGCGGGCGCCGCGTCGCGCGCGGGGGCGCAAGGGTCACAGCGAGCCCTTCAGCCGATCGTTCTTCTCCTCGACCTGAGCCTCGAGGTCGACGGCGTAGGCCTCGACGCGGTCGGCGAGCTCGTCGTCCGCGGCACCGAGGATCCGGGCCGCGAGCAGACCCGCGTTGCGGGCGCCGCCGATGGAGACCGTCGCGACCGGGATCCCTGCGGGCATCTGCACGATCGAGAGGAGCGAATCCATGCCGTCCAGATACGCCAGCGGCACGGGCACCCCGACGACGGGCAGCGCTGTCATGGACGCGAGCATGCCGGGGAGGTGAGCGGCACCGCCGGCGCCGGCGATGATGACGCGCAGCCCGCGGGACCGGGCCTCCCGGGCGTACGACATGAGCTTGTCCGGCGTGCGGTGGGCGGAGACCACCTCGACCTCGTGCGGGATCCCGAAGTCGGTGAGCGCCTGGGAGGCGTCGCTCATGACGCGCCAGTCGGAGTCGGATCCCATGACGACGCCGACCAACGGGGTGGCGGAGGAGTGCAGTGGCTCGGTCACCAGATCAGGCTACGGTCTCGCGCTGGGAGAATCCCCGAGCGGCACACGTCTTTCCCGTGTCCTGCCGCCGACTCAGTCGAACGCGGCCGCTGCGGCCCTGGCCTCGTACACCGCATCGTCGAGGTCGTCCCCGGCGACGTTGACATGCCCCACCTTGCGGCCGGGACGAGGGGCCTTGCCGTAGGTGTGGATCTTCGCGTCCGGGTGCGCGGTCATCGCCGCCTCGAAGCGATCCCCCAGCGTGCCCTCCGTGGGACCGCCGAGGATGTTCACCATCACGGACCAGGCGGCGCGCGGCTGGGTGTTCCCCAGCGGCAGATCGGCCACGGCCCGGAGATGCTGCTCGAACTGCCCCGTGATCGCGCCGTCCTGGCTCCAGTGGCCGCTGTTGTGCGGACGCATCGCGAGCTCGTTCACGAGGATCCGCTCATCCTCGGTCTCGAACAGCTCCACCGCGAGCATGCCGGTCACGCCGAGGCCCTCGGCGATGCGACGCCCGATGCCCTCGGCGACGTCGGTGAGTCGGTCGGTGGCGGCGGGGGCCGGGGCGATGACCTCGGCGCAGACGCCGTCGCGCTGCACGGTCTCCACGACCGGATAGGAGATCATCTCTCCCCCGGGGCGCCGTGCGACCTGCTGGGCGAGCTCCCGGACGAACGGCACGAGTTCCTCGGCGAGGAGCGCGTCGGTGTCGTCCAGCGCGTCCAGCCAGTCCTGCGCCTCGGCGGCGGAACGCACGACGCGCACGCCCTTGCCGTCGTAGCCGCCGCGCGGCGTCTTCACCACGGCCGCACCGTCGTGGTCGTCGAGGAAGCGCTGCAGGTCCTCTGCCGAACGGACCGGTGCCCACTCGGGCTGGGGCACGCCGAGCTCCGCCAGGCGCGCGCGCATGACGAGCTTGTCCTGCGCGAACTGGAGGGCGTCCGGGCCCGGATGCACGGCGACGCCCTCGGCGACGAGGGCCCGCAGGACCTCCTGCGGCACGTGCTCGTGGTCGAAGGTGAGGACGTCGACCTCGGCGGCGAAGGCACGAACGGTCTCGAGATCGCGGTAGTCGCCGACCGCCGTGGCGGCCAGCCCCGCGGCCATCCCCTCCTCCTCGGCGAGGACCCGCAGATCGAGTCCGAGCTCGACCGCCGGAGCGATCATCATCCGTGCCAGCTGTCCTCCGCCGATCACGCCCACGCGCAGCGCCATGTGCCGCCTCCATTCGTCATGCCCATTCTTCCGCACGCGCGAGGGCACCGGGGACACCCCGGTGGGTCAGGACAGTTCGTCGCCGCTCGCCTGGGCGTCGCGATGGGCTAGGATCTGGCCGACCTCGATCTGGTCGGCCAGCGTCTCGTGCACGAGGGTGACGTTCGGCACGTTCGCGAGACGCACGGGAGCGTCGACACCGTTCGAGAGCGTGATGGTCCCGCAGCCCCACATCCGCTGCAGCGGGCCGCGACGCACGCTGATCGTGTAGCCGCGTGCGTGGGACATCTCGCGGCGGTTGCGGGCGCCCAGACCCTGGGCGGCGATGACCCGACGGGTGGTGATCGTCATGGTCCGGGAGTACCAGACGAGGAACGGGATCACGGCCGCGACGAGGATGACCACTCCGGCGGCGGCGAGCAGCATCCAGTCCTCGAAGCCGGCCGGGAGATTGCCGTAGAAGTAGGCGGTCGCCCCGAAGGTGGCGATGAGCACGGCCGCCGACCAGAAGAGCCGACGGGCGTGGCCACGGAAGCGCGCGATCAGCAGCTCCTCGGCGGGAGCGCCGGGCGGCGGCATCAGCGGGCGTCCGCCGAGCGTCACGGGCTGGGTCACACCCCCATTGTGCCCGGGATCGCCACCAACACCGTCCGTGAGGCGGCGTGTCCCCGCCTCACGCGGGACGGACGTGCACGACGTCCCCGGCGGAGACCGCGTGCACGGTGCCCTCCGCCGCGACGCGCAGGCGCCCGTCGGCGTCGATGCCGACGGCCGTGCCCACGAGCAGGGAGTCGCCGGGGAGCGACACCCGAACGGTCTGACCGACCGTCGCGCACCACCGGGTCACCGCTGCATGCAGGCCGCTCGCGATCGCGTCGTCCGCTGCGGTGAGCGCCGAGAGATAGCGGTCGAGCGCCGACAGGTAGGAACGGAGCATCTCATCCTCGTCGGCGACGACGCCTTGCACCGCGAACGAGGTGGCCGTCGGCACCGGAAGCTGCGTCGGAGTCATGGCGGTGTTGACACCGGCGCCGACGACGACGGCGTGCGGACTCGCCTCGGCGAGGATGCCGCAGATCTTGCGCCCGTCGACGAGGACGTCGTTGGGCCACTTGAGGACGACGGCGGCCTCAGGCAGCTGGGCGGAGACCGCCTCGGTCATGGCCGCGCCCGCCGCGAGCGGAATCCAGCCTCGCGCTGCGGGCTCGGTGGGCAGATCGCGCAGCAGCACCGACACCGCGAGCGCCGAACCCGCAGGAGCGACCCAACGGCGCTCGAGCCGCCCCCGGCCGGCCGTCTGGTCACGGGTCAGGAGAACCGAGAGGTGCGGCCAGGCATCGACGTCGTCCGCGTGCGCGCGCAGGTCGGCGTTCGTCGACCCCGTCGCGTCCACCACCTCAAGGCGTGGTGTGAGCGCACCGGATCGGGGGAAGTCGCTGCTCATGCGTCCTCGTCGCCCGCTTCATCGTCGTCGTCTTCATCACCGCGAACGGCCCCGATCTCGCGCTCGCGCCACCGCTCCCATTCCCTCATGAGACGGTCGACGGCGTCGTGGAACTTCTGCGTGGCGACGCCGGCGGTCGTGTCGCCGAAGTAGTGGCGCACCCACATCTGCAGCCGCGCGACGGCCGCCTCGTCCTGACGTACGCGCTCCACCTCGGCGACGATGTCGTCTGCGGCCTCTGCCGACAGCCATTCGCAGTCGGACAGATACCCCGCGGTGTCGACAGCGGCCTCCTCGTCGACCGGTCGCGTGATCAGGAGCGGTTTGCCTGCCGCCAGGCGGTCGTACACCATGGCCGAGATGTCCACCACGGCGACGTCGGCGGCGGCCAGTTGCCATCCGAGCTCGGGGCCGTCGTCGTACACGTGCTGCGCGGTCGGATCGGCCGCGTTCGCGGCGGCGATCGCGGCGATGATGCGCCGGTGCGCCGCCCCGTAGGCCGCATCGACGACGCCGCTCCGGGGGTGCGGCCGGTAGATGACACGGTGATTCCCGGTCGCGAGGAGCCGGGCCACGAGACGCTCGCCGTGCGAGGCGATGGAACCGTAATGCGCGCTGGGGCGGTCCCCCTCCCAGGTCGGCGCATAGAGCACGACGAGGCGGTCGTCCGGCGTGTAGGGAAGCGAGCCCGAATAGTGGTCCGCCTGCGGGCGGCCGATCTCGATCGTGCGGCGCTCCACGTCGTAGTCCCACAGCGTGCGCGAGAGACGGTCCCTGGCGGCCTGCCCGGCGACGAAGGCGTAGTCGTACGCCTTGTACTGGTTCGTGGTCATGTACATCTTGTCGGACTCGCCGTGGTTGATGAACACGTGCCAGCGGCGGCCGTAGCGGAACATCTGGAAGTTGCGGGTGTTCTGGTTGACGTACAGCACGACGCGGATGTCCTGCGTGGCGAGGAAACGCTCGAGATCGCGCACGGTCGGCACGAAGGCGACGGGCGGGGCGTCCTCCTCGAGGAGCATCTCGGCTCCGGTCGCCTGGCGGGCCAGCACCACGACGGGCCAGCGCTTCGCGAGCGCGGCGAGCGGGCGGTACCACTGGCGCATCTGGTACATGTTCACGGCGCCGTCGGCGAAATACACCGCGACCCGGAAGTGATCGGCGGGGTAGGGCTCTTGGGCCGCGAGGCGGCGACGGACGCGCTGCACCGCGGACCGGGACGCGAGCGCCCGTCGCAGGAGCCGATAGGCCT
The DNA here is from genome assembly GCF_002871415.1 of Microbacterium sp. UMB0228. Lineage (NCBI taxonomy): Bacteria > Bacillati > Actinomycetota > Actinomycetes > Micrococcales > Microbacteriaceae > Microbacterium > Microbacterium sp. UMB0228. The sequence goes on along the minus strand of NZ_PNFU01000001.1, from coordinate 651,783 downwards.
TCTTCGCGTCAGACAGTGCACCCATCCCTCCAGGATAGTTCGTCCCGCTGTCGTCCCCCTGGGCGCCCCGGGGTCCCAATGCTCCGCCTGGGAGAGCGCGGGGAGGCGCGCGTGACATGATCGACGTGTGCCCGCCAACGGATCCCCCGCCCCCGTCACCGGGGTGTCCTTCGTGATGCCGGTGCTGAATGAACGCGCCTACCTGGAGCACGCTGTCGCCTCGGTGCTGGCCCAGGAGGTGGGGGTTCCGACCGAGCTCGTCCTCGCGCTGGGACCGTCGTCGGACGGCACCACCGACCTCGCCCGCCGCCTCGCGGCCGCCGACGACCGGATCCGGCTGGTGGACAACCCCGCCGCGCACATCCCGGTCGGGCTCAACGCCGCGATCCGGGCCAGCCGCTACCGCACCGTCATCCGGGTCGATGCCCACTCGGAGCTCGCCCCCGGATACGCCGCCCGTGCCCTGCAGACCCTGCACCGCACGGGGGCCGCCAACGTCGGTGGCGTCATGCACGCGGAGGGTCGCACCCCGTTCCAGAAGGCCGTCGCCCGGCTGTACAACTCCCCCGTCGGCCTCGGCGGCGGCGCGTATCACGGCGGCCGGGTCGAGGGTGAGGCGGAGTCGGCCTACCTCGGCGTGATGAGACGAGAGGTCCTCGACGAGGTCGGTCTCTTCGACGAGTCCATCCGCCGCGGCGAGGACTGGGAGCTGAACCTGCGCATCCGTCAGGCCGGTCACCGCGTGTGGTTCGACCCCGAGCTGGCGGTGACCTACTGGCCCCGGGAGAGCTGGCTGCGACTGGCCAGGCAGTTCCGCGCGACGGGGGCCTGGCGAGGAGAGTTGGTGCGCCGCTTCGGGCGCCGCAACGGTCTGCGCTACTTCGCCCCGCCGGTGCTCCTGCTGTTCGTCGTGCTCGCCGTCGTCCTCGGCATCCTGCAGCTGACCGGGGTCGTGTCCGGCGCGGCCTCCCTCATCGCCTCGGGCCTGGTCTACCTCCCGCTCGCGCTCTACGTGCTGCTCGTGATCGGTGTGGCCCTCGCCCCGGGCGGGGGTGGCGTGCGGCAGCGCCTGTGGACGCTCCTCGTGCTGCCCACCATGCATCTCTCGTGGGGCCTGGGCTTCCTCGGGGGTGTGCTGCGCGGAGCCGGCGACACCGTGGACGCGTCCCGGCTCGGCACGCGCAACACCCCGCTGCCCTGAGGCCGACCGTCAGGCGGTCAGGAATCCCAGGTCGAGGATCCGATCGACCACCCGCTGCGCGGCCCGACCGTCGTCGAGCGCGTTGAACTGCCGCTGCCACGCCGCATAGCGCTCCGCGTACCGCTCCCGATGACCCTCGTCCGCCATCGCCGCCACGAGCTCGTCCTGGGTGCGGACCAGAGGGCCGGGTGCGCGCTCCGCCAGGTCGAAGTAGAAGCCCCGGAGCTGGCCGCGGTAGTGGTCGAGGTCAGGCACGAGGAAGTACATCGGCTTGCCGGTGACGGAGTAGTCGAACATGACGGAGGAGTAATCCGTGACGAGGGCGTCGGCGGCGAGCAGGAGCTGCGACGTCTCGGGGTAGCCGGTCACGTCGATCACCCGAGCGCCGGCACGGTCCCTGCCCTCCCCCAGCGTGCGCGAGTGACCGCGCACCAGCACGACCGCGTTCGTCTGCCGCGCCAGGAGCTCGGGATCGACGAAGTCGACCATCTCCGCCCGATCGTCCCGCCAGGTCGGCGCGTAGAGCAGGACGCGCTCGTCCGCCCCGATCCCGAGCGCCGCGCGCACCGCGACCGGGTCCCCCGTGCGCAGCGCATCATTGCGCGGATAGCCGTCGATCCAGATCGGCCGCCCGAAGAACGCGTAGGCCTTGCGGAGGATCCGTGCGGCGTACGTGTTCTGCGCGAGAAGCACATCCCACCGCCGCGACTCCTTGACCACCGCCGCCATCCGGCGGGGGTCGAAGCCGGGACGATGCAGGGCCAGGCGCTTGAGGGGCGTGCCATGCCAGGTCTGCAGCACCTTCTGCCCCGGCTTGCGTGCGAAGCGGCGCCGCATCCAGTCGTTCACGATGAGAAGCCGCGCGGCGCCGCGGGCGCGCCACCATTCCGGGCTGCCCTCGATCACCGCGATCGCGCCGTCCGGCACCTGGACCGACAGGTCCACGACGCTCCAGTATCGGCGGACCTGCGGGGCACGCCGGGCGAGTTCCCGGTCGATGGCGCGCGGGTTGCAGCCCACGCTCCGGCCGTAGAAGCTCTCGAAGAACACGGCGTTCTCTGTACCGCCGGCCTGCGCCACGTAGCGCTCCTCGAGTGTGGAGCGTCCCTCCGCCGTGTCGTACACCGGGTCGACAGGAGGCCCGATGCGGACGACGGCGCCGTCGAGGACGACCCGCACCCCCGGGAGGACGACCGGCGCGAGACGGAGGTCCGTCAGATCGACGCCGTCGATACGCAGTTCGTATCTCCCGGACGGCAGAGGCAGTTCCGGACCGCCCCATCGCGACGCACGGAGCACGAACGTCGCCTTCCAGGTCTTTCCCCCGCCGATGAGGCGGGCTTCCACCCGCGCTCGCGGTCCGACGAGCTCGGCGCTCGTCGGACGCTGCCCGGTCCCTGCGATGACCAGCGCCTGTGCCGTGTCATCGATGCGGGCCGTCGTCATGCTGCTCCCTTCGGCGCGGGGACTCCCCGCGCACGGATCGCGCGGTATACCCGACGGGTGTTCTGGCCGTCGCGGAACGCGTGCATCTCCGCGCTGAGCGTAGCGGAACGCCCGGCGGCCTCGTCGAACGCGGCCGCGTCGCCCAGCAGCGATGCCAGCCGCGCGAGTGCGGGCTCCCACCCGGTCGCGACGCCCGACGCGGCGACCTCCTCGAAGCGGCCGTAGAAACCGCGGGTCCGGGCGTACTCCGCCACATCCGGCGCGAGGAAGACGACCGGCATGGCGAGGAGGCCCACGTCGTAGGCGAGCGAGGAGTAGTCGGTGATGAGGATGTCGACGGCGGGAAGGAGCGGCGTGACGTCGCTGACGACCGTGCTGGGCAGCGCCCGCACCCGTGTCGTCGGCAGGGGCGGCGCGTAGCTGCCGTCGCCGAGCGGATGAGAGCGCACGAGGAGGACGGCGTCGTGCTCCTCCAGCACCTGGATGATCCGCATCCATTCCTCGGCCGTCGGCACGGACGGATCGGGGGCGCCGTCCCGCCACGTCGGCGCGTAGAGCACGACGCGGTCGGCGTCGCCGATCACACCCACGGCCTCGGCGAGCAGAGCCCGTGCGTGGGCGCGGCGTTCCTGGGGTGCGCCGCTCGACAGCACGTCGACGCGCGGCTCCCCCGTGACCACGACCCGGTCGTCGCTCAGTCCGAACGCGGACTCGAGGCGTGCCCTGGCCCGGTGCGACGCCGCGGGGAGCACGCGGATCCGCTGCGCGGCGCCGCGATACAGCAGCCCGACGAGGCGCCGCAGGATCGGGGCGCCGGGGACGGCCGGCACCTGCGTCGTGGCCGGGGAGTCGAGTCCGATGCGCTTGAGCGGGATGCCGTGCCACAGCTGCACGACGAAAGCACCGCCGTTGCCGTAGCGGTTCACGTCGCCGAGGCCGTGCGTCACGACCAGCACGCCGGCGCGGGCGGTGGCCCACCAGCCGCGGAGGCCGCCCCGCGGGACGGTCCGCAGGCCGAGGGCCTCGGCGTCTGCCGCTTCGCGCGCCGACCCGGTCAGCCAGAGGGTGTCATGCCCCTCCCCTGCCGCATACCGGTGCAGGGCGAGCGCACCGTCGCCGACGCCGGCGCCGCATCCGAAGACCCATCGCCGGCCGCGCGGCACGACGAGGGTGCCCAGGCGACCGAGGGCGTACAGCGGGATCCGGAGCAGCTTGGCCGCGTTGCCGGTGCCGAAAGAGAAGGACGCCACCCGGCGAGCCTATCGCGCGGGTGGCGTCCTTCTCTGACGGGGCGATCAGCCGGCGAGCGTGCCGAGCGTCACCTCGATCTGACTCTGCTTGCCGTTGCGGACGTAAGTCACGTCAGCCGTGCTGTCGGCCGCCGCCGCGCGGACCTGAGCCGTCAGGTCGGTCGCGCTCGTGATCGGCACCCCGTTGAAGCTCGTCACGACGTCACCGGCCTGGAGACCGGCGGCCGCGGCCGCGCCCCCATCGGTGACCTCGGCGATGTACGCACCGGCCTCGGTCGCGCCCTCGACGCCGGAGGCATCGCGGACCGATGCCCCGAGCAGACCGTGGGTGGCCGCGCCGTCGGCGATAATCTCGTCCGCGACGCGCTTGGCGATGTTGGACGGGATGGCGAAGCCGATGCCGATCGAGCCCGACTCCTCGGAGCTGCCCGAGCTCGCGATGGCGACGTTGATGCCGATCAGCTCGCCCTTGCTGTTGACGAGGGCGCCGCCCGAGTTGCCGTGGTTGATCGCGGCGTCCGTCTGGATCACGGCGATCGAGATCGACTCGGTGGCCTGCTGCCCGCTGTTGCCGGGCAGATCGAACTGGAACGGGCCTTCGCTCTGGCCGTCCTCCGGCGCCTGCTGCTGCGGGGCGTCCTCGGAGGAGGAGTCGGGCAGAGCGGAGGAGGCGATCTGGATGCTGCGGTTCAGTGCGCTGACGATGCCGGTGGTGACCGAGTTCGCCAGGCCCAGCGGGGCGCCGAGCGCGACGGCGGTGTCGCCGACGTTGAGCTTCGACGAGTCCGCGAACTCGATCGGCGTGAGGCCCTCCGCATCGGTGAGCTTGATCACCGCGAGGTCGTAGATCGGGTCCGTGCCGACCACGGTGGCGTCGTAGATACGGCCGTCCGAGGTCGTGACGCGGATCGTCGGATCGGCCGCCGCCCCACCGAGGGTGACCACGTGGGTGTTGGTGAGGACGTAGCCGTCCTTGCTGATGATGACACCCGAGCCGCTGCCGGCCTCCTGCGATCCGGCGACCTCGATGGTGACGACGGAGGGCAGGGCCTCGGTCGCGACCGCAGTGGTCTCGTTGACCGAGCCGGGGTTGTTGACGGTGACGGTCTGCGGGCCCTGGGCAGTGCCGGTGGACGGAGAGTCCTGCAGTCCGGTGAGCAGGGCGCCGCCACCGAAGCCGGCGACGCCGCCGACGAGGGCGGCCGCAACGATGAACGCCGCCACGCGGGTTCCGCCGCGCGACTTCTCCTTCGTGGCGGTCGGAGTGCCCTCGGCCGGCGGCACCGTGCCGTCGAGCGGCCGGGTGTCCTGCGCCGGGACGCCGAATGCGGCGCCCGGCACGCCCGCCGCGGCGGGACCGGGCGCGGCCAGCCCGTGCGGCACGGGTGCCACGGTCGGGGCGCCGGCGGCGTGCGAGGCGAACGTCGGCGGCATGTGGTGGCCCTGCGGGGCGACCGGGGCGGAGGCGGCCGCGGTGCCCACGGGGGTGTCGGCGGCCGGAGACGGCGCGCTCTGCGGGGTCTCGGGGATCTGGCGGGTGTGTCCGGCCGACACGGCGTCGTCCGACGCCGGTGCCGGGCGGTCCTGCGGGTTGTCCTGGTTCATGGTGTGCTCCTTCAACGCCCCTCCAGGATGCCCCGCATCCCTGTGCGTTCCTTATGCCCAGCGTGAGTTTCCGCTATGGCCTTAGCCTGTTCTTCATGAGTGTCATCCCCGGCGCATGGCGTCGCACGGCGGCCGGTGCCGGTCTGCTCGACGCGGACGGAACCGTCGCGCCCACCATCTTCGCAGAGATGTCCGCCGCGGCGGTTAGAACCGGTGCCATCAACCTGGGGCAGGGATTCCCGGACGAGGACGGCCCGGAGGCGGTGCTCGACGCCGCGCGCGCCGCCATCGCCGACGGGGTCAACCAGTACCCGCCGGGACGCGGGTTCCCCGACCTCCTGACGGCCATCGCCGAGCACCAGCGGCGGTTCTACGGACTCGAGGTGGACCCGGACACCGAGGTCATCGTGACCGCCGGCGCCACCGAGGCCCTCACCGCGACCCTGCTCGCCCTGATCGACGGGCCGGAGGACGAGGTCGTCGTCTTCGAGCCCTACTACGACTCGTACGCCGCCGCAGTAGCGCTCGCGGGTGCTCGGCTCCGTACGGTGCCCCTGCGGGCGCCCAGATTCCAGCCCGACCTGGATCAGCTGGCGGAGGCCGTCACGGACCGCACCAGGATCATCCTCGTCAACGACCCGCATAACCCCACCGGAGCCGTCATCGACGAGGAGGTGCGCCACGAGGTGGTGCGCCTGGCCGCGCGGCACGACGCCGTGATCGTCACCGACGAGGTGTACGAGCACCTCACCTTCGACGCGCCACACGTCCCGATCGCCACCCTGCCCGGTGCCGCGGAGCGGACGCTCACCATCTCATCGGCGGGCAAGACCTTCTCGACCACGGGGTGGAAGATCGGCTGGGTGCACGGCCCCGCCGCGCTCATCACCGCCGTCCTGACCGTCAAGCAGTACCTCACCTACGTCAACGGCGCCCCCTTCCAGCCCGCCGTCGCCGTCGGGCTCCGCCTCGACGACGCGTTCTTCACCGACGCGGCCGCCGTGCTCGCCCGCAAGCACGCGATCCTCGGCGACGGTCTCCGCGCCGCCGGCTTCACGGTCCACGCACCGCAGGGCGGCTACTTCACGGTGGCCGATGCGACGGCCCTCGGCGGCGCCGATGCGGCGGCCTTCTGCCGCGCGCTCCCGGACCGTGCCGGCGTCGTCGCGATCCCGCTCACCGCCTTCGTGTCCCCCGCCCGGCGCGCCGAGTTCGCGGGATTGATCCGCTTCGCGGCGTGCAAGCGCGTGGAGGTGCTGGAGGAGGCCTCCGCCCGTCTCGCGGATCTGCGCCCCTGAACCGATCGGATCAGCGCGCGACCACGGCGTAGCGTCGCGCGCGCAGCGAAGGGTTCGTCGCACGGACGCGGGCGATCGCCGCGCCGTCGACCACGCCGAGGGCCACTCCGGGCTCGGAGCCGATGCCGGCACGGACGACGCCCTGCGGGTCGACGATGCGCGAGTGCCCCACGCCGATCGGCGCCGGGTGGTCGGCGGCGATCACGAACACCGTGTTCTCGATGGCCCGCGCGGCGAGCAGAGTGGTCCAGTGCTGCTCCTTGAGCGGTCCCCGCACCCACTCCGCGGGCACCACGAGCGCATCGGCACCGGCGACCGCGAGAAGCCGCGACAGCTCGGGGAACCGCAGGTCGTAGCAGGTCATCAGCCCGAAGCGCAGTCCGCCGACCTCGAACACCGCGGGCTCGCCGATCTCCCCCGGCTCCACCCAGTCCGACTCGGTCTGCCCGAACGCGTCGTAGAGGTGCTGCTTGCGGTAGACCGCGAGGATGCCGTTGCCGCGCACGGCGACGACGCTGTTGCGCACGCGCCCCTCGTCCGAAGCCTTCTCCGTGACGCCCGCGACGATCACGACGGCGAGCTCCGCGGCCAGACCGATCAGCCCGGTCACGAACTCGCCGTCGAGACCCTCCGCATTCGCCGCGAGGCGTTCGTCCATCGGATCGACGAAGTAGCTCGAGTACTCCGGGAACACGATCAGCTTCGCCCCGAGTCGCGCGGCCTCCGTCGCCAGCTCCGCGATCCGTTCCCGGTTGGCCTCGCGGGAATCCGTGGGGGCGAACTGGCACACGGCGACGGGCACGGCGGTGTTCTCAGACATGACGCCATCCTCTCGCACCCGCTGCCACCGCGCTCGATTCGACGGCTCCCCGGATCCGTGATAAGTTATCTCTTGTGCCGCGGGGTGGAGCAGTTCGGTAGCTCGCCGGGCTCATAACCCGGAGGTCGCAGGTTCAAATCCTGTCCCCGCAACAAATGGAAGGCCCTCTGGCCGGGAGAAATCCCAGGCCGGAGGGCCTTTCGCCTCTGGCGGGAGCCGACCTCTGCGAGTATCGAGGGGTGAACCGACCGGTCGACATCGATGAGCGGCTCGTCGCCGACCTCATCGCGGAGCAGTTCCCCCGCGGGGCGCACCTTCCCGTCCGCGCCGTGGCGCGTCAGGGGTGGGACAACAGGACGTTCCGTCTCGGTGACGAGTTGTCGGTGCGACTTCCTCGTGCCGAGGCCTACGCCGCGGCCGTGCAGAAGGAGAGCAGAGCGCTCGAGTTCCTCGACGGAAGGCTTCCCGTCGCCGTTCCCTCCGTCGTGGCGCTGGGGGCGCCCGGCCGAGGCTACCCGTTTCCGTGGTCGATCCGCCGGTGGCTCGACGGCGACACCGTCGAGCGCGCCGCACGGCTCGATCGCGTTCGCCTCGCCGTGGATCTCGGGGCCGTTCTCCGCACCGTGAGATCCCTTCCCGTGGACGCGGGTTGGGCGGCCGGTCGGCACTCGTTCTTCCGCGGTTCGCATCCGAGCGTCTACAGCGATGAGGTCCACGCCGCGCTCCAGCGGCTGGACGGCACCCTGGACGCGGAGCTCTGCCGGAGCGTCTGGCTCGACGCGACGAGCAGCGCGTGGGAGGCCTCGCCGGTCTGGTTCCACGGCGACGTCGCCGTGGGCAACCTGCTGGTCAGCGACGGCCGCCTGTCGGCGATGATCGACTTCGGCACCTGCGGCGTCGGCGATCCCGCCTGCGACCTCGTCATGGCATGGACGTACTTCGACGGGGACGCGCGCGCCGCCTTCCGCGACGCCGTCGACCTCGATGCCGCGACCTGGCGTCGGGCTCGCGGCTGGGCACTCTGGAAGGCCCTGGTGACTCTCTCCGACGGGTCAGGGCCGGGCGGCGACGACAGCCGCCGCGTGCTCCACGAGGTGCTGACCAGCCCGCTCTAGGCCTGCGGCCCCCGGTCAGCGGACGACGGCGGTGGGCGCCACGAGCGCCGCGAGCACCTCGTGGCTGATGGAGCCGAGCAGGAAGCGGGCGACCGCCCCCCGTCCGTGCGAGCCGACCACGGCGAGGCTGGCAGTGGCGGCGGCGCGGTTGATGACCTCGGACGGATATCCGCGTTCGACTCGGGGCTGGATCTCGAGATCCGGATAGGTCGAGCGCAATCCACCGAGAGCGACGGCGAGGGTCTCCTCGGACAGCTCCTGCATGGAGGAGAGGTACTGCTCGGGATACGCCCTCGCTCCGCGCGGGAGGGGGACGGGAGTCCATACCGTCACCGCGACGAGGGGCTCGCGGAGACGGTCGGCTTCGGCAGCGGCGAACGCGACGGCGGCTTCCGAGGTCGGAGACCCGTCCACCCCGACGACGACACCGCGACGGTCGCTCGTCTCGATGTCGGGGATCACCACGACCGGGCAGGAGGAGTCGGCGACGATGCGCAGCCCGTGGGCCCCGCGCCGCGGACTGTCCGCGTCATCGGGACGGAAGTCGCTGCCGATCACGAGGAGGTTCGCGCCCGCGGTGGTCGAGACGAGCTGACGGACAGGGTCGCCGCGGAGCACGACGATGTCGACGTCCAGCCCCTGGGCCTTCAGCGTCTCCGCGTGCTCCTCCAGCAGACTCCGTGCCGCCGCGATCGCAGCGTCGACCACAGGGCCCTCCCCGACGGCGCCGACCGCTCCCCCGACGACGCTCGCGAGGAGCAGCGAGGCCTTCCGCGACCGGGCGCGATGCGCGGCCCATTCCAATGCTCGTCGTCCCGCCGACGTGTCCACCACTCCCACAACGATGCGCTCAGCCACGGCACCCTCCCTGTTCCCCTCCACCCTCCCATGCCACCCCCTCCCCGCGCGACGGTTCGTCCCGGACAAAACCGGCTCTTCGGACATCCGGTGGGGGGGGTGCCCCTATGTCCTCTGTCAAGCGGCGAGGGCGGGTTCGGCTGGTCGCGGTTGGTAGAGGGTGCCGTCGCGGAGCATGGCGTAGAGGACGTCGGAGCGGCGTCGAGCTAGGGCGATGAGGGCCTGGTTGTGGCGTTTGCCTTGGGCGATCTTGCGGTCGTAGTAGGCGCGTGATTCGGGGTCTCGGAGTGCGGCGAACGCGGAGAGGAACATGGTCCGTTTCAGGATCTTGTTCCCGCGCCGGGAGGGATGCTCGCCGCGGATCGAGGTGCCGGATCGTCGGGTCACGGGTGCGAGGCCGGCGTAGGCGGCGAGGTGCCCGGCAGTGGCGAAGGTCTTGGTGGTGACTTCGGTGAGGAGCCGGGCTGCGGTCCTGACGCCGACTCCGGGCATGCTCGTCAGGACCGGTTGAAGAGGGTGAGCGTCGACGATCTTCTCGACCTCGATGGCGATCTCGTCACGCTGCCGTCGCAACGCCTGGAGCTGCTCTGCGAGCCTGGGGAGCACCAGCGCGGCGGCGTCGGTGCCGGTCACCACGACGGTCTGCTCGCCGAGCGCGGTCATGATCTCTGCCGCCCAGACACGACCTTTGCGGGGCGCGTTCTTCAGCAGCCGGTTCCCTAGCCGCTTCTCACCCGCAGTCTTCATCGCCGCCGGCGACGGGTAGCGCTGCAGCAGGTCCAGGATCGCGGGGTGATCCAGCCGCGGCCCGAGCACGCGTTCCAGCGCCGGGTGGATTTGGGTGAGCAGACCCCTGATCCGGTTGGAGACCTGGACGATCTGACCGGCGAGGTCGTCGTCGAACCCGCAGAGCATGCTCAGCTCCGCGACCTTCTCGTCGGCGACCTGGATCGACCGGAGCGTGTGCGGCATGGTGCGGGCCGTTTCGGCGATGATCGCCGCGTCTCTCGCGTCGGTCTTCGCCTCACCGGGATGCAGATCCGCGATGCGCCGCATCGCCAACCCCGGCAGGTAACCAACGAGAGCACCTGCGGCTTGCGCGACCGCGACCGGGAGTGCACCGATCGTCGCGGGTTGATCTACGACCAGCAGCACCACGCCATGCGAGGCGAGCTGGTCGATCACCGCCCGCAATTGGCGCTCGTCGTTCGGGAGTGCTCGGTCGAATAGTCGCTTGGCTTCCCGGTCGAGCGCGACCGCGTGATGCTCGCCCTTGCCGACGTCGAGCCCAACGAACACGTCGACCTCGTCGTATCTGTCGATGCTGGTGACCACTTCGTCCTCCGCTTCACTCGTGACGGCGTCCGCGGCGGCGCGTCTCGGCATCCACGTTACGAACGGCCTCGAGCATGCTCGGGTCCAGCCCCTATCAGCGATCACACACCGCCAACCAGGCCCGGTGACAACACCCCCCGGATCATCGAGGACAGGGGGCAGCAATCATGCCGGGCCCGGCAGGCCGCCACCGCCCAGCATGGCCGCCGAGCGGGTCACGAAGAAAGTAACGGGTCATGGGGTGAGTCCGCCGGCGGTGAGGAGCATGCGGAGGCGGTAGTTCTCGCGGTTGCGATAGCCGCGGGCGAGGCGGCGGTGGAGCTCGATGATCCCGTTGATCGCCTCGGTGCCGCCGTTGTTCGCGCGGCTCGTGGTGAAGTACGCCAGGAACGCTGAACGCCAGCGGCGGAGGGTGCGGCCGAGGCGGGCGATCTCGGGGATCGGGCAGGTGTGGAACGTGTCGACCACCCTCTCGGCGATCCGCCGCCCCTCGGTCAGGTCCTTCGCGTGGTAGGCAGAGCGCAGCTGCTGTGCGCACTGCCACGCGACGAACACCTCGTCGTGCGCAGGATCGGCCTCGATTGCCGCGGTCAGCCGGATCCGCTGCTTGTCGGTGAGGTTCTCGGCCCCGGCACGGAGGATGGTCTGAATCCCGTAGAGCGGGTCGCCCTTCCGACCGCGATGCCCGAGGGTGTCTTGCTGGACGCGGCGGCGGACCTCGTCGACGGCGGCGGTGCCGAGCTTGACGACATGGAACGCGTCCAGCACAGCGACCGCGTCTTCGAGCGTGTCATCGATCGCAGTCTTGTAGCCCGCGAACGGGTCCAGCGCCGCCACCTTCACGTTCTTTCGGAACGCTTCGCCCCGCTCGCTGAGCCAGGACGCGTATGCCTTCCCCGATCTGCCCGGCACGAGGTCGAGCAGCCTGGCCCGCGTCTTCCCGGTGCTGTCGCGGCTGAGGTCGACCATGCCGGTCAGTTCCTTCGGGCCCCGCTTGCGGTGGTCGACGTGATGCCAGATGTGCTCGTCGACGCCGAGCGTGGTCACGTTCTCGAACCGGGACTCGTCGGCTGCCAACCGCACCAGTTCAGGCTCAACAGCCCGCCACACCGTCTTCCACGATGTCCCGAGCTGACGACGTAGTCCTTCGATCGTGGCGTGCTCGCGGCGCAGCTGCCCGATCGCCCAGTCGACGGCTCGCCTTGTGAGCGACCCGCGCCGAGCGACCAGCGAGGGAAGCTGCTCCACGAACGTCTTCTTGGCACAGCCCACGTCGCCGCATCGCCAGACCCGTTGCCGCCAGACGATCCGCACCCGCGTCACGCCCGGCACGTCATGCAACACTCGACGGCGGCGCCCTCGACCGATCGCCACGACCCCGCACAACGGGCACCCGGTCGGCGCCGCCGGTGTCGAAACGGTGACGATCAGCAGCCCGTCGCGGCGGTCAACGTGCTCGACATGGACGCCGTCGAGACCGACCAGCAGATCGCAGCGGTAACACGGATCAGCGGCAGAGCGCGCGTCAGCGCACCCCGAAGTAGGGTGAAGCACGTCGAGGTCCTCGTGATGGATCAGCAGTTGGCGCTACTGATCCTCGGGGACCTCGACCCCTACCCGCCGACCATCACCCGGCGAGCCTCACCCCCACCGCATGTCCGAAGAGCCCCCAATTCCCTTGGTCACCCCGGTGTGAACCATGCACCCCGGGCGGGCCATCCCCGTATCGGTGCACACCGTGCGTAGCGAGCTTTCCCGGAATCTCCTTGTGTCCTGGCGTTAACACGGGTGTCGTAGCATCGCATTAGCACCGCGACCACTCCTGAGAGTTGCACCCGGGATGAGGTGAATGCATCGTGACGGCACCGGGGTATGAGTTCAGCGTCTGGGAGCGCTACGCCACCGAGTTCACACTGGCTTTCGGTGACAATCCGTCGCGCATCCGGGCGGTGCGGGTGGCCTACTTCGAGCACGAGTTCGATGTGGACTTGATTGCGCAGCTCAGCGGTTTTCCTGTTTGGAGAATCCGACAGGCGTTGTCCCAGGGACTTCCACAGGCGAGCTGAAGAATCGTCGACCAGAGTCCCAGAACTGCTCGCCCATCTACCATCCCCTTGCGGGCACTGCGCGGTGAGGGGACGTCAGCGTGCGACGGTTCGGCCCGGGCGCGATGTCTCCCCTTTCACGTCTGAGTGGCCATCGGTCTGATCGGGCCATGAGCAGGATCAGTTTCGCGCGTCGCCCCCGCCCTCTGGTTCCGCGCTGCGGGCGTCATCGTCGTGGCAGGCTTCTTCGCGTCGTTGGTTACCGGTGTCTGCTGCCCCGGCGCCCCCGCCAGCGGAACATCGACGTGCGGAACGTTCGAGCGCTTGACCGCCGGGATCGACAGATCACGTGGCTCTGGCTCGCACGGACGGTCATCGTAGGCGCCATCGCGGCGCTCGAGGTGGGCGTCTTCGGTCGAGTCACCCTTGGCCGACTTCCTTGCGGGCATGGCACTGTTCGGGAGCTCGAGCGGACGCAGGGAGGTCATGAAATTGCCTTTCGCGGATAGCGGAGGCGATGAACGCTGCGTTCACCTATGGTTGGGGTCGTGGTCGCATTGCGCCCATACGATGTGCGGCGAACCCGAAAGGTGATCACCGGCTACATGAACTCGCCCCTCAACGAGCCGCCGCTCGGCGGAACCATCGACCACATCCTCTCGATCCTGCCGTCGCTCGTACCGAGCGCGCAGCGCGTCGCCCGCATCTGCGCCGAGCGACCCCACGACGTGGTCGACATGTCGGGCGCCGACCTCGCCGAAGCCGCCAACACGTCGCCGGCCACCGTCAGCCGCACCGCCCAGGCGCTGGGGCTGCGCAGCTTTCAGCACCTGCGCATGCTGCTCGTGCGTGACCTCGCCGCCGACGCCACCGCCGCGCCCGACGCACCCGCCGGCACCGAGGGCTTTCTGCGGTGGCTGGCCGAGGGGCGGGTGGGATGCTGCAGACCGCGCTCGCCTCGATCGACCCGGTCGCGTTCGACGCCGCTGCCGACGCCATCGCCCGCGCGCCGCGCCTGCTGATCTCGGGCACCGGCGCCTCGCACGCCGCCGCCCAGGCGTCGGCCGTCGCGTTCGCCGTCAACGGCCGGCCCTGCGAAGCGCCCGCTGACGGCGTGGTCGCCCACCTCACCGCCCGCGTGCTCGCCCCCGGTGATGTGTGCCTCATCGTCAGCTCGAGTGGCGCCAACTCGGTGACCCTCGCGGTTGCGGACGCCGCCGTCGACGCCGGCGCCACCGTGATCGGGGTCACGAGCTTCGCCCGTACCCCGCTCACCACCCGCGCCGACCACCTGCTCGTCGCCGGTGCGCGCTTCCAGGCGTGGGATCAAGGCATTCTCGGCAGCGGGCTCGTACAGCTGCTCGTGCTCAACGCCCTGCAGATCGCCGTCGCCGACCGCATGAGCGACGCCGCCGACCGCGCGCGCCTCGCGGTGCGCGAAGAGGTGCTCGACATCGTCGCCGACGACGGCTCCGACGCCGAGGCATCCGACGTGCCAGACGTTATCGACCACGGCGATGGGCGTTGACACTCCGTTTGCAGGAAATTCACTTTCCTCGATTGCAATAGCTCTGCAAGCGGATTTCGCGGGAAGGCCCCGGTTCGTCAGGTCGCTTGCAGAAGGCGACTCATGGGAACGATCCAGCTCTCTGGTGTCGGTCGCTCCTTCAAGAGCACCGCCGCCGTCAGTGATATCGACCTGATCATCGAAGACGGCGGGTTCGTCGTCTTGCTCGGCCCCTCGGGCTGCGGCAAGACCACCCTGCTGCGCATGATCGCCGGCCTGCTCGAGCCCACGGCCGGCCGCATCCACCTCGACGGCGACGACATCACCGACCTCCCGTCGAAGAAGCGCGACCTCGCGATGGTCTTCCAGAGCTACGCGCTCTACCCGCACCTGAGCGTGCGCAAGAACCTCGCGTTCCCGCTCAAGACGCAGCGCCTCGGCGCCGCCGAGATCGCGACCCGCGTGCAGGAGGTCGCCGACAGCCTCGAGATCGGCCACCTGCTCGACCGCAAGCCCAAAGAGCTCTCGGGCGGGCAGCGCCAGCGCGTCGCCGTCGGCCGCGCCCTCGTGCGCAACCCCAAGGCGTTCCTGATGGACGAGCCGCTGTCGAACCTCGACGCGAAGCTGCGCACCCAGACCCGCCACGAGCTCACCGCCCTGCACCGGCGCCTCGGCGCCACGTTCGTCTACGTCACCCACGACCAGGTCGAAGCCATGACCATGGCGACGAAAATCGTGGTGCTCAACGCCGGCCGCATCGAGCAGTACGGCACCCCCGAGCAGGTGTACGACCGGCCCGAGTCGGTGTTCGTCGCCGGCTTCCTCGGCAGCCCGGCCATGAACCTCGTCGACGCCCGCATCGTCACGATCGACGGCAGCATCGCCGTCACCGCCGACGGCATCGCCGGCGGCCTGTGGCCGGGAGACGTGCCCGACCTCGATGTCGTGCTCGGCGTGCGGCCCGAGAAGCTCACGATCGCGTCTGCGCACGCGGCATCCGACACCCGGGGCGTGCGCATCGCCGGCCGCATCGACCTGGTCGAGAACCTCGGCGGTGAGCAGATCGTCACGTGCCTCGTCGCCGGGCGCGAGGTCTACGTGCGCACCTCGCGCGAGGTCATCGCCACCCCCGGCGACGACATCGTGCTCACCGCCGCGCCCGAGAACGTGCACCTGTTCGACCGGGCCTCGGGCCGCCGGCTCGAGTGGGTCGCCGATGCACCCGTGGCCGACCCGGCCGCGCACGAGCTCGTCACCGCCTGAGCCGCCTTCCCTCCCTTCGTTCTGCCCCTCACCCCTACCCAGGAGAAATCATGAACACCCGTGCCCGTCGCGCCGTCTTCGCCACCGCGGCGATCGTCGGCGCCGCCGCCCTCGCCGGATGCGCCGGCTCTGCCGCAGGCAGCGCGCCCGCGGCATCCGGCTCGCTCACCGAGCTGACCGACGACCAGCAGGTCGAGATCGTCTTCGAGTCGTACAACCTCGCGAACGTCGGCACCTTTTCGGATGCCATCAACCAGCTGCTGGACGAGTTCATGGACGAGAACCCGAACATTACCGTCGTCGGCCAGCCCAGCCCGTCGACCAGCACCGCCGCGAGCGTGCAGCAGCAGCTGCTCGCCGGGCAAGCGCCCGACATCGCGCAGCTGACCTTCAACGAGCTCGACTTCGCCGCCACCACCCTCGGCGCGCAGAACCTCAGCACCCTCGTGGGCGACGAGGGCCTCGCCGATCAGTTCGGGGGCGACTACCCCTACCACGAGCGCGCCGCCGTGCTCGCCGACTGGGACGACGCCACCTACGGCCTGCCCTACGTCTTCTCGACTCCCATCCTGTGGATCAACGAAGACCAGTTCACCGCCGCAGGCCTCGACCCCGAGACCGTCGATCTGTCGACGTGGGATGCTGTCGCCGACGCCGCCGCGCAGATCACCGAGTCCACCGGTGCCCCCTCGATGAGCGTGTCGTGCGTGGTCACCGGCGGCAGCTGGTGCATGCAGGGCCTCTTCCTCTCGAACGGCGCCCAGGTGCTGAGCGATGACCGCACGACGATCGAGTTCGGCTCGGACGCCGCGATCGATACGGTCGCGACCTTCACCGAGATGTACGAGGACGGCGTGCTCACCAACGAGGACTTCACCAGCCAGTACGAGGCGTTCGCGCAGGGGAAGACCGCGATCCACGTCAACAGCTCGGCCGTGCAGGGCGCGTTCATGATGGGCGCCGAGGCCGGTGGCTGGACCCTCGACGCTCACACCCTGCCCGCGTTCGGAGACCAGGCGGTCGTGCCCACCAACTCGGGCTCGTTCCTCGCGATGTTCGCCACCGACCCCGCCAAGCAGGCCGCCGCGTGGGAGCTCATGCAGTTCATGACCAGCCCCCGCGCCTACGAGATCATCTCGACCCAGATCGGGTACCTACCGCTGCGCAGCAGCATGGCCGACGAGGGCGGACCGCTCTATGACTGGGTCGAAGCCAACCCGCTCGTGAAGCCCAACCTCGAGCAGCTCGACGCGCTCGAGCCGTGGGTGTCGTACCCCGGCGACAGCTACGCCCAGGTCGACCAGGTGCTCGCCACCGCCATCGAAGACGCGGTCTTCTACGGCGCCGACCCGGCCGCCACTATGACCGAGGCCGCCGAGCGCGCGCAGGGGCTGATCGAATGACCATCGACCTCGACCTGACGCCTTCGGCGACGGATGCCGCGGCCGCTTCGTCGCCGGATGCCGCGACCGCGGCGCCTCGTGAGCGTCGCCACGCCGTGGCCGGCCTCTACAACCTGCGCGACACCGGCGGCTACCGTGCAGCCGGCGGCACCAGCCGGTGGGGCAAGCTGCTGCGGTCAGATGCTCTGCACCGCATCGACGCGACCGGTCGCGACCGGCTGGCCGAGATCGGCGTCGCCCACATCATCGACCTGCGCGGCGGCGACGAGCGCGCCACAGCGCCGAGCGCGGTCGACGGGCTCGAGGTCACCGTGCACCACCTGCCCGTGTTCGACGACGCCGACCCGGCCGCGCAGGCCACCACGCACGTCGGACTCGTGCCCGTCTACGACCACATCGTCGACGAGCGCGGGGCGCAGCTGGTCGACGCGATCCGGGTGATCATCGCGGCTGACGACGACGACGCGGTGCTCGTGCACTGCACCGCCGGCAAAGACCGCACCGGTCTCGTCGTGGCCTTCGCGCTCGCCGCCGCCGGGGTCGACCGCGACGACGTCGTGGCCGACTACGCCGCCACCGCCGAGAACCTGCGCGGCGAGTGGTCAGACGCGATGACCGCCGTCTTCGAACAGCGCGGCATCGAACTGACCGCGGGAATGGTCGAACTCATCACCGAGAGCCCCGCCGAGGTGCTCGAGGCGCTGCTCGAGCGCATCGACCGCGAGCACGGGTCGATCAGCGCCTACCTCCTCGCCCACGGACTCACCCCCACCGAGCTCGAGCGTCTCACCGCCGTGATCATCGACCCCGCCGCCACCGCGGTCTGATCGGAAGGAACACACACCATGTCGCACATCGCGAGCCAGCATCCCGCTCCCGAGCACTTCATCCTGCATGTCTCTGACACCCACTTCGTGGGCGACGGCGACCTGCTGCACGAGCGCATCGACAGTGACAAGAACCTCGCAGAGCTGTTCGACGGCTTCACCAAGGCCAACGCCCGCCCCGAAGCGATCGTGTTCACCGGCGACCTCGCCGACACCGGCCGCCCCGACGCCTACGAGCGCCTGCGGGCCATCGTCGAGCCCGCCGCCGAGAAGCTCGGTGCCCAGGTGATCTGGGTGATGGGCAATCACGACGAGCGCGTCGCGTTCCGCCGCGGCCTGCTCGACGAGGAGGCCGACCAGTCCGAGCCCGTCGACCGCGTCTACGACGTCAACGGTCTGCGCATCATCGCGCTCGACTCGACGGTGCCCGGGCAGCACCACGGCGAGATCAGCGACGAGCAGTTGGCGTGGCTGCGCCGCGAGCTCGAAGTCCCCGCGCCCGACGGCACCCTCATCGCGCTGCACCACCCGCCCGTGCCGAGCCCGATCGGGCTCATCGCCCTGATCGAGCTGCGCGACCAGGAGCGCCTCGCCGAGGTCATCCGGGGCACCGACGTGCGCGGCATCCTGGGCGGTCACCTGCACTACTCGACCACCAGCACGTTCGCGGGCGTGCCCGTGTCGGTCGCGTCGGCGACCTGCTACACGCAGGACCTCGCCGTCGCCTACCCCGGTGCCCGCGGCCAGGACGGCGGCCAGTCCTACAACCTCGTGCACGTCTACGGCGACCGGGTGCTGCACTCCGTCGTGCCGATCGGGCAGTTCCCGACCGTCTACGAGATGACTCCCGAGATGCTCGAGGCGTTCATGAACATGACCCCCGACGAGCAGCTCGCCGCCGTCAACGCGGCCGCCGTCAACGCGTCGGCGGGAGAGTAGTCAGCCCATGTTCGTCACCGTCTCCGCTCCCTCGGCCGCCGCTGCGCCGGCCGAGGGAGCGGGCGCGGCTCCGGCCGAGGCATCCGCGCCCGTCGTGCGCCGCTCGCGCTTTCGGCCCCAGAGCCTGCTGCCCTACCTGTATGTGCTGCCGGGCACCGCGTTCCTCATCCTCTGGACCTACAGTCCCCTCGCCCAGACGTTCGGCCTGTCGTTCTACGACTGGAACCTGCTGCCCACAAGCCCCAAGACGTTCGTCGGCGGGTCGAACTACGCCGAGGTGCTGGCGCTGCCCGAGCTGCACACCGCGCTGCTGAACACCGTCGTCTACATCGCCGCGTTCTTCGTCTTCTCGCTCGTGCTGCCGATCGCGATCGCCGTCATGTCACGGCAGGTGCGGGGGCGAATGCGCACCTTCTATCAGGCGCTGATCTTCGTGCCGTTCCTCATCACCCCCGTCGCCACCAGCGCCGTGTGGCGGTGGCTGTTCGCCGAGCAGGGGGCATTCGCCACCGTGCTCGCGCACTTCGGCGTCGACATGCCGAACGTCTTCCGCGACCCCGACCTCGCCATCTGGGCCGTCATCGTCATCGTCGGGTGGCAGATGCTGGGCTTCGGCGTGCTCGTGATCGCCGCCGGCTTCGCCGGCATCAGCCCCGAATACGGTCAAGCCGCCGCACTCGACGGTGCCGGCGCCGGCCGCATCTTCGGACGCATCACCTTGCCGCTGCTCTCACCGACCCTGGTCTTCCTGTCGCTCATGACGATCCTCCTCGCCGCGCAGTGGACCTACCCGATCATCGACCTGCTCACCCAGGGCGGGCCCACCAACTCAACCACGAACATCTACTACCTGCTGTACCAGTTCGGGTTCCAGAACTTCGACGTGGGCATCTCGTCGGCGGCCGGGGTGATCTTCTTCGTCGGGTTCGGCGTGATCGCACTCATCTTCCTCGAGCTGCAGGAGCGGCTCAGCTTCTACGACAACTAGGACCACCCATGTCATTCGTCACCGTCACCGGGCCGGCGCTCGCCGCCGACACCGTGCTGCACAAGGGCGCTCGCGTGCGGGCGGCTTCCGCTTCGGCGGAAGATGTCGCCGTGGCATCCCGCACCCGCCTCGGCACCATCGCCGGCCACGTCGTGCTGATCATGCTCGCGCTGTTCAGTGTCTTCCCCGTGTACTGGATGTTCGCCACCGCCTTCCGCGCCCCCGAGAACGCGCTCGACCAGACGCTGCTGCCCTGGCCGCTCAGCCTCGAGAACTTCGCCTACGTGTGGAACACCATCCCCATCGGCAACATGCTGTGGAACACCTTCGCGATGTCGATCATGCTCGCCGTGGCGCAGCTGCTCATCGCCGTGCTCGCCGCCTACGGGTTCGCCATGTGGGACTTCCGCGGGCGCAAGCTGCTCATGTTCCTCTTCATCGGGTCGTGGCTCGTGCCGTTCCAGGTCACGATGATCCCCAACTATGTGCTCGTGTCGCAGATGGGCCTGCTCGGCACCGTCGGGGGCGTCGTGATCCCCCAGCTCGCCGGAGCCTTCGCCGTGCTGCTCATGGTGCAGCACATGCGCGCCTTCCCCCGCGAGCTGATCGAAGCCGCACACCTCGACGGGCGCTCGAGCTGGGCCACGCTCTGGACCGTCGTCGTGCCCAACATGAAGCCGGCGCTCGCCGCGCTCGGGATCATGGCGTTCATCTCGGCGTGGAACGAATACCTCTGGCCGACGCTCATCATGCGCCAGGGCGATGCACTCATCCAGGTCGGCGTGCGCAGCTTCTTGAGCGCCGAGGAAAACAACTGGGGCGCGACGATGGCCGCCGCCGGGCTCGCCTGCGTGCCCGTGCTGCTCATCTACGTGTTCCTCCAGCGATACGTCGTCGACGCCTTCGTGCGATCAGGACTCAAGTGAGGCACCGTCCCTACGGCTGAACTGACCAAGCCACCCAAAGCAGCGACGTCTTGCACCGATCCCCTTGCGGGCGACGAACGCAAGCGGGAGGTCGCGGGCGATCTTCCGGGCGTCGTCAAGCGTGCCCCTACTCGTTGACTTCCCATGGCTGGCCGAAGCTGGCGCCGCGTACGACCGACCAAGCTTCTACCGCGCGCTCGCACGAGTCAATCGTCGCCCCACAGTCCCGTCACGTAGTAGTCCTCTGCGTCGGTGTAGATCGAATCGCCGACCCGCTCTTCAACGTTCGGGAGTCCGGCGAGCTCATCGGATGCGCCGTCGAGAACCAACTCATATACGGAGCACTGCAGAAGGACCGGGACTAGCGTCACCTCATGTACGGCGTACTCGTGCTCCGGAGCACCGTCGTCGTCGTATTCGACGTGCAGGCTTCCCTCGTCGCGCGCCCGGACGTGCGTTAGCCAGGGTCGTTGTCAAGGGGGGATGCAGACGACGGCTGTCAGCGCATTGTTGATCTGGAGGTACTGATGATCACCGCAGATCAACAAAGGCTGGTGTTCGAGCCGCTCGGCCAGGGCGCCTGGCGGCTGTGCGACGCCGGCATCGACGAAGCAAGCGCCGAGCGCTTGATCGCCTACGTGGAGCGCGCGGCGAGCGGCGGGTACGAGGCGATCTGGATGCGGCCGGGTCTGCGAGCCAGCCATCACGCGACGCGCGAAGACGTTCGACTGACTGCCATGGCGCAGCGGAGCGGGAAGGTCGCCTCGACGCGTTCGAAGCCGATCCCGATCCCGCATCTCACACCGCTGCAGTCCCCGCTAGCCCGAGGACTCCCCGGCGCCAACTGACGAGCCGCACCCATCGCAATGGCGCGGGCCTGCGACTGGGCTCGGGGTCGCGCTTCTGAGTTGAAGCCGCCGCCCACTGTTGTGGAGGCGCGGGCACTCGCATTGAATCGATCGCACGGCACCGCGTTAGACCAACACAGCTGTCCGGTTGGCTGTCGGCTCGGGCATCAGGTACATGCCCTCACCCCATGACCCCCACCGAATGTCCGAAGAGCCACAAAACCCTCCGCCTACTCAGGCACTCGCGCCAGTTCAGGCTTTCTGCCCAGAGGTCGCCTGACCTCGCGGGCCCGCCTGCTGCCACGAGACCGCCTGTCCTGGCGTGCGGCGCGCGAAACCAGGCACACGCGCGGCATCAGGCCCGCGGGCAGGGGGTCGCCTGAAGCGGCGCGAGTGCCTGAATGCGCGGGGCGACTACTCGCCGACGTACCGCCAACCCCGGGAGCTCTCGGTGACCTCCCGGAATCCTGTCCATCGGGCCCGTTCCTGCGCGTCCTCGCCATCGACGACGACGAGGACGGCGTGCACGCCCCCGACCAGCAGCCACCGGCCGGCTTCTGCCAGGAGCACGCGCCGCACGATTGGGTCCTCGGCATCTTCATCGGACACCTCCGCCAGCACGGGGCCGACGGGGTGGCGCTCGGGGCGACCGACCGTGAGGTCCAGTTCGAGGTACCCGGTGTCGGTACCGTCGGTGCGTGCGACGAAACGGACCCCGCCGGGACCGAGCTCGCGGCGCACCGTGATCCCCTCGCTTCCGGCTCCCGCTCCCACGAGCTCGGTCGGCGTCGCCATCAGCACGACCTCGGTCGTTCCCGCATGCACGAACCCCGCCCTCGCGAAGGCTTCGCGCACGTGGGGCCAGGAATCGGGAATCCCGGTGACTCCCGGGAACGGGAGCTGTCCCTCTGCGTACACCGCCGCCACACGCCAACTCCGGAGCTGGACCACGCACGCGCGCAGGAGCACATCGAAGGCCGAAGGATCATCGGAGTCCGGAAAGGCCAGCGCGAACTGGATCAGCCCCGCGTCGCGATAGTCGTCGCTCACGCGGGTGTCGCCGGAGAACCGCTGCAGATGCGCCGCCGCGACGAGACGTTCGCGTTGCTCGACGACGATGGTCGCACGCTCAGTGACCCAGGGGTCGAGGACGTACTCGTCCGGCTGACGCTCGAGGGCGCTGAGAACGGTGTTGACCGAGACGCGGGCTCCCGGGATCACGGTCGAGAGGTGTGCGTTGACCAGGTCTGTGAGCTGGTCTCTGTCGTCGCGACGGAAGAATCGAGCGCGGGGTGGGTGTTGCATTGCGGGCCTCCAGTTGAATCAGGAAATGAAGGCCGCCACCGGGTGCGGTACAACCCCACGCTAACACGCTCACCACCATGCACCCGCGCCGCATCAGGCCACCGGGCAGAGTCGCGCCTGATCTTGCGCGAGCGCCTGGTGCGGCGGACCGGCTTCCGGCGCACCACGGGTTCCGGAAACACGAAAGGGCACCCCGTGGGGGGTGCCCTTTCGTGTGCGTGGGAGGATCACTCTCCCGCGGCGGCCTCCAGCTCCAGGAGCTTCTCGACGGCCGCGGTGAGGCGCTTGTCCGCCTCGCCGAACTTCTCCAGGTCGCCCTCGGCGAGAGCCGCCTGGCGGTCGAGCAGCGCCTGCTGCGCCTTCGCCAGGGCATCGGCCTGCTCGTCCGTCGGCGTCGGCGTGGTCGGCGTCTCGCCGGTGTCGGGATCGGTCGTGCCCGGATCGGTGGGTTCGACCTCGTCGTCACCACCGGTCGCGCCGGAGTCGCCGCCGAACAGCGTGTCCAGCGCCTCGGTGAGCGTGTTCTCGAAGGCCACCCGGTCACCGAAGGCGACGAGCACCTTCTGCAGACGTGGCAGCTGCGTGCCCTCGGACGACTGCACGTAGACCGGCTGGACGTAGAGCAGACCGCCACCGACGGGCAGGGTCAGCAGGTTGCCGTAGATGACCTCGGACTCCCCCTGCTGGAGCAGGTTGAGCTGCGGGACCACGGCCGTGTCGGAGTTGTAGGTGTTCTGCACCTGACCGGGACCGGGCACCGTGGTGTCGGTGTCGATCTCGAGCATGCGCAGCTGCCCGTACCCCTCGGCCTTCACGCCCTTCTCGGCGCCGGCATCCGAGTCGACGGCGAGGTAGCCCATCAGCACGTCACGGCTGCCACCCGCGCCCTGGGAGGCCGGGATGAACGTGGAGAACATCGAGAACCGCGGTTCGTCCTGACCCGGCATCTGCATGGTCAGGTAGTACGGCGGCTGCAGCATCGCGTCGCTGCGCGGGTCGTTCGGCGTCTGCCAGCGGTTGTCCTGCTGGGCGAACGAGCCGGCCTTGTCGACGTGGTAGATGCCGAGGATGTCGCGCTGCACCTTGAACAGATCGGTCGGGTACCGGACGTGGCTCATGAGCTCGCCGGACATCTCGCTGATCGGCTTGAGGGTGGACGGGTAGACCTTCTGCCAGGTCTTCAGGACCGGGTCCTCCTCGTCCCAGGCGTACAGCGTGACCGAGCCGTCGTAGGCGTCGACCGTGGCCTTGACCGAGTTGCGGATGTAGTTGATGTCGTCGATCGCGAGCGACGGCGTCGGCACGTTCGAGTCGGCGATCGCGTCGGACAGGCTCACGCTCGTCGAGTACGGGTAGGTCGAGCTCGTCGTGTAGCCGTCCACGATCCAGACGATGCGGCCGTCCACGACGCTCGGGTACGGGTCGCTGTCGAGCTCGAGGTACGGCGCGACCTTCTGCACGCGGGTCTTCGGGTCGCGGTCGTAGAGGATCTGCGAGTCCTCGTTGACGAGGTTCGAGAACAGGATCTGCTCCGACTGGAACTTGAGCGCGTAGAGCAGCTTGGTGAAGCTGTCGCCGATCTTCGGCCCGCCGTTCCCGGTGAACGTCGTCTTCGTCTCGCTCGAGCCGTCCTTACCGCGCGGGTAGTCGATCTCGACCGGGTCGGCCCCCTCGGGGGCGCCGACGATGGAGTACTCCGGGGAGTTCTCGCCGAAGTAGACCCGCGGCTCGAAGTCGCCCTGCTCGGACAGGAAGCCCGAGGTGGGGATGCCGCGCTCGAGGAAGACGGGCTCGCCGTCGGTCGTGCGCTGGTTGCCCGCCGCGGCGACGAGGCCGTAGCCGTGCGTGTAGACCGCGACCCGGTTGTTCCAGTTGTCACCGTCGCCGAGGCCCGACATGTCGAGGTCGCGGACGGAGACGACCGTGTCCTGCTTCACGCCGTCGATCTCGTAGCGGTCGACGTCCATGGTCGTCTGGAACTGGTAGTAGCCGCGGTACTGCTCGAGCTGGCGGACCGTCGGCGGGATGACCTTCGGGTCCATGATGCGGATCGACGCGGTGGTCTCGGCGTCGGCGCGGAGCTGGCCCGCCTCGGCGTCGGTCTCGGCCTCGAAGGCCGTGGTCTCGAGGTCGGCGACGCCGTAGGCCTCCTTCGTGCCCTCGATGTTCCGCTGGTAGTACTCGGCCTGGTAGGCGTTCTGGTTCGGCTTCACCTGGAAGGTGGTGACCACCCAGGGGTAGCCGATGCCGATGACGAGGGAGGCCACGATCAGCAGTGCGGTCGCCGCGAGCGGGAAGCGCCAGCGGCCGATGACGGCGGTGACGAAGAACAGGATGGCCACGACGGCGGCGATGATCGCGAGGATGCCGAGGCCGGGGATGGTCGCGTTGGCGCCGGTATAGGCGGCACCCGTGATGCGGTCGTCCGGCTCGACGAGCGTCTTGTAGCGGTCCAGCCACAGGCTCGCGGCCTGCACGAGCAGGTAGAGACCGGCGATGACCGCGAGCTGGATGCGGGCCGGCTTGGAGATGCGCAGCTCGCCCTGGCCGACGCGCACCGAGCCGTAGAGGTAGGACACGAGTGCGGTGACGAGGAGGCTGAGCAGCAGGACGGCCGAGACGAACGCGAGGAGGATCGAGTAGAACGGCATCGCGAACATGTAGAAGCCCGTGTCGACCTTGAACTGCGGGTCGACCTCACCGGTGGCGACGCCGTTGGCCCACAGCCAGACCGTCTTCCAGTTGCCGGCCGCCGCGAACCCCGCGAAGAGGCCGAAGAAGATGGGCATGCCCCACATCGCCAGGCGGCGCAGCGGCTCGATGACCTCCTGGTAGCGGTCGAGCTGCGAGCTCAGCCGGACGTAGACCGGGCGGAGCCGGTAGGCGAGCTGGATGACGACGAACAGCGGCACGGCCATGCCGAGGAAGCCGACGACGAACATCACCGCCGTCGCGATCCACTGCGTGGTGAGCACGCCGGTGAACCCGACCTGGTCGAACCAGAGGAATTCGGTGTAGAGGGACGCGAAGACGAAGAACGCCGCGATGAGCGCGGCGATGATCACCAGGGAGATTCCGAGGATGCGTCGGGAGGTTCGAGGCGTGGCCGGGGGCTGGGCTGGGGTCGAGGTCACCCCTCCATCCTAGGCACCGCTCGCTGTGGGCGGGCTGTCACACCGGTCACGGCGGGGTCACGACCCGCGCCGGTTCAGGTGGCCGGGATGTCGCAGGTCGGCAGCGCGTCGACGTCGCCGTCCTCGGCGATGACCTCCAGCGCCGCGAGCGATTCGTCGAGGGTCGCGGTGCGGATGACCTGCAGGCCGTCCGGCACGTGCCCCACGACCTCGTCGCAGTTCGCCTCCGGGGCGAGGAAGTAGTCCGCACCGGCGTCGCGGGCGCCGTAGAGCTTCTGGCGGATGCCTCCGATCGGCCCGACGGTCCCCTCGGCGTCGATCGTCCCCGTACCCGCGATCTCCTTGCCGCCGTTCAGCTCGCCCGGCGTCAGGGTGTCGATGATCCCGAGAGCGAACATCATCCCCGCGCTGGGGCCGCCGACGTTGTCGAGCTGGATCGTGACGTCGACCTCGAAGTCGTAGTCCGTGCGCAGCGTGATGCCGATCAGCCACGTCGTCGTGCCGTCCTGGGTCTGCTCCTCCGGCGTGATCTCCACGGCCTGCTCGTCGCCGTCGCGGCGCACCGTGAGCGCGACCGGATCGCCGCCCGCCTCCTGGATGGCCTCGCGCAGCGCGGTGGCCGAGGTCACGGGCGTGCCGTCGATCGCGGTGATCACGTCGTCCGCCTGGAGCAGACCGTCGGCCGGCGACCCCTCGACCGCATCGACCACGACGACCTCGGCTCCCGTGTCGTAGCCGAGCTCGTTCAGCGCGGCGGCCGTCGCCTCGTGCTGCGAGTCGACCATGAGCATCGCATTGCGCTCGTCCCGCTGCTCGGTGGTGACGCCCTCGGGGAAGACCGCGTCCAGCGGCACGACGGCCCGCGACGCGTCCATCCAGGCGAGGGCGAGCTCGAACCAGCTCGGCGTGCGCTCCCGGTTGCCGACGACCTGGACGGTGGTGAGGTCGAGCGTTCCGCCCGTCTCGTAGGTCTCCGTCCCCTCCACGCTGATGAGCGGGACCTGCTCGCCGTCCGCGTTCTTCGCGGTGCCGAGGGTGTCGTACACCGGACCGGGGCGCTGGATGACGTAGGGCGAGGGCAGGAACGTGAGGACGGCGAGCGCCGCGAGCGCGACCACCAGCGCCCAGACCCCGAGTCCGAGCTTCCCTGCGCGCGGTCGTTCCACAGCAATCCTCCGTCGTTCGCGAGCGGCGTACAGCGATCTGCCCGCTTCGGGGTCGCGCACTGAAACCTGTGACTAGCGTAGATGCCACGGCTTCAGACGTGCTGAGAGGGCGAGCGACATGGCAGACAACGAACCGAACCCGGAGGACTTCCAGGAGTTCCTGCGACGGATGCTCTCGAACCAGGGCGGCGGCGACATCGACCCCGAGGCGCTGCGCGGCGCCTTCCAGGGGATGGACGGCTTCACCTTCGACCCGGCGATGATGCAGACGATCATGGCGCAGCTCCAGGGTGCCTTCGGCGGCGATCCGTGGGAGAACTCGCTCCGGCAGGCCCTCCACATCGCCAACCGCGAGGGCCAGGGCATCGCCGACGGCTCGCGATCCTCCCTCGCCGACTCCTTCGCTCTCGCGAACCTGTGGCTGGGCGAGGTGACCACCATCTCCGAACTCGCCGCTCCCCCGGTGGCGATGACCCGCGGCGAGTGGGTCGAGAAGACGCTGCCGGTGTGGAAGGAGATCGCCGGCCCCGTCTCGACGAGCATCGCCGACGCCCTGACGGCCGCGCTCGACACCCAGGTCCCCGAGGAGATGCGCGGTGTCGTGCAGGGTGCGGGACGCCTGATGCGGGGCCTCGGCGGCTCCGTCTTCGCCGCCCAGTTCGGGCAGGTGCTCGGCAATCTCTCGCTCGAGGTCGTCTCCGGCGGCGACGTGGGCATCCCCGTGCTGCCGGCGGGCACGGCCGCCGTGATCCCGCAGAACCTCACGGCTTTCGGTGAGGGGCTCGAGATCCCCGAGGACCAGATCGCGCTCTACATCGCCACCCGCGAGCTCGCCTACGCCCGCCTGTACCGTCACGCCAAGTGGCTGCATCTGCACGTGATGGCGCAGATCACCGATTTCGCCCGCGGCGTGACGGTGGACGTCGACGCCCTGGAGGACGTGGCGAGCCGCCTCGATCCCTCGAACCCCGAGGAGCTGCGCGCGGCGATCGAGGGCGGCGCCCTCCTGCCCACGCAGACCGAGGCGCAGCGCGAGGCCCTCGCCCGCCTGGAGAACCTCATCGCGACCATCGACGGCTGGGTCGACGTGGTCACGGCGGAGGCCACCACCCGGCTGCCCGACGGCGGCAGGATCGCCGAGGCGGCCCGCCGCCGTCGCGCGGTCGGCGGCCCGGCGGAGGATGCCCTCGGCGCGCTCGTCGGGCTCAAGCTCCGCCCCCGGCGCATCCGCGAGGCGTCCGCCATGTGGCGTGCGGTCACGGACGCCGTCGGCGTCGCCGCCCGGGATTCCCTGTGGGACTACCCCGACCTCATGCCCACCGCCGAGGACATCGACGACCCGACGGCGCTGATCGCACGTCTGCAGGCCGCCGAGCGCGGGGAGCAGCCCGAGGCGGACGAGTTCGACGAGGCGCTCGCGCGCCTGCTGGACGGCGACGATTTCTCCGGGGAGACGCCGGCCCAGGGCAGCGGCGAGGACGGCGACGACGACGCTCCGGAGGGCGAGCGCCCGGTCTGAGTCCGGTCATCGGGGGGGGCTGGGCACTCTCCCTCCCCGACCGGGCGGAGCCCGCCGATTTCTCCACCGATCCCTCGAACCGGTCTGCGGCGTCGCGCGGCTCCGCAGAATCGAGGGGTGCCGCTCACCCCGACGACCCTGACCCGTCTCGATCCCGCGTTCCCGCTGCTCTGGCGCGATGGGACGACCCTCCAGATCGGCGACGACCCCGGCATCCGGGTCCCGGCCTCCGCACCCTGGGTCGAACGGCTCCTCAGCCGCATGCGCCGAGGATTCCGGCGCAGCGCGTTCGACGTCATCGCGCACCGCGCGGGTGCACCGTGGTCCGAGGCGCGACGGCTGCTGGCCGTCGTCGAACCGGCGCTGCAGGACGAGCCCGCTCCGCCGCGCGCCGCGCGCGTCTCCGCGCTCGGCCTCACCGACACGCGCGCGGAGGGGCGGCTGTGCGAGACGCTCGAGGACGAGGGCGTGCCGCTCGCGACGGCCGAGGAGCGGGGGTCGACGGCGGTCGCCGTCGTCCTCGTCCCCGGCGCGGCGGCCGCCGTGCAGTTCGCCCCGATGCTGCGCGCCGACCACCCGCACCTGCCCGTCGCGGTCGAGCCCGCGCGCATCACCGTGGGGCCGCTCGTGATCCCCGGGGTCACGCCGTGTCTGAGCTGCCGGGACGCCGAGGACACCGCTCGCGATCCGGCCTGGGCGCTCCTGCACGGTCAGCTCGTCGGCCGCGACCCCGGACGCCTCACGCTCGCCAGGGTGGCCGCCGCCGGGGCCGTCGCCGCGCATCTCCTGCGCGCGGCCGATCCGGCGCGCATCGCCAGGGTCAGCGCGGACGGCGGGATCGCGTGGCGTTCGGTGCGGTTTCGCGCAGAATGCCTGTGCCGCGCGCCGTCGTGCCCATCTCCGCCAGGAACCGCGACGGCGCCCGCTCGCCGCGCCCCGCCGTCCGTGCCCACGACAGCTCCAGCGTGCGCGCAGCCCGCGTGACCCCGACGTAGGCCAGACGCCGTTCCTCGTCGACGGCCTCGAACGTCGTCGCGTAGGAGATCGGCAGAGACCCCTCCGCCCATCCGGCCAGGTACACGTGCGGCCACTCCAGGCCCTTCGCGGCATGCAGCGTCGACAGCGTCACCGTCCGCATCGTCGGCTCGTGCTGATCCTTCGCGCGGGCCATGAGCTCGTCGCTGAAGGACCGCAGAGTCGTCTCCGGCCCCGCCTCCTCCGCGAGACGGAGGATGGCACGCCGCGCCTCCCACCCGTCGCGCTGGGCTCCCCCGGCCGCCGGAGGCTCCTCGGTGAGCCCCAGCTCGCGCAGCACCCGTCGCACCCCGGGCAGGAATCCCTGCTCGGTCGGCGCCACCGCCGCCGCACGGAGCGCGAGGATCGCCTGGCGCACCTCCGGCATGGCGAAGAACCGCGTGCCGCCGAGCACCGAGGTGGCGATGCCCTCGGCGGCGAGCGCCTGCTGGAGCACCGCGGACTGCGCATGGGCGCGATACAGCACGGCGATCTCCGCCGGGGACGCGCCCCCGGCGATCCGGGCCGCGACGCCGGCGGCGATGCCCGCGGCCTCCTCGGCCTCCGTGTCGTACGCGGTGACCGTCGGCGGCTCCGCCGTGAACTGCTCCCGGGCCGGGACCAGCTCCAGCGCGCCGGGCCTGCCGTGCATCAAGGCGTTCGCCGCCGTCAGGATGGGGGCCTGGGACCGGTAGTTCGTCTCGAGACGGATGACGGTCGCGTCGGGGTGCCGCCGCTCGAACTCGAGCAGGAAGCGCTGCTCCGCCCCGGCGAACGAGTAGATCGTCTGGCTGGCGTCGCCGACCACGCAGATGTCGTGCCGATCGCCCAGCCAGAGCTCCAGGAGCCGGTTCTGGAGCGGCGACACGTCCTGGAACTCGTCGACGGTGAAGTGCCGGTACTGCTCGTGGACGGCGGCCGCGACCCGGGGCTCGGTCTCCAGCATCCCCGCGCAGGCGAGCAGCACGTCCTCGAAGTCGAGTTGATGACGCTCGTCCTTGAGCGCCTCGTAGCCGCGCATCAGCTCCACGAGC
Organism: Microbacterium sp. UMB0228; assembly: GCF_002871415.1. Classification (NCBI taxonomy): domain Bacteria; kingdom Bacillati; phylum Actinomycetota; class Actinomycetes; order Micrococcales; family Microbacteriaceae; genus Microbacterium; species Microbacterium sp. UMB0228. Next base: position 620,937 of record NZ_PNFU01000001.1, on the reverse strand, counting down.
TGCGTGGGGTCGATCCCGCTGATCGGGCGACCGAGCTCGGCGTACCGGTCGATCGAGACCATCGAGACCTTCCGCCACTCGATCTCCGCGGCGATGTCGCGCAGCGTCGCCGTACTCGGACGCAGGCGGATGGCATCGGCGGCCTGGCCCAGCAGGCGCACCTTGTTGTCGATGATCGACGGCGCGGGCGCACCGGCCAGGGTGGGCCAGAAGAAGTTGAGCTGTGCGAGGGCCGCCGCGTGGAAGGTGCGGGCGGCCACGCCCTCGACGCCGAGCGCACGCAGGCGGCCGCGGAGCTCGCCGGCGGCCTTCGCGGTGAACGTGACCGCCATCACGCGCGACGGCGAGTAGGCGCCCGTGTCCACCCCGTGCGCGATGCGATGCGTGATGACCCTGGTCTTGCCCGTCCCGGCCCCCGCGAGCACCGCCACTGGGCCCCGCAGGACCGAGGCCGCCGCTCGCTGCCGCTCGTCGAGGGCATCGAGTGCGCTCACGGGCGCTCCTCGAACCAGTCGACGATGAGGGCCCGCGCGATCGAGGCCGGCCCCGGGAGTCCGACCGGACCGTTCCCCGCGAGCGCGGAGCCGATCTCCGCCCGCGTGAACCACCGGACGTCGATGATCTCCTCGCCGTCCGGGCGCGCCGCCGCGTCGTCCTCGACGACCGCCCGGAAGCCGACCATGAGCGACCGCGGGAACGGCCACGGCTGCGAGGAGACGTAGCGGAGGGCCGACAGCCGCACGCCGGACTCCTCCTCGATCTCCCGGTGCACGGTGGCTTCGAGGGACTCGCCCGCCTCGGTGAAACCCGCGAAGCAGGAGTACATGCGTCCGCCCCAGTTGGCGTTGGCGCCGAGCAGCAGCCGCTCGCCGTCCGCGCTCTCGACGGCGACGATCACGGCGGGATCGGTCCGCGGGAAGTGCTCGCGCCCGCACACCAGGCACCGTCGAGACCAGCCCGCGGTGCGCAGCTCCGTCCCTCCGCCGCAGGTGGGGCAGAACGGGGCGTCGCGGAGCCAGCCGGCCAGGGCGACGGCGGCGACCAGGACCTCGGACTCCCCCGCGTCCAGGCGCCCGCCGAGGTCGCGGAGCCCGAGCCAGATCTCGTCGGGCGCGGTGTCGAGGGCATCGGTCTCCGGCGGCAGCGCGGCGAGCAGGAGCGCCGCGCCGTCGGCATCCCGGCCGAGCAGCGCCCAAGTCCCGTCCGCGACCTCGTCCGGCGAGACGCGCAGCAGCGCGGAGGCCGCCACGCGCACACGTCCCTCCCGGACGACGACGACGCGCGAGCCCGCGTCGTCGCGCAGACGCTCGAGCACGCCCTCCTCCTCGCGGAGTTCGGCGGCGCGGTCGAAGAACGGGCGCGGAATGCTCATCGACTCCCCCTTTCACGGGCGTGGCGGAGGCGGGACCGCCCCTGAGCCGACCTAACCTTGGGGGCATGGGACGCTCTCCATTCACTCTAGCCGCGGCGGTGACGGCCGCACTTCCCGGCGCGGAGGTCACGGGCACCCGGGCGCTCACCGCGGACGGCGACGGGCGCTTCGACTCCGCCGTCGCCTCGCTCGCCGACGGCCGGGAACTCGCGATCCGCGTGGCTGACGACGATGACGCGGCGCGGGAGCTGGCGGCGGAGGCCCTGGCGCTGCGCGCCCTCACCGACGGTGCGCGTGCCATGCTGCCGTTCCGCGCCCCCGGCTACATCGGCGAGACCAGGGTGGGCGAAGGGCGTGCGCTCGTGACCGAGCTGCTCCCCGGCTTCCAGATCGAGGCGTCGATGGTACCCGCCGGACGCGGCGCGGCGGAATCCATGGGAGCCGCGATCGCCGCCGTACACGGGCTGCCGACGTCGGTCGTCCGCGGCGCCGGGCTCGTGATGCGCAGCGCCGAGGAGAGCCGCGCCGAACTGGAGCGGCTTGTCGACACCGCGGCCGCCACCGGACGCGTCCCTGCCCGCCTCACTGTGCGGTGGCGGGACGCCGTCGCCGACGACGACCTCTGGCGCTTCGAGTCGACCGTCGTGCTCGGCGGCGCGCAGGCGACGTCCTTCCTCTTCGACGACCACCCCGAGCGCGGCCCCGAGGTCACCGGCGTGATCGGCTGGCACGGTCTCGCGGTCGGTGATCCGGCACTCGATCTCTCCTGGCTGTCCGCGGCTCCCGACGCGGCGGCCGACGTGCACGGCGCCTACGCCCGTGCCATGGACCGCACTCCCGATGCCGGGCTCGAGGTCCGCGCGCGTCTGCTCGCCGAGCTGGAGTTCGCGCGCTGGCTCGTCCACGGCGACGCGCTGCGGCGCGAGGACATCGTGGAGGACGCTGCGGCGCTGCTCGAGGCTCTCGCCGACGGCCTCCGCCATGACGATCTCGGCGCGCCCGGCGATCGACGCTCGGACGTGGACTCCGCGATGGACGCGCTCGACCGCGTGCCGGTGGCGGCCGCCCCCGAGGTGGACACCTCGATGCAGACCGACGCCTACAACCCCGAGGAGCTCTGGGCGGCGGAGGCGGACGACGCCGACCGCGACGCCCCGGCGGCCTCGTCGACGGACGCGGAGGAGCCCGCGGATGCACCGTCGCAGCCGGACGCGGAACGCCGCGCCGCGGTGGCGAGCATCGAGACCGAAGACCTCTCCGGCGTCGCCCACGCGTTCGCCGAGACGCGCGGGAGCGGACGAGGCGAGTACTCCGCCCCCTCGTCCTCCCCCGCGGCCGACGACGACTCCGAGGAGGCTCAGCGCGCGGCGCGGGCGGCGCTCCAGCGCTGGAAGAGCTCCTCCTCCGAGTAGACGCGATCCCCGCGGATGACGAGGTCGTCGGCCACGTAGTACAGCGCCACGTCGATGTCCTCCAGCGGGACACCGAACCGTCGGTGGTACGCGAGCCGATAGAGGGCGAGCTGCAGCATGCGCTCCTCGCGCTCCTGCGGCGTCCGCGGCGCCCGCCCGGTCTTCCAGTCCACGATCTCGATCCGTCCTCCGCGGTCGGCGCGTCGGTACACCGCATCGAGCTTGCAGATCACGATGTGCGCGTCCGTGGCGCTGGCACCCGTCCCCGGAAGGCCGGCGCCCAGCGCGAAGTCGATCTCGATCTCCACGGCGAGGGGCTGCAGCGGCCCCCACTCGCTCCGCTCGAAGGTCTGCTGCAGCGCCGCGAGGTCGGCGGCATCCGCCGCTGCCCCTGACCCCGGAGCGCCCGGTACGCTGTCGCCCTCGGGCTCGTCCTCGTCGATCTCCCAGAGCGCCTCATCGACCCGGGTCCCGACGCCGACGAGCTCGGAGCGCTGCTCCACCCACGCGTGGAACAGGGTCCCCAGACGGGTCTGGCGGTACGGACGCTCCGGCATCGGACGCACGAGCGAGGACAGGGTGCCCGTGTAGTCCGTGACGTAGTCCTTGAACCGGGAGGCGGGAACGCGGGTGGGAGCCTCCGCGTCCGTTCCACGCTGGCGGGCCGCTCGCTCGTCGAGGAGCCGGCGCAGCTCCTCAGTCGGAACGGCGGCGTCGTCGTGCAGGGCCTCCTCGACGAGCGCGGCCGCGGCGGTCACCACGGCGCGCCGCCCGCCGAGGGGATCGAGCGGCCAGTGGAGCGTGGCTCCGGGACCGTCGTACGGGTTCTCGTCGGGATCGACCGGCGGGATCTCGTCGTGGCCGAGGACGTCGATGGCCTCGAGGAGGTACGGGCTCGGTGTGCGCGGCGCCTTCTGGCCCGCCCAGTGGGCTCCGCTGAGCAGAAGATCGCTCTTGGCGCGGGTGATCGCCACATAGGCGAGGCGACGCTCCTCCTGGCGCTGATACTCCCGGTAGGCGTCCTTGAACCGCTTGAGCGCGCCACCGTACGGATTCGCCTTCGTCACACCGCCCGACAGCGACGCCTGGGCGCGCTTCTGCCGCGTGCCAGGGTCGGTCTCCCCCTCCATCGCCTCCTCCGGATCCCAGACGAAGCGCGGGAGCGCATCCCGGTCTCCGCGCAGCGCGAAGGGAACGACGCCGAAGCCGAACCAGCCGGAGGTGTCGGACACGCGTCCCGGCAGCTCGTCGACGACGAGGCGCACGACCGCGACCGCGTCCCACTCCAAGCCCTTCGACCCGTGGATCGTGAGCAGTTGCACGACGCCGGGTTCCGGCGGCTCCGGACGCGGCATGAGCTCGTCGGTGCTCTCGGCCTTGTCGAGCCAGGCGAGCAGACTGCCGATCGTGCCGCGCTCGTCGGCGGCGAGGAACGCGCGCACCTCGTCGGCGAACGCCCGCAGCTGGGTGGCCGCGACGCGCGCGGGGCCTCGGGTCTCGTTGGCGGCGAGCTCGATGTCCAGCCGCAGTTCCAGCTCGATGAGCCGGATGAGCTCCGGGATGGGCTGGGACGACGCGCGACGCAGACGCTCCAGCATCTCCCCTGCCGCGCGGATCCGGGCGCGTCCCTCCGGCGTGATCCCCTCCAGCAGGCGATAGTCGTCCCGGACCGCGCGCACGATGTCGACCGCGTCCACGATGGAGACGGCCTCGTCGGCACCGCGGGAGGAGCGGAGCCGCGCCCTGACCTCCTCGGGCAGGGGCATGAGGGCGGTGTCGCGCTCCGCGAGTGCGCGCCCCAGCTCGTAGAGCGCCGCCATGTCCGCCACCCCGACGCCGAAGCGCGGGCCGGTGAGGAGCCGGATCAGCGCCGAGCCCGCCGTCGGATCGTGCACCACCCGCAGCGTCGAGACCACATCGACGACCTCGGGCGTGGCGAGCAGGCCGCCCAGGCCGAGGATGCGGTGCGGGATGCCCTGCGCGGCGAGCGCGCCGGCGAAGGTCTGCATGTGGCGCTTGGACCGGAACAGGATGGCGCCGGTGTGCGGGGAGGCCGAGGTCGCCTCGTGGGCGGCGCGGCGCTCGGCGAACCAGGCCGCGACCTCGGCGGCCTCGTCGTCGACGGTGAAGGGGTAGCGCACGGCGACCGTGCCCGCCCCCGCGCCCGGCCGCGGCTCCAGCGGCGGCACATCGAGTCCGGGGCGCTGCAGAGGCTCGAGCACCCGGTTGGCGACGTCGAGGATCCTCCGATCGTTGCGCCAGCTCGTCATGAGGCTGTAGGTGCGCACGCCGCCTGCACTCGAGAAAGACCGGGGGAACGCATACAGGTTGTCGGCGCTGGCCCCGCGCCAGCCGTAGATCGACTGGTGCGGATCGCCGACGGCCATGACGGCCGTGTCGCGGAACAGCTCCGCGAGGAAGCGCGTCTGGATCACGGAGGTGTCCTGGTACTCGTCGAGCAGCACCACGCGGTGCTGCTCTCGGAGCTCGGCGCGGACGTCCGGCGCGGACTCGACGATGTCGTACGCGCCGGAGACCTGGTCGGCGAAGTCGAGCACGCCGCGGCGATCCTTCTCGGCGATGTAGTCCCGCACGAGGCGGGTCAGGGTCGGGAGGGTGCGCAGGTTGACCGCCGCCTTCTCGACGTCGGCGTGGGAGCGGTAGGGCTCGAACGCCGCGGCCTGCGCCGCGGCGAGGCGCTCCGCCTCCGCGAGGTCGACCCGATGGTCGACGGCCTCGCCGGCGAGCCGCTGCACGGCATCGATGACCGTCCCCAGGGCGTAGTCGACCTCCTCCAGCTCCGGCAGGTCGCTGCGGAGCACGACCTCGCGCGCCAGCATCCAGGAGGCCGCCTGGCTCAGCATCGCCACATCCGGATCCCGGCCGATGCGGGCGGCGTGCTCGCGGACGATGCCGTCCGCGAAGGCGTTGTAGGTCGACACGCGCGGGCGGATGAGGAGGTCGTCGGCGGTGCGGACCGCCCCCGGCTCTCCGCCCGTGCCGTGCTGCCGGGCGAGGTCGTCGAGGACCTGCGTACGCACGAGCTCCCGCTGGCGCCCCGGCGCGGCGTCCGCCACCCGGCGCAGCGCTCCTCCGGCGACGATCTCCGGGAGGTGCGGGAGCAGACCCCGCCGCCCGTACTCGTCGACGACGGCGAGGCGGGCGCCGATGCGCTCCGCCAGCTCCCCCGCCGCCTTGCGCGTGAACGTGAGTCCGAGGACCTCGTCCCGGCGGACGAGCCCGTTCGCGACGAGCCAGACGACCCGGGCCGACATGGTCTCCGTCTTACCGCTGCCGGCTCCGGCGACGACGAGGGCGGGCTCGAGCGGGGCCTCGATCACCTGCTGCTGGGCGGGCGTCGGGGTCGGGAGTCCGAGCGCGGCGGCGATATCGGTCGCCGAGAGCACGGCGTCCGCGGGTCCTGCGGTCATGCGCTCACCGCCGGCACGGTGTGGATGCGGCACGGATGCACCCGGCGCTGGGTGTCGGCGCAGTGCGCCTCGACCTGAGCCGTGAAGCTCGCCGCCGACATGCCGCGGGCGACCTCCGCGACCCGGCGCAGGAACTGCGATCGGGCCTCGGCGTCCAGAGCATGCTGATGCGCGACGCGGTAGTCGCTCTTGGCCAGCGTCTTCGAGACGATGACGAGCCGCGCGCCCCCCAGCGAGCCCGGCGCGGCACCGGGCACGAGACCCTCCTGCACCGCGATCTGATACGCCGCGAGCTGGGCGTGCTGGACGACGCCGCCGTCCGACTCCGGATCGGTCTTCCCGGTCTTGAGGTCGACGACCACCGTGGTCCCCTCCGGCCCGCCGGCCATCGTCTGCCACCCGCGGCCGCGCGCCGGGCCGTGTTCGCCGGCACCAGGCGGGTACGCCTCGACCCGGTCGATGTAGCCGTGCACGATGGCACGGTGCCCGCGGTCCTCTCCCACCGGGTGCACCGTGGGCTCGGCGGTCGCACCGGACACGTCGACGGCGAACCGGAACTCCACCTCGCTGCCGAGGACGCGCCCGCCGTCTCTCCTCACCTCGCCGAGGTAGCTGTGCAGCCGGTCGACGAACAGGTCGGCGCGGCGGCGCTCCTTGCGTCCGATCCACGCCGTCTCGAAGTCGAGTTCCGGCCAGTGCTCCTCGACGATCTCCCGCATGCGCGCGAGATCGCCGTCCGGTACGCGCTCCATCGCCTCGTGGACGATCGTGCCGATACCGGCCGTCGGCGGCATGACCGTATCGCCCCCGAGGGCCGAGACGACCCAGTTGAGCCCGCACTCCTCGTACGACTCGACGGCCGAGGGCGACACCCGTGCGCCGTTCGCTGCGAGATCGCGGAGCGGTGCCGCGGTCGACGGCGCCGTCACTCCGTACCAGTCGTGCGGATGCGCACCGGGCACCCCCTCCCTGGCCAGAACGGCGAGCTGGGCGGCGGCCTCGCGCCGCGCCGGCTCGGCGGGGGCCGTGGTGAGCACGCGACGATGCCGCGCGACGAGCCCGCGCAGCGTGAGGGGGTGTTCCGCCGAGGCATGGCGCTCCGGCGGCTCCGGCGGCGGCAGGAATCCGAAGAAGGCGCTGGGCGACAGGTCGTCGTCGTCCACGGCGGTGATGAGCAGTCGATGGCGCGCCCGGGAGAGCGCCCGCACGAACAGGCGCAGCTCGTCGTGCAGAGCGGCGCGACGCCGGTCGAGCACGCCGGGCACCTCCGCCGGCAGGCCAGAGCGCGCCGCGATCAGCGCGTCGGCGAGCCGCCAGGTCTGGAGCAGCCCGCCCCGCAGCCGCACGTTGGGCCACACGCCGTCCTGCACCCCGGCGACGACCACGGCGTCGAACTCCGTGCCGAGCGCTGTGGCCGGCGTGAGCAGCGTCACCGTGCCCGGCCGCTCGGGCGACGACAGCGTGTCCTCCGGCACCTCGCTGTCGAGGATGTCGCGCACGAACACCTCGGGACGCTCGTTCGGGGTGCGCTCCACGAAGCGCTTGGCCGCGTCGAAGAGGGCCACGAGGGCGTCGAGCGACCGCGCCGTCTCGGCGCCGGTGGGCAGCAGCGAGATCTCCCGCCACGCGACGTGCAGCCGCCGCCCGTCGACGGCCCTGGCCTGCTCCCAGATGCGCCACAGGAGGTCGTGGATCGTCTCGCCCTCCGCCGCCGCACGGGCGACGCCGGCGACCGTCTCGGCGAAGCGCTCGGCGGTCCGCGACTCCGGCGCATCGATGAGCGTGAGGGTGGCCGGCGCCGACATCGCCGCGCGCAGCAGCTCGCGCGCCGGGGTCGACCCGCCCTGCCCGAGTTCGAGGTGGCGGAGCCGCGCGCGCAGCCGCCGCAGCGCGATCGCATCCATGCCGCCGAACGGTGTGCGCAGCGCCTCCTCCCAGGCCTGCACCGTGCGCTCGTCGTCCGGGGTCAGCGCGAGCCGGACGATGCCGACGATGTCGCGCACGATCCCCTCGCTGCCGAGCGGGCGCTGCACACCGGCGGCCCTCGTCGGGATCTCGCGCGCGGCGAGCTCGGTCTCGAGGGCTGTGACCTGACGGGTGTCATGGGCGATGACCGCCATCCGCTCCCACGGGATCCCGGCGCGGAGATGCCAGTCGCGCATGACCCCGGCGATGCGGTCGAACTCCTCGTAGGGCGACGGGGCTAGGAAGGTCGACACCTCGGCCTCGTCGTCCTCCGCCGCCGGTGCCGGCGCCCGCCGGTGCTCGACCCGTCCTGACACCCCGATCGCCTGCGTCACCGTGCGCGTCAGCGCGGTCAGCAGGGGGCGCTGCCGGTGCGCGCCGTCGAGCACATGCACGGTGCCGAGCGCGCCGGTGAGCTGCGCGAACAGCTCGGGACTGGCACCGCGGAAGGCACCGGAGGAGATGTCGGGATCACCGAACGCCTGCACCGCGACGCCCCGCTCCCGGAGCGCGCGCACCACGCCGATCCCGCCGCGCGTGAGCTCCTGGGCGTCGTCGATGAGCACCACCCGCAGGGGTGCGAGCGGCCCGAGGGTGGCGCCGTCGGCGGTGCGGAGGATCCCCGCCGCCTCGCTGAGGAGGTCGGCGGTGTCACGGTGCGCGGCCCGCAGGGCGTCGAGCACCGCGCGGTACTCCTCCACGAAGTCGGCGGCGGCCGTCCACACCGCGTCGCCCGTGGCGCGCAGCTCCGCCGGACTCGCCCCCAGCTCCGCGCATTCCGCGAGGAAGGCACGCAGCTCGGAGCGGAAGCCCTTCGAGGCGCGGACCGGCTCGCTGAGCGCCGGAGGCCAGGAGATGCGGGCGTCCTCGGCATCTCCGGCCAGCAGTTCGGCGATGATGCGATCCTGGTCGGCGCCGGTGAGCAGCGCCGGCGGCTCGGCCCCTTCGCGGACCATCGCCCCGCGGACCAGCTGGAACGCGAACGACCCGAGCGAGCGAGCCAGTGGCCCTGGCGTCGCCTGGCCGATGCGCACGCCGATGCGGTCGCGCAGCGCGGTGGCCGCCTGCCGGCTCGGGGTGAGCGCCAGCACCTCCTCCGGACGCAGCCCCTCGACCTCGAGGAGCTGCACGACCCGGTCGACGAGCGTGCGCGTCTTACCCGTGCCGGGGGCGCCGATCACGACGCCGGACGCGGTCGGCGGCGCCGTGATCACAGCTCGCTGCGCGGCATCCGACATCATCCCTCCACGCTATCGGGAGGCGCGGACATCGGCGTCGAGGGCGGGGCTGCTCGCAGGTTGTGCGCTCAGGGCGAAACGGCCCCCGTCACCGGTCTCCGCCACCGGCTGCGCGATAGAGTTGGGCGAGTCCGACGACCTGCAAGGAGCACCCGTGGAAATCCGCATCGGCATCATCAACACCGGCCGCGAGCTGAGCTTCGACACCGCTGCCACGGCGGACGAGGTCCGCACCCAGGTCTCCGCGGCACTCGAGCAGAGCGCCTCGCACCTGAGCTTCGCCGACGTGAAGGGCAACTCCTACATCGTGCCGACCGCGAACCTCGCCTACATCGAGCTGGGCACCGAGGAGTCGCGTCGCGTGGGCTTCGTCGCCTGACCCGCGCATGTACATCCTCCTCGCCCTCGTCGGCGCCTGCGTGCTCGGGATCGCCGCACACTTCCTGATCGGCGGTCGCGAGCTGCGGGGCGTCGCCCTCGCCCCGGCGATCGCGACGGCCGTCTCGGCGATCGTCTACACGAGCATGCAATGGGCCGGCGTGGGCGAGGACAGCGTCTGGCTGTGGCTCGCGAGCATCCTCGGCGCGGTGGTCGTCGCGGCGCTGGCGACCGCGGCTCTCACCGCAGGGCGTCGACGCGGCGACGCGCAAAGGCGAGCGGCGCTCGGGATCTGACCTAGGACGCGAGGCCCATCGCATCCATGCGGCGGGCGTGCGCTCCCATGAGCTCGGTGTACACCGGCTCGATGCGGGCCTCCTCCACGGCGAGGAGCTCCGGCCGCAGGGCCGCACGACAGACGAGGATGGTGTCCCCCACGAGGCGCCGTGCCCACATGGACAGCAGCGAGCGCCACTCCTCGTCGCTCTCGATCGTCTCCTGGATGATCGCGACGATCTCGTGGCGCGCATCGTCCTCGCGCAAGATCTCGGCAACCCGCCGCCCCGTCTCGCCGTAGCTCGAGGCGAGCGCGAGGTAGAAGTCGTCGAGCATGCCCGCCGTGATGTAGACCGCGAGCAGGGTCTCGCGCGGGCGCGCCCCGATGGTCTTGCGCCGGAACGCGTCCAGGTGCTCACGGAACGGGAGCATGAGCTGCGTCGGGTCCTGGCCGCGTGCCGCGATGATGTCGACGATGCCCCGGTGCTTGGTGAGCGCGGCACCGGCGGCCCGGGACAGCGACTCCTTCTCGGCCAGCTCGGGAGTCGCGCGGATGAGCCGCGTCAGCGTCTCGAAGTACCCGAGCTGGAGGTAGGCCGCCTGGCCGAGGAACCGGTCGAGCTCGGGCGCCAGCTCCGCGAAGTCGACACGCGTCGCATCGCTCTGCTCGCCGCGGCTTCGCAGCGCCAGGGTGCGTCGCGGCGCGGCATCGCGCTGCCAGAACCACTTAACCACGAGGTGTTCCTCCCGAGTCGGCCACGTCGTTCACAATACTCGGGCGACGGCGTCCTCCCTGTCCGGAGCCACCCCTCCGGTAGGCTGGGCGTGTCCCCGCCGTCGGAGCGGGGCCCCGCGCCTGTGGCACACGAGACGGCGTGGCTCCGTTTACGAGGCGATCGCGAGGTCGCCGGACAGGCATCTGAACACAGTGACAAGTTTCGCCGAACTCGGCATCGATCAGGACATCGTCGACGCACTGGCAGCGAAGGGCATCGTCGATGCCTTCCCGATCCAGGAGCAGACCATTCCCCTCGGCCTCCCCGGCCAGGACATCATCGGGCAGGCCAAGACCGGTACCGGCAAGACGTTCGGCTTCGGCATCCCGGTCGTGCAGCGACTCGGGAAAGACCCGGAGCCGGGCGTCAAGGCCCTCATCGTCGTCCCCACCCGCGAGCTCGCAGTGCAGGTCTACGAGGACATCGACCTCCTCACGAGCAACCGCTCCACGAGCGTCGTCGCCATCTACGGCGGCAAGGCCTACGAGGGGCAGATCGATCAGCTCAAGGCCGGCGCGCAGATCGTCGTCGGCACGCCGGGTCGTCTCATCGACCTCGCCGGCCAGCGCCTGCTCGATCTCTCGAACGCGACCGAGGTCGTGCTCGACGAGGCCGACAAGATGCTCGATCTCGGCTTCCTCGCCGACATCGAGAAGATCTTCCAGAAGGTGCCGGCGGTGCGGCACACCCAGCTGTTCTCCGCGACCATGCCCGGCCCGATCGTCGCGCTCGCGCGGCGGTTCATGACCAACCCCATCCACATCCGCGCGAACGACCCGGACGAGGGTCTGACGCAGGCGAACATCAAGCACCTCGTCTACCGCGCGCACTCGCTCGACAAGGACGAGGTCATCGCGCGCATCCTGCAGGCCGAGGGGCGCGGCAAGACCGTGATCTTCACGCGGACCAAGCGCGCGGCCCAGCGCCTCGTCGACGAACTCACCGACCGCGGCTTCAACGTGGGCGGCGTGCACGGCGACATGGGCCAGGACCAGCGTGAGCGCTCCATGGCCGCGTTCAAGGCCGGCAAAAAGGACGTGCTCGTGGCGACGGATGTGGCCGCGCGCGGTATCGATGTGGACGACGTCACGCACGTCATCAACCACACGATCCCCGACGAGGAGAAGACCTACCTGCACCGCGCCGGACGCACCGGCCGCGCGGGGAAGACCGGCATCGCCGTCACGTTCGTCGACTGGGAGGACCTGCACAAGTGGGCCCTCATCAACCGCGCCCTCGAGTTCGGCCAGCCCGAGCCCATCGAGACCTACTCCTCGAGCCCGCACCTCTACACCGACCTCGACATCCCCGAGGGGACGAAGGGCCGGCTCGTGAGCGCGCCAAAGAAGGAGGCGGTCAAGACCGAGCGCTCCCGCCGCCCGGAGCGCGCTGCCGACGCCGCCGCGGAAGGGACCGGGGAGGGCGGCACGCGCCGCCGTCGCCGCCGCCGCACGGGTTCCACGCCCGTCGGCTCGACCTTCGCCGAAGGGGCGGCCGAGGGCGGGTCCGCCGAGGGCTCGACCGCGCAGGCCGCCGACCGGGGCGCCGAGGGCGCCGGCACGCACGACGGCGCCGGCAAGGAGCACCACGACGGCAAGCCCGCTCCCGCGCGGCGCCGGCGCCGTCGTCGCGGCGGCTCCGGCACCGGAGCGGCACCCGTCACGGGCGCCTGATCCGCATCATCGTCGTCCGAGGGGCGCCGCACGGTCTTCCGTGCGGCGCCCCTCGTTCTGCAGGAGCGCGGCCGGGACCTGCGGCGGGTAGACCCAGGCGACGAGCACGACCGAGATGATCATCAGCAGGAACCAGGAGCTGAGCTTGCTCAGCGACACCGGCTGCCATCCCTCCGCCTGGTCCGGGTAGGCCCAGGCGCCCGCCCACGTGCCGATGTTCTCGGCGAGGTAGATGAACACCGCGACGCCGGTGAACACGACCAGGAGCGGAAGGCGAATGGTGCGGCGCCACACGCGCGCGTGCAGGATCGTGGGCAGCCAGAGCACGACCACGGCGGCGAGGAGCACCCACCGCGCGTCCCACCACCAGTGGTGGGTGAAGAAGTTCACGTAGATCGCCGCGGCCAGCACGGCCGTCATCCACCGCCGCGGATAGCGGGTGAACCCGAGGTCGAACAGCCGGTACACCCGCACCATGTACGAGCCGACCGCGGCGTACATGAAGCCGCTGAACAGCGGGACACCGCCGATGCGCAGGATGCCGTCCGCGGCGTACGCCCAGGAGCCGACGTCGGTCTTGAACAGCTCCATCGCGGTCCCCGTGATGTGGAAGAGCACGATCACCCAGAGCTCCCGTCCGCTCTCCAGCCGGAACACGAGCATCGCCACCTGGATCAGGACAGCCGCGATCGTCAGGGCGTCGTTGCGGGCGAGGGCCGCGTCGGCGGGATACCAGAGGCGGGCCGCGATGATCACCACCAGGAGCGCCGCGCCGAACACGCACGCCCACGCCTGCTTGAGCACGAACACGACGAACTCGGCGAGCCCGGCGCGGAAGCCCGTCGTCGGCACCGCACGGAGGAGACGGCGGGCGGCCGCATCGACGCGGCGCTCCAGGGAGGTGGCACGTTGCATGCGTCGGACCGTAGCGGTCGGGGTCGACAGAACGCCGGGAGACCGCCGACAGTCCGCCGGGCTCAGGGACGCCGCGGCGGGGTGCCCGTGGCGCGGTCGATGATGCGGGCCACCATGGCCTCCGCGGTGGTGTTCTCCCCCGGCACGTTGGGCTTGCCCGTGCCGTGGTAGTCACTGGACCCGGTGACGATGAGGTCGTGTCGTTCCGCGAGCTCGCGAAGGAGCCGCTTGCCGGCGGCCGTGTTCTCTCGGTGGTCCACCTCGAACCCGGCCAGCCCCGCGTCGAGCAGCCGCTCGATGTACGGCATCGGCATCATCCGATCACGGCCCGCCGTCACGGGATGCGCGATGATCGCCACGCCTCCCGCCTCGCTGAGCAGTCGCACGGCGGTCAGCGGGTCCGGCGCGTAGTGGGGCTCGTAATAGCCCTCCCGCGGGTGCAGGATGCCGTCGAAGGCCTCCCCCCGATCGCGCACGATGCCGCGGGCCACCAGGGCATCGGCGATGTGGGGACGGCCGACCGTCGCGTCGAGCGTCGTCTGGGCGAGGACGTCGTCCCAGTGCAGGTCGTAGTCGCGGCCGATGTTGCGGACGATGCGCTCCGCGCGCCCGATCCGGTCGTTCCGGATCCGGTCGGTCTCGGCCCGCAACGCCGCATCCTCCGGATTGAAGAGGTAGCCGAGCACGTGCACGCTGCGCCATTCGTGCTTGGCGGAGAGCTCCATGCCCGGGAGGAAGGTCATGCCCAGGGCGACGGCGGCGTCGCCGGCCTCCGCCCAGCCGGTGGTGCGGTCGTGATCCGTGAGCGCCGCGGTCCGCACCCCGTGCCGATGCGCCTGTCTCATGACCTCGGCGGGCGCCTCGGTGCCGTCGGAGTGGTTGGAATGCAGGTGCAGGTCGGCGGGACCGGCGGGCGGAACGGGCATCCTCCGAGCGTACCGAGCGCCGACGCGCGTGGCGCGGAATCCCGGACACCGATCGCGGCGACGAGCCGGTCCTGAGGCAGGGACTTCACAGGCGGCGCTTCTAGGCTGGACGAGATGTTTCGACTCCTGGGGATCCTGCTGACCGTCCTGTTCGCGATCGCGACGGCGGTCGTCGTGTGGCCGCAGTTCTTCCGCCTCGAGCAGACCTACCCGTTCGCTCAGCTCGTCGCCGCCCGCGGCCTCGTGCTCGGCGGCTTCCTGGTCATCGCGGTGCTGGCGCTGCTGCTCCTGCTCGCCCGGCCGCTGCGGGGCTTCGCGGCGTCCATCCTGATCGTCGCGCTGCTCGGTGCCGGCGCGACCGGCGTGATCGGGGCGACGCGGGGGTTCGGCGTGGCCGCCCTCCCCGAGCGGACCGACACGAGCCTGCGGGTGCTCACCTGGAACACGGCGGGTGAGGCCGTCTCCGCCGAGCAGATCGCCCGGGAGATCCTGGAGCAGGAAGCCGACGTGGTGGCGCTGCCCGAAACCACCGAGGAGGTCGGCGAGCGGATCGCGCTCATGCTGCGCGAGCAGGGGCATCCCATGTGGGTGCACCACGTGCAGTTCCGCCCGGACGTGGAGGACGGTCCGCAGTCGTGGCAGACCACCGTGCTCGTGGCTCCGGAGGTCGGCGAGTACTCCGTCATCGAGTCGTCGAAGGACGGGAGCAACAACACCGGATCCGTGCCCAGCGCCGTGCTCATGCCCATCGACGGCGATGGCCCCACCATCGTCGCCGTGCATGCCGTCGCGCCGCGCATGGAGGAGATGCAGCAGTGGCAGAGCGACCTGCAGTGGATCGCCGACCAGTGCCCCGCAGGTGACTTCATCCTCGCCGGCGACTTCAACGCGACCGTGGATCACATGGCCTCCCTCGGCATCGACGGCGGCGACATCGGGTACTGCCGCGACGTCGCCTCCCGGACCGGCAACGGGATGTCCGGCACCTGGCCGAGCTCGGTCCCCGCCCTCGCCGGCGCCCCCATCGACCACGTGATGGCGTCGGCCAACTGGCGCCCCACGGGCTCCGCCGTGCTCGACGACGCCGGGGGCAGCGATCATCGCGCCCTCATCGTGCAGCTCGAGCCGGCCGGCTGATCACGCCAGGGGGCTCCAGGTGAGAGACTGGACGGATGAGCACCGGAGAAAACGACACGATCGCTGACGAGACCGTCGAAGCCCCCGTCGAGAACAGCTCGACCAACCGCAAGCAGCCCTTCCCGCAGGGCTTCCTCGACACCATCTCCACCGGCTGGGCCGAGCGTCCGGAGACGCTGCCCGCGCCGCGCGCCCAGGCTCCGTACGCCGAGCGCCGCCGCGCCGCCGTCTCGGCCGCGTTCCCGGGCAAGCGCCTCGTGATCCCCGCCGGCTCGCTCAAGCAGCGCAGCAACGACACCGACTACGTCTTCCGCGCGCACTCCGCCTTCGCGCACCTCACCGGCTGGGCCTCCGACGCGGAGCCGGACTCGGTGCTCGTCTTCGAGCCGACGTCCGACGGACACGACATCACCCTGTACTTCCGCGAGCGCGCCGACCGCACCACGACCGAGTTCTACGCCGACGCCACCGTCGGCGAGTTCTGGATCGGCCCGCGCCCGTCGCTGGCCGGCGTCGCCGCCGACCTGCAGGTGGCCACGGCGCACCTGCACGAGTTCGCCCCGGTCGACGGCGAGCTCGTCCTCGACGAGGACGAGGCCCTCACGCGTTTCGTCTCCGAGCTGCGCCTCATCAAGGACGACTTCGAGATCGCCGAGATGCGCCGGGCCGTGGCGATCACGGCGCAGGGCTTCGACGACATCATCCGTGAGCTCCCGGCCGCGGTCGCGCACGCCCGGGGCGAGCGCGTCGTCGAGGGCGTCTTCCACCGCCGCGCCCGCGAGGACGGCAACGGCGAGGGCTACGACACGATCGCCGCGTCCGGGCCGCACGCGTGCTACCTGCACTGGACGCGCAACGACGGCACGGTCGTGCCGGGAGACCTCATCCTCGTCGACGCGGGCGTGGAGGCGGACAGCCTCTACACCGCCGACATCACCCGCACGCTGCCGGTGTCCGGGACCTTCACGGACGTGCAGCGCCGCGTCTACGAGACCGTGCGCGAGGCCGCCGACGCGGCTTTCGCGGCGGCGAAGGTCGGTGTCCGCTTCCGTGACGTGCACGCCGCGGCGATGGCCGTGATCGCCGAGCGCACCGCAGAGTGGGGCCTGCTCCCGGTCACCGCCGAGGAGGCCCTGGACGCGGACAGGGGCGGCCAGCACCGGCGCTACATGGTGCACGGCACGTCGCACCACCTCGGCATCGACGTGCACGACTGCGCGCAGGCGCGCCGCGAGATGTACTACGACGGCATCCTCACGCCGGGCATGGTCTTCACCATCGAGCCGGGGCTGTACTTCCAGATCGACGACCTCACAGTGCCCGCCGAGCTGCGCGGCATCGGCGTCCGGATCGAGGACGACATCCTGATGACCGAGGACGGCCCGGTCAACCTCTCCGCGGACATCCCGCGCACGGCCGACGAGGTCGAGGCCTGGATGGCGCGCCTGCAGGGCTGACGACGGGAGGGAGCGGGGCCGCGGCCCCGCTCCTCACCGCAGCGCGCTGACGAAGGCGTCGACCACGGGCGCCAGGTCCGCGGCGACGTCCGCCGGTGGTCGCCGCCGGCCCTTCACCTCGAAGGAGTGGCCGCCACCCTCGACCCAGTGCACCCGCGCGTCGTGACAGGACGCGACGGCCTCCTCGAGCTGGGCGGTCGGCTGGATGAACGGGTCCGCGGTGCCCTCCACGAAGAGCTGCGGGACGGTGATCGAGGGGAGATGGGCGATCCGCGGCTTGTCCGGACGCCCCGGCGGGTGGAGCGGGTAGCCGAGGTAGACGAGGCCGTCCACGACGAGCCCCTCCGCGACGGCCAGGGACGCCATGCGCCCGCCGTAGGACTTCCCGGTCGCCCACACGGCCGCATGCGGCGCCCGTGCACGGGCTTCGGCGACCGCGGCTCCCCACGTCGCGACCGCGTGGGCCGCGGGACCGGGCATGCGGCGCCCCTGCTCGGCGTACGGGAAGGAGAAACGCAGCGTCGAGAAGCCGAGCGCGGCGAGGGCCCGGTCGAAGCCGACAAGGAACGGGTGGTCCTTCCCCGCTCCGGCCCCGTGGGCGATCAGCACGACGTCATCGCGGGTGCCCGGCGTCCAGTCGGCGGACACCGGGGTCGCACCTGAGGGCAGGGCGACCTCGATCCGGACGGCGGAGGGCTCCAGGGTCACCGCACGGATCCGGGGGTGCCGGTCTCCGGGTCGGCGGGCCGCGGCGGAAGACCGGGCTCAGGAGCGGGAGCAGGCTCAGGAGCCGGGCCGGGCTCAGGAGCAGGCTCAGGGGCCGGAGCAGGAGCCGGGCCGGGCTCAGGAGTCGGCTCAGGGGCAGGAGCGGGAGCCGGCTCAGGGGCCGGAGCAGGAGCGCCCTGCGGGATCCGCTCGCCGTACTTCGGCGGCTCGTCCAGGTTCACCGGAGGACGCACGGGGGCGACCCGCTGCGCGCCGAGGACCTGCCGCGCCTTCGCCAGCGACCCTGGCTGCACGGTCACCTCGTAGTGATCCGCGGCGAACTGCGTCACACTCGCGAAGTCACGGCGGCGACGCACGATGGCGTAGGTGATGAGGCTCAGCAGCATGCCCACCGCGACGCCGATGAGGACGAAGCCGACGAACAGCTGGATCGGCACCTCGGGGTTGCCCAGGACGAGGATCGCCGACAGGAAGAGGCCGATGAGCACCCCGTTGATCGCGCCCGAGCGCGCGGCCGCGGCGTAGCCGAGCCGTCCGGTCACCCGCTCGACCGTCCGCACGCTCTGCCCGACGATCGCGATGTCGCGCGCAGGGACCTCTCCGGCGATCAGCTTCGACACCGCCTTCTGCGCGCTCTCGTAGTCGCGCATGGAGGCGACGATCTCACCGGTGTCCGTGCCGCTCGCGGGGCGATTCAGCATGCTCATCCGGCTATTCTTCCACGTCGTGCCTCGCGGCCGGCCGAGCGACCGCCCCGACAGCCGCCCCGGCACGCCGCGGGCTACGCTGGTCGGGTGAGCACACAACGGGTTTTCGCCGCGCGCCTGGCAGGGTGCGCCGTCTTCGATCCCGTCGGCGACCGGCTCGGCAAGGTCCGGGACGTCGTCGTCGTGTATCGAAGTACCGCGGCCCCGCGCGTGATCGGACTGGTCGTGGAGATCCCCGGCCGGCGCCATGTGTTCCTCTCGATCGGCCGGGTCACGTCGATCCGGTCCGGGCAGGTCATCACCACCGGCCTCATCAACGTGCGGCGCTTCTCTCCCCGCGCCGGCGAGGTGCGCGTCCTCGCCGAGATGCTGGGCCGGCGGGTGAGTCTGACCGACGGCAGCGGCACCGCGGTGATCGAGGACGTGGCGATCGAGCCGAACCGTCTCGGCGAGTGGGCGATCAGTCAGCTCTTCCTGCGCCGTCCGAAGACCGGCGCGTCGCCGTTCGCCAAGGGCCCGACGACGTTCGCGGCCTGGAGCGAGGTCACCGAGGAGCACGCACCGGGCGAGTCGCAGTCCGCCGAGCAGCTCGTCGCCTCGTACTCCGAGCTGCACGCCGCCGATCTCGCCAACACGCTCCTCGACCTCCCGCAGCAGCGGATGATCGAGGTCGCGGAGGAGCTCTCCGACGATCGCCTCGCCGACGCCCTCGAGGAGATGCCGGAGGACGAGCAGGTGCACATCCTCGACCGCCTCGGCGAGGAGCGCGCGGCCGACATCCTCGACCAGATGGAGCCGGACGACGCCGCCGACCTCCTCGCCCAGCTTCCGCCCACCCAGCTGGAGGAGCTGCTCCAGCGGATGGAGCCGGAGAAGGCGGAAGACGTGCGGATGCTGCTGCGCTACGGTCCCGACACGGCCGGCGGTCTGATGACCCCGGAGCCGATCATCCTGTCCGCCGACGCCACGGTCGCCGAGGCCCTGGCGCTCATCCGCCGCCACGAGCTGCACCCGGCCCTGGCGGCAGCGGTGTTCGTGACGCTCCCGCCGTTCGAGACGCCGACCGGGCGGCTGCTCGGCCTCGTGCACTTCCAGCGGATGCTGCGCTATCCGCCGCACGAGCGGCTCGGCGCCATCCTCGACGACAGCCTCGAGCCGGTGCCCGTCACGGCCTCCGCCGCCGAGGTCGCCCGCATGCTCGCCAGCTATGACCTCGTCTCCCTGCCCGTGATCGACGCGGCCCACCGCCTCGTCGGCGCGATCAGCATCGACGATGTCCTCGACTACCTGCTGCCGGACGACTGGCGCACGCACGACAGCGACGACGTCGCCCCGCCCGTGACGGAGGCGCGCTGATGGCACGCAAGGAGCGGGCCGCCCGCCTCGACGCGCCGGGACGGACGAGCACCCGCCCCCGGTCCACCTCGCGCGACCGCTTCGGACGCTTCACGGAATGGGTCGCCCGTGCCATGGGCACGCCGGCGTTCCTCGTCATCCTCAGCCTCTTCTGCATCCTCTGGATCGGCTGGAACACGCTGATGCCCCGCGAGGTGCGCTTCGACGACGCCGCGCTGGGCTTCACGGCGCTCACCCTCATGCTGTCGCTGCAGGCCTCGTACGCCGCACCGCTGATCCTCCTCGCGCAGAACCGCCAGGACGACCGCGACCGCGTGCAGATCGAGCAGGACCGGCAGCGCGCCGAGCGCAACCTCGCCGACACCGAGTACCTCGCCCGCGAGATCGTCGCGCTGCGGATGTCGCTGGAGGAGCGCAACGCGCAGGTGGTCACCCGCGACGTGCTGCGGCAGGAGCTCCGTGCCCTGCTGGCCGAGCTGGGCGACGCCGAGGAGAAGCCCTCAGGCGGCACCGCCTCATGACCCCGGCCGAGAGCGTCAGAGCCGCGGTGGCGGCGGTGACCGACCCCGAGCTGCGGCGGCCGATCGGCGACCTCGACATGGTGCGCGACATCACGGTCGAAGACGGCGTGGCGCACGTGGGCATCGTGCTGACGATCGTGGGGTGCCCCGCCGCCGACCGCATCGAGCGCGACGTGCGCGGTGCCGCGGCCGCGGTCCCCGGGGTCACGGGCGTCGAGGTCGAGGTGGGCGTGATGACCCCGGCCGAGCGCAAGGCCCTCACCGAACGGCTCCGCGCGGGTCGCCCCGCCCGGCACATGCCGTTCGGGCCGGACTCCCTCACCCGCGTGATCCTCGTCTCCAGCGGCAAGGGCGGCGTCGGGAAGTCGACGGTCACCGCGAACCTCGCCGTCGCCCTCGCCGATCAGGGCCTCGCCGTCGGCCTGGTGGATGCGGACGTGCACGGCTTCTCGATCCCCGGTCTGCTCGGCATCCCGGCCGGCACGCAGCCGACGCGCATCGACGACCTCATGCTGCCGCGGGTGGCCCACGGGGTGAAGACCATCTCGATCGGGATGTTCCTGCGCGACGGGGAGTCCGTCGTGGCCTGGCGCGGACCGATGCTGCACCGCACGGTCTCGCAGTTCCTCACCGACGTCTTCTTCGGCGATCTCGACGTCCTGCTCATCGACATGCCGCCCGGCACCGGGGACATCGCCATCTCGATCGGGCAGCTCCTCCCCCACGCCGAGGTGCTCGTGGTCACCACGCCGCAGGCGGCGGCCTCCGACGTGGCCATCCGCAGCGGACTCGTCGCCCGACAGACCGGTCAGCGCGTGATCGGCGTGATCGAGAACATGTCCGCGTACACCCTCCCCGACGGCACCGTCATCGACCTCTTCGGAGCGGGCGGCGGAGCGGCCGTCGCGGAGGCCCTGTCCGCGCCCGACGCGCCGGTCCCCCTGCTCGCCTCCATCCCGCTCAGCCCGGCGCTCCGCCAGGGCGGGGACGAGGGCGTCCCGGTCGTCACCTCGGCGCCGGACGACGCCGCCGCGCAGGCGATCCGCACGATGGCCGCCGCCCTCGCCCGGCGAGGCCGGGGCCTGTCCGGCCGCTCGCTGCCCCTGTCGATCGGATGAGCACGCGTGGGAGGATGGACGGATGCCGCACCGCTCCGTGACCGTGGATGAGGGACTGCTGCGGAGGATGGCGCGCGACGCGGCCGTCTACGCGCTCACCCGTCCCGTCGCGATCGTGATGTGGGTCGCGCTGGCGGCGGGACTCGCCCTCTCCGTCTTCACCCTCAACGACCTCCTCTCCACGGGAGCCGAGGTCAGCGCGATCGTCGCCTGGATGCCCGTGGTCACGGTGGGACTGGGCGCCTACGCGGTGCTCCTGACCACCTCGAGCGCCCGTCGCGCCGTGCGGGCCGCGATGCCGGTGGAGAGCGTCGTGTGGGTCGCACTCGAAGAGGATCGGCTGCAGCTGGGAAGCGATCGTCGTCGTTCCGAGATCCCCTACGCCACGTTCCAGAGTCTCCGCGTCGGACGGGACGCCGTGATCTTCAAGGTGCGCGACGCCTCCGTCGCCACCGCCATCCCGCGCTCGCTCTTCAGCGACGAGGAGCTGGCGACCCTGCGGACCCGGATCTCCTGACCGGACGGCTCAGGTCGCCTCGCTGTCGAACGGCGGGCGGTCCTCCGCGCTGAAGCTCGGCGGCGCGGTGCGCGGGGCCACCGGCTCGGCGATCGTCGCCGTCGCCTGCGCGGGGGTCGCGGGCTCCGGTTCCTCGAGGAGCGCGTCGCGGATGATCCGCCGGGGGTCGTACTGCCGCGGGTCGAGCTTGCGCCAGTCCACGTCGTCGAGTTCCGGTCCCATCTCCTCGCGCACACGGGACTTCGTGTCGCGGATGTACTCGCCGGCCTTGCGCACGATGCTCGCGAAGGCCTCCGCGGCACGCGGCAGACGCTCGGGGCCGATGATCAGCACCGCGATCAGGCCGATGAGCAGCAGCTTCTCGAAGGTGAGGCCGAACGTCATGTGACCAGGCTACCGCCGCGCCTGCGGGCTCTGCGCGCGGTGAGCGAATACCCTGGACACATCAGCCATGCACGCAGGGAGAGGCAGGTCATGAGCGAGCACGACGCCAACGCGCGCTTCCTTCGCGAGTCCATCGTCGAGCCGGAGACCATCGCCCGCGCTCGCGCCCACGCCGTGGAGCTCGGAGCGGCCCCGATCAGCGCGGTCGTCGGCTCGCAGATCGCCGTGCTCGCCGCCGCCGGAACGGCGCGCTCCATCGTCGAGATCGGCACCGGCGCCGGTGTCTCCGGACTCTGGCTGCTGCGCGGGGCCCCGAACGCGGTGCTGACCTCGATCGACAACGAGCCCGAGCACCTCGCCGCCGCCCGTCAGGCGTTCGCGGACGCGAAGGTGCCCGCCACCCGCGCGCGGTTCATCGCCGGCCGCGCGATCGACGTGCTCCCCCGCATGAACGAGGCGTCGTACGACATCGTCCTCGTCGACGCCGACCCCGAGAACGTCATCGAGTACGTCTCGCATGGTCTCCGCCTCGCCCGCACCGGCGGCCTGGTGCTCGTGCCGCGCATCCTCGCCGGGGGCCGGGTGGCCGACCCTGTCCAGCGCGACGACGTCACCTCCGCCTACCGATCGCTCGTCCAGGAGACGCAGGAATCCTCGGCGGTGCTGGCCACGGTCTCGCCCGCGGGCGAGGGCCTGCTGCAGCTGATCCGCCTCGACGACCGGGCCTGACCGGGTCCGCCGACGCGAAGAGGGCGAGGGATCCGCGGATCCCTCGCCCTCTTCGGTCGCGCTGCAGCGGACCAGGTACGATCAGGCCGGGGCCACGACGGCACCGAGCACGTCGTGAAGCTCCTTGGCCTCGGCGTCGTTCACGGAGACGACCAGGCGGCCTCCTCCTTCGAGCGGAACACGCACGATGATGAGTCGTCCCTCTTTCACGGCCTCCATGGGTCCGTCTCCGGTCCTCGGCTTCATCGCTGCCATCGTGGCTCCCTTTCCTCCGGTGGTATGGGACGAGTTTATCGGGTGCGACCGCGCCGTGGACGTCACGGGGACACAATCCGCTCCCCCGCGTCGTCAGGGCACCTGCCAGAACGTACTGCCGAGGGCATACACGTGGTAGATCCACACCCACTGGCCGACGAGGCACAGCGCCAGCACCCCCAGGCGCCAGGTTCGTGACCGGGGCACCGCGACCGCACCCCACGCCGGGCTGAGGGGCAGCAGCAGGCGGAACGTGCTCGACTGCGGGAAGAACACCGCGAGCAGGTAGAGCAGGTAGCTCGCGCTCCAGAGACGGAGGTCGGGGCCGAGCGCCCGCACCTGCGGGGACAGCAGCAGCGCGGCGGCCGCCGCGACCACGAGCACGATGAGCGCGACCGGCCCCCAGCCGGCCGGCAGGCCCCACAGCTCGAACCAGAACTGCGATGCCTGCACCCAGCCCTCGAAGGGCACGAACCCCTCGACGCCCCCGGTGACCCAGTGCCGGCGCCAGGCGAGCTCGGTGGCGAGGTAGGCGCCGGGGTCCCCGGTCACGACACCGGCGATCACCTGCCACGCGAACCCGGTCGCCGTCGCCAGTGCGCCGAGGGCGACGATGTGCACGACCTCCCTGCCCCCGAGCGGATCCGTGCGACGGTGCGTCCAGCGGAGGATCCCGTGCAGGCCGAGGTACAGGGCGAAGGCGAGCACTCCGGGGCGAGTGAACCCCAGCACCGGGATCAGCACGTACAGCCAGGCGTAGTTCCGGCGGATCGTCGCGTCCAGCGCGAGGAAGAGCAGCAGCAGGAAGAGCGTCTCCGCGTAGCCGACCTGGAACAGGGCGCCCAGGGGGCCGGCGGCGAAGAAGACGACGGCCCACAGCGCCGCCGCGTTCCCGATGCGGTCGCGGAGCAGACGATGCAGGGCGAGACAGGCCAGGTAGCCGGCGACGAGCGCGAGCACGAGCGCTCCGGCGCCCCAGGAGCCGAACAGGAAGCCCAGCGCCTTCGCGGCGTACGCGAACACGGGCATGAAGGCCCACGCGTTCTCGGCCACCTCCCCGTCGTCGGTCAGCGGGAGGTCGGCGGGATAGCCGTGCACCGCCACCTGCCAGTACCACTGGGCATCCCATCCGAGGACGAAGTCCACGAGACCGGCGTCGCCGCCGAAGCGCGAGAATACCGTGGACAGGGAGGCCGCGGCGATGAGGAATCCGGTCGTCACGACCCGTGCGAGGACGTAGATGATGCCGATGCGCAGAGCCAGCGGCATCCGCGCCCAGCGCCGTGCGAGCGTCAGTGCGACGTGAGCCATGCGCGCAGACCCCGCTCGACGGCGTCGATCTGGGCGAGCGGCACACGCTCCTCGTCGTGATGGGCGAGATGCGGGTCACCGGGCCCGTAGTTCACGGCCGGGATGCCGAGGGCCGAGAAGCGCGCCACGTCGGTCCATCCGTACTTCGGCTGCGGCTCCGCGCCAACCGCCGCGACGAACCGGCGCGCGATGTCGGCGTCCAGCCCGGGGCGGGCGCCCTCGGCGGCATCCGTGATCTCGACGTCGAAGCCGGCGAGGACCGCCCGGACGTGGGCCTCGGCGTCGGCCGCGGACTTGTTCGGCGCGAAGCGGTAGTTGACCTCGACCTCGCAGGCGTCCGGGATGACGTTGCCCGCGACTCCACCCGCGATGCGGACCGCACTGAGCCCCTCCCGATAGAGCAGGCCCTCCACCAGCACCTCCCGGGCCCGGTACTCGGATAGCCGGGTGAGGATGGGCGCCGCGCGATGGATCGCGTTCTCACCGATCCAGGCCCTGGCGCTGTGCGCGCGGACGCCCGTGGTCCGCACGATCGCTCGCAGCGTGCCGTTGCACCCGCCCTCGACCTGGCCGTTCGACGGTTCCCCGAGGATGGCGAAATCGGCCTGGAACAGGTCGGGACGCGCGGCGGCGAGAAGCCCGAGGCCGTTCAGGGAGGCCGCGACCTCCTCGTTGTCGTACCACATCCAGGTCACGTCGATCGCGGGGTCGGTGAGCTCGGCGGCCAGCTTGAGCTGCACCGCGACCCCGGCTTTCATGTCGACGGTGCCGCGACCCCACAGATACGGCACGCCGTCGATCTCGATGTCGCGCGTGGGCAGATTGTCGTTGAGGGGCACGGTGTCGATGTGCCCGGCGATCGCGACGCGCTGCGCCCGACCGAGATCCGTGCGGGCGACGACCGTGTTGCCGTGCCGGATGACCTCCAGGTGCGGCAGACCGGACACGGCCTCCTCGATCAGGTCGGCCAGTGTCTTCTCGTCGCCGGAAACACTCGGGACGTCGCAGATCGCGCGGGTGATGTCGGCGGAGGACGCGGTCAGATCGAGCACCATGCCCCCAGCCTACTGATGCCCGTCATGCGGGACGGGACACCGTCGTCGGCGCGATACCGTGGAGGCATGAGCGACGCACGATCTGTCTGGGGACTCGGCCTGACGACCACCGCGAGCGACGGCACGGTCCTCGACGCGTGGTACCCGGAGGTCCGCTCGTCCGCGCCGTCCGAGACCGAGGTCGTCGCCGCGCGCACCGCGCTCGACGCACAGACCGGACCGGACGAGCGCCGCGACGTCACCCTCGCGGTGGTCGAGCTCACGATCGACCTGGACGCCGCCCCGGCCTCCACCGCGGACGCCTATCTGCGTCTGCACGCGCTGTCGCACCTGCTCGTGCGGCCGAACGCCCTCAACCTCGACGGCATCTTCGGTCATCTGCCGAACGTCGCCTGGACCAATGCCGGCCCGCTGCTCCCCGCCGATGCCGCGCGCCTGCGTCCGCAGCTCCAGCGCGCCGGGATCCAGATCCAGGGCCTGGACAAGTTCCCTCGTCTCACCGACTACGTGCAGCCCGCCGGGGTGCGCATCGCCGACGCCTCGCGCGTGCGGCTCGGCGCCCACCTCTCCCCCGGCACCACGGTCATGCACGAGGGCTTCGTCAACTTCAACGCCGGCACCCTCGGCGCCTCGATGGTCGAGGGGCGCATCTCGCAGGGCGTGGTGGTCGGCGACGGCAGCGACATCGGCGGCGGCGCCTCGATCATGGGCACGCTCTCCGGCGGCGGGTCGCATCGCGTGTCGATCGGCGCCCGCACGCTTCTCGGCGCGAACGCCGGCATCGGCATCTCCCTCGGCGACGACTGCGTCGTGGAGGCCGGGCTCTACGTCACCGCCGGGACGAAGATCGTGCTCGCCGATGGTCCTGCGACGGCCGAGGGCGGACGGAAGACCGTCAAGGGCGCCGACCTCTCGGGCCAGGACGGCCTCCTCTTCCGTCGCAACTCCCTCACGGGTGCCGTCGAGGCGGTCCGCCGCGCCGGCGTCGGCGTCACGCTCAACGAGGCGCTCCACGCCTGACAGCCCGCCTGCAGCCTTCGACCGGTCTCCGCTGGTAGACTGGCTCCGTTGCCCGCGCCGCCGGCCGGTCAGCATCGTCGTCGTCTAGGGGTCTCCGAGGACCGAAGCGAGCGTCCGCGCTCCCCTCTCCAGCCCGAACTGGCCATTCGCACGGCGAACGGACGCGCACTCGCTGCGTCTTCGCCCACCTCACCCCACTATCCCGCGCCGTTCTCGTGCGCTGACGGAGTTCTCTGCATGCCTTCCTTCCTCGATCTCGGCGTTCCCGCCGAGCTCGCCACCGTTCTCGCCGCCTCCGGAAGGACCGAGGCGTTCGCGATCCAGCGCGATACCCTGCCCGACTCGCTCGCCGGCCGTGACCTCCTCGGTCGCGGACGCACGGGCAGCGGCAAGACCATCGCCTTCGCGCTCCCGCTCGTCGCCCGCCTGGCGGCCTCCGGCCACAAGCGCCGTTCCGGCCTTCCCCGCGGCCTCGTGCTCGCCCCCACCCGCGAGCTCGCCACCCAGATCGCCGCGACCGTCGCCCCGCTCGCGGAGGCCGTCGGCCTTCGAGTCACCACCGTGTTCGGCGGCGTCAGCCAGCGTCCGCAGGAGCAGGCGCTGCAGGGCGGCGTCGACATCGTCGTCGCCTGCCCCGGCCGTCTGGAAGACCTCATGAAGCAGCAGGTCGTGCGTCTCAGCGCGATCGAGGTCACCGTGCTCGATGAGGCGGACCACATGGCCGATCTCGGCTTCCTCCCCGGCGTCACCCGCATCCTGTCGGCGACGCCCGCCGACGGTCAGCGCCTGCTCTTCAGCGCCACGCTGGACCGCGGCATCGACACCCTCGCCCGCCGGTTCCTCACGAACGCCGTCAGCCACGAGGTCGACGAGGCGAGCGTGCCCGTCGGCGAGATGACCCACCGGGTGCTCGTCGTCGACTCCCCCGAGAACAAGACCGCGCTGGTGCGCGATCTCGCCTCGGGCACCGGCCGTCGCATCCTCTTCACGCGCACCAAGCACCAGGCGAAGAAGCTCGCCAAGCAGCTCACCACCGCCGGCATCCCGGCCGTCGACCTGCACGGCAACCTGTCCCAGAACGCCAGGGAGCGCAACCTCGGCGCCTTCTCCACCGACCCGGCCGACGGGGGCGTCCGCGTCCTCGTCGCGACCGATGTCGCGGCGCGCGGTGTGCACGTGGACAACGTCGACCTCGTCGTCCACGTCGATCCGCCCGTCGAGCACAAGGCCTACCTGCACCGCTCGGGCCGCACGGCGCGCGCCGGCGCCGCCGGCACGGTCGTCACCGTGGTCCTGCCTGAGCAGCGCCGCGACGTGAAGGACCTCCTGCGCAAGGCCGCGATCACGGCACCGCTGGAGAACCTCACCGCCGACGCCGTCACCGAGCTCGTCCCCGAGCGGGCTCCGCACGTGCGCCCCGCTCCCCCGCAGCCGCAGCAGCAGCGCTCTGCGAAGCAGCGGCCCGCGGGCGGCGAGAAGAGCACCGCGACCACCCCGCCCTCCCGCCGTCGTCGCCGTCCGCGCTCGGCCGGCCAGGGCGCGCCGGGTGCGCAGCGCCAGGGCGGCCAGGGCCGCCAGGGCGCGCGCGGCGGCCAGGGACGCTGATCCCGGCTCGCGCCTGACGACGACGAAGGCCCCCTCGCACTCCGGTGCGAGGGGGCCTTCGGCGTCTGCGGCGCCGCGCTCAGCGCGTCGGGAAAGCGCGCTCCGGCGACCCGGTGT
Source organism: Microbacterium sp. UMB0228 (assembly GCF_002871415.1). Lineage (NCBI taxonomy): Bacteria > Bacillati > Actinomycetota > Actinomycetes > Micrococcales > Microbacteriaceae > Microbacterium > Microbacterium sp. UMB0228. Next base: position 592,560 of record NZ_PNFU01000001.1, on the reverse strand, counting down.
AGAGCTGCTGCGGACGGCCGATCTTCGTCTGCGGGTCGAGCTGGAGCTCGCGCCACTGGGCGAGCCAGCCGGGCAGGCGTCCGATCGCGAAGAGGACCGTGAACATCCGCGTGGGGAAGCCCATCGCCTTGTAGATCACGCCCGTGTAGAAGTCGACGTTCGGATACAGACGACGCTCACGGAAGTAGTCGTCCGCGAGGGCGATCTCCTCGAGCTCCTTCGCGAGGTCCAGGAGCGGGTCGGTGACGCCGAGCGAGCTCAGCACCTCGTCCGCGGCCTCCTTGACGAGCTTGGCGCGCGGGTCGTAGTTCTTGTAGACCCGGTGCCCGAAGCCCATGAGCTTCACGCCCTCTTCCTTGTTCTTCACCCGCTCGACGAACCGGGAGACGCTCTGGCCCGAGTCGCGGATCTGGCCGAGCATGGTCAGCACAGCCTCGTTCGCACCACCGTGCAGGGGCCCGGAGAGGGCCTGGATGCCGGCCGAGACGGAGGCGAACTGGTTGGCTCCCGTCGAGCCGACGAGGCGGACCGTGGAGGTCGAGGCGTTCTGCTCGTGGTCCTCGTGCAGGATGAGCAGCAGTTCGAGGGCCTTCACCATGGTCGGGTTGATCTCGTACGGCTCGGAGTTCACGCCGAAGTTCAGCTTGAGGAAGTTCTCCACGAAGCCGAGCGAGTTGTCCGGGTAGAGGAACGCCTGGCCGACGCTCTTCTTGTGCGCGTAGGCGGCGATGACCGGCAGCTTGGCGAGCATGCGAATGGTGTTCAGCTCGACGTGCTCGGGGTTGTGCGGGTCGGTCTGCCCCTCGTAGTACGTCGACAGGGCAGCGACGGCGGAGGAGAGCACCGACATGGGGTGCGCGGTGTGCGGCAGCGCCGAGAAGAAGCGCTTGAGGTCTTCGTGCAGCAGCGTGTGCCGACGGATCTTCTCGTCGAACTCGGCCAGCTCTCCGGCGGACGGGAGCTCACCGTAGATGAGCAGCCACGCGACCTCGAGGTAGCTGGTGCTGCCGGCGAGCTGCTCGATCGGGTAGCCGCGGTAGCGCAGGATGCCCTTGTCTCCGTCGATGAAGGTGATGTCCGACTTCGTGGAGGCGGTGTTGACGAAGCCGTAGTCGAGCCCGGTGTAACCGGTCTGACGGGTCAGCGTCGAGAAGTCGATGCTGTCGTGGCCCGCGGTACCGCGCACCAGGGGGAATTCGGCGGTGGTGTCGCCGATCGTCAGCTTCGCCGTCTGGTCTGCCGCAGCGCTCACGCGGACCTCCTCCTTCTGTCTGATCGCCCCGGCATCGCGGGCGTCAGCAAGTTCTTGATCAAGCCGGAACTGGCGATATCTCTGGCGCCGAGCGCCGGGCCGGGTGCCGACCGAATCGCCTTTACAGCCTAGTCGTCACGCAGGCCTACTGTGACAACCGCCAAAGGGATGGCTGCACCAGGGAGGGATCCTACAGATCCGCGCCGCGCAGGCGTCGCGCTGCTTCCGCGACGCGATCGGTCGGCGCCGTCAGCGACAGCCGCACGTGCGCAGGCGACGAGGCGCCGTAAAAGTGCCCGGGGCCCGCGAGGATCCCGAGGTCGGCGAGACGCGCCATCGACTCCCAGGCGTCGCGCCCCTCGGTCGCCCAGAGGTACAGCCCGGCCTGCGAGCCGTCGATGCGGAAGCCGGCAGCCTCGACGGCGGGCAGCAGCAGCGCCCGCCGCTCACGGTAGAGCTCCTTCTGCGCCGCGACGTGTGCGTCGTCACCGAGGGCGACGATCATCGCCTGCTGCACCGGCGCGGGCGGCATGAGGCCGAGGTGCTTGCGCGCGGCGAGGAGCTCACCGACCACGCGGGCGCAGCCGGCCACGAAGGCCGCCCGATAGCCCGCGAGGTTGGACTGCTTGCTCAGCGAGTACACGCTGAGCAGATTCGCCCGCGTGCCGCCGGTCACCCGGGGGTCGAGCACCGACGGGATGGCCTCGTCCGTCCAGGGGCCGTCCCAGCCGAGCTCGGCGTAGCACTCGTCGCTGGCCAGCACGGCACCCAGTTCCCGCGCCCGCTGGACCGCCGCGGCGAGCTCGTCGACCGTCCAGGTGCGGCCGTCGGGGTTGCCCGGGGTGTTGATCCAGATGAGCTTGGCGCCCTCCGGCCACTCCGCCGGGTCGTCGACCGCGAGAGGTGTCGCCCCTGCCACCCGCGCGCCGACCTCATACGTCGGGTAGGCGACGCGAGGATGCACCACGATATCGCCGGCGCCGAGCCCCAGCAGCGTGGGCAGGAGCGCGACGAGCTCCTTGGAGCCGATCGTCGGCAGCACGTTGTCGACCCGGAGGTCCGGGACGCTGCGGCGGCGGGCGTACCAGTCGACGATGGCCTCCCGGAGCGCGGGGGTGCCGACGGTCTGAGGGTAGGCGTGGGCGTCGGTCGCCGCGGCGAGGGCCCGACGGATGATCTCCGGCGTGGGGTCGACCGGGGAGCCGACGGAGAGGTCGACGAGACCGCCCGGGTGCCGGGCGGCGCGCTCACGATACGGGACCACGGCGTCCCACGGGTAGTCGGCGAGGTCGCGGACGCTCACGGAGCGGGCCTACTCGCCCTGCGGCGGGAGCGCGGCGATGATCGGGTGGTCGAACGGGTAGACGCCGACCTTGGCGGCGCCGCCGGGCGAGCCGATCTCGTCGAAGAACTCGACGTTGGCCTTGTAGTAGTCCTGCCACTCGTCGGGCAGGTCGTCCTCGTAGTAGATCGCCTCGACCGGGCACACCGGCTCGCACGCTCCGCAGTCCACGCACTCGTCGGGGTGGATGTAGAGCGACCGTTCGCCCTCGTAGATGCAGTCAACGGGGCACTCGTCGATGCAGGCGCGATCCTTGACATCGACGCACGGGAGGGCGATCACATACGTCACCCCCTCAGTCTACGACCCGTGGACCTCGGGTTCCTCCGAGGACGGCGTGGCGGGGCGGACCGGCTGCCGGGAGAACGACGGCCACGCGATGACGAGCAGCACGATGCCGGCGGCGAGATACGTCCAGATGCGCCCGGCGAGGGTGTCCTGCACGACGACGGAGCCGCCGGGGCCGACGCCCGAGATGAGCACGATCATGCCCAGCATCCCCAGACCGGCGGCCACGGCCGCTCCCCGGTCGTGGGTGAGCGCACGGACGGCGATGAGGATCGCGGCGCAGGCGATGGCGGCGACAATGAGGCCGATCGGGATCGGCCCCCACATGACGCTGTGTGCGATGGTCCCGGCCACGCCGTAGACCCCACCCACTAGGGCAGCAGCCACCCAGGACAGCACCCTCGACAACCACTTCCCGCGCACCCCCCGATCCTACCCGGGCGCTATCCGGCGGAACGACGTGTCAGGCGGCGAGACCGAACAGCCGCAGCAGCGCGGCGACGAGGGCGGCGGCGGCCACCACCACGAGGAACGACTGCCGCAGCCAGAGGAGTCCCGCTGCGACGAGCAGGGCGGGGACACGCGCGTCGACGGTGATGGCCTGCCCGTCGCCGAGCGACTGCACCGCGACGAGGGCGGCAAGCAGCGCGACGGTGAGGAGATCGGAGATACGGGCAGGGCGCGGCGCTTCGAGGACCTTCGGCGGCACGAGATGGCCCACGGCCTTCAGCGCGAGGCAGATCAGGGCCGCGAGGAGGATGGCGCTCCAGAGGGTCATGCGGACCCCTCCCCTTCGCCGGCGCCCGCGGGTCGCGGCGTTCCGAGCCAGTTGAACCATCCGACGACGATCGCGACGAGAGCGGCGACGAGCACCGGGAGTCCGGGCAGGAGGAACGGGGTGAGGGCGGCCGCGATCACGGCGGCCGCGATCCCGACGGCGACCGCCTGCCGTTGACGCAGACGCGGCCACAGCAGGGCGAGGAACGCCGCGGCCGCCGCCGCATCCAGACCCCAGGCCTTCGGGTCGCCGAGCACGTCGCCGACCAGCGCACCGACGAGCGTGGTGAGGTTCCAGCCGAGGAAGATGCCGACACCCGTGACCCAGAATCCCACCCGGCGCAGGCGCGGGTCGTCCTGCGCGATCGCCACGGCGGTGGACTCGTCGATCGTGAAGTGCGCGGCGAGGGCTCGTCGTGCCGGTCCCCCGCCGACGACCGGCGACATGCGCATCCCGTAGGCGACGTTGCGCACCCCGAGCAGGGCGGCGGACGCGATCGCCGAGGGCAGGGCGGCCAGTCCGCCGGCAGTGAAGACGCCCACGAAGGCGAACTGCGATCCCCCGGTGAACATCAGGAGACTGAGCACGCATGTCTGCCACACGTCGAGGCCGGCCGCCACGGCGAGCGCGCCGAAGGAGATCCCGTAGGCGCTCGTCGCGAGCACCACGCCGAGCGCCTCGCGCCACACCTCACGCTCGGCGGTCATCGAGGTCCGCTCCGCCACGACGTTCGCTTCACTGAACACACGATCATCATTCTGAACATGCCCCGATGCATAGTCAAGCGAACGATCGTTTGCCATGATGAACGCATGGAGGATCTCCGCACCCGCATCGCCCGCACGCTCCGCCGCGAGCGCGAGGCGGCGAACCTGTCCGTCTCCGAGCTCGCCCGGCGGGCCGGCATCTCCAAGGCGACGGTCTCCCAGCTCGAGAGCGGTGCCGGCAACCCGAGCGTCGAGACGCTGTGGGCGCTGGGCGTCGCGCTCGGCGTGCCCTTCGCGGTGCTCGTCGACCAGCAGGCCAACGCCCCGACACTGATCCGGGCGGAGGACCTCGCGGGGGTGCCGTCCTCCGCCGCCGCGTACAGCGCCACTCTCCTCTCCGCGAGCCCTCCGGGCGCCCGGCGCGACGTGTACCTCATCCAGGCGGAGCCCGGCGACCCCCGACGCTCGGACCCCCACCATGCGGGCACGATCGAGCACGTGATCCTCATCGCCGGGCAGGCGCGGGTCGGCCCGCCCGAGGATGCCGTGGTGCTGAACCCGGGCGACTACCTGACGTATGCCGGCGACGCCGCGCACGTCTTCGAGGCCATCGCGCCCGGCACGAGCGCCGTGCTCATCTCCGAGCTCCGCTGAGGTTCTCACACCCTCGACCCACCCCTTTGCAGCCGAACCGGCCCCTTGCGTTCGTACGCAAGGGGCCGGTTCGCCCACAAGGGGCCGGGTCGACGAGAAGCTCTGCGGCTCAGTACCAGTTCATGGCCTGGGAGTGTCCCCACGCGCTGCACGGGGCGCCGTAGGCGTCGGCGATGTACTTGAGGCCCCAGGCGATCTGGGTGGCGGCGTTCGTTTGCCAGTCGGCACCCGCGGTGGCCATCTTGCTGCCGGGCAGCGCCTGCGGGATGCCGGTCGCTCCCCCGTCGTTGTTGTACGCCTGGTAGTTCCAGCCGGACTCCTTGTTCCACAGCGAGTTCAGGCAGGAGAACTGGTCCCCGCCCCAGCCATAGCGGTCCGCCATCATCTGCCGCGCCGTGGCTCGAGCGCCGTCCGGTGTGTTGGCGGCGGCGAGTGCGGCCGCCGCGGCTGCCGCCTGCTCTTCGGCGGCGCGGGCGGCGTCCTCGGCCGCCTTCTTCTCCTGCGCGGCCGTGAAGGCCTCCTGGAGGTCTGCGGTGGCCGTCACGACCTTCTCGGTCTCAGCTTCGGCCCGCTCGGCCGTCACGGTGATGAGGACCAGCGGGAGGGTGGATCGATCGGCGAGGGTCTCCAGGTCGTCCTCGAGAGCGGTGGTGTCCACGGACGCCGCCGCGCCTACGTCGAGGCCAGACGCGGCGACCTCCGTGGACAGGCTCTTCGCCGCGGCGACCGCATCGGTCGCGTTCGAGACCGTCATGACGGCCTGATCGGCGATGCGGCTGAGGGGCTCGGTGCCGAGGTCGTGGCTCGTGACGGCGGACACGGCGTCGGAGCGCTCGGCGCCGGCGGCCGGGGCAGAGGCGAGGCCGACGCTGAGGGTGATGCCGACGAGCGCGACCGTGGCGGCGCCGAGGGCGATCAGGGGTGTACGGGTGACGGTGGCGCGAGCGGCTGCCGCGTCGGAGGCGCGCCGAAGCGCACGGGTCTTCTGAAGCAAGGCTTTGACTTTCGGGTCGTCGTACGCCCATATCGGGGACTCATCGGGAGCTCGCCCCGGGCGCAAGTCAACGAGTCTGCGTCATCAACCTGAACGAAAACTAGCCCTCACCTGGGATTTTCATGAGAGAGGGCCCCACGCGGCCAGGCGGCGGCGTGGGGCCCTCTCGAAAGGAGTGCGGTGCGATCAGGCGTTCGCGTCCTGACGCTTGAGACGCGAGGCCTCGCGACCGCGGACGGTCTGGTCGAGGATCACCTTGCGGATGCGGACCTTCTCCGGAGTCACCTCGACGCATTCGTCGTCGCGTGCGAACTCCAGACTCTCCTCCAGCGTGAGGATGCGCGGCGGCGTCATCGACTCGAAGTTGTCGGCCGTGGAGGAGCGCATGTTGGTGAGCTTCTTCTCCTTGGTGATGTTGACGTCCATGTCGTCGGCGCGCGAGTTCTCGCCGATGACCATGCCCTCGTAGACCTCTTCGGTCGGCTGCACGAAGAACGACATGCGCTCCTGCAGCGCGATCATCGCGAACGGGGTGACGACACCCGAGCGGTCGGCCACGATCGAGCCGTTCTGGCGCGTGGTGATCTGCCCCGCCCACGGCTCGTAGCCGTGCGAGATCGCGTTGGCGATACCCGTGCCGCGGGTGGTCGTGAGGAACTCGCTGCGGAAGCCGATGAGACCACGCGAGGGCACGACGAACTCCATGCGCACCCAGCCGGTGCCGTGGTTGGTCATGTTCTCCATGCGACCCTTGCGGTTCGCGAGGAGCTGCGTGATCGCGCCGAGGTGCTCCTCCGGCGTGTCGATGGTCAGGTGCTCGAACGGCTCGTAGACCTTGCCGTCGATCTTCTTGGTGACCACCTGCGGCTTGCCGACCGTGAGCTCGAAGCCCTCGCGGCGCATGTTCTCGACGAGGATCGCGAGGGCCAGCTCACCGCGGCCCTGCACCTCCCAGGCGTCGGGACGGCCGATGTCGACGACCTTGAGCGACACGTTGCCGATGAGCTCGCGGTCCAGGCGGTCCTTCACCATGCGGGCGGTGAGCTTGTGCCCCTTGACCTTGCCCATGAGCGGCGAGGTGTTCGTGCCGATCGTCATGGAGATCGCGGGGTCGTCGACCGTGATGGCCGGCAGCGGACGGATGTCCTCGGGGTCGGCGATGGTCTCGCCGATCGTGATGTCCTCGAAACCGGCGATGGCGACGATGTCGCCGGGGCCGGCGGATTCGGCCGGGTAGCGCTCCAGGGCGCGCGTCTTCAGCAGCTCGGTGATCCGGGCGTTGCTGGTCGAGCCGTCGGAGCGGACCCACGCGACCGTCTGGCCCTTCTTGAGCGTGCCGTTGAAGACGCGCAGCAGGGCGAGGCGACCGAGGAAGGGGCTGGAGTCCAGGTTCGTGACCCAGGCCTGCAGCGGGGCCTCGTCGTCGTAGGCCGGGGCCGGGACGTGCTCGAGGATGGCCTCGAACAGCGGCTCGAGGTCGTCGTTGTCGGGCAGCGAGCCGTCGGCGGGACGGTTCTGCGACGCGGCACCGGCGCGACCGGAGGCGTAGACCACCGGCACGTCGAGCAGCGCGTCGACGTCGAGGTCGGGCACGTCGTCGACGAGGTCGGAGGCCAGGCCCAGCAGGAGGTCGTGCGCCTCCTCCTCGACCTCGGCGATCCGGGCGTCCGGACGGTCGGTCTTGTTGACCAGGAGGATGACGGGGAGCTTCGCCTCGAGTGCCTTGCGCAGCACGAAGCGGGTCTGCGGCAGCGGGCCCTCGCTCGCGTCCACGAGCAGCACGACGCCGTCGACCATCGACAGGCCGCGCTCGACCTCACCACCGAAGTCGGCGTGGCCGGGGGTGTCGATCACGTTGATCGTGATCTCCTTGCCGCCGGCGTGCTTGCCCTTGTAGGTGATCGCCGTGTTCTTGGCGAGGATCGTGATGCCCTTCTCGCGCTCCAGATCGTTGGAGTCCATCGCGCGCTCCTCCACGTGCGAGTGTTCGCCGAAGGAGCCCGTCTGGCGGAGCATCGCGTCGACGAGCGTGGTCTTGCCGTGGTCGACGTGGGCGACGATTGCGACGTTGCGGAGGTCAGAGCGGAGGGCGTGCGCCATACAAGGGTCCTCAAAGAGTGTGGGGTTGCGCCGGGAAGCCGACGTTCCAGGATAACGTACGCGCGGATCGGGTTCCTGAACGCACGTCGTACCATCGTCCCGTGACCCTCCCCGACCCGACTCCCCCGGTGCCGCAGACGCCGTCGACCGCGCCCATCCGGCGCGACGAACCGCGTGAGGGTCGGGCACGCCTGTGGTGGGAGATCGCCATCGTGCTCGCCCTGGGACTGGGCCAGTCCGCGATCTACGCGATCGTGCAGCTCGCCTATCGACTCACGGACGACACGCCTCTCGCAGATCAGACCGCCACCCTCAACCCCTCCCGCAGCGACCGGGAGGTGTTCGACCTCATCTACCAGGTGCTGTCGATCGGCTTCGCCCTGGTGCCGGTGCTCCTCGTCTGCTTCCTGCTCTGGCAGCGCCGTCGCCCGCACCTGGAGCGCCTCGGCCTGGACGGCACCCGGGTGGCCGGCGACGTCGGCCGCGGCGTGCTCCTCGTTCTCGCCATCGGCGTGCCGGGGCTGGCGCTCTACCTCGGCGGGCGGGCGCTCGGACTGTTCGTGGCCGTGAACCCCGCGGGTCTGGACGCGCACTGGTGGACCGTGCCGATCCTCCTGCTTGCCGCCGCCCGCGCATCGCTCCAGGAGGAGTTCGTCGTGCTCGGGTACCTGTTCGCCCGCCTGCGGCAGCTCGGATGGTCGCCGTGGACGATCATCGTCTCGACCTCCGTGCTCCGTGCGACGTACCACCTCTATCAGGGGCCCGGCGCGTTCATCGGCAACCTCGCGATGGGACTGCTCTTCGGGTGGCTCTATCACCGCACCGGTCGGCTGCTGCCGTTCCTGGTGGCGCACTTCCTCATCGACGCGGCGGCGTTCGTCGGCTACCCCTGGGCCGCGGCGACCTGGCCCGCCCTGTTCGGTCTTCCCGGCTGAGGCGCGCTCAGCCGAGGTTGACGACGACGAGCGCCGCGACGGCCCACAGCACGATGACGGCGAGGGCGATGAGGGCCGGGCCGTCCCAGCTGCGTCGGATCGGGGCGTCCGCCGTCGAGGGTGCCGCGCTCCACAGGTCGCGGATGCTCGTGAGCACCCGCAGAGCCGACGGCACCTTCACCTCAGCGTCCTCCTCGCGGGACGGACGGGGCGGACGCGCCTTCGCCGGTCCGCCCCAGCAGCTCAGGCTGCGGCCGTCGTCCAGCGTGAACTCGAGCTGCCAGCGCATGTCGATGTCCTGCACATGCGCCCAGCCGACGGTCGTGCGACGCAGCAGGTTCTGCACCACGGCCCCGTCCTGATCCACGCGGACGAAGGAGACGAAAGCCGTCTCGTACACGATCCACAGACCGAGCAGCAGCCAGGGCGCCACGAGAAGCGCCTGCACGACGCTGCCGTTGACGACGGTGTCCCCGAGCAGAAACAGCACCAGCAGGATGCTGAGGACGAAGACGACGGTGCCCGAGGGCGCACGGTAGGTCCGTGCGCCCTCGGGGTGTCCGGGAGATGCCACCTCAGAGGCCGCCGAGCGGGATCGAGGCACCGGGGATCGCCTGCAGCAGACGATCCGTGTACTCCTGCTGCGGGTTCGCGAAGATCTCGTCGACCGTCCCCTGCTCGACGACCTTGCCCTTCTCCATCACGCAGACCAGGTCGCTGGAGACCCGGACGACCGCGAGGTCGTGCGTGATGAAGAGGTACGTCAGGTTCAGCTCCGACTGGAGTTCGGCGAGCAGCTGCAGGATCTGGTCCTGCACGAGCACGTCGAGCGCCGACACCGCCTCGTCGAGGACGATGATGTCGGGCTTGAGGGCCAGCGCCCGCGCGATCGCCACGCGCTGCCGCTGTCCGCCGGAGAGCTCGTTCGGGTAGCGCGTGGCCAGCGCCTGCGGCAGGGCGACCTGCTCCAGGAGCTCCTCCACGCGAGCCCGATGCGAGGCCCGGTCGCCGACGCCGTGGATCTGCAGCGGCTCCGCGATGGTGTTGCCGATGTTCCGCAGCGGATCCAGCGACCCGTAGGGGTCCTGGAACACCGGCTGCATGCGCCGGCGGAGTCCGAACGACTGCGCGTTCGACAGATGGGACACGTCCTGTCCGTCGATCTCGATCGTCCCGCTCGTCGGCTCCTCCAGCTTGAGGACCATCTTGGCGACCGTGGACTTTCCCGAACCCGACTCGCCGACGAGGGCCAGCGTCTTTCCCCGGGGGATCTCGAACGACACGTCGTCCACCGCCCGGAACGCCTCGCTGCGGAAGTTGCCCTGCCGGATCTTGTAGTCCTTGGTCAGGCCGGCCACGCGGACCGTCGGCGGGATGTCGGCCAGGTCGTCGAGCGTCTCGATGCCCCGGTCCTCCACGACTGCCTGGATCCGCTGCGAGGCGACGCTGGGCGCCGCGGCGACCAGTCGCTTCGTGTACGGGTGCTGCGGGTTCTCCAGGATCTGCCGGCTGGGACCCGCCTCGACGATGTTGCCGCCGTTCATGACGATGATCTTCTCGGCGCGTTCGGCCGCGAGTCCCAGGTCGTGCGTGATCAGCAGCACCGAGGTGCCCTTGTCGCGCGTGAGCGACGCCATGTGGTCGAGGATGACCCGCTGCACCGTCACGTCGAGAGCCGAGGTCGGCTCGTCGGCGATGAGGAGCTTCGGGTCGGCCGCGAGCCCGATCCCGATCAACGCGCGCTGGCGCATACCGCCGGAGAACTGGTGCGGATACTGGTGCAGGCGCCGCTCGGCATCCGCCAGCCCGGCCTGCTGCAGCACCTCGATCGTCCGGGCCTTCACCGCGGCGCGCCCCTGGGCGACGCCGTTGGCACGGACGGCCTCCTTCACCTGGAAGCCGATGCTCCACACCGGGTTCAGGCTCGACATCGGGTCCTGCGGGACGAAGCCGATGTCTCGGCCGCGCACCGCCTCCATGTCGCGCCGACTCAGCCCTGTCAGCGGGCGGCCCTCCAGCGTGATGGACCCGCCCGTGATCGTTCCCGTGCCCGGGAGCAGGTCGACGATGGCGGTCGCCGTGGTCGACTTGCCCGAGCCGGACTCGCCGACGATGGCCACGGTCTCACCGGGCATCACGTCGAACGTGACCCCGTGCAGGACCTCGCGCATTCCGCCCTGGGTGCGGAACGCGACGGTGAGGTCGCGCACGCTCAGCAGCGGCATCTGTGGGGTGGTGCGGTCGCTCATCGGCGAGCCCTCGCCTTCGGGTCGAGGGCGTCTCGGATGAGCTCGCCCAGGGTGACGAACGCGAGCACCGCGAGGGTGAGGGCGAGCGCCGGATAGATGAGTGACATCGGAGCGACGCGGAGCGAAGCCTGTGCCCTGGCGATGTCATTACCCCACGACATGACCTCGCTGCCGAGCCCGACCCCGAGGAACGACAATGTCGACTCCGCGACGATCGCCGCCGCCAGGCCGAGAGTCGATACGACCAGCAGGGGTGCGATCGCGTTCGGAACGACATGGCTGAGGAGGACTCGGAACTTGGATTGCCCCAGGGCCCGAGAGGCCATGACGAAGTCCGCCTGCCGCACGCGGAGGATCTCCGCCCTGACGACTCGCGCCGTGGAGGCCCACGCGAACCCGCCGATGGCGAGAGCGAGCGTCCAGACCGAGCGCGCGTCCTTCAGCACCGTCATCACGACCACGGCGGCGAGGATGTAGGGGATCGCGAAGAAGATGTCGCCGACGCGGGACAGGACCGAGTCCAGCCAGCCGCCGTAGAAACCTGCCAGGGCTCCCATGATCAGGCCGAGGATCGAGGAGATGACGGTGGCGATGAGGCCCACCGCGAGCGAGGTCTGCGAGCCCCACACGATCCGGGCGTAGATGTCGCACCCTTGGAACGTGAATCCGAGCGGGTGGCCCTCCGTCGGGCCCCCGTTGCTGTTGGAGAGCTGGCAGTCGCTGTTCGGCGGGGTCGATGTGAACAGCGTCGGCCAGACGGCCATGAGCAGGAAGACCACCGCCAGGACCACCGAGAACCAGAAGAGCGGGCGGCGGCGCACGTCGCGCCACGCATCGCGCCAGAGATTGCTCGGCTTGTCGGAGATTCGGACGGCATCGACGTTGATGGACTCCGTCTCGACAGGGGCGACGAAGTGTTTCTGGGTCGTGGGATCAGACATATCGAATCCTCGGGTCGAGCAGACCATAGAGCAGGTCGATGAGCAGGTTCACCAAGACGTACAGGATGACGAAGACCGTGACGAACGAGACGACCGTCGGGCCCTCGCCCCGTCGGATCGCTTCGAAGAGGGTGTTGCCGACACCCGGCACGTTGAAGATGCCCTCCGTGACGGTGGCCCCCACGAGGAGGACACCGAAGTTGGTGGCCGAGTTGGTGATGACGGGAATGAGGGAGTTTCGCAGCACGTGCACGGGGAGCACGCGATTGCGCGAGAGCCCCTTGCCGTAGGCGGTACGCACCCAGTCCTGATTGAGGGTGTCGATGACGGAGCTCCGCATGAGCCGCATACTCACGGCGTAGAGACTGAACCCGAGCACGATGGCAGGGAGCCAGAGTCCGCCCCAGTCGTTGTCCGCTCCGACCGTGGGCTTGAACCACCCGAGTCGGATGGCGAGGAAGTACTGCGCCAGGAAGGCGACCACGAAGATCGGAATGGCGATCGCGACGAGAGCCACCATGAGGGAGACGTTGTCGAAGAACTTGCCCTTCCGCAGAGCGGAGATCGTGCCGATGACGATGGCGAGCACGAACTCGATGCCGATGGCCATGACGGCCAGGCGTCCCGTCACGGGCAAGGTCGCCGCCAGGACCGTCGACACCGGGCGACCGGAGTAGGTCGTCCCGAGGTCGCCCTGGAACACCCCGGTGATGTAGTACCAGTACTGGACGAGGAATGGGTCGTTCAGGTGGTACTGCTCACGGAGCTGCTCGATGACAGCCGGGTTCGGGGTCTTGTCGCCGAAGAGGGCGAGGATGGGGTCGCCGGGCATGGCGAACACCAGGAAATAGATGAGCAGGGTGGCTCCGAAGAAGACCGGGATCACCTGCAGAAGACGTCTCAGAATGTAACCGAGCATCCGCTTGTCCCTTCTCTGAGGGGCAAAGAAAGCGAGCCGAACACAGCCTGTGAGGCGGTGACGAAGATCGCCACCGCCTCACAGGTGAAGTGCCGTCAGACTTACTCGCCGGCCTTCGTGATCTCGTAGTAGAGCGGGACCGAGTTCCAGCCGAACGTCACGTTGTCGACGTTCTCGCTGTACCCACCGGTCACGTTCGAGTACCAGAGCGGGATCGCCGGGAGGTCCTGGAACAGGACCTCCTGAGCCTTGGTGAAGTCCTCGAGCTGAGCGTCCGGGTCAGGGTTGCTGATACCGGCCTTGATGAGCTCATCGAACTCCGGGCTCGTGTAGTCGCCATCGTTAGAGCTGGCACCGGTCGCGTAGAGCGGGCCGAGGAAGTTGTACAGACCCGGGTAGTCCGCCTGCCAGCCGGAGCGCGCTGCCGTGGTGATGGTGCGGTCGTTCACCTTGGTGCGCAGGTCCTGGAAGGTCGGGTACGGGTCGCCGGACGCCTCGATGCCGAGCGTGTTCTTGATGCTGTTGCTGACTGCGTCAACCCATGCGTCGTGTCCGCCGTCGGCGTTGTAGGCGATCTTGAAGTCACCCTCCCACGGCGAGATGGCGTCTGCCTCTGCCCAGAGTTCCTTCGCCTTCTCCGGGTCGTAGTCCAGAACCTCGTTGCCGGGCACGTCCTCCGACCAGCCGGCGATCACGGGCGACGTGAAGTCGGCAGCCGGAGTGCGCGTTCCCGAGAAGATCGTCTCGGTGATCTCTTCCCGGTTGATGGCCATCGAGATCGCCTGACGACGCAGCTTGCCCTCTTCGCCACTGAAGTGCGGGAGGAACTGGCCGATCGTGAACGACTGGAAGACGGCGGACGGCTGGTTCACCGCACGGTCGCCGAGCTCGTCCGTGAACACCGGAAGCGAGTTGGTCGGGATCGCATCGATCACGTCGACCTCGTTTCCGAGGAGGTCGGCGTACGCGGACTCCTGGGTCGCGTAGAACTTGATGGTCAGGCCGCCGTTCTTCGCCTGGCGTCCACCCTCGTAGTCGTCGTTGCGGACCAGGTCGATCTGCACGTCGTGCTGCCAGGCGTCGTCACCGTCGATCATGTACGGGCCGTTGCCGATGGGGTTCTGTCCGAAGGCGTCCATGTCCTCGAACGCGACATCGGGCAGCGGGTAGTACGCCGAGTACCCCAGGCGCAGAGCGAAGTCCGAGGCGGGCTTGTTCAGCGCGATGGTGAACGTGTAGTCGTCGATCTGCTCGAGCCCGGTGAGCTCGGTGTCCTCCTCGTAGCTGAAGCCCTCGATGTCCTCGAAGAAGTAGCCGGACAGGTGGGCGTTCGATGCCTTGGCACCCTCGTTCCACGCCTTGATGAAGTTGTCGGCCGTGACCTCCTCACCGTTGGTGAAGGTCTGCCCCTTCTTCAGCTTGATCGTGAGGTGCTGGGGGTCGTCGGTGACGATCTCCTCGGCCATGTCGTTGACCGGCTTGCCCTCGGCGTCGTAGTAGACGAGCCCGGCGAAGATCTCGTCGAGGATCTTGCCGCCGCCGACCTCGTTGGTGTTGGTCGGGATGAGCGGGTTCTCCGGCTCGGAGCCGTTCGTGGTGATGATGGCGTCGGCGTCCGCGTTCGCGTCGCTTCCTCCGTCACTCGTGTTGCCGCCGCCGCTGGCGCAGCCTGCCAGGGTCAGGGCGCCGATCACGAACAGTGCGCTGCCCGCGAGGGCGATCTTGTTGCGCTTCACTTTTGTCCTCCTGTGGACGTGGGAATTCTGCGCGGCTCATCATCGAGCGCGCAGGGATACCTGAGCGTAACCCGGGGGTCGCGCGTCCAGGACATTCGGCTAACGAACTGTTACTGAGTGGTGACCATCTGTCACATGACGGAAACATGGCGCAACGCGAACGGCGCCGCGCCGCCAGGAGGCGGGCGCGACGCCGTTCGTCGTGCGGGTCCGTGTCAGGCGAAGGCCTCGATCGGCGGGCAGGCGCAGACGAGGTTGCGGTCGCCGTACGCCTGGTCGATCCGGCGGACAGGCGGCCAGTACTTCGTCGCCACCAGCGAGCGCACCGGATAGGCGGCCTCCTCGCGGGTGTAGGCGTGCGCCCACTCCCCCGCGATGAGCGAGACCGCGGTGTGCGGGGCGTGCACGAGCGGGTTGTCGTCCGCAGGCCAGCGCCCCGCGGCGACGGCGTCCGCCTCGGCCTTGATCATGATCATGGCCTCGATGAACCGCTCGATCTCGTCGAGGTCCTCCGACTCGGTGGGCTCCACCATGAGGGTGCCGGCGACCGGGAACGACATGGTCGGCGCGTGGAAGCCGTAGTCGATCAGGCGCTTGGCGACGTCGTCGACGGAGATGCCGGTGGCCTCCTTGAGCGGACGCAGGTCGAGGATGCACTCGTGCGCGACCCGTCCGTTCTCCCCCGTGTACAGCACGGGGAAGTGCCCGCCGAGGCGCTCGGCGATGTAGTTCGCCGAGAGGACGGCCGCGGCGGTCGCGCGCCGGAGGCCCCCGGCCCCCATCATGCGCACGTACGCCCACGAGATCGGGAGGATGCCCGCAGAGCCGTACGGGGCCGCGGAGATCACCGCACCCTCGAACGTGTGGCCACCGAAGTGCTCGGCGCGCTGCGCGAGCGGGTGCGACGGCAGGTACGGCGCGAGGTGCGCCTTCGCCGCGACCGGACCGATGCCCGGGCCGCCGCCGCCGTGCGGGATGGCGAAGGTCTTGTGCAGGTTGAGGTGCGAGACATCGCCGCCGAGGTCGCCGAAGCGGGCGTAGCCGAGGAGCGCGTTGAGGTTCGCGCCGTCGACGTACACCTGACCGCCGGCCGCGTGCACCGCCCCGGTGATCTCGACGACCTGCTCCTCGTAGACGCCGTGCGTGGACGGGTACGTGATCATCAGCGCCGCCAGGTCGTCGGCGTGCTGGGCGATCTTCGCGCGGAGGTCGTCCAGGTCGACGTTGCCGAGCGCGTCGCTCGCCACCACGACGACCTTCATGCCGGCGAGCACGGCGGAGGCCGCGTTCGTGCCGTGGGCGGAGGACGGGATGAGGCACACGATGCGGTGGTCGTCGCCGTTCGCGCGGTGGTAGCCGCGGATCGCGAGGAGGCCCGCCAGCTCACCCTGCGAGCCGGCGTTCGGCTGCAGCGACACCGCGTCGTACCCGGTGATCTCGGCGAGCCAGCCCTCGAGCTGGTCGATGAGCTCCAGGTAGCCGCGGACGTCGGCCTCCGGGGCGAACGGGTGGATGCCCGCGAACTCCGGCCACGTGATGGCGGCCATCTCCGTGGCGGCGTTGAGCTTCATCGTGCACGAGCCGAGCGGGATCATGCCGCGATCGAGGGCGTAGTCCCGGTCGGACAGGCTCTTCAGGTACCGCATCATGGCGGTCTCGCTGCGGTGGCTGTGGAACACCGGGTGCGTGAGGTACTCGTCCTCGCGGCGGAGGGCGTCCGGCAGCGCGTCCGCGTCGCCGAGGCCGAAGCCGAAGGCGCGCTCCTGCTTCCCGCCGAAGACCTGCGCGACCTGGTGCAGCTCGGCCACCGTGGTCGTCTCGTCGACCGCGATGCCGATCGTGTCGGCGTCGGCGACCCGCAGGAGGATGCCGTAGCCGCCCCGCGCCTGGTCGGCGTACTCCGCCGCCCGGCCCGGGACGCGCACGGTCAGCGTGTCGAAGAAGTGCTCGTGGACGACCTCGGCCCCGGCCTCGACGAGCCACTCGCGCAGCAGCGTCGCCTTGGCGGCGACGTCGCGGGCGATCTCGCGGAGTCCGTCCGGGCCGTGGTAGACCGCGTACATCGATGCCATCACGGCGAGGAGCACCTGGGCGGTGCAGATGTTCGAGGTCGCCTTCTCGCGGCGGATGTGCTGCTCACGGGTCTGCAGCGAGAGGCGGTAGGCCGGCTTGCCCTCGGCGTCGACGGACACGCCGACGAGACGTCCGGGCAGCTGCCGCTCCAGGCCTGCGCGCACGGCCATGTAGCCGGCGTGCGGGCCGCCGAAGCCCATCGGCACGCCGAAGCGCTGCGTCGTTCCCACGGCCACGTCGGCCCCGAGGGTGCCGGGCGCGGTGAGAAGCGTCAGCGCGAGGAGGTCGGCGGCCGCGACGGCGAGCGCACCGGCGACGTGCGCGGCGTCGAACACCGCGGACGGATCCCACACGCGGCCCGAGGCCCCGGGGTACTGCACGAAGACGCCGAAGAGCTCAGCGGGCAGCTCCTCCCCCGCCGCGAAGTCGACCGTGACGAGCTCGATGTCGAGCGCCTCGGCGCGGGACGCGAGCATCGCCTTCGTCTGCGGCAGTGCGTCCGCGTCCACCGCGAACACGTTCGACGCGGTCTTCGAGGCGCGGCGTGCGAGCAGCATCGCCTCCACGACCGCGGTGGACTCGTCGAGCATCGACGCGTTCGCGGTGGTGAGGCCGGTGAGCTCGGCCACCATCGTCTGGAAGTTGATGAGCGCTTCCAGGCGCCCCTGCGAGATCTCGGGCTGGTACGGCGTGTAGGCCGTGTACCAGGACGGGTTCTCGAGCACGTTGCGCTGGATGACCTGCGGCGTGACGGTGCCGTAGTAGCCCAGGCCGATCATCGAGCAGTTCACCGTGTTCCGCGCGGCGAGGGCACGCAGTTCGGCCAGTGCCTCCGTCTCCGACGCGGCGACCGGGATGCGGGAGTCGGCGACCGCGTCCTCCGGTCCCGTGTAGATCGAGGCGGGGACGGCCTGACGCATGAGCTCCTCGACCGGGCTCAGCGTCCCGTTGCCGGCGGAGCCGAGACCCAGCGCGTCGAGCATCGTGCGCTGGGCGGCCTCGGTCGGTCCGATGTGACGATCGGCGAATGCAACCACTTCCGGATCAGCCCTCCGTGAGTGCGACGTACGCGTCGCGGTCCAGCAGTCCGTCCAGCGCACCGGCGGCGACGGACACCTTGAGCAGCCAGCCGCCCTCGAACGGCTCGGCGTTGACGAGCGAGGGGTCGTCGACGACGGCGTCGTTGACCTCGACGACCGTGCCGGCGACCGGAGCGTAGAGCTCCCCGACCGACTTCGTGGACTCGATCTCGCCGACCACGGATCCGGCGGTCAGCTCGGTGCCGACGGCGGGGAGCTCGACGAAGACGACATCCCCCAGCTTCTCGGCGGCGTAGTCGGTGATGCCGATCGTCACGGTGTCGCCGTCACCGGCGATCCATTCGTGCTCGTCGGTGTAGCGGAGTGCGCTGAGGTCGGTCATTTTGTCCTCCGGTAGAAAGGCAGGGCGGTCACGGTCGCGGGGATGCGGGTCCCCCGCACATCAAGGAATACTGCGGTTCCCTCTTCCGCGGAAGAAGGGTCGACGTACGCCATCGCGATGGGATGGCCGAGCGTCGGGCTCAGGGCCCCGCTGGTGATCTCTCCGATCGGGGTGCCGTCGGCGTCGACGACCGCGTAGCCGGCGCGGCCGGCGCGTCGTCCTTCGGCCGTCAGGCCGACGAGGATGCGGGCATCGTCAACGGGCGCCGGCGCGTCCTTGCCGACGAAACGGTCTTTCGCGGCGACCACGACCCGGCCGAGGCCGGCCTGGGCGGGTGCGGTGTCGAGGCTGAGCTCGTGGCCGTAGAGCGGCATGCCCGCCTCCAGGCGCAGGGTGTCGCGTGCGGCGAGGCCGGCGGGGACGAGCCCGTGCGGCGCGCCGGCGTCGAGGACGGCGTCCCACAGCGCGGTCGCGTGGGCGGCCGGGACGAGGAGCTCGAAGCCGTCCTCCCCGGTGTAGCCGGTACGGGCGAGGAGCAGCGGCTCGCCGGCGAACGACGCGGTCGCCCACGCGTAGTACTTCTGCTCCGCCCAGGGGATGCTGACGTCGGTGATGCCCGCCGTCGCCGCGAGGATCTCCTCGGCCCGCGGGCCTTGCACGGCGATCAGCGCGTAGTCGTCCGAGACGTCGGCGACCTCCACGGCGCCCGCGTCCGCGTCCGCGATCCGCTCGGTGAGAGCCCGACGCACCGCGTCGCGGTTGCCGGCGTTCGAGATGATGAGGAAGTCGTCGTCGGCCAGCCGGTACACGATCACGTCGTCGACGATGCCGCCCTCCGCCGTCAGCAGCAGGGAGTACTTCGCCTTGCCGACCGCGAGCGCCGACAGCCGCCCGGCGAGGGCATAGTCGAGGAAGGCCGCCGCGCCGGTGCCGCGGACCGTGAATTCGGCCATGTGCGAGATGTCGAAGACGCCCGCCGCCCGCCGCACCGCGTGGTGCTCGGCGAGGTCGGACGTGTAGCGCACCGGCATCTGCCAGCCGCCGAAATCGGTGAAGGAGGCGCCGAGCGCCTCATGGCGCTCGCGCAACGGGGTGTAGCGGGGGTCGGACATGGAGTTCTCCCGGGCTGGGTCGGGCGGGACGACGACGTCGTCCCTGGGAACTCCCCCTCTGTCATGGGCCTGAGAGCTTCGCCCGCGCGAGCGCAGGGCTTTCACCGTCGGCGGATCCCCCGGTGCTCGGGATCGCTTTTCAGAGCGGCCGGACCTCCGCGGTACGCGTACCTGAGAGATTGGCGGGGAGGCTTGCTCCTTCGGTGCCCGGCTGCATGCGCCGGGGCTCTCCCGCGTCGGTCGTTCGGCCTGTCTTCGATTGTGGGTTCAGTCTAGCGGTCTCCCCCGCCCGCTCAGGAGCCCAGCGCGAGCTCCGCCCTGACCTCGTCGCGGAGCCTGCCGAGGTTCTCCGGTTCGGGGGCCGCCGCCAGAAGCGTCCTGGTGTACTCGTGCTGCGGGTTCAGGATCACCTCGTCGGCCGATCCCCGCTCCACGACGTCGCCCCGGAAGAGGACCATGATGTCGTCGGAGAAGTGCCGCGCGGTCGCCAGGTCGTGCGTGATGTAGAGGACGCCGAGATTCTCCTCCCGCTGCAGCTCGGCGAGCAGGTTGAGCACGCCGAGCCGGATCGACACGTCGAGCATCGACACCGGCTCGTCCGCCACGATGAACCGGGCGCCGGGGGCCAGGGCCCGCGCGATCGCCACACGCTGCCGCTGTCCGCCGGAGAGCTCGTGCGGGCGCCGTTCGGCGAAGCTCTCGCCCGGAGTGAGCCGCACGCGCTCCAGCAGCTCGATCGCCCGCGCCCGCACCTCGCGACTGTCGAGCTTGGGGTGGTGCAGCCGGATCGGACGCTCCAGGTGGTGCACGATGGTGTGGAACGGGTTCAGCGACGCGAACGGGTCCTGGAAGACCATCTGCACGTCCGACCGGTAGCGCTCGAGGGCCGACCCCCGCGTGCCGGACTCCTCGCCGTCGAGGAGGATGCTGCCCGAGGTCGGCGTCTCCAGCTTCATCAGCATCCGGGCGATGGTCGACTTGCCCGACCCGGACTCGCCGACGAGAGCCGTGGTCCGCCCGGCCTCCAGCGTGAACGACACGTCTTTCACCGCGTGCAGCACGCTCGTGCGGAACCCCGACCGCAGGTGGAAGTCCTTCACGAGGTTCCTCGCCTCGAGGGTGCCGCCGCGCCTCGTCCCGTCCACGCTCATCGGATGACCTCCTGGTTGACGCCGCCGCTGCGGACGAAGTCGCCCCGCTCACCCGTGAGGGACGGGAAGCTCGACAGCAGGCGCTGGGTGTACTCGTGCTGCGGGTTGCGGTAGATCTCGGCCGCGGTGCCCTGCTCGACGATCCGGCCCTGCAGCATCACAGCGATGCGGTCGCTGATCTCGATGAGCATGGGCAGGTCGTGCGTGATGAAGATGACCGCGAAGCCGAGCTTCTCGCGCAGGCGCATGATCTCCCGGATGATGCCGCGCTGCACGACCACGTCGAGCGCCGTGGTGGGCTCGTCCATGATCATGACCTGCGGGTCGAGCGCCAGCGCCATCGCGATCATCATGCGCTGGCGCATACCGCCGGAGAGCTCGTGCGGGAAGCTCGTCAGCCGGCCGGGGTCCACGCCGACGAGCGTGAGCAGCTCCTCGGCGCGCTCCTGCTTGGCCTTCTTCGACATTCCGGGGCGGTGGGTGTCGAAGATGTCGAAGATCTGCGCGCGGACCGAGATGACAGGGTTGAGGGAGTTCATCGCCCCCTGGAAGACCATCGAGATCTTGTCCCAGCGGAAGGCGCGCAGCCCGTCCCCGTCGAGTCCGACGACGTCGATGTCATGACCGTCGCGGTCGTGGAACACGATCTCGCCGTCGGTCATCAGGGCCGGCGCCTTGAGTAGCCGGTTCATCCCGTACGCGAGGGTGGTCTTGCCGCAGCCCGACTCCCCCGCGAGACCGAGGATCTCGCCCCGGTGGAGGGTCAGCGAGACATCCCGGACCGCCTTGACGGGCGGATCGACCTCGTACTCGATCGAGACGTTCCTGGCGGTGAGCACGGCGTCGCTCATGCGGTGACCCCCTTCTCCTTCGCGGCCTTGCGCAGACGACGGGCCGCATCGGGTGCGTTGCGCAGCTTCGGGTTGATGACCTCGTCGATGGCGAAGTTGATCAGCGCGAGTCCCGCGCCAAGGATCGCGATCATGATGCCCGGCGGCACGAACCACCACCAGGCACCGCGGCCGAGGGCCTGACCGGACTGGGCGTCGTTGAGGATCGAGCCCCAGGTGATCGAGGAGTTCGGACCGAGGCCGAGGTACGACAGCCCCGCTTCGCCGAGGATGGCGAAGATGATCGCGAACAAGAACTGCGCGGTCAGCAGCGGGAGCAGGTTCGGCATGATCTCGACGAGGATGACCCGCAGGGACTTCTCCCCCGCCACCTTCGAGGCGTACACGTAGTCGCGGGTGCGGAGCGAGCGGGTCTGCAATCGCAGCACGTACGCCGCGCCGGCCCACGACGTGATGCCGAGGACGAAGGCCACGAGCTGCCAGCTGCGCTGCGGCACGAACGACGCGATCACCATGACCAGCGGCAGTCCGGGGATGACGATCATGACGTTGGTCAGGAGAGCGAGGACATCCTCCCGCCAGCCGCCGAGATACCCGGCCAGGACGCCGAAGAGGAGGGACAGCACGATGGCGATGCCGCCGGCCGTCACGCCGATGAGCAGCGACCCCTGCGCCCCGACGGCGAGCTGCGCGAACACGTCGTTGCCGAGCTTGGTCGTGCCGAGCCAGTGCTCCGCCGACGGCGCGGCGAGAGCGGGGTTGTCGGTGCTGCGCGGGTTCTGCGTGAAGAACGGCGCGATGATCGCGAAGAGCACGATGGCGAGCACGAGCACGGAGCCGACGATGAACTTCGGCGACGTGCGGGGCAGGATCCGGCGGCGCCGGCGCTCCTGACGCTGCGTGGCCAGGGCGACGGTGCCCTCGGGGGCGACGGTGGGAGGCTCCTCCACGAGGAGCGGGTTCTTCGTGTCAGACATTCTGGCGAGCCCTCGGATCGATGAAGCCATAGACGAGGTCCATGAAGAAGTTGGCGACGAGCACCGTGAGGGTGATCACGAGGAACAGC
Organism: Microbacterium sp. UMB0228; assembly: GCF_002871415.1. Classification (NCBI taxonomy): domain Bacteria; kingdom Bacillati; phylum Actinomycetota; class Actinomycetes; order Micrococcales; family Microbacteriaceae; genus Microbacterium; species Microbacterium sp. UMB0228. The sequence goes on along the minus strand of NZ_PNFU01000001.1, from coordinate 569,990 downwards.
CCCTGCATCAGCGCGTAGTCGTTGTTGGTGACGGCCTGGAACATGAGCTTGCCGACGCCCGGATAGGTGAACACCTGCTCCATGACGATGGAGCCGGCGACGACGAACCCGAGCGTGATCGAGAAGCCCGCGATCGACGGGATGGCCGCGTTGCGCGCGGCGTACGTCGTCATGATGCGTCGCGGCCGCAGTCCCTTCGCCTCGGCGGTGAGGACGTAGTCCTCGGCGAGCGTGGAGACCATCATGTTGCGCATGCCGAACATCCAGCCGCCCACCGAGCTGATCACGATCGTGATCGCGGGAAGAAGCGAGTGGGCCACCGCATCGCTGAAGAACGCCCAGGTCGGCTCCGGGCCGTCCGGGAAGTCGAAGACGTCGTAGCCGCCGAACATCGGGAACCAGCCGAGACCGACCGCGAAGACGGCGATGAGGACGAGCGCGAGCCAGAAGTACGGGATGGACTGCAGCACGGTGGTCGCCGGGATCAGGTGGTCGACCCAGGTACCCCGCTTCCAGCCGGCCCACGCGCCGAGCACGACGCCGAGCAGGAAGGAGATGACCGTCGCGGTGCCGACGAGCACCAGCGTCCACGGCAGGGCGCCGGCGATCAGCTCGGCCACCGGGGTGGGGAACTTCGTCACCGACACCCCGAGATCGCCGCGGAGCATGCGTCCCCAGTACGCGAGGTACTGCTCCCAGAGGGAGGAATCATCACCGCCGAGCAGGAGCTTGATGTTGCGGATGGTGGTCTCGGAGACCTCTCCGCCGGCCCGCTGGATCTTGGCGATCAAGATATCGGCCGGGTCCCCCGGCATGAGCCGGGGAAGCAGGAAGTTGATGGAGATCGCGGCCCACAGCGTGAACGCGTAGAACCCGATCCTTCGTGCATAGAACTTCATGTCACTCGTCCTGACTTCCTGCTTCCCCTGCTCCTCTCGTCGCTCAGCCGGCGGGCTTGATCTGCGTCAGCACGTACCCGGCGGCGATGGCGCCCCAGGACGGCGGGAACGCGTAGAGGTTCTCCTCGGTCGGCCACCCGGTGTAGTCCTTCGTGTTGTAGAAGGTCTGCGTGGCGTTGATCACGAGCGGGATGTAGGGCACATCATTGACGATCGCGTCCTGGATGGTGGCGTAGAGCTCCTTGCGCTCCGCCTCGTCCTCGGTGCTGATGGCCTGCTGGATCGCCGCATCGACGGCGGGGTTGTTGTACCGGCTGAAGTTCCAGCGCCCCGGGGGGATCTCGGTGCCGACCGGGCTGGTGGACTGCACCTCGGTGCCGCCGAACCAGTCGCGGTAGATCTGGAACGGGTCGGCGATCGTGGTGCCCACGACGCCGCCGACGATCAGCTGGTACTCACCCGACTGGCGGGTGTCGACGAACTCCTGCCACTGCACGGTCGACGGAGTGATCTTGATGCCCGCGGCCTCGGCCTGCTCGGCGATGAGCTTCGCGGCGTCGTTGTAGTCCGTCCAGCCGTCGACCGAGATCAAGCTGAGCTCGACCGGAACGCCGTCCTTCTCGTAGATGCCCGACGAGCCCTTGGTGTATCCGGCGGCCTCGAGGATCGACGTGGCCTCCTCGACGTTCGCCTCCTGCGGGCTGACCTCGTACGCGTCGTCCGTGAGCCACTTCTCGTCACGCGGGAGCAGCGTGTACGCCGGTGAGATGTCGGCGGTGAGCCCGACGAACGCCTTGTCCTTGATGGTCGCACGGTCGATCGCGACGTTCAGCGCCTGCCGGACGGCCACGTCGGTCTGCGGGCCCGTGCAGCCGAGGTCGGCGTTCGAGCAGGTGTAGAGGACCGACGGGTCCTGCGGCGTGTTGATCCACTCGATCTTGCCGTTGCCGGTCACGTCGTCCGGGTTCGGGATGAACATCCCGGTCCAGTCCAGCTCGCCGGCGGCGACGAGATCCTGGGCGGTCTGGTTGTTGTCGACCGCGATGTACTGGACCTTCTTGATGGCCAGCTCGTCGGCACCGCGGAAGTTCTCGTTCGCCACGAAGGTGTAGGACTCGCTGGTGGTCTTGTCGACGACGTAGGGCCCGGAGCCGACCGGCTTCTCGTTCGTGAAGTTCGCGAAGTCGTCGACGTCCTTCCAGATGTGCTCGGGGAGGATGTAGCTGGACCCCATCCGCTGGAACTCGGTGGTGTACTGCGCGATGCCGTAGGTGAGCACGACCGTCGTGTCGTCGATGGCCTCCGCGGAGATCAGCTTGTTGCCCTCGGGGTTGTTCGCCTCGTACAGGAAGGTGAAGGCCACGTCCGCAGCCGTGAGCGGCTCGCCGTCACTCCACTTCAGGTCGGGCTTGATCTTCACCGTGATCTGCGTGCCGTCCTCGTTGTACTCGAAGGACTCGCCGATGAGGCCGATGGGCTCCTCGTCCTTGGTCTTGTTGTAGAAGAACAGCGGCTCGTAGATGGGGCCGAGTGCGCCGTGGAGCACGTTCGGGGCGAAGGGGTTGTAGTTCGTGGTGATCGGGGTCGTGCTGCCGGCCCAGACGCGGAGCGCGCGGTCGCCGTCGGCGTTGCCGCCGTCGTCGCCGCCTCCACCGCTGCCGCAGGCCGTCAGGCCCAGGGCGAGGACCGAGGCCCCCGCGACCGCCGTGAGCGCGATCTTGCGCTTTCCGTTACGGATCATTCTTCATTTCCTCTCGGTGCTGCACTGCAGGAGGGATTCTCCGGTTGGAGCCGAACCCCGGGCGGGGTTCACGGGAACCCCGGGAGGTGGCCTGCGGCCGCCCTCGAAGGGGTTTGTTAGGACAGTAACCTAACAAACCCACCGCGGGGGGACAAGCCTTCCCGCGGGCGAGAGATAACGTTTCGGACTCGACGTCTTCCCTCGTCATAGGCGCGCACTAAAGGTCTCAATGACACTAAGATCGATGCCGGAGGTTAAGGTGTCTATGACTCGAAGTGCGGACATCCGCGTCGCCGTCTCGACGGTGATCCTCACGCTGCGCCGCGGTGACGACGGTCCGCCCGTGCTGGCGCTCCCCCTCGTCCGCCGCACCCGCGAGCCGTTCGCCGAGCGGTGGGCGCTCCCCGGCGGGTGGCTCACCTCCGAGGAGTCGCCGGTCGACGCCGCCGCCCGTACGCTCGCCGAGACGACCGGCCTCGCGCCCACCTATCTGGAACAGCTCTACGCCTTCGGCGCCGTCGACCGCTCCCCCACGCGGGTCGTCTCGATCGTGTATTGGGCACTGCTGCGTCAGGACGACGTGGAAGCCCAGATCACCGCGCACCGGGCATCGGGCCGTGCGCCGGAGAATGTCGAGTGGTTCGATGTCGACGACCTGCCGGCGCTCGCCTTCGATCATCACGAGATCATCGAGTACGCGCTCTGGCGCCTGCGGAACAAGGTCGGGTACAGCCGCGTGGCCCAGGGCTTCCTGCCCGCCGAGTTCACGCTCGCCGAGCTCCGGGAGGCCTACGAGTCGATCCTGGGGCGCGCACTCGACCCCGCGAACTTCCGGCGGCAGGTCGAGTCCGCCGGCAACCTGACCCGCACCGACCGCTTCCGGACGGGCAGTCATCGCCCGGCCCGCCTGTACCGCGACGACACCGATCTCGAGCTGGCCGACCGCGGTCCGCTCCGCCCGGAGGAAACGAGAACCCGATGAGCACCACCTTCGTCCCGATGCCCGCCGTCCCGTCGCCGGATCCGTCCGTCGACCACGCCATCCAGGCCATCGTCGGCGGGGTCTCCACCGACGCCACCTGCACGACCGACCTCGCCGTCGGCCCCTGGGACTTCGACACACGCCCCGGCTACGGCCCCGGCTCCTCCATGGGCGATGTCATCCCCACCGGGGCTCCCCGGCAGGGAGAGCTCCCCGCGGCCTACCGCGAGGCCGGCGAGGCGGAGCTCCACCGACGCATCGAGGTGGCGAAAGCCGCGCTCGGAGATCGCGTGGTGATCCTCGGGCACTTCTACCAGCGCGAGGAAGTCGTGACGCACGCCGACGAGGTGGGCGATTCGTTCCAGCTCGCCACCGCCGCCACGATGCGGCTGGACGCGGAGGCGATCGTCTTCTGCGGCGTGCATTTCATGGCCGAGACCGCCGACCTCCTCTCGCGTCCCGACCAGGCGGTGATCCTGCCGAACCTCGCCGCCGGGTGCTCGATGGCGGATATGGCCGACATCGACCAGGTGGAGGAGTGCTGGGAGCAGCTCGCCGACGTGCTGGGCGACCTCGACACCCCGGACGCCGACGGCCGCGTGCCGGTGATCCCCGTCACCTACATGAACTCCTCGGCGGCGATCAAGGGCTTCGTCGGGCGACACGGCGGCATCGTGTGCACCTCGTCCAACGCCGCCACGGTCCTGGAGTGGGCCTTCGCGCGCGGCCGTCGCGTGCTCTTCTTCCCCGATCAGCACCTGGGCCGGAACACCGCGAAGGCCATGGGGGTGCCCCTCGACCGGATGCCGATGTGGAACCCGCGGCGAGCGCTCGGCGGCTCCACCGCGGAGGAGCTCGTCGACGCGCAGGTGATCCTCTGGCACGGCTTCTGCTCCGTGCACCGGCGCTTCACCGTGGCGCAGATCGAGCAGGCCCGCGCGGAGCACCCGGGGGTCCGCGTGATCGTGCACCCGGAGTGCCCGATGGAGGTCGTCGACGCGGCCGACGAGGCCGGGTCCACGGAGTACATCCGCCGCGCCATCGCCGAGGCCACGGAGCCGACGACGTTCGCGGTGGGGACCGAGATCAACCTCGTGCGCCGCCTGGCCGCACAGTACCCGCAGCACCGGATCTTCTGCCTCGACCCGGTCGTGTGCCCGTGCTCGACCATGTACCGCATCCATCCGGGCTACCTCGCGTGGGTCCTGGAGGAGCTGGTCGCCGGCCGCACACCGAACCGCATCACGGTCTCCCCCGATGTCGCCGACCCGGCTCGCCTCGCGCTCGAGCGGATGCTGGCCGCCAAGCCGCCGGTGGCCGCCGGGGCACGATGAACGTCGTCGTCGTCGGCTCCGGCATCGCCGGGCTCACCGCCGCACTGCACGCGCACGAGGCCGGGCACACGGTGACCGTCGTGACGAAGGGCGGCCTCGGAGGCGGATGCATGCCTCTCGCCCAGGGTGGCGTGGCCGGCAGCTACGGACCCGGCGACAGCGCGGACGCCCACGCCGCCGACACGATTCGCGCCGGAGGGGGGCTGTGCGATCTGGCCGCGGTCGGCGCGCTCGTAGCGGACGGCACGGGCCGGATCGCCGAGCTCCTCGCCCGCGGCGTCGCCTTCGATCGCGCACCGGACGGCGCTCTCGCTCGCGGGCGCGAAGCGGCGCACACCCATGCCCGCATCCTGCACGCCGGAGGCGACGCCACCGGAGCCGCGATCTCCGGCGTGCTGTGCGCAGCCGTTCGCCGCGCACACGTCGCCGTCTGCGAGGGGACGATGCTCCTCGACCTCGTCGTCGAGGAGGGACGGGTCCGCGGGATCACGGTCGTCCGCGAGGGCGACACGACCGAGATCCGCGCCGACGCCGTGATTCTCGCGACGGGCGGGGCGGGGCAGCTCTACGCGCACACGACGAACCCGGCGGAGACGACAGGCGATGGCATCGCGGCGGCCCTGCGCGCCGGCGCCGCCGTCGCCGACTTGGAGTTCGTGCAGTTCCACCCGACCGCGCTTCCCGGCAGCCCGGTCTTCCTCCTCTCCGAAGCCGTCCGCGGCGAGGGTGCCGTGCTCCGCGACCACGAAGGGCGACGGTTCGTGTTCGACAGCCACCCCGACGGGGAGCTCGCGCCGAGGGATGTCGTCGCGCGGGCCATCGCCCGGCAGGCCGCCCGGCAGGGGGCACCCGTGCACCTCGATGCGACGGCGCTGGGGGCGGACGCGCTCGCCCGCCGCTTCCCGACCATCGACAGGGTGACGCGCGCTCGCGGTTTCGACTGGTCTACGGAGCCCGTGCCGGTGACCCCCGCTGCGCACTACCTCATGGGCGGCGTCGTCACCGACCGGCACGGACGGAGCACGATCCCGGGGCTGTACGCCGTCGGCGAGACCGCCCGCACCGGGGTGCACGGCGCGAACCGGCTCGCCTCCAACTCGCTCCTCGAAGGGGCCGTGTTCGGCGCCAGGGCCGCCGCCGCGCTGGACGGACCGTGGCCTCCCGTGGTCGACCGCCTCCCCTCCCCGCCGGCGACGACCAGGGAAGACGCGCTCGCACCACCGGACCCCCTCCCCGCGTTCGACCGCGCGGCGCTGCAGCGGCTGCTGTGGGACGAGGTCGGTCTGCACCGGACAGGCTCCGGACTGCAGCGCGCCCTCCGGACCGTGTGCGCGTGGGCCGTCGGGATGCCGCCCGCGTCCGACGTGCGCTCGCACGAGGACCGGAACCTGCTGCGGGTCGCCGAGGCCGCCATCCGCGCCGCCCTGGCCCGCCCCGTCTCGGTCGGCGCCCACCACCGCGATGACCACGCCCCCGCCACGCCGACCGCGGCACACGCACCGATCCTGGAGACCGCCTGATGCTCACCCACGCCACCCTGCACCGCGTCGTCGGAGCCGCGCTGGAGGAGGACGCCCCCTGGGGCGACCTCACCAGCACCACCCTGCTCCCGGCGGAGACGACGGCCACGGCGGACCTCGTCGCCCGCGAGGACGGGGTCTTCAGCGGCGGCGAGGCCTTCGCCACCGCGTTCCTCCTCACCGATCCCGACGTCACGGTCGACCTGCACGTGGGCGACGGCGATGCCTTCACCGCCTCCGACGTGCTGGCCACCGTGACCGGGCCGGCCCGCGCGGTCCTCACCGCCGAGCGCGTCGCCCTGAACTTCGTGCAGCGGATGTCGGGCATCGCGACCCTCACCGCCGCCTACGTCCGCGAAGTCGAGGGAACGCGGGCGCGCATCGCCGACACCCGCAAGACCACGCCGGGACTGCGGGCGTTCGAGCGGCACGCCGTGGTGTCCGGCGGCGGCCGGAACCACCGGTACTCCCTCTCCGACGCGGTCATGGCGAAGGACAACCACCTCGCAGTGCTCCAGCGGTCCGGGCTCGACCTCGCGACGGCTCTTCGCGAGGCGCTCTCGCGGCTGCCGCACACCGCCCACGTCGTCGTCGAGGTCGACCGTCTCGACCAGATCCCGGCGGTGCTCGACGGCGGTGCCCACACGGTGCTGCTGGACAACTTCTCCCTCGACGACCTGCGCGCCGGGGTGGCCCTCATCGGCGAGCGCGCCACCGTGGAGGCCTCGGGCGGCGTCGACCTGACCACCGTCCGCGCCATCGCCGAGACCGGGGTGGATGTGATCTCGGTCGGAGCCCTCACGCACTCCGCGCGGGCGCTGGATCTCGGACTCGACCTCCGGATCGACTGAGTCCGTGCTGTACCTCGATCACGCCGCGACCTCGCCGGTACGCCCCGAGGTGCGCGCGGCCATGGAGCCCTACCTCACCGCGGTGTTCGGCAACCCGGCCAGCCACCACACCGCGGGCGAGACGGCGGCGCGGGCGCTGGAGGACGCCCGCACCAGGGTCGCCCGCGTCTTCGGGGCGCGGGTAAGCGACGTCGTCTTCACCGGCGGCGGCACGGAGGCGAACAACCTCGCCGTGAAGGGGATCACGCTGGCAGCGCTCGCCTCCGGGCGGCGGCGCGTCGTGGTGTCGCCCATCGAGCACGAGTCGATCCGGGAGTCGGCAGCGTACCTCGCGCGGTTCCACGGGGCCACGGTAGCGATGCCCGCGGTGGACGGGACCGGGCGGATCGGGCCGGACGCCCTCGACACGGTGCTCACCGACGACACGGCCGTCGTGTCCGTCGGACACGCGAACAACGAGATCGGCACCGTCCAGGACATCGCCGCGCTCCGCGAGGTCGTCCGCGCCCGCCGCGTGCCCCTCCACGTCGACGCCGTGCAGTCGGCCGGCTGGCTGCCCCTGCACGATCTGGATGCCGACGCCGTGTCGATCGCCGGGCACAAGCTCGGCGCTCCCAAAGGGACCGGGGCGCTCGTCGTCCGCGGACGCCTCCCTCTGGAGCCGCTCCTGCACGGTGGGGGCCAGGAGCGCGGACGGCGGTCCGGCACGGTGGACGTCGCCGGAGCAGTCGGCCTGGCGACGGCGCTCGAGCTCGCGGAGCACGAGCGCGCGGCCGCTGCGGCCCGAGCGGCAGAGGCGACGGCGCGCTTCATCGGCGAGGTGACCCGGCGGGTGCCCGACGCGACGCTGACCGGGCATCCCGTGCATCGGCTCCCCGCGACGGCGAGCTTCACGATCGCGGGTGTGAGCGGCGAGGCGGTGCTGTTGGAGCTGGAGCGCCGCGGGGTGATCTCGTCCAGCGGCTCCGCCTGCGCGGCCGGCAGCGACGAGCCCTCCCCCGTGCTGCTCGCCTGCGGCATCACCCCGGAGGTCGCCCAGACGGCCGTGCGGTTCACCTTCGGGCGCACCGCCCTCCCGGCGGACGCTCCCGAGCGCCTCGCCGCATTGGTCGCGGAGGCGGTCGTCGCGGTCCGCGGCTGACGGACGGCCCTAGACTCGGCGGAGTGACCGCCCCCTCCCCGACCGTGACGCTGATCGTGCCCGGACGCGACATCGCCGCGTTCGCCCCGGCCGCCCTCGACTCCCTCCGCGCGCAGACGGACGAGCGGTGGCGTGCCATCCTCATCGACGACGGCTCCACGGACGACACGGGAGCGATCTTCACCGACGCCGCCGCGAGGGATCCCCGGTTCACCGTGATCCGGCACGAGGCCTCCGTCGGGCTCGGCGCCGCGCGCAATGTCGGCCTCGCGCAGGTCGACACGCCCTACACCGGCTTCCTCGACGCGGATGACGAGCTCACGCCGGATGCCCTGTCGACGCTCGTGGGCACGCTCGAGCGCACGGGGAGCGACTTCGCCGCCGGCGCCTACGTGCGGCTGCGCCCGCAGGGGCGAGGATACGTGCCCGGCCGCGTGCAGCCGTGGGTGGCCGCGGCGACCTCTCCGGCCCGCCTCGGCACCGCTCTCGCGGAGCACCCGCAGGCCGTGTCGAACATCGTCGCGTGGTCCAAGGTGAGCCGCACGGAGATGTGGTCCGACCTGCGGTTCCCCGAAGGGGTGGCCTACGAGGACCAGGTCGTCGCGCAGACGATGTACACCCGGGCGCGCGCCTTCGACGTGCTGCCGGACGTCGTGGTGCGCTGGCGCGTCCGAGCGGACGGCACCTCGATCACCCAGAGCAAGGCGCAGCTCCCCGTGCTCCGCGACTACCTCGCCGCGCTCCGCGGCGGGATCCGCGTCCTGCAGGAGGCGGGCGCGCATGCCGCCGTGACCGCGCGGCTCGACCTCATCCTCGCGATGGACGTCGCTCCGCTCCGGGAGATCGCGGACACCCATCCCGATCCCGCCTACGCGGCGGAGGTCTCCGCGTTCCTGGCCGAGCTGCGTGCCTTTCCGGAGTTCGCCGACGCCCGCCCCGACCCCACCCTCGCCGACGCCCTCGCGTGGTGAGCCCCGCCGGAAGGACCCCCGCATGACCGACTACCTCTCCTCGCTGTTCGCGCTCGACGGCCGCACGGCGGTCGTGACCGGCGGCAGCTCGGGTATCGGTCGCGGCATCGCGACGGCGCTCGCCCGGGCCGGCGCGGCCACGGTGATCGTCGCGCGCGGCGCGGAGCGCATCGCCGAGACCGTCGAGGAGCTGAACGCACAGGGGTGCCGGGCCGCGGGCGTGGTCGGCGATCTGAGCACGCGCGACGGCATCCACGCGGTCGCGGAGGCCGCGGCCGTGCCCTTCGGCGAGCCGGACATCCTCGTCAACTCCGCCGGCATCAACATCCGTCCGCCCTACGCGGAGATCACCGAGGCGGACTGGGACGCCACGATGACCGTCAATGCGCTCGCCCCGTTCCTCCTCGGTCAGCGCTGGGCGCAGGGCATGGCGGCGCGCGGCTACGGGCGACTGATCCACATCAGCTCCCAGCAGGCGCACCGCGCGTTCGTGGGCAGCGGGGTGTACGGCGCCTCCAAGGGCGCGGTCGAGTCGCTCATGCGCTCGGAGGCCGAGGCCTGGGGCGGCACCGGGGTGACGAGCAACACCCTCGTCCCGGGATTCGTCCTCACGCCCCTGAACGCCCGGCTGCAGGAGGACCCAGCCACGATCGCGGCCCTCGCGGCCCGGACGATGATCGGACGCAACGGTCTTCCGGAGGACTTCGCCGCAGCCGCGATCTTCCTCGCCGGTCCAGGCTCGGCCTACGTCACTGGCCAGTCGCTGTTCATCGACGGCGGGCTCTCCGTGCACTGACCCTCGCGGTCGTCACCCGTCGGTCGGGCGCGGCCGGGCGTCAGTGCTCGATGCCGTCGGCAGCGGGACGCCCGTCGTCAGCGCCACGACGGCATCGGCTGCGGCGGAATCCTCCGGCTCGCGATCCGCACGGCGCGCGGCGAGGCCCGCCTCGACGCCCTCCTCGACACCGCCCCGGATCGCCGCCTCCTCCTCCGCTTCCGCTTCGATCTCGGCGTCGAGCACGCGCGATGCGGCCACCTGCTGCGCCGCCAGCTCGGCGTAGAGGCCGCCCTGCGCGAGCAGCTCGGCGTGGGTGCCGGACTCCACGATGCGCCCGGCCTCCAGCACATGGATGACGTCCGCCCCCATGACCGTCGACAGGCGGTGCGCGATCGACAGGGTCGTGCGTCCCTTGGCCGCCTCGTCGAGGGCCTCCTGCACCACGCGCTCGGACACGGTGTCCAGGGCGGAGGTCGCCTCGTCGAGCAGGAGCACCGGCGGGTCCTTCAGCAGCACGCGGGCGATCGCGATGCGCTGCTTCTCGCCACCGGAGAGCCGGTACCCGCGCTCCCCCACGACCGTGTCGTAGTCCTTCTCGAATCCTGCGATGATGTGGTGGATGTTGGCCGCGGTGCAGGCGGCGACCAGCTCCTCGTCCGTCGCATCGGGCTTCGCGTAGCGGAGGTTCTCCCGGATCGTCGCGTGGAACAGATAGGTCTCCTGGGAGACGATGCCCACGTCGTCGATGATCGACTCCTGCGTGAGGGTGCGCACGTCGGCCCCCGCGAACACCACCGCGCCGCCCTTGGCCTCGTACAGCCGCGGTGCGAGGTAGAGGATCGTCGTCTTGCCCGCGCCGGAGGGGCCGACGAAGGCGACGTGCTGCCCGGGCTCGGCCACGAAGGAGACCCCGTGCAGGGTGGGACGCGAGTCGGCTGCCGCGTCCGGATACCGGAACACGACGTCCTGGAACTCGATGCGTCCACGCGGCCCGGGGGCCTGCGCCACGGCGATCGCATCGGGGGCGTCGGTGATCTCGGGGACGAGGTCGAGGTACTCGAAGATGCGGGCGAACAGCGCCGACGAGGTCTGCAGATCGAGCGAGACCCGCATGAGCCCCATGAGCGGCATGAGCAGCCGTGCCTGGACCGTCGTGAAGGCCACGATCGTCCCCGCGGTGATCGCTCCCGTGCCGCCCGCGATGAGGTATCCGGAGACGAGGTAGATGACGGCGGGGACGCTGGCCATGATGACCTGGACGACCGCGAAGAAACCCTGACCGCTCATGGCCCGCCGCACCTGGAGGCGCACCTGATTGCGGTTCTCCTGCTGATAGCGCTCGGACTCGGTGCGCTGGCGGTTGAACGCCTTGGACAGCAGCATGCCCGAGACGCTCAGGGTCTCCTGGGTGATGGAGGTCAGCTCGGACAGCGACTCCTGGGTCTCCCCCGCGATGCGGGCGCGCACCTGTCCCACGCGTCGCTGCACGAGCACGAGGAACGGCATGAGCACGACGGCGATGAGGGTGAGGCGCCAGTCGATGAGGATCATCGCGACGAGGGAGGCGATCACCGTGACGGCGTTGCCGAGGATGCTGGTGACCGTGTTCGTCAGCACGCCCGAGACGCCGCCGACGTCGTTCTGCAGCCGGGACTGGATCACGCCGGTCTTCGTGCGGGTGAAGAAGCCGAGCTCCATGGCCTGCAGGTGCTCGAACAGCCGCACCCGGAGATCGCCCGTGACGCTGTTGCCGACCGTGGCCGTGAGCCAGGTCTGTGCGACGCCGAGGACCGCCGAGAAGAGGAAGAGGCCGACCATCGCGCCGACGAGCACGCCGAGCAGCGAGAGGTGGGGGCCGCCGCCGTCGACGGGGAACAGCGCGTCGTCGAAGATGCGCTGCACGAGGAGCGGCGGGATGACCGCGATGCCCGCGCCGAGGACCACGAGGACACCGGTGAAGAGGATGCGCCACCGGTAGGCGCTGAACAGAGCGACGACCCGGGTGCCGAGGCCGTCGATCTTCGGAGCCTCCGCGTTGAGCCGACGCTGGGCGTCCTCGTCCACGCCGCGGAAACCGCCCCGCGGACCACCGCCCATCCCGCCCATGCTCATGGCGCCAGCGTACTCACCCCCCAGGACACCGGCTCCGCTGTCTCGGCGTTCAGCGATATCCCAGATTTCGGAATGAAATGTCCGTCCGACCCGTTACGCTGAATGACTCTCGCGAACTCTCGCACCTTCCTCTTCTCTCCGATGCCCTGGAGGCCGCCCATGTCTGCCGTCGATACCGGCTCCATCACGACGCCCCCCGCATCGAGCGGGGGCATCCCCCGCAAGGACATGCGGGTCATCTGGCTGCTGCTCGTCGCCGCCTTCGTCGCCATCCTCAACGAGACGACGATGGGCATCGCGATCCCGCACCTGAACACTGATCTCGGCATCCCGCCCGAGCTCGGGCAGTGGCTGACGAGCGCGTTCATGCTCACGATGGCGGTGGTCATCCCGACCACCGGCTTCATCCTGCAGCGCTTCACGACGCGACAGGTCTTCATCGCCGCGATGACGGCCTTCTCGCTCGGCACGCTCGTGGCGCTCGTCGCGCCCGGGTTCTCCGTGCTGCTCGTGGGTCGCGTGATCCAGGCCGCCGGCACCGGCATCATGATGCCGCTGCTGATGACGACGATCATGAACGTCGTGCCCGCGCAGTCCCGCGGCCGCATGATGGGTCGCGTCGGCCTCGTCATCTCGCTCGCGCCCGCCATCGGCCCGACGCTCGCGGGCGCCGTGCTGGACGCGTTCAACTGGCGCGCGCTGTTCGCGATCGTGCTGCCCATCGCCCTGATCTCGCTCGGCATGGGCGCGAAGTGGATGACGAACCTCGGCGAGACCCGCAAGGCTCCGCTCGACGTGCTGTCCATCCCGCTCGCGGCGCTCGGCTTCGGCGGCATCGTCTTCGGCCTCAGCCAGTTCGGCGGCGAAGGCGGTGCGGGCGGCACGACCGGCGTCATCGCCCTGGTCGTCGGCGCCGTCTCGCTCGCCCTCTTCGTCTGGCGCCAGCTCGTGCTGCAGCGGGTGGACGACGCGCTGCTCGACCTGCGCGTGTTCCGTTCGGCGAACTTCTCGCTGGCCGTCATCATCATGACGATCCTGGCGCTGTCGATGTTCGGCACGCTCACGCTGCTGCCGCAGTACCTGCAGAACGTCGCCGGACTCAGCGCTCTGGAGTCGGGCCTCATCCTGCTCCCCGGTTCGGTGCTGATGGGTCTCCTCGGACCGATCATGGGTCGCGTGTACGACGCGAAGGGCACCCGACCGCTGCTCATCCCCGGCACGATCCTCGTCTCGGCGTCGCTCTTCTTCTACTCGACGGTCGGCGAGCACACCGTGTGGTGGCTGCTGATCATCGTGCAGGCGGCCATGTCGGTCGGCCTCGCGATGTCGTTCACGCCGCTCTTCTCCTCGTCGCTGGGGTCGCTGCACCGTTCGCTGTACTCGCACGGCTCGGCCGTGCTGAACACGCTGCAGCAGGTCGGCGGCGCCGCCGGTGTCGCGCTGCTCACGGTCACGTACTCGGCCATCCTGCACGCCGGCGAGGACGAGGGCCTGTCGCGGGCGGTGGCCGGTGCCCCCGGTGCGCGCACGGCGTTCCTCATCGCGGCGATCATCTCGCTCGCCGCGGTCGCGCTCAGCCCGCTGGTGCGCAAGCCCGCCGACGACATCGGCGACGCGGCGCACGGCGGTCACTGACCGCGCAGAGACACCGACGGCGTCTGCTGCTCACCGCTCCTTCGGGGCGGGGATGTGGCAGACGCCGTTGCTGCAGTAGCCGGCGGCGCCGCCGTCGAGCAGCTCGATCGCGCCCGGCAGCGGCTGCAGCCCGAGCGGCGCGTCCTGCCCGGTGCTCTCCTGCTTCGATTCGGTCATCCCTCGATCGTACGCCTGCCACGAGCACCCGGCGCCGAGGCTCTTCTCTGCGACCTGAGAGCGGCGTATCGTTCCCGGCGAGGGGGTGCGCACCCTCGCCGCGCCCCCGGAGCCGAGGAGGCGCCATGATCATCCACCCTCCCGAGCGGGCCACCGCGACCGGACATGTCGCGGCGATGTACGAGAGCGACCTCGCCGACGACGGGATCGTGTTCGCACACACCCGCGCCATGGCCGTGAACCCCGAAGCCCACGCCGCCTTCGAGGAGCTCGTCCGCGCGGTCGTCCCGTCGATCGGCGTGGGAGTCTACGAAGCCGCGACCCTCGGTGCGGCGCGGGCCCTCGGTTCCGCACACTGTCTGCTCGCCCACGGCCGCCGCTCCCTCCGCGCGGGAGTCGTCGACGAGGAAGGACTCGCCGCCTTCGCCGCCGGAGACGACCGCGGTTTCACGGAGCAGGAGCAGGTCGTGATCCGCTTCGCCGCACGCCTGTCGACGGCTCCCTGGGCGATGACCGATGCGGACACGCAGGAGCTGCGCGAGGCGGGGTTCAGCGACCGGCAGATCGTGGACATCACCCTGGCGGCGGCGGCGCGCAACTACTTCAGCAGGGCACTGCTCGCGCTGGCCGTCCCCGTCGAGGAGATCTCCGGGCTGGACCCCGCTCTCGCCGCGGCGCTCACGCACGCCTCCGCGGCCGAGCCGCCAGGTGATCGATAGGCCGCTCCCCTTAATCTGGACGGATGCTCCGACGATTCCTCGCCCGCGTGTACTGGGCCGTCAGCCGGTGGACCCTCGTCGCCGACGCCGCCCCCACGCGGCCGACCGTCCTGATCGGCGCCCCGCACACCTCGAACTGGGACTTCGTGCTCATGCTCGCGATCGCCTGGCGGCTGGGAATCGAAGTGCACTGGCTGGGCAAGAAGAGCCTGTTCCGCGGCTGGCGCGGCCCGATCATGCGCGGCCTCGGCGGCATCGCCGTCGACCGGGCGGATCCGGCACGCATTGTCGGCGAGGTCGTGGAGCAAGTTCACGCCGGGACCGTGTTCGGCCTCGTCGTCACCCCCGACGGCACCCGCGGCGGCAACGAGTACTGGAAGAGCGGCTTCTACCGGATCGCGCGTGCCACCGGCATGCCGGTCACCCTCGGCTTCGTCGACCGCCACACGATGACGACCGGCCTCGGGCCGACGATCGACCTCACGGGAGACGTGGCCGCCGACATGGACCGGATCCGCGCGTTCTACGCCGACAAGCACGGCGTGCGTCCGGAGCGCCGCACGGAGCCGCGGCTGCGCGAGGAGACGGCCGAGCGGCCGGAGGGCTGACGCCTCACTCCTCCGCGGGCGCGTGGTCTCGGGCGTACGCGAGGTCGTCGTCGGACAGCGACTCGATCATCCCGACAACCGCTCCGGTGATCTCCCTGATCTCCTCGCGGACGTCCTCATCGAGGTGCCGCGAGCCGCTGCCGATGACCGCTCGGCGCGCGTCGTCGGACAGCTCTGGCCACCATTCGTCGATCGGAGGCAGGGTCATCTCGGGTCCTTTCCTGAGGCGTCTCCGCCAGGCCGCGCAAGGTCCTGGACAGCGGCGGATCGTGCCCACGAGACTATCGCCATGAGAGCAGAACCCCGTGGCGCCGCGGACGAGCGCGACGACCGCGACGACGGCCGCGACGAGACCCCGAACGAGCGCGCGGACCGCAACTGGGAGGAGCTGCTGCAGGAGCTGCGGGTCATGCAGACCGGAACCCAGATCCTCACCGGCTTCCTTCTGGCGGTGGCCTTCCAGCCGCGCTTCACCGACATGGACGAGTTCCAGCGCGACCTGTACGTCGTCCTCGTGGCCCTCGCCGCTCTCGCGACGATCCTCGCCCTCGCCCCCGTCGGAATCCACCGCGCCCTGTTCGGCAGCCGGCTGAAGCCCGACCTCGTCCGGACGGCGGCGCGGTTGGTGAAGATCGACCTGTTCGTGATCGGCGCCCTCACGATCGGCGTCACGACTCTCATCATCGACTTCACGGTCAGCCGGACCGCCGGGATCGTCGCGCTCATCGCGTCCCTCGTGCTCGTGGTCGGACTGTGGATGGCGCTGCCCGGCCTGCTGCGGCGCGCCCGATCGCGGGTGCGCTCACACGACGGACCGCCGCCCCCGTCGGCGTGAGCGCGACGAGGGCGGCGGTCGGACAGCGGGTCGATCAACGGCCGGCGGGACTGCGGTTCTCCGCGCTCACCATCCAGGCGAACTGCTCCAGCCGCTCGATGACGGCGTGCAGCAGATCGGCGGACGTCGGGTCTTCCTCGTCGACGGCGTCGTGCACGTCGCGCATCGTTCCGACCGCGGCCTCGAGGCGCGCGGTGACGAGGTCGATGGTCTCTGTCGTGGACACCTCGCCGGTCGGGAACTCCGGCAGCGTGGTCGTCTTCGCGATCGTGGCGCTGCGGCCGTCGGGGACCGCGTGCAGCGCGCGCATGCGCTCGGCGATGGTATCGCTGAACGTCCGGGCGTCCTCGATGATCTCGTCGAGCTGACGGTGGGTGTCGCGGAAGTTCCGTCCGACGACGTTCCAGTGCGCCTGCTTGCCTTGCAGCGAGAGCTCGAGCAGATCGACGAGCACGGCCTGCAGGTTCGCCGCGAGGGTCGGGGATGCCGTGAACCCCTTCTCCGCGTTCTGCTGGCGCGTGGTCTTGACGCCGGCCTTCGCCGCCCCGTCCTTGCTGCGGGAGCTTCTGGTCTTCGTGGACTTCGTGTCTGCCATGGTGTGACCTCCTTCCGTCACGGTAGCCCCGCCGCGCACCCGATTCGAGGGGGTTGACACCCACCGGGCGCACCCCCGAACGTGAGGGAGGCGATACGGCCATCACGAGAGGCGGAACAGTGGGAACAGCAGCACACGAGGATCGACCCGAGGTGGTCATCGCCCCTCTGACCGCGGCGGATGCCGGCGAGGTGCTCACGATCCAGCGGGCGGCCTTCGTGTCGGAGGCGGCGATCTACGGGAGCGTCGACATGCCGCCGCTGACCCAGACACTCGCCGAGATGGAGGCGGAGCTCACCTCGGAGCGCGGCCTGGGTGCCCGGATCGACGGCCGCCTCGTCGGAGCCATCCGGTTCGTCGAGGACGACGACCTGCTCCTGATCGGACGCATCGCGATCGCTCCCGACATGCAGGGTGAGGGCATCGGCCGGAAGCTCCTCGAGGCGGCGGAGCAGGCCTCCGACGCCCGCGAGTCCGAGCTCTTCACCGGAAGCCTCAGCGAAGCGAACATCCGGCTGTACGAGTCCTGCGGATACGAGGAGCGCGAACGGGTGCCGCAGGGCGACGGCACGGCGCAGGTGTTCCTCCGCAAACGGCTGCGAGGTTAAGGGCAGCGCCCCCGTCGGCGCAAGGGGGTCGAGAGGATCCGGGGCGATGGGGAATCGTAGCCGGGACATGTCGCGACCGCGTCATGCCCCAACCGGAAAGGAGAGCTCGTGCTCACCCTCACCGACAACGCCACCGCCATCGTGTCGACCCTCGTGAGTCGACAGAACGACGCGCCGGCCGCCGGGCTGCGCATCCACACCGCCGAGGCGCAGGACGACACGGGCGCGGCCCGTCTCGCCGTCGCCGTGACCGCCGATCCGGAGCCCGCCGATCAGGTCGTCGAGCTGTCGGGCACGCGCCTGTTCCTCGACGAGGCCGCTGCCTCCGCGCTCGACGACAAGGTCCTCGACGCGGGCGTGGACGACGAGGGCTCCGTGTCCTTCGCCGTGCTCCCTCAGGTCGCCTGAGACCTCAGACCCCGAACGCCGCGGCCATTCCGGCCGCGGCGTTCGCGTCTGTGCGGGCTCGAAGTCAGTCCCAGTCCAGGTACTCCTCGAGCACGACGGCCGTCTCGATGGGGTGCGTCATCGGGAAGAGGTGGTCTCCGCCCTCGACGACCTTGATGCTGGCGCGCTCCGGAGCCGTGGCACGCAGGCTCTCGGCGTTCGCGGACGGGGTGACCTCGTCGGCCGTCCCCTGGATCAGCAGCACCGGGATCACCGGGGCGAGGGGTGTCTCCACGTCTTCCACGCCGAGGAGCGCGAGACCGTTCACCCGGTCCGGATGAGCCAGCGCGAACGACCGCGCGATCGTGCCGCCGAAGCCATGGCCGCCGATCCACGTGTCGCCGAGGCCGAGGTGGTCGATGACGGCGAGCGCGTCCGCGACGCGGTCGTCGATCGAGGTGTCGGCGTCGTCGGCACGATGACCGATCCGCACCACGTGGAATCCCGCCTCTTCGGCGAGGTAGTGACCGACCACTCCGAGCACGTCGGCCGCAAGGCCGCGCTCCTGGATGAGCACGAGCTTGACCGGCCCGTCGCCCTCGTCGACGAAGGGGATGGCACGGCCCTCGGGCTCGAAGATCTGGGTGTCGGTCATCGGCGTCGTTCTCCTCAAGCCGTCGGTGTCAGGTTCGCAGGCGTCGTCCGCGCCGGGCTCCTGCGACCGGGCACCGGGCGGTGGCGCCTGCGTCCAGCGTAGCCCGCCGGGGGACGAGCCTCCTCCTCGCATCCCCCGGCGGAGTCAAGAAGCGGCGGCGAGCTCGCGCCACAGATGCGCGAGGGTCGCAGCGCCGCGGACGAGCATGCGCAGATCGATGCTCTCGTCGCTCGCATGCCAGCGGTCCTCGGGAAGACCCGTTCCGAGGAAGACGACCGGGGCATCGAGCTCCCGGGACAGCAGCTCGGCCGGCCCTCCCCCGGCATTGCCCATCCTTCCCTGGACCTGCCGGCCGTACCCGCGGGCGAGAGCGCGCTCCAGCGCATCCCGGTACGGCCCCGGAGGAGAGAGATACGGCTCCTGTGCGATGTCCTCGTCGACCTCGAGCCGGTACGTCGCCTCGGGGGGCATGATGTCGGCGATGAAGGCGCGGAGCGCGTCGGCGACGTCATGGTTGCGCTGGTCGGCGACGGTCCGGATGCTCAGCGAGGCCATGGCCTCCCGCGGAATGACGGAGCGCTCGATACCCTCCGGGTCACCGGCGAGCAGGGAGATCACCTCGATGGCCGGGCGCTCCCACAGGCGCTCCTTCGGGGTGAACCCCTTCTCCCCCACGATGACCCTGGTCTCGGTGCGCCGCGTCCAGTCGTCGGGATCGAACGGCAGCGCGTCGAGCTCCGCGGCGCGCTCGTCGGTGAGCGGGGCCACGCCGTCATGGAAGCCGGGGATCGCGATGCCCCCGTCCTCGTCGTGCAGCTGCGCGAGCACCCGGGACAGGACGAGGGCCGGATTCACGGTCACGCCGGAGGCGGCGCCGCTGTGCACGTCCCGGTCGGGCCCCTGCACCGTGAGCGTCGCGGTCAACGTCCCCCGCATCGAGGTCACCGGAGCCGGAGAGTCGACCTCCCACTGCAGAGTGTCCGAGAAGACCACGAGGTCGCACGCGAACCGGTCGGGGTCGGCCTCCAGGAGTTCCCTGAGGTGCGGGGAGCCGATCTCCTCCTCGCCGTCGACGAGCACCTTGAGATGCACCCCCGCAGCGGGACCGTCCACGGCGGCGAGCGCCCGCTGGGCCCAGACGTGCGCGAGCGCCTGACCCTTCGCGTCCGACGCCCCGCGCCCGTAGAGCCGCCCATCGCGGAGAACCGGCACGAACGGCGCCGTCTCGCTCCATTCCTCCGGCTTCGCGTGGCGGACGTCGTGGTGGGTGTAGACGAGCACGGTGGGCGCCCCCGGCGCGCCGTCCCGCTCGGCGAACACGGTCACCGCATCGCCCGCCGGGAGCAGCGACGTCGTGAAGCCCGCGTCACGCAATTCGGCGGCGATCCAATGGGCCGACCGCACGCCGTCGATGCGGCGCTCGGGGTCCGCCGAGACGGAGGGGACCTCGACCCAGGCCGACAGCCGCTCGACCATCTCATCCAGGTGGGACTCGAGGAAGGCGTCGATCGCGTCCCGCGCTGCAGCCGTGTCCTCTGTCATGGGAACAGACTGCCCGGAGGACCGGGGAAACGGGCGGGGGTTGACGGCGTCGGCGCCGACCGACTATCACCGCGGCGAGGTCCGATGCCGCGCGGGCCGAGAGTGATTGTCCCAGGCGACTCCGGGTTTGGAAAGGCCCTGAGTGGATCGGCCGACCGGGCGTTGCATGGCCAGCCCACCCCAGAAGAGAAAGGCTCGATATGTTCTTCCATCGACAGGAGCTCCAATTCTCCGCGACGCCGGAGGCCCCGGACGCCGTCTACGCCCGCAAGCTGCAGGAGGTCCTCGGCGGGCAGTACGGCGAGATCACCGTCGCTCTCCAGTACCAGTTCCAGGCGTGGAACATGCACATCCCCGGCAAGTACCGCGACCTCGTCTTCGGCATCGGGGCCGAGGAGATGGGCCATGTCGAGATGCTCGCGGTCATGATCGCGCAGCTCCTCGAGAAGTCGCCGCTCGGCATCACGGAGGACGCCGTGCAGGACGACCCGACGGTCGCCGCGATCGTCGGCGGCACGGACGTGCAGCAGGGCATCGTCGCCGGGGCGGGCGCCCGCCCCGTGGACAGCAACGGCAACCCGTGGCAGGGCTCGTACATCACCGCGAGCGGCAACCTCCTCGCCGATTTCATGGCCAATGCGAACGCCGAGATGCAGGGCAGGGTGCAGGTCGCCCGGCTCTACCACATGACCGACGACCACGGCGTGCGCGATCTGCTGAGCTTCCTGCTGGCGCGCGACACCATGCACCAGAACCAGTGGCTCGCCGCCGCGGAGGAGCTGAAGGCCGAGGGCGCCGAGAAGCTGCCCGTGCCCAGCAACTTCCCGCTCTCCAAGGAGCACCGCGACGTGTCGTACCAGTACCTCAACTTCAGCGACGGTCCTGCCGCCGCGGAAGGCACGTGGGCATCCGGACCGACGCCGGACGGACATGGCGAGTTCAGCTACCACGAGGGCCCCACGACCACGGCCGAGATGCCTCCGCCCACCCACCCCGACGCGCGCTTCTACGGCACGACCGAGCTGCCGAACGTCGTGGAGAAGGTCGCCGGCGCCGCGCAGGACGCGCTCCACAAGGAGTGAGATGCCGCTATCGGTCTCGCGGAAGGGGCGGTCGCCGCGCACACGCGCACGGCGGCCGCCTCTCGACGCCCAGGTGGTCGTCGTCACCGGCGGCTCCCGCGGCATCGGCCGGGAGGCGGCCCTCGGCTTCGCGCGAGCGGGGGCATCCGTCGTCCTGCTCGCCCGGGGCGAGCAGGCGCTGACCGAGACGGTCGAGGAGATCGCCGCGGAAGGCGGGGACGCCCGCGGGATCGTGTGCGACGTCTCCGACCGCCGGGCGGTGCAGGACGCGGTCGACCAGATCACGCACGCGTTCGGCCGGATCGACACCTGGGTCGGCAACGCGGGTGTGCTCCTCTATGCCCCGGTCGCCGACACCTCGCCCGAGGAGTTCCGTCGCGTCCTCGACATCAACGTCGTCGGACAGCTCAACGGCGTCCAGGCGGCATTGCCGGCGCTCCGGCGGTCGGGAGGGACGATCGTCGTCGTGAGCTCGGCCGAGGCCGTGGTGGCGATGCCGTGGCACGGCGCGTATGCCGCCTCCAAGCACGCGCTGGAAGGAGCGATCGACGCGTTGCGCCGTGAACTGCGTGCCGAGCGCGCGCCGGTCGCGATCACGGTGGTCCGACCCGCCGTCATCGACACACCCATCTACCGTCATGCCCGCAGCCGGATGGCGTTCCGGCCGAGCGGGCCGCACCCGCATTACCGTCCGCGGTCCGTGGCACGAGCGATCCTCCATGCCGCCGTGCATCCCGCACGCACCATCCACGTCGGTGGCGGCGCCCTCCTGCTCACCGGGGTCCAGCGCGTCATGCCGGGCGTGCTCGATGCCGCCCTCGGCCGGTTCGGTCCGCGGATGATGCACACGGCCGACGCCGCTCCCGCACAGTTCGGGAACCTCGTCGGGCCGCTCCGCGACACCGAGCAGCGCGGCGGGCTGCCGCACCGCGGACGCGGCAGCGTCAGCACCTGGCTGCGGGTGCACCCGGGGTGGCGGACAGCAGCGGTCGTCGGCCTCCTGGGTGCGGTGCTCGTGCCCTCGCACCGCTCGCGTCGACGACCGCCTACCTGACCGGATCGACGCGGCGCAACTCCCTCGTGCCGGCGTATCGGCGCGGATACCGTCGAGGCACATGGTCTCCGGCAGAAGGGAACTCCATGCTCCTCGGCATCCTCACCTCCTCCACGGACAGGCGTCTCGGGGCTGGAGCGCGCCGATGACGGCGCGCTTCACGGTCGAGCCGTGGGCCGTCGGCATCGAGAGCGTCGACACGGCCCATCTCGCGCAGGAGGAATCCGTCTTCGGTCTCTCCAACGGCCACATCGGCTGGCGGGGCAACCTCGACGAGGGCGATCCGCGGGGCGTGGCGGGCAGTTACCTCAACGGCGTGTTCGAGGAACATCCGATGCCGCATGCCGAGGACGGCTACGGGTACCCCGAGACCGGGCAGACGGTGATCAACGTGCCGAACGGGCAGCTCATCCGCCTGCTGGTCGGCGACGAGCCGTTCGACGTCGAGCACGGGACCGTCCATGCGCACACCCGCCGCCTCGATCTCCGCGAAGGCACCCTCCATCGGGAGGTGGACTGGGAGTCGGCGGAGGGTCGACGCGTGCACATCGCCTCGACCCGTCTGGTCTCCCTGGAACACCGGTCGTTGGCCGCCGTGCGCTACCGCGTGCAGGCGCTCGACGCTCCGCTCGCGGTCACCGTGCTGTCCGAGGTGCTCGCGAACGAGCCGCTTCCCGTGACCCATGACGATCCGCGGGTGCAGGAGCTCCTCGCCCGTCCACTGGAGGCCGTCGCGGCTTCGGAGCGCGGCGCGCGGAGCACGCTGCTGCACCGCACCCGCCGCAGCGGTCTGCGTGTGGCGGTGAGCGCGGACCATCTCGTGCAGATCTCCGGAGAGGGGACGCCGGAGGTGACGACCGAGGTGGACGACGATCTGGCGCGCACACGCATCCGCGTCGACCTCGCCCCCGGCGAGGAGCTCGAGGTCGTCAAGCTCGTCGGCCACGAGTGGTCGGCGTCTCTCGCACCGCAGACGCTGCGTGACCGCGCGGAGGAGGCCGTGGAGGAAGCGGCTCGCCTGGGGTGGGACGCGCTCGTGGCGGGACAGCGCGCCGTCCTCGATCGGTACTGGGAGTGCGGCGACGTCCGTATCGACGGCGATGCCCGGCTGCAGCAGGCCGTGCGCTTCGCGCTGTTCCAGGTGTTCCAGGCGTCGGCGCGCGCCGAGGCTCGATCCGTGCCGGGCAAGGGCCTCACCGGCTCGGGCTACGAGGGCCACACGTTCTGGGACTTCGAGGCGTTCGTACTCCCCGTGCTCACCTCGACCGCTCCCGATGCCGCGCTCCAGGCACTGCGCTGGCGTCATGCGACGCTGGATCACGCCAGGGAGCGGGCGCGCACGCTCGGCCTGCGCGGGGCGTCCTTCGCCTGGCGCACGATCGACGGACGCGAGAGCTCCGGGTACTGGCCGGCGAGCACGGCGGCCTTCCACATCAACGCGGCCGTGGCGGGCGCCGTGATGCACTATGTCCGCACGACGGGCGACCAGGACTTCGAGCGGGAGGCGGGCACGGAGATCCTCGTCGAGACCGCGCGCCTCTGGCTGTCCCTCGGGCGCCGAGACGACGACGGCGGCTTCCACATCGACGGGGTCACCGGGCCCGACGAGTACACCGCCGTGGTCGACGACAACGTCTACACCAACCTCTCCGCCCGCCGGAATCTCCGCGGAGCCGCGGCAGCCGTCCGGCGGCATCCGGACGTCGCCGCCCGCCTCGGCGTGGACGACGACGAGATCTCCGCGTGGGAGGCCGCCGCCGACGGCATGACCGTGCTCTACGACGAGGAGCGGCAGGTGCACCCGCAGTCGGCGGGGTTCACCGCGCACGCCCGGTGGGACTTCGACGCCACCGGCCCCGACGACTATCCGCTGCACAGCCACTTCCCCTACTTCGACCTCTATCGCAAGCAGGTGCTGAAGCAGGCCGACCTCGTGCTGGCGCTCTACACCGCGCACGAGGAGTTCACGTGGGAGGAGAAGGCCAGGGCGTTCGCCTACTACGACGCCCTCACCGTGCGTGACTCCTCGCTCTCCGCGGCCGCGCAGGCCGTGATCGCCGCCGAGGTGGGTCATCTCGAGCTCGCGGCGGCGTACCTCGCGGAGCTCGCGGCCCTCGACCTGGACGACCTCCACGGCAACACGGACGAGGGACTGCACATCGCGGCTCTGGCCGGCGTCTGGACGGGAGTCACGGCCGGCTACGGCGGCATGCGGGAGGGGGACGACGGCCTGTCCTTCCGGCCGCAGCTGCCGGAGGGGGTGACCCGTCTCGCGTTCGGGGTGCGGCTGCACGGCTGCATGCTGCACGTCGACATCACGCCGGCGGAGACGACCTACCGGCTGAGCGCGGGCGAACCGGTGACGATCCGGCACGCGGGCGAGGAGCTCGTCCTGCATGCCGGCGTTCCGTCGAAACTGCCGACGCCGGACCGCGTCGAGCCGCTCACCCCGGCCCCGGTGCCGCCGCGCTGGCGAGAACCGGGACGACCGCGCGCCGGCGACTGAGGCGGCGTTCGGGGCGTGTGCCATATCGAGACGGGTCAGCGCAAGGCCCGCGGCGATGTCGGCCGCCCGCCGTAGTGTGGAGCCGTGCCTGATTCCCCCCACCCCGCATCGGATGTCCTCTGGGCGTGCGTCGAGGACGGCTTCCATGTCGGAAGCCGCGGCGGAGACTTCCTCGGCTACGTCGACCGTCAGCCCGACGGCCGCTTCGCCGCGTTCTCCGCGTCCGCGCAGCCGCTCGGTCTGCACGCCACGTTGAGCGACGCGACCACGGAGGTCGTCGCCCACGCCGGCCCTTCGGAGGGCGACGCCGCCCTCGGCGCTCCGGAGCTGGTGCAGGGGTGACGGCGGCCACGGCCGACGGGCTGCTCCGCCTCGTCTACACCAGCACGGCGGCGCAGCCGTTCCGGGAGACCGCTCTGGAGCAGCTGCTCGAGCAGTGCCGCCGGTCGAACGCGGCCCGCGACATCACGGGCCTCCTCCTCTTCCGCCAGGGGCGCTTCCTCCAGGTCCTCGAAGGACCGGTCGAGGCCGTGCGCCGACTCGTCGACGTGATCGCCGACGATCCGCGTCACCGCGCGATGCGCATCCTGCTGGAGACGCCGATCACCGCCCGGCTCTTCTCCGACTGGTCGATGGGCTACCGGTCGTTCCGCACGGGGAGCACCGCCGCCCCCACGGGCTTCCGCGACTCCTTCGACGACCTCGTCGACGGCGCGGACGCCTCCACGATGGAGCGCGCCCTGTTCGAGCTCACCCTGTGGTTCCGCACCCGCTCCGGCGCTGCGGTTCCGATTCCGACCGCGAGCGACGAGGGTTCCTCCCTCCGGGTATGAGCGGGCCCGCGGGCGGACCGGAGCCGTCGCTCATCCAGCAGCGCATGGCGCTGGAACGGCGGCGGAACTGGGGCGTCTACGCGATCGTGTTCTCCTCGGTGATGACGGTCGGCTGGACGGTCGCGTTCCTCCTCGATGCGCCCGCCGGGTTGTGGCGCGTTCTCAGCATCATCGTGTTCGCCGCCGGGATCGTCGTCGGTATCGTCGAGACGCGCCGCGCGAGGCGCGCGCTCCGTGCGTTCGAGGACCGCCACGGGCCGGACGCAGGTGTGCGGCACTAGCGGATTGCTCGCGCCTCGCGGTCGCAGATAAGGCAGCGCGGTCAGCGCCCGTCTCCGTCTGGGCGCGCCCGGGGAATCCTCACGCTCCGGAAAGCCTCGCCAACGCACGCACCCCCGCGCTGAACTGATCGATTCCCAGACGCACGTGGCCTTTCTGGAGTCCATACGGGCTCACGCCGAGTTCTGCTAGCTTCACCTCGAGCAACCCACTGGGCACCAATCGTGGCTTGGTGAAAGTGACCCACGGCCACCGCGTGAGCCCCTCTGGATCGTGTGCGGCTGTCCAATCGATGTAGAAGTCCGGTTGGTGATCGGGGCCGCCGACTACTTCGACCACGGCGTAGCAATCTCGAGTCTCCTTCGCGGAGACGATCACGAGATCGCCGGCACGGAACCCGGGCTTTCCCTGCTTCGAACTCGCGAACCAGGATTCCTCCCGCCAGCCGTCGAGCGCGGGCTCGCCGTACTCGAGCTTCAGCCATAGGGATCGCCCCGGGTCGCGAGCGTCGAGGAGAAGCCGCTCAGCGAGATGGAGTGCCGAGGTCGCGTCGAGCTCATGATCCTGGAACCCGTCGACACGCCCCAGCTTCTTCGCGTTCTCCATGAGATCGGCCAGGTCAGCAGGAGTGACATCCTTCGCCGGCCATCCGGTGACGAGCGCACGGGCGGCATCGACCTGATCGGACGCCAGAACCACTCCCAGTTCCCGATTGGGCCTCGCAGACGAGCCGAGACCGGCACCCGTGAGGTTGGCCGACCCGATCATCGCGCGCGAGCCGACGATGAAGCACTTCGCGTGCAGCCGATCGGCGTGCCGCACCTTCACCCCGGCGTCCATCAGCATCCGCAACCCCTGCGGGGTGAGATGCCCGCTGGCCACTGCGCCCGGATCCAGAGCCGTCACGAGCACGAACGGGTATGGGGACCGTCGCGCTGCTTCCGACAGCTCGCGGCACACCTCGGACGACAGGTAGGGGCTCGAGAGGAGGACGGGCCCGTCCGCAGATGCCAGAACCCGGCTGAGCCAGGAGTACGCGTGATCGACGAGGTGCGAAGAGTTCGACATGCCGGCAGCCTATCCACCGGTCTCCGGGACCGTTGGAGGCTGTCCGATCGCGAGGGGGCTCGTCAGTTGTTGAAGCGGAACTCCACGACGTCGCCACTGTCTTCCAACCAGGCAACGGGAATGTTCCTGAACGCATAATTCTCGCGTTCCATGATTACATTTACAGCCTTCAAGATCCGGCTTCGCATGCGGGTGAGTGCTTCCGAGAATGTCGCGAAGTCCGGGTCTCCCCAAGTCACCTGGATCGTATCTACGCGAACATCGTTGAGAGTGATAATGAACTCCTGAACAGCGGTCTCGATTCCTGAAAGCGCGCGCCCAAAATCCGAATCCATGTCGAAAACTCGAGATCGCATGTCGACGAGTTTGACGCGAAGGGCGTCGACCGCCTTCCAAACGTACTCAGGCTGCTCACGCGCGTCGTCGAAGTACATGAATCGGTGAGCGTCTAGCCAAGCGAGCATCTCCCGGGCCCAGTCGTGACCGACTCGCACTTCAGCCAGCTTTAGGAGACTCTGCTCTAGGTCCAACCCCACGAGAGCAGACGCACGATGTTCGTGTTCGCGTTTCCAATTTAGGAGAAGTTCCGACGGATACATCTCCCAGTCCGCATCAACACGATAGTGGCAGGGCAAACACAGCCAAACAGCGTTCTCTTCATCCCCCCGCTTGACCTCAGACCCATCGGAAAGCGTTACCTTATCTGTTTGCCGCGGCCCCTTCTCAGATGCTGGAAGTATGTGCGCCGCCTGGGCAATCGCGCGCGGCTTACCCTTCTTGGTCGAGAATCCTGTTACGCGCAGACAATCAGGGTTTGAGCAGATATACATCGCCTTGCGTGCCACAACTCGACGCACACCCGCTGTGAACTCGACTCGCGCACCGCCCCTCGTCACTTCTTCCCCCAGAAATTATGCCGCTACTGGCCCTACGGCCGATAAGCCGGAACGCTATCAGTTGTTGAACCGGAACTCCACGACGTCGCCGTCCTGCATGACGTAGTCCTTGCCCTCCAGGCGCGCCTTGCCCTTCGCACGGGCCTCCTGCACGGAACCGGTCTCCACGAGGTCGTCGAACGACACGATCTCGGCCTTGATGAAGCCCTTCTCGAAGTCGGTGTGGATCACGCCGGCGGCCTGCGGGGCCTTCGATCCCTTGGGGATGGTCCAGGCGCGGGCCTCCTTGGGGCCGGCGGTGAGGTAGGTCTGCAGACCGAGCGTGTCGAAGCCGATGCGGGCGAGCTGGTCGAGGCCCGACTCGTCCTGTCCCGTCGAGGCGAGGAGCTCGGCGGCGTCCTCGGGGTCGAGGTCCTTGAGCTCGGACTCGATCTTCGCGTCGAGGAAGATCGCCTGCGCCGGCGCGACGAGGGCGGCGAGCTCGGCCTTGCGGGCGTCGTCGGTCAGCACGGACTCGTCGACGTTGAAGACGAAGATGACGGGCTTGACGGTCAGGAGCCCGAGTTCGCGGATCGGCTCGAGGTCGAGGCCGCTCGTGGACAGCAGGATCCCGCGCTCCAGGGCGTCCTTGGCGGCCTTCGCGGCTTCGAGGACCGACGGGTCGATCTTCTTGCCGCGGACCTCCTTCTCGTACCGCGTGATCGCCTTCTCGACGGTCTGCAGGTCGGCGAGCATGAGCTCGGCGTTGATGGTCTCCATGTCCGACGCCGGATTCACGGCACCGTCCACGTGCACCACGTCGTCGTCGGAGAACCCGCGCACCACCTGGGCGATCGCGTCGGCCTCGCGGATGTTCGCGAGGAACTGGTTGCCCAGCCCCTCCCCCTCGCTCGCCCCTCGGACGATGCCGGCGATGTCGACGAACGACACGGCGGCGGGCAGGATGCGCTCGCTCCCGAAGATCTCCGCGAGCTTCTGGAGCCGCGGGTCGGGAAGGTTCACCACGCCGACGTTCGGCTCGATCGTCGCGAACGGATAGTTCGCCGCGAGCACGTCGTTCTTGGTGAGAGCGTTGAAGAGGGTGGACTTGCCGACGTTGGGCAGGCCGACGATTCCGATAGTGAGAGCCACGGGGTATGAGTCTACCTGCGCCGCTCTCCCCCACCTCACCCGCGCGAGGGCAGGCACCCACGCGGAGTCAGGCGGCAGGGGGGAAAAGTGCCTGATGCGGCGCGGACGCCTGTTCAGTCGCGGACCGCGCGGAAGGCCCTCGTCACATAGGGCACCTCGATCACACCGTCCCCGTGCAGGCCGAGCTCATCGAACAGGGCGTCCATCTCACGGCGGATCCGTGCTTTCTCGGCCTCGTCGGCGGTGATCACGGCGCTGCGGGAGGCGGCCATGCGGTGCAGGAGCTCCCGCGTCATGGGGCGCGACCACTCCCAGCGCTCCTGCGCCAGGGCGCCGAAGGGGTCCGCCACCACGGGGTCGCCCGCGGCGAGCATGATCTCGGCGTTGCTGCCGTGCATGATGTCGGTGAGCCGGCGCACCCAGTCCACGCGCTCGTCGCGGAGGTTCCAGACGAGCCCGAGCACACCGCCCGGGCGCATCGCGCGACCGATCTCCGCCGAGGCGGCGACCGGCTCGACCCAGTGCCACGCCTGGCCGAGCACGACCGCATCCACGCTCGCGTCCGGAAGCGGCAGCTCCTCAGCGGTCCCGACGAACGTGGGCACCGCGGGTACGGCGTCGCGAAGGGCCGCGAGCATCGCGGGGTCCGGATCGATCGCCGCCACCTCGGCGTCCGCAGCCGCGACGAGCGCCCGCGTGAGCTTGCCGGTACCGGCGCCGACATCGGCGACCCGACGCGCACCGTCCGCCATCGGCTCCAGCATCCAGGCGACGGCCTCGAAGGGGTACTCGGGCCGTCCGGCCTCGTAGCTTCCGGCCGCCGCGCCGAAGGATCTCGCGAGTTCGTTCGCCATGTGGCCAGCATACGGCGAGCCTGCACAGCGACGTCGGAGGCCCGGGAGAGAGTGAGGACGTGCCACTGGACTTCACTGCGATCGACTTCGAGACCGCGAACTCCAGCCCGGCCTCCGCGTGTTCCGTGGGACTCGTGCGGGTGCGGGACGGGGAGGTCGTCGCCACCGCGAACTGGCTGATCCAGCCTCCGCCCGGCCATGACGAGTTCCAGGAGTGGAACGTCCGCATCCACGGCATCCGCCCCGAGCACGTGCTGTCCGCGGCGACGTGGGTCGATCAGTTCGACCGTCTGTGCGGCTTCGCGGGTGCCGACGTGCTCGTGGCCCACAACGCCGGCTTCGACCTGAACGTCCTGCGACGGGCGACCGAGGTCACGGGTCAGATCTGTCCGCCGTACCGGTCGCTGTGCAGCCTCCAGGTGGCGCGGAAGACCTACCAGCTCGACTCCTACCGTCTGCCCCTCGCCGCCGCGGCGGCCGGGTACGCGGAGTTCTCGCATCACGACGCGCTGGCGGATGCCCTCGCCTGCGCCCAGATCATCGTGGACGCGGCCGCGCGGGCCGGAGCCGCGGATGTCTTCGCGCTCGCCGATGTCCTCGGCCTCCGCGTGACCGAGCCCGCCGTGCCGGCACTGGAGCGCGCCGTCGCCTGACGCACCTCGCGTCCTCCCCGCGATGTCGGACGCCCCCGGCATCATGGAGCCATGGATGCCCTGTCGATCGTTCTCCTGCTCGTGGCCCTCGCCGCGGGCGTCGCTCTCGGGTGGTTCCTGCGAGCCGGTCGCAGCGCCGCCGACATCGCACGCACGCAGGCGGAGCTCGCGGCCGCGCGAGACGACCGCGATCGCCAGTACGACCTCTATCGGGATGCGGTCGAGCACGCCCGCTCCGAGCAGCGGGCGGAGGCTCAGCGCGTCCAGCAGCAGAACGCCGTGCTGCAAGCTCTGGCGCCGGTCCGCGAGAGTCTCCAGCAGATGCAGTCCAAGGTCGCCGCGATCGAGAGCGAGCGGCAGGCACAGTTCGGCACGCTCGCCGAGCAGCTCCGGCGCGCCCAGGAGTCGGATGAGGCGCTCCGCGCGACGACCGAGTCACTGGCGGGTGCGCTGCGCTCCACGTCCACGCGCGGCGTCTGGGGCGAGACCCAGCTGCGGCGCGTCGTCGAGGCGGCGGGGCTGACCAGACACGTCGACTTCGACCTCCAGGCGACGATCACCTCCGACCGCGGCCAGGGGCGCCCCGACATGGTCGTCCGTCTCCCGGGGGGCACGTCGATCGCCGTCGACGCGAAGGTTCCCCTCGACGCCTACCTCGAGGCCTCGGCGCTCCCCCTCGGCGACGCCCACGAATCCCAGCGTCGCGCCCACATGCAGAAGCACGTCCGCGCCGTCCGCGCCCACGTCGACGCCCTCGCCAAGAAGGCCTATTGGTCGGGCCTCGACGCGAGCCCCGAGTTCGTCATCTGCTTCCTGCCGAGCGAGTCGCTGCTGGCGGCAGCCATCGACGAGGATCCGACGCTGCTCGACTACGCGTTCAGCCGCCGCGTGGCCCTCGCGTCCCCCGTCAACCTCTGGGCGGTCCTCAAGACGGTCGCCTACACATGGACCCAGCAGGAGGTGTCCACCGAGGCCCGGAGTCTGCTCGCGCTCGGCACGCAGCTGTACGAGCGCCTCGGCACACTCGCGGGTCACGCCGACGACCTGCGCCGGGCGATCGAGCGCACGGTCGACAGCTACAACCGCTTCGCGGGATCCCTGGAGTCCCGGGTGCTCGTGACCGCCCGGCAGTTCCCCGGCGTGGATGCGGAGGCCCTGGCGCCGGCGTCGCCGATCACCGCGGACGGGCGCCGCTTCACCGCTCCGGAGCTTCTGGCCCCGACCGAAGCCGAAGAGGCCGCCGACGCGATGCAGGCCGACGTCGGCGAGGTACGCGCGCGTCTCGACCACGCCTCCGCACTCCACGACCGGGAGCAGTGAGGGCGAGAGCGACCGGAGGTTCCGACCGCGGGAGCGTCAGGCGACGCCGGGCACGCCGCTGAGCAGCAGGATGACGAGGCCGCTCGTCGCGAGGAAGGCACCGATCATCCACCAGGCGCTGACCTCGTGCCCCTCGGCGCGACGGACGCGGAACAGCACGTCGGCGCGGCGAGCCGGATCGACGGCCGACTGAGCGACGGGTGCCGGCGGGGCCACGGCGGCCGCTTCGGCATCGGCACTCACCCGGAGGATGCGTCCGGTGTTCGTGGTGATGATCTTCGTCGGCGCGGCGCTCTTCGAGCCGGTCGTGTGCTGCGTTGTCATGCGTTCGCCCTCCTGTGCCTGCGGTGCCTGGCGGCTCCGTCGACGGCGACAAACCCAGTGACAATTGTGACACGGCGGCTCGCCGAACCGGGCCCGACCCGTGCAGAGGGCGATACCGGGTCGGTAACGATGGCTGGAGACCTCACCGAAGGTCAGGCTCGTGGGAGAGCCGTCACAGCCACTTCGAGACGAGGTGCTCGGACGCGATGCGGCGCAGCGTGCCGGAGGCGCCGCGCAGGACCACGCTCTCGGTGTACACGTAACCGCGCTCCCGCCGGACGCCGGCCACGAGCTGGCCGTCCGTGACACCGGTCGCGACGAAGATCGTGTTGTTCCCCTGCACGAGGTCGTCCGCCTCGTAGACCTTGTCCATGTCGAGCCCCGCGTCGATACCGCGCTGGCGCTCGTCGTCGTCGCGCGGCCAGAGCCGCCCCTGGATGTGGCCGCCGAGGGCCTTGATCGCACACGCGGTGACGATGCCCTCGGGGCTGCCGCCGATGCCGACGCACATGTCGGTGCGGGCGTCGTGGCGGGCGGCGTTGATGCCACCGGCGACATCGCCGTCGCTCATGAGACGCGTACCGGCACCGGCGTCGCGGATCTCCTGGATGAGCTGCTCGTGCCGCGGGCGGTTGAGCACCGAGACGACGATCTCGTCGACCGGCTTGTCCAGCGCGCCGGCGAGCTTGCGGATGTTCTCGCCGATGGGCAGGCGGATGTCGACGACGCCGACGCCGGCGGGCCCGGTCACGAGCTTGTCCATGTAGAAGACGCTGGAGGCGTCGAGCATCGTGTCGCGGTCGGACACGGCGATCACCGAGAGCGCGTTCTGCCGGCCCGCCGCGGTCAGCGACGTGCCGTCGATCGGGTCGACCGCGATGTCGCACAGCGGGCCGCGTCCTGTACCGACGACCTCGCCGTTGAACAGCATCGGGGCGTTGTCCTTCTCGCCCTCGCCGATCACCACGCGGCCCTGGAAGTCGACCGTCCCGAGGAACGCCCGCATGGCGTCGACGGCGGCGCCGTCGGCAGCCTCCTTCGCACCGCGACCGATGAACGGAACGGCACGGATCGCCGCCGCCTCGGTCGCGCGCACCAACTCCATCGCGAGGTTACGGTCGGGACGCAGCGGGCTCAGGTCGGCAGTAAGACTCACCATGATTCCCAGCCTATCCGCGAGCAGGGGATCGATCGGCTCGTTTTCCGCCCGTACGCGAGGAAGAAATCGCGGTTCTTAACACCACCGAAGGACGGCGCCCACCGACGCGCGACTCCTCCTGCCGGAGCCGGACACCCGCCCCGATAGAGTGGCAGCTGTCCCGGCTTCACCTACCGCAGGAGTTCTCATGCCCGTCGCCACCCCGGATCAGTACGCCGACATGCTCGACCGCGCGAAGGCAGGCGGCTTCGCGTACCCCGCGTTCAACGTCTCCAGCTCGCAGACGATCAACGCCGTCCTCCAGGGCCTGACCGAGGCCGGCTCCGACGGCATCATCCAGGTCACCACCGGTGGCGCCGACTACTTCGCCGGCCACACGGTCAAGGCCCGCGCGACCGGCGCCCTCGCCTTCGCCCGCTACGCCACCGAGGTCGCCAAGAACTACCCGGTCACCGTCGCCCTGCACACAGACCACTGCCCGAAGGACGCTCTCGCGGGCTTCGTCGAGCCGCTCATCGCCGCCTCGGAGGAAGAGGTCAAGGCCGGCCGCAACCCGATCTTCCAGTCCCACATGTGGGACGGCTCGGCCGTGCCGCTCGCGGAGAACATCGAGATCGCCAAGGAGCTGCTCCCCCGCATGAAGGCCATCAACGCCATCCTCGAGGTCGAGATCGGCGTCGTCGGCGGCGAGGAGGACGGCGTGCAGCACGAGGGCTCGAACGAGGCGCTCTACACGACGTTCGCCGACGTGGACCAGGCCGTGCAGGCGCTGGGCCTCGGCGAGCAGGGCCGCTACATCGCCGCGCTCACCTTCGGCAACGTCCACGGCGTGTACAAGCCGGGTGGCGTGAAGCTGCGCCCGGAGCTGCTCGGCGAGATCCAGGCCGAGGTCGCCGCGAAGTACAACACCGGCGAGAAGCCGCTCGACCTCGTCTTCCACGGCGGCTCCGGCTCGACCGATGAGGAGATCGCCCTCGCGGTCGCCAATGGCGTCATCAAGATGAACATCGACACGGACACCCAGTACGCCTACACCCGTGCGATCGCCGACTACATGTTCAAGAACTACGACGGCGTGCTGAAGGTCGACGGCGAGGTCGGCAACAAGAAGCAGTACGACCCGCGCGCCTGGGGCAAGATCGCCGAGTCGGCCATGGCCGCCCGCGTGGTCGAGTCCACCCGCCAGCTGGGCTCGTACGGCCAGTCGAAGAGCTGACACACGCAGACACAGGAAAGGGGCCCGGCATCATGCCGGGCCCCTTTCGTCTGCGTGCCCGGGGTCAACGCACCCCGGTCGCCTGGTCGAGGTAGGCGATGAAGGCCGGGTCGCCCATCATCGGCACGACGAGGCAGAACGAGGCGATGCCCAGCGTGATGACGGCTCCGACGAGCGGGACCCACCAGGTGAGGCGGCCACGACGCAGGCGACGGATCGACAGGGCCGCGGTGACGCACCAGCCGACCGCCAGCACGACGGCCGCGATCGTTCCCCACGTGCGGCCGGCGGCGTAGTTGGTGAACTCCCCCTCGATGCCCAGCATCCCCATGGTCTGATTCATCACCGGGACGATGTCGAGGTAGGACAGGCCGGTGACGACGACGTTCACGAGGCCGTAGGCGAGCAGCGCGATCGTCGCGAAGCGGTCCACCGAGGAGGGGCGCGCCGGAGCAGGAGCCGCGGGCGCGGGGTCCGAGACGGGAGCCGACGGGGCGACCACCTCAGCCACGGGCGGCAGCCCCGCGGCCCTCCGCTGCTCCTCGGGCGTGGCGAGTTCCCCGTAGCGGGGGCGCTGGTCGGTCATGCCGCCATGGTATCGGCCGGCGCTCAGCCGCCCGTTCAGGAAAAGGGGGCCCAACCGATAGCGGCCCCGGAGAAGTGGGGACTTCTCGGGGCCGCGGACGGAGAGCGCTGGGGACGCTCCTCATCCCGTTCGGTCGCCGGCGCTGGGGACGCCATGGGCGATCAATAGGGCGTTGTCAGCCACTACGCCTTCGATCATAGATAAGCGACGTGGCGGGCACCAGGGTCACGAATTCAGATGGTGAACTCGGCGTCCGGCCCGTCGGTGTCGAGCGCATCGGCCCCGAGCTGCACCGACAGCCGACGGGCGGCGCGTTGCAGGTTCGAGACGAGCCGCCGGTTGACCACGGCCTGGTCGGCCGGGAGGGAGACGGCCAGCGATGCCGTCACGCCCGGGGCGATGACCGGCACCGCGACGCAGGTCGCGCCGATCGCGTACTCCTCGCGATCGATCGCCCACCCCGGGGTCTGCTCGAGCTGGGTGAGGAGCGCTGTCCGGTCGCTGATCGTCCGCGGCGTGAGCTCCTCGAGCCGATGCCGGGCGAGGTAGTCCAGCCGATCCTCTTCCGAGAGGGCGGCGAGGATCTGCTTCCCGAGGGCGGTCGCGTGCGCGCTGGCGTGCAGCCCGACCCACAGTTCGATCCGCGGGTTCCGCACGGCGTCCACGATGTCGACGAGGTGGATCTCCCCATCCGCGTACCGCGATAGGTAGGCCGTGGCGCCGACGTCCTCGGTCACCGCGCGCAAGGCGGCGCGCACGCGGGCGAGGAACACGCCTCGGGAGCCGATCTGCTGCTGGAAGGACGGGAACCGGTTCCCCAGCACGAGGCCGTCGGGCTCCGTACTCAGGTACCCCTCGTGCACGAGCGTGCGCACGAGGTTGTAGGTGGTACCCGGCGTCAAGCCCGTGATCGACGAGAGCATCTTCGCCGGCAGCGGGCGCGGCGAGTTCGCGACGATGTCGACCAGGCGGAGTGCGCGTTGCACGGACCCGATGAGGGTCGGCTCCGCCTCCGCGGCGTTCACCGCTACGCACCCCCTCCTGCGGAGGCGCGGCCGCCGAGGGCGCGCGCGTCGCGCTGGCCCGTGGCGTCCTGACGGAGCTCCTTCGGCAGGGAGAACATGAGGTCCTCCTCCGCCGTCTTGACCTCTTCCACGTCGCGATACCCGGCATCGCCGATCGCGTCGAGCACCTCGCGCACGAGCACCTCGGGGACCGACGCGCCACTGGTGACGCCGACCGTCTCCACGCCGTCGAGCCACTCCTGGCGGATCTCCTCGGCGTAGTCCACGCGGTAGGCGGCCTTGGCTCCGTACTCCAGCGCGACCTCGACGAGTCGCACGCTGTTGGAGGAGTTGGCGGACCCCACGACGATCACCAGATCAGCCCCCTGGGCGACCTTCTTGATGGCGACCTGCCGGTTCTGCGTGGCGTAGCAGATGTCGTCGGACGGCGGGTTGTGCAGCTCGGGGAACCGGGTGCGGAGCCGGTTCACCGTCTCCATGGTCTCGTCCACGGAGAGCGTCGTCTGCGACAGCCACACCACCTTGGAGGGGTCCTTCACCTGCACGGTGTCGGCCTCCTCCGGGGAGTTCACGACGGTGACGTGATCCGGTGCCTCTCCGGCCGTGCCCTCGACCTCCTCGTGCCCGTCGTGGCCGATGAGCAGGATCTCGAAGTCGTCCCGCGCGAAGCGCACGGCCTCGCGGTGGACCTTGGTGACGAGCGGGCAGGTGGCGTCGATCGCGTGCAGGCCACGGTCGGATGCGGCGTTGACGACAGCCGGGGAGACGCCGTGCGCGCTGAAGACGACGTGCGCCCCCTCGGGCACCTCGTCGACCTCCTCGACGAAGATGGCCCCCTTGGCCTCGAGCTCCGTCACGACGTGGATGTTGTGCACGATCTGCTTGCGGACGTAGACCGGGGCGCCGTAGCGCTCGAGCGCCTTCTCCACAGCGACCACGGCGCGGTCCACGCCTGCACAGTAGCCGCGGGGGGCGGCGAGCAGGACGCGCTTGTGTCCGGGCACCGGGTTATCCTGAAGCCGCCCGGCCGCGGCGCGCACTCGTGGGATGCGAGGAGCGGGAAGATGAACGGCAGTCGAAGTCACCCCTCGATTCTACCGTCGTGCGGCTGGGCGGGGCCGGTGAGTGCGCGGGCAGGAACGGGAGCAGATGACAGTCTTCGAAGCGACGACGGGACCGGGCGAGACCCCGCCGGCGGATGCCGTCGCCCCGCGCGACTCCACGGCCCAGGCACCGACGTCGGTCGCCCGACTGAACGCCACCATCCGCGACTTCGTGGCGCGATGGAACACGGTGTGGGTCGAGGGCGAGATCACGTCCTGGAACGTGCGCGCCGGAAACGTCTTCGCCCGCCTCAAGGACACCCGGTCCGACGCGCAGATCTCCATCCGCGTCTGGTCGAGCGTGCGCGGCCGCATCCCCGCCGACCTGGGCGTGGGCGATCACGTGGTCGCCGCCGTGAAGGCCGACTACTTCGTCCGCTCCGGGGACTTCAGCTTCGCGGTCTCGGCCATGAAGCACGTCGGGCTCGGCGACCAGCTCGAGCGCCTGGAGCGGCTGCGGGTGCAGCTCCGCCAGGAGGGCCTCTTCGATCCCGCCCGCAAGAAGCGCCTGCCGTTCCTCCCCCATGTCATCGGACTCATCACCGGCGAGCGCTCCGACGCCGAGAAGGACGTGCATCGCAACGCCGAGCTGCGCTGGCCGCAGGTGCGGTTCAAGACCGCGTACGCCGCGGTGCAGGGCGATCGCTGCGTGCCGGACACGCTGGCGGCTCTCGCCCGTCTGGACGCCGACCCCGAGGTCGACGTCATCATCATCGCTCGCGGCGGCGGCGACCCGCAGACCCTCCTCGGCTTCAGCGACGAACGCCTCATCCGAGCCGTGGCCGCCGCGTCCACACCGGTGGTCAGCGCCATCGGCCATGAGAACGACCACCCCCTCCTCGACGACGTCGCCGACCTGCGCGCCTCGACGCCGACCGATGCCGCCAAGCGCGTCGTCCCCGACGTCGGGGAGCAACGCGCACTCATCGCGCAGCTGCGGTCCCGGGCCACCACCCGCCTCACGCAGCGCCTCACGCACGACATCGCCCAGCTCGAGCAGCTGCGGTCGCGGCCGGTGCTGCGCTCGCCCGATCCGATCATCGACAGCCGCGCACAGGAGACCTTCCTGCTTCTCGCTCGCGGTCGCGACGCGGTGACCAGGCAGCTCGACGACGCCGGCCGGCGGACCGGTGAACTGCGCGCCTCGCTGCGCGCCCTGTCCCCCGCCGCCACTCTGGCCCGCGGTTACGCGATCGCGCATCTGGAGGGCGGCGTCATCCTCCGCGATGCGGCCGATGCGCCTGCGGGCAGCGCGCTCACCCTCACGGTGGACCGAGGGTCGCTCGCGGTGCGCTCGGAGGGCGAGATCGCGGAAAGCGCCTGAGCGGGCGGCGTCCGAGGCACGACGTAGGATGGAGGAGTGAGCGCCGTGAACGACACCCCCGTGGACACGCTGTCGTTCGAGGCGGCACGTGACGAACTCGTCCGGGTCGTCGCCGAGCTCGAACAGGGGGCGCCCACCCTCGAGCACTCACTCGCGCTCTGGGAGCGCGGCGAGGCCCTGGCCGCCCGCTGCGAGGAGTGGCTGCTCGGCGCGAAGCGTCGCCTCGAAGCCGCGCGCACCGCCACCCCCGACGAGAGCGACGCGTCATGAGCAAGGGTCCCGCGATCAACGCCGACCTCGGTCGACCGGAGACGCCCGACGAAACCGCCGCACGCAAGGCCGCGTCGAGCAAGGCCTACCGGTCGAGCCAGACCGTCCGCAATCTCGTCGCCGCGCTCGTGGTGACCCTCGCGGTCGTCGTCGTCATCATCGCGCTCGTCCCCCGGGGCGAGCCGGTCGCGGCGAAGCCGATCGACGTCGCCGCCATCGCCGCAGACGTGGAGTCGTCCATGGGCAGCCCGGCGATCGTCCCCGAGACGGACGACTTCTGGCGGGTGAACGCCGCCGAGCTCCAGAGCGGAGCCCCCGTCGTCTGGGAGGTCACCCTCGCCCCCGCGGCCCAGGACGAGCGCGGGTTCATCAAGCTCACCCAGGCCTTCGACGCCGACGCCTCGTGGGCCCCGCAGCGCCTGAACGGCGTCGCCCCGACCGACACCGTCCGCATCGGCGGCCGGGAGTGGGACGTCTATCGGCCCGGGGCCGCCGGCGCGGAGGCGAACGTCACGTATGCGCTCGGCACCCAGGCCGGCGACGACTACGTGCTCCTCTACGGCTCCCGCTCGGCCGACTCCACCGCCGAGCTCGCGGAGTCGCTCATCCCCCAGATCCGCACCGTCTCGGAGGCCCGATGACCCACCCGCTGACCCCCGCCGCCGCCTGGAAGCAGATGCAGGACGGCAACCGTCGCTTCGTCCGCGACGAGCCCCAGCACCCGAACCAGAACGTCGACCGCCGCAAGGACCTCACCGCGGCCCAGCACCCCGTCGCGACGCTGTTCGGCTGCTCGGACTCGCGTCTCGCCGCCGAGATCATCTTCGACCTCGGCCTCGGCGACCTCTTCGTCGTGCGCAACGCCGGGCAGGTGATCGGCGAGTCGATCGTGGCGAGCCTGGAGTACGCGGTCGCCGTCCTCGAGGTGCCGCTCATCGTGGTCCTCGCACACGACTCCTGTGGGGCGGTGCGCGCCGCCATCGACGGCACCGCCATCGATGCCGACCCGCTCCCCCCGCACATCTGGAAGCTCATCGCGCCGATCGTCCCTGCCGCGCGCAAGGTCCTCGCGGAGAGCGGCGGCGGCACGGTGGCCGACATCGATGCGGAGCTCGTCGGACGCGAGCACCTGCGCAACACCGTCAACGACCTGCTGCAGTCGTCCGAGAT
Organism: Microbacterium sp. UMB0228; assembly: GCF_002871415.1. Taxonomy (NCBI): domain Bacteria; kingdom Bacillati; phylum Actinomycetota; class Actinomycetes; order Micrococcales; family Microbacteriaceae; genus Microbacterium; species Microbacterium sp. UMB0228. The sequence continues at coordinate 530,047 of NZ_PNFU01000001.1, read as the reverse complement.
CATCAGCAACGCCGTCGCCGAAGGCCGTCTCGGCATCGTCGGCGCCAACTATCGTCTGGCCGAGGGTGAGGCAGCGCCCGTCATCACGGTCGGCATCGAAGCCGAGGGGATCGACCCCGCAACCAAGGAGGGTTCGGAATGACCGACACCGAGTACCGCATCGAACACGACACCATGGGTGAGGTGCGAGTGCCCGTGAACGCGCTCTACGGGGCGCAGACGCAGCGCGCCGTGGAGAACTTCCCGATCTCCGGCAAGGGCCTGGAGTCGACGCAGATTGCCGCGCTCGCGCGCATCAAGAAGGCCGCCGCGCTGGCGAACAAGGAGCTCGGCACGCTCGACGGCGCCATCGCCGACGCGATCGCCCAGGCCGCCGACCAGGTCGCCGCGGGCAGCCACGACGGCGAGTTCCCGGTCGACACCTACCAGACCGGCTCCGGCACCTCGTCGAACATGAACATGAACGAGGTCCTGGCGACGCTCGCGAGCCGCATCCTCGGCTCGACCGTGCACCCCAACGACCACGTGAACGCCTCGCAGTCGTCGAACGACGTGTTCCCCACCTCGGTGCACATCGCGGTCACCCAGGCGCTCATCGACACCCTGATCCCGGCGCTCGACCACCTCGCCGTCGCGCTCGAGGCCAAGGCGGAGCTCTGGAAGGACGCGGTCAAGTCCGGCCGCACGCACCTCATGGACGCGACGCCCGTCACGCTCGGCCAGGAGTTCGGCGGCTACGCCCGCCAGATCCGCCTGGGCATCGAGCGCGTGCAGTCGGCGCTCCCCCGCGTGGCCGAGGTGCCTCTGGGCGGCACGGCCGTCGGCACCGGCATCAACACGCCGCTCGGTTTCCCGCAGAAGGTCATCGAGCTGCTCGCGGCCGAGACCGAGCTGCCCATCACCGAGGCGAAGGACCACTTCGAGGCGCAGGCGAACCGCGACGGTCTCGTCGAGGCCTCCGGTGCGCTCCGCACCATCGCCGTGTCGCTCACGAAGATCAACAACGACCTGCGCTGGATGGGCTCCGGCCCGAACACCGGTCTCGGCGAGCTGCACATCCCCGACCTGCAGCCGGGATCCTCGATCATGCCGGGCAAGGTGAACCCCGTCGTTCCCGAGGCCGTGCTCATGGTGTGCGCGCGCGTCATCGGCAACGACGCCACGGTCGCCTGGGCCGGCGCCTCCGGTTCGTTCGAGCTGAACGTCGCCATCCCGGTCATGGGCACCGCGCTGCTCGAGTCGATCCGTCTGCTGTCGAACGCCTCGCGGGTGCTCGCCGACAAGACCATCGACGGCCTGCAGGCGAACCTCGACCGCGCCGCCGCCTTCGCGGGCATGAGCCCGTCGATCGTGACGCCGCTGAACAAGCTGATCGGCTACGAGGCCGCCGCGAAGATCGCCAAGCACTCCGTCGCCAAGGGCATCACGGTGCGCGACGCCGTGATCGACCTCGGCTACGTCGAGCGCGGTGAGCTGACGCTCGAGCAGCTCGACGAGAAGCTCGACCTCCTGTCGATGACCCACCCGGGCTGATCCCCACCCGACACGGATGCCGCGAGGACCTCGGTCCCCGCGGCATCCGTCGTCTCCGGCCCCGTCCCGTCTTCGATCCCGTTCTCCGTCCGGCCCCGGTCCCGTCTCCGTGCGTCTCCGATCCCGTCTCCGTCCGTCTCCGATCCCGTCTCCGTCGGTCTCGGTTCCTGCCTCGGATGCACGACCACGTTCCGTCTGCACGACGGAATCCCCGGATCAGGACGACCCGCGGCTCCGGATCGTGCAGGTGACTCTTCCTCCACGGATCCCCGGACACCCCGACTCGTCCCCATGACGCCCTTCGGGCCCCGCTGAGACGCCGGAGGACGCAGAATCGGCGAATGCTCGATCCCGTCTCGACCCTTCGCCGTCTCGGAGGCATCGCCCGCGGCCGCGACCTCGGGACTTTCGGAATCTCCCGCTCCGCCTTGTCCCGCGCGGTGCGCGCCGGCCGGATCCATCGGGTCCGCGCGGGGGTCTTCGCCAGTCGGGACCTCGACGCGACGGTGCTCACGGCGGCTGCCCACGGAGGGGCCATCAGCTGCGGCACCGCGCTCCGTGCCCACGGAGTCTGGGTGCTGTCGGAGAGCGATGCGCCGCACGTCTGGCTCGGTCGCAACGGCCGCGCGCACCCGCACATCGAGTGCCGGTGCATCCCGCATCATTTCGAGGGACGCACCCGGTTCGGCATCGTGTCTGTCGAGGACGCGCTTCGGCATCTGCACGTGTGCGAGGGTGACGAGGCCTTCTTCGTGTCCTTCGAGTCGGCCTGGCGGCAGGGACTGATCGGGCGGGCCGCACGGGCCCGGATCCGCGCCGCGCTGCCCCGGTCCGCGCGTTGGCTCGTGGACTTCGCCCGTTCCGACGCGGACAGCGGCCTGGAATCCCTCCTGCGCCTCCGTCTCCACATCCTCGGCGTGCAGCTCACGACGCAGGTCACGATCTCCGGTGTCGGCCGCGTCGACTTCGTTGTCGACGGTCGGCTCATCATCGAGGTCGACGGCCGCGAGCACCACGGTGCCCCTGCGATGCGCCACCGCGATCTCGCCCGTGACGCTGCCGCCTCGCGACTCGGGTACGAGACGCTGCGCTTCGACTACGCCCAGGTCCTGCACGACTGGCCGACGGTCCAGGCCGCGATCGAGGGTGCCCTGCGTCGGGCGAACGACCGCATCTGACCACGGCTCCGCCCGCACGCTCTCGTCCCGCCCGCACGACCCCGGCTCCGCGTGCCCGCCCTGTTCCGCGTGCACGACCCCGTTCCGCGCGCACGACCCCTCTGGCCGCAGCGGCCGGCCGACGGTGCAGGATCGTGCAGGTGTCGCTACCGACGTCCGAGGCCCGCGCCACGGATGCACGACCTGGATACGCCTGCACGACGGAACACCCCTGATCGCCCCACCACTGTCGTCGGATCGTGCATCCGGGAGACCGTGCATCCGACGGGACCGTGTATCCACCCGCTCGTGTGACGTGACATCTGGATCTCCGGATGCACGAGTCTGACACGGATGCACGATCGAAGAGGCCGGTGGGGCCCACAGCCGGGGCGCGATCGTGCAGGCGGAACGGGATCGTGCGGGCGGGACGGCGTCGTGCGGGCGGGACGGGATCGTGCGGGCGGGACGGGATCGTGCAGCCGGGGCGCGGTCGTGCAGGCGGGACGAGAGCGTGCGGGCGGGCTCGGGCCGTGCAGAGCCCGCCCGACGGCTCGGGTCAGCTGAGTTCGCCGCCTTCCAGGAGGTCGGTGACGAGGGCGGCGATGGCGGAGCGTTCCGAGCGGGTCAGGGTGACGTGACCGAAGAGGCCGTGTCCCTTGAGGGTCTCGATGACGCTCGCGATGCCGTCGTGCCGGCCGACGCGGAGGTTGTCGCGCTGCCCGACGTCGTGGGTGAGGATCACGCGCGAGTTCTGACCCATGCGGCTGAGCACCGTGAGCAGCACGTTCCGCTCCAGGGACTGCGCCTCGTCCACGATCACGAAGGCGTCGTGCAGGGACCGTCCGCGGATGTGGGTGAGGGGCATCACCTCCAGGAGCCCGCGCTCGACCACCTCGTCGATGACGTTCCCCGAGACCACGGAGCCGAGGGTGTCGTACACCGCCTGGCCCCAGGGGTTCATCTTCTCGCCCTGGTCGCCCGGGAGGTACCCGAGCTCCTGGCCGCCCACGGCGAACAGCGGACGGAAGACGATGATCTTCTTCTGCTGCTGCCGCTCCAGCACGGCCTCCAGCCCCGCGCACAGCGCGAGCGCCGACTTGCCGGTACCCGCGCGCCCGCCCAGCGACACGATGCCCACCTCGGGGTCGAGGAGCAGGTCGATCGCGATGCGCTGCTCGGCGGAGCGCCCGTGCATGCCGAAGATGTCCCGGTCACCGCGGACGAGCCGGAACTCGCCGTCCCCGGTGACCCGACCCAGGGCGGACCCGCGCTCGGAGTGGATGATGAGGCCGGTGTTGACGGGAAGCCCGTGCACGTCCTCGCTGAGCCCGACCTCGCTCTCGTAGAGGTCGCTGATGTCGTCGCCGGAGAGATCGAGGGCGGCGATGCCGGTCCAGCCCGAGTCTACGGCCTGCTCCGCGAGGTACTCCTCGGCACGCAGCCCGAGGGACGCGGCCTTCACGCGCATCGGGAGGTCCTTCGAGACGATGGTCACGTCCTGGCCGTCCTGCGCGAGGTGCATCGCGACGGAGAGGATGCGGCTGTCGTTGTCGCTGAGGCGGATGCCGGCCGGGAGCACCGAGAGGTCGGCGTTGCCCAGCTCGACGCGGAGAGTGCCCCCCTCGCCGACCTCCACCGGGAAGTCGAGGCGGCCGTGCTCGACGCGGAGATCGTCGAGGTGCCGCAGCGCCTGGCGGGCGAAGTACCCGATCTCCGGGTCGTGCCGCTTGCCCTCGAGCTCGGTGATGACGACGACCGGGAGCACCACGGAATGCTCCGCGAACCGGAAGAGCGCCTGCGGATCGCTCAGCAGGACCGAGGTGTCGAGGACGTAGGTGCGCAGATCCTGAGCGGGTTCTGCGGCCGCGGCCTGACTCGGCGTCTGACGGGTGGACTGCTGCGCGGTGCTGGTGGACTGCTGCGCTGTACGTGTGGTCACGACCCACTCCCGACCCGGGGATTCCCGGCTATTCGAACGAGTCGACCAGGGGGTCACGAGTCGCGAACCTGAGGCCGACCCGACCGGGCGCCTTGCCCGATGCCTTGAAGGTACGGCCGCTCAGGGGTTTTCCACGGACTCGACACGCCAGCTATTCGTTACGGGACGATGAACGATTCCTTGCCGAACGCGCCCAGGGTCTCATCGAGCAGGGCAAGGGTCTCGGCGTCGGTTCCGGCGTGCGGCGCGATGCGGATGGATCCGCCCCGAGCGGTGACGACCAGTCCGGCGTTGGCGAGAGCCGCGGCGAGCCGCGCCGGGTCCTCCGGTGCGAGCGCGACGATCCCCGCGCGCTCGGTGCGCTCGCGCGGCGAGGCGACGGCGATCCCGTGGCGGTCGGCCGTGGCGATCACCGCGTCCACGTGCGCGGACAGCCGCTCTTCGATCGCCGCGACACCGGCGTCCCTGACGTCCCGAGCGCCGATCGCGAGCCGACCGGCGGCGAGCGTGTCCGGCATGCTGATCGTGTAGGCCCTCGCGTCCGGTGCCGGGGCGGGCAGCTCGTCGACGACCAGCCCGCTCGCCGCCGTCCCGGTGATGCCGGAGAGCACGGGTGCGATGCGCTCCCGTGCGTACGGCGAGTACCAGGCGAACCCGGTGCCCCGGCCCGCGCGCAGCCATTTGTAGCCGTGCCCGACGACGACGTCGGCGACGCTGTAGTCCGCGTCGACCACGCCGAAGGACTGCACGGCATCGACGATGAGGAGGCGGTCGGGGCCGAGGACGTCCCGCAGCGCGGCGAGGTCGGCCCGATAGCCGGTGCGGAAGTCGACGTGGCTGACGGCGAGGGCCACGATATCGTCGTCGAGGACCGCAGCGACGGCATCGGGAGTCACCCGCCCGTCCTCCGGCGTGATCCAGCGCGGCGTAACCGCGTGGTCGGATGCGGTCGCCGCGCGCTCCAGGGTGAGGCTCACGCTCGGGAACTCCGCCGTGCTCGCGACGACCGCGCCGGAGACCCCGTAGAGCGCGTGCATGAGGCCGTGCGTCGACGAGGGCTGCAGCGTGACCTCCGCGGCCTCGGCTCCGAGGAGCTCGGCGATGACCTCCTGCGCCTGTCCGATCCGCTCCCCCACGAGCGCCAGCGACGACGGCCGGCCGTTCCCGAGGAGGTCCGCGTCGGCGAAGACCTCGGCGCGGACGGAGGGCGACACGGGGCCGAACGCCGCCCAGTTCAGATAACCGGGCTCCGCGTCGAACGTGCTCAGGTAGTCGTCGAAAGCGCTCACTGCGTCATTGTGCCACGCCCCGCGGCTTCCGGATCAGCGACCGAAGCGGCGGTCGCGGTCGGCGTAGTCGCGGATCGCGCGGAGGAAGTCGACCTGTCGCAGATCGGGCCCGAGCGCCTCGACGAAGTAGAACTCGCTGTGCGCGCTCTGCCACAGCAGGAAGTCGCTCAGTCGCTGCTCGCCGCTCGTGCGGATCACGAGGTCCGGGTCGGGCTGGCCGCCCGTGTAGAGGTGCTCCCCGATCATCTCCGGAGTGAGCTGCGCCGCGAGGTCCTCCAGCGTGCCGCCCGACGCCTCGTGTGTGGTGATGATGCTGCGCACCGCGTCGACGATCTCGTTCCGGCCGCCGTACCCGACCGCGAGGTTCACGTGCAGGCCGGTGTGGTCCTTCGTGCGCTCCTCCGCATCGGCGAGCACGCGCGCCAGCTCCGCGGGAAGGATGTCGGAGCGGCCGACGTGTTTGACCCGCCAGTTCCCCTTCTGGGACAGCGCCTCGGCGAGCTCCGCGATGATCTCGATGAGGTCGGCGAGCTCGGCCGAGTCCCGTTTGCGGAGGTTGTCGCTGGAGAGGAGGTAGAGCGAGACCACGCGCACCCCGAGTTCGTCGCACCAGCCGAGGAACTCCTGCATCTTGGCGGCGCCTGCGCGGTGCCCTTCGGCCGGGGTGTCGAATCCGAGCTGCCGCGCCCACCGGCGGTTGCCGTCGATCATCATGGCGACGTGGTGCGGAACCGAGGCCGGATCGAGGTGGCGACGCAGCCGACTGGTGTACAGCCGGTACAGCGGTCCCCGTCCCGGGCTCTCGCGTGACATCACCCACCTACGCTACCCTGCCTCGCCCTTCCGCGCCGGTGGAGAACCTGGGGACATGTACGGGGACGGGCATGCGCTCCGACCTAGAGTGAGCACGTGAGCACTTCCGACCAGACCGGCGCCGACCTCCCGAAGCTGCCGCTGCTCGAAGCGGCGGCCGCCGACGCGGCGACCGAGATCAAGCCGACCTGGCGCGGGTGGATCCACGCCGGCACGTTCCCCGTCGCGATCGCCGCAGGCATCGTCCTCGTCACCCTGTCCCAGGGAGCGGCGGCCAAGTGGGCGGCGGCGGTCTTCATGGCCACCTCGCTGCTGCTGTTCGGGAACTCCGCCCTGTACCACCGTTTCAACTGGCGACCGCGGGTGAAGAGCATCCTCAAGCGGATCGACCACGCCAACATCCTGCTGCTCATCGCCGGCACGTACACCCCGCTCGCGACCCTGGCGCTGCCGCCGGCCAAGGGCGTCCTGCTGCTGACCCTGGTCTGGAGCGGGGCCCTGCTCGGCATCCTCTTCCGGGTGTTCTGGATCCACGCGCCGCGCTGGCTCTACGTCGCGCTGTATCTGCTGCTCGGCTGGGCCGCGGTGATGTACATCGTCGACCTGCTCGACGCCAACGTCGCCATGATGGTGCTCGTGATCGTCGGCGGTCTGCTCTACACGGGCGGCGCCATCGTCTACGCGCTGAAGAAGCCGAACCCGTGGCCGGGCCACTTCGGCTTCCACGAGATCTTCCACGTGTGCACGGTCCTGGCCTTCCTGTGCCACTGGACCGCGTGCCTGCTGATCGCCCTGCACCCGCTCTCGCCGTCGCTCGGCGCGCCCTGAGCGGGGGTCAGCGCTCGCGCGGCTCCTCGTCGGGCGCGGCCGGTGCGTCCGGTGCGGTGCGGCCGTCGTCCGCGGCGTTCTCGGCGGCGCGGGCGGCCTCTTCCGCGTCGAGCTCCTCGCGGACCTCTTCCCGGTACCGCACGCGGCGGATCCGGCGGTTCATGTCCCAGATCAGCAGGATCACGGCGACGAGCACGATGACGATCACCGCGAAGCCCGCGAAGCCCGGCGTGACCGACTCCGGGGCCACCGTCATCGACGGTGTCGGCATCGGGGTCTCGGAGAGGAAGCGCATGAATCGGCCTTTCGTACGCAGGTCGCATAACCTGGTATCACCAGCCTAACGACCGGAAGACCCCACCTGTGACGACCGCCCTCCAGCTCGACGAACGCTATGGCCGCACCCGCCGCCGCCGGTGGCCGTGGTTCCTCGCCGGGGCCGTCGCGCTCCTCCTCCTCGCGGCCCTCGCGTGGTCCATCGTCGGCCAGTCGCTGAGCTCGGTCGACGCCGATGATCTGGGCTTCGAGCTCGTGGACGAGCACGCCGTCGACGTGCGCTTCCAGGTGACCGGCGTCCAGGGCAAGGACGTCGTGTGCGTGCTCGAGGCCCTCGACGAGGAGTTCGGCGTCGTGGGCTGGAAGATCGTGGAGATCCCGGCGGGAGACGCCCATGCGCTCACCCGTGCGGAGCGCATCCCGACCGTCGCGGAGGCCACGACAGGTTTGGTGAACACCTGCTGGGTCGCCTAGACTGATGCCAGACAGACGACGCCCCGGCACCGTGCCGGGGCGTCTTGGCATATCCCCCGCGGCATCTCGGCGGGATCCCGATAGAAGGAGCTTCGTCATGTCCACCGATGCTCAGGTCCCCTTCCTCACGCAGGAAGCCTACGACCGGCTCGTCGCCGAGCTGGAACACCTCTCCACCGTCGGTCGCGACGAGATCGCCAAGCGCATCGAGGCGGCCCGCGAGGAGGGCGACCTCAAGGAGAACGGCGGCTACCACGCGGCGAAGGACGAGCAGGGCAAGCAGGAGGCCCGCATCCGCACCCTGGAGGCGCTGCTGAAGACCGCCAAGGTCGGCGAGGCCCCTGCCAGCCGGGGCATCGTCGAGCCGGGCACCGTCGTGACCGCGATCGTCGCGGGCGGCGAGGAGGTCTTCCTCCTCGGCAGCCGCGAGATCGCCGCCGCCGGCAGCGACCTCGACGTCTACAGCGAGGCCAGCCCGCTGGGCCAGGCGATCCTCGGTCTCAAGGTCGGCGAGTCCTCGTCGTACGAGGCACCGAACGGCCGCTCGATCAGCGTCGAGATCGTGAAGGTGGAGACCTACACGGGCTGACGCCCCCCCTGACGCGACACCCCCTCGACCGCCACGGTCGAGGGGGTGTCGCGCGTCCGGGGGTCAGTCCTGGACGACGATGGGCGCGAAGCCCGCGCGACGGAGGGTGTCGAGCGTGTGGGCCGAGTGGTCCGCGCCGCGGGTCTCGACGCTGAGCTCGAGGATGACCTCGCTGATCTGCAGTCCGTGGCCGTGACGCGTGTGCATCGCCTCGATGACGTTCGCTCCCGCCTCCGCGATGAGCTCGGACACGCGGGCGAGCTGGCCGGGACGGTCCGGCAGCGGGATGCGGATCGTCAGGTACCGCCCAGAGGCGGCGAGGCCGTGCGACACCACGCGCTGCAGCAGGAGAGGGTCGATGTTGCCGCCCGACAGCACGGCCATCGTCGTGCCGGTCGCCGACACACGTCCGGAGAGGATCGCGGCGACGCCCGCCGCACCGGCGGGCTCCACGACGACCTTGGCCTGCTCCAGGAGCACGAGCATGGCGCGCGCGAGGTCGTCGTCCGAGACGGTGACGACCTCGTCGACGAGGTCCTTGATGATCTCGAACGGCACAGCCCCCGGGCGGGCGACGAGGATGCCGTCGGCGATGGTCGGGCGCGTGACGATGTCGACCGGCTCCCCGGCCGCGAGCGACGGCGGCACCGCGGCCGCGTTCTCCGCCTGGACACCGATCACGCGGATCGTCCGCCCGAGCTCGGCGGCCTTGGCTTTGACCGCGGCGGCGACGCCGGCGATCAGCCCTCCTCCGCCGATGCCGAGGACGACGGTGTCGATCTCGGGCGCATCCTCCAGCAGCTCCAGGCCGAGGGTGCCCTGCCCGATCACGATGTCGCGGTGGTCGAACGGGTGGATGAGGACGGCGCCGGTGCGCTCCGCGAACTCGGCGGCCAGGCGCAGCGACGTGGCGACGGTCTCCCCCTCGAGCACCACCTCGGCCCCGTAGCCGCGGGTGGCGAGGAGCTTCGGCACGGGGACCCCGAGCGGCATGAAGATCGTCGCGGGGATGCCGAGCGCCTGGGCGGCCAGAGCGACACCCTGCGCGTGGTTCCCGGCCGAGGCCGCCACGACGCCACGGGAGCGCTCCTCCGCGCTGAGCCGGGAGAGCCGGTACGCCGCGCCGCGGATCTTGAAGGACCCCGTGCGCTGCAGGTTCTCCATCTTCAGCAGCACCGGCGCACCGAGCGCGTCGGACAGCGCCCGAGAGGGCAGCGTCGGGGTGTGCGCGATCACCTCAGCCAGACTTCGAGCCGCGTCCTGGAACTCGGTCAGGCTGGGGACTGCGCTCATCGATTCCTCCGTCTCCGCTCGCGCGGAACTGTGCTCCAGATCAGATCTCCGCTCGGCCCCACGCCGGTGCGCCAGGATCCCGAGCTGATGGTCACCGCCGCCACGTTCACGAACGCGGCCAGCGGGACGGCGAACAGGGCACCCGGGATGCCCGCGATCATCGCGCCGCCCGCGACCACGAGGACGACGGCGAGGGGGTGCACCTTGACGGCGGAGCCCATCATGATCGGCTGCAGGATGTGGCCCTCGATCTGCTGGACGGCGAGGACGACGACGAGCATCCAGAGGGCGATCCACGGCCCGTTGTAGACGAGCGCGAGGAAGACGGCCACGGCACCGGTCACCACCGCACCGACGATGGGGATGAACGAACCGAGGAACACGAGCACGGCGACGGGCAGCGCGAGCGGGACCTGGAGCAGGAAGGCGCCGAGGCCGATGCCGATCGCGTCGATCGTCGCCACGAAGAGCTGCGTCCTGGCGTAGTTGACGATCGTCGTCCAGCCGTTCCGCGCGGCGCCGTCCACGGCGGGGCGGGCCTTCCGGGGGAAGATGCGCAGCGTCCAGCGCCAGATGCCGGCGCCGTCGGCGAGGAGGCAGATGAGGATGAACAGCGACAGCAGCGCGCCGGTGGCGACGTGCCCGACGGTCGTCCCGATCGCGAGGGCCCCCGTCCAGAGGACCTGCGCCTGCTCGCTGATGAAGTCGAGGCCCTGCTGCAGGTAGTCGGCGATCTGCGTGTCCGACAGGTTCAGCGGACCGTCGTGCAGCCACACCTGGAACTGGTCGAAGGCCTCGGTGGTGCGCTGCTGCACGTCCGGGAGCTGGGCGCGCACCTGCCAGACCACGAGCCACATCAGCCCGGTGACGATGGCGATCGTGCCGATGAGGGAGACGGCGATCGCGAGCCAGCGCGGGAATCCGTGACGCAGCATCCAGGAGAACGCCGGCCACAGCAGGGCGGTGATGAGGATGCCCACCATCAGCGGGATGACGAGGAGCTTGAGCAGCATCACCAGCCAGATGAAGACGCCGATGGCCGCCGCGATGAGCAGCAGGCGCCAGGCGTAGCTCGCCGTGATGCGCAGGGGCAGCGGCACCGCCTCGTCGGCTTCGGTGGTCACGGTCCGATCGGTCACCACGGGGCGCGGACGGAACAGATCGCGCAGCCGGGGTCGCTGGTCCTCGCTCATCGCCTCAGTCTACGGTCATGCCGCATGCCGTTCGACGCATCCTGAACGCCAGGACGATGTCGGAGAGCGGGGATACGCTGGCGGCGTGACCGACACCCTCAGTCCCGCCCAGGCACGACGGATCGCTCTCGCCGCTCAGGGCTTCACCCGCGCACGCCCGGCCACCGTCTCCGGTCGCCATCTGCACCGGGTGATGGACCGGCTCGGCGTGCTGCAGATCGACTCGGTCAACGTGTTCGCCCGGTCGCACTACGTCCCGCTGTTCTCCCGGCTCGGCGCCTACGATCCCGCACTCCTCGACCGCCTCTTCCTGTCGCGCACGACGCATTATGTGGAGTACCTCGCCCACGAGGCGACCTTCATCCCCGTCGAGGACTGGCCCCTGTGGCGGTTCCGCATGGACGACTTCCGGCGGCGCTGGTCCGCGGAGGACTCCTGGCTCCGCACGAACGCCCGGACGGTGCAGTGGGTGCAGGACGAGCTCCGTGCGCGCGGACCGCTCCGCCCGGTCGACCTCCGTGCCGACGCCCCGCGCGAGCGCGGCACCTGGTGGGACTGGGACGAGGTCAAGCTCGCCCTCGAGCACCTGTGGCGCACGGGCGACGTCGCTGTGAGCGGGCGCCGGGGGTTCGAGCGCACCTACGCCCTCGCCGAGCAGGTCATCCCCGAGCGCATCCTCTCGCGCGAGATCCCGCGCGAGGACGCCGTCCGCGAGCTCGTCCGACGCGCCGCGCGGTCCAGCGGCGTCGGGACGGCGGCCGACCTGGCCGACTACTACCGCCTCCGCGACCGTGCCGCGGTGACCGGGGCGATCGCCGATCTCGTCGACGCCGGCGACGTGCAACCCGTGACCGTCCGCGGCTGGGAGCGGGGAGGCCGGCCCCTCCCCGCCTGGCGGCATCGCGACGCAGTTCTTCCGCGCCGGGTCGAGACCGCCGCCCTGCTGACCCCGTTCGATCCGGTGGTGTGGTTCCGGGAACGGGCGCTGCGGACTTTCGAGCTCGACTACCGCATCGAGATCTACGTGCCGGCGGCGAAGCGCCGCTACGGCTACTACTCGCTGCCCGTGCTCGTCGGCGACCGGATCGTGGCGCGGGTCGACCTCAAGGCCGACCGCGCCACGTCCACGCTGCAGGTGCAGTCGGCGTGGTGGGAGCCGCAGGCGCGTCCCGGCGACGCCGAGGCGATCGCGGCGGAGCTCCTCCGCGCCGCGCGGTGGCAGGGTCTCGAACAGGTGTCGGTCTCCGGATGGGGCGATGCGACCGCTGCCGTCCACACCGCGCTCGCCTCCACCGCGCCGGACACGGTGCGTCGTCACGTCCACGTCCGGGAGGGCGTCGCGTGAGCCGTCGTCGCTGGTGGCTCCTGGGCGGTGTCGTCGTGGCCGTGGCCCTGACCGGCGCAGTGTGGTGGGGGCTGTCCGCGCTCCGCTCGCCCACCGCGGAGGACGCGGCGCTGGCCTATCTCCGGGCGCTGGAGTCGGGCGATCCCGAGGCGGTCGCGGCGACCGGGACCGCAGTGTCCGACGCCGCCCTCACCGCGTTCGCCGGAGCGACGTCGACCATCGCCGACGCCGAGGTCACCGATGTGCGCGAGGGAGACGGTGACGCGTCCGCGACGGTGCGCTTCCGACTCGACGGGGACGAGCACCAGGCGCACGTCCGGCTGACGCCGGAGAGCGGCCGCTGGACCGTCGACGGTTCCGGACTCGGTGCCCTCCGCGCCACGACGACGATCGGGACGGCGGTCCAGGTCGGCGATGCGGTCCTCCCGGTGACCGAAGACGCCGCGCTGCTCCCTGGCGTGTACCCGGTCGCGGCCGCGCCGCGGGCGCTGCTGGCCGGCACGACCGAGGCCGTCGTCCTCCCCGGCGACGACGCCACCGCACGCGTGACCGCCGAACTCCGCCCGGAGGCGACGGAGGCCGCGCAGACGCAGCTCGACGGCTACCTGGAGACCTGCACCGCCGACGGCCACGCGATTCCCGACAACTGCGGCATCCGGATCCCGTGGGGCACGGAGTTCCGGGACGTCTCCGACGTGGCGTTCCGCGTCGAGCGGTTCCCCGCGGTGACGCTCTCCCCCGGCGGGTTCACCGCGGATGACGGCATCCTCGAGGCGACCGTGACCGGCACCGGCCAGGACGGCGCCGCGCGCACCGCCACCTACCGCAGCACCGCGTGGAGCGTCCGCGGCGGCGTGGACATCACCGCAGACGAACTCGCCCTCACCGTGTGGTGAGGGCGAGGATCAGAACTGCACGCGCGGCGGCTCCGAGATGGCGCCGCTGTCGGCGACCTCGAAGAACTCGCGCTCGGTGAAGCCGAGTCCCTTGGCGAAGAGGTTGTTGGGGAACACCTTGATCTTGGTGTTGAGCTCGCGGACGCCGCCGTTGTAGAAGCGCCGCGCGGCCTGGATCTTGTCCTCGGTGTCGACGAGGGCCTGCTGCAGCTGGAGGAAGTTCTGGCTGGCCTGCAGCTGCGGGTAGGCCTCGGCCACCGCGAAGAGGCTGCGCAGGGCCTGCTGCAGGTGCCCCTCGGCGATCCCCGCCTCGCCGGGGCTGCCGGCGGAGAGGGTCTCGGCGCGGGCGCGGGTGACGTTCTCGAACACCGCCTTCTCGTGCGAGGCGTAACCCTTGACCGTCTCGATGAGATTCGGGATGAGGTCGGCTCGGCGCTTGAGCTGGACGGTGATGCCGCTCCAGGCTTCGTCCACGCGGACGTTCAGCTGCACCAGCGAGTTGTACGTCGCCCAGAGATAGACGCCGACGAGCAGGATCACCCCGACGACGATCAGTACCGGCACGAGCCATTCCATCAGTGCCCCACCCTTTCCCGTATTTCTCTCATCCTAGACGCGGTGCCTGCACGTGGACTGGGGATGCGACGGACCAGCGCCGCCGATCAGCGTCCCAGCACCCGCTCCAGATAGCGGTTCGTGAAGCGGCGATCCGGATCGAGGCGGTCGCGCAGCGCCACGAAGTCGTCGAAGCGGGGGTAGCTCTCCCGCAGCGTCTCCCTGGTCATGGTGTGCAGCTTGCCCCAGTGCGGGCGACCGCCGTGGGCCCGCATGATCTCCTCGACCGCACCGAAGTACGCCGTCGGGTCCGCGCGCCAGTACCGGTGCACCGCGATGTAGGCGCTGGGGCGGCCGTACGCGGTGGAGAGCCAGCGATCGTCGGCGGCAGCGAAGCGGACCTCCACGGGGAACTCGATCCGCCAGCCGCGCTCGGCGATGAGCTCCTGGAGGGCGCGGAATGCGGGCACCACCTCGGCCGCCGGCAGCGCGTACTCCATCTCGCGGAAGCGCACGGTCCGGCTCTGGGTGAGCACGCGATTCGAGAGGTCGGTGTACTCACGGTCACCGGTGAGCCGCACCGCGAGCCGGTTGAACGGCGGCGTGATCGCCGGGACCGCCTGTCCCGCCGCGCAGACGACGCGGTAGACGCCGTTCGCGAGCAGGGTCTCATCCACCCACCGGCCCACGACCGGGAGCGGCCTCCGTCGCGTCGACTCCGGCAGACGCGACTGCCGCTTGGTGAGCGCGACGTCGGTATGCGGGAACCAGTAGAACTCGAAATGGTCGGCGGCGGCGACGCGTTCGTCGATCGTGCCGAGCACCTCTTCCAGTGGCAGCGGCTCGTCGACCGCATGCATCACGAACGTGGGCACGCACTGCAGGGTGACCTCGACGATGATGCCGAGCGCGCCCAGCCCCAGAGCGACCGCGGGCAGGAGCTCCGGACTGTGCGCCTCGTCGATGCGGAGGAACTCCCCGTCGGCGGTGATGAGGGTCACCCCGACGACCTGGGTGGCGAGTCCGCCGAAACCGGCGCCGGTTCCGTGCGTGCCCGTGGAGATCGCGCCGGCGATGGACTGGCGGTCGATGTCGCCGAGGTTCTCCATCGCGAGGCCGTAGCGGGCGAGCAGCCCGGGGATGCGGTGCAGCCGGGTACCGGCGAGGAGCGTGACCCGTCCGCTCGCGACGTCCGCGGACACGAGTCCCTGCAGGTCGTCCAGTTCCAGGAGCACACCGGGGGCGATGGCGATCCCGGTGAAGCTGTGACCGGCGCCGACTGCTTTGACCGTGAGCCCCTGTCGCACCGCTGCCCGCACGGCACGCTGCACGCCCTCGGGGCTGCGCGGGCGCTCGACCCGCACGGGGCGCACGGACGCCGACCGGCCCCAGTTCTGCCAGGTGCCGCCGATTCTCGTCACAGGAACGCCTTCCCCTCACCGCGGTACGTCGGCAGCTCGTCCACGACCTCGTCGCCCGACACGAGCTGGTAGGCGGCGATGCGCTCGGCCGGCTCGCCGCTCTTGGCGTGACGGAACCAGACACGATCGCCGACGCCGAGCGTCGCCGCTGTCGGCCCCTGCAGCGGCGTCTGCACCTCGCCGGCAGCCTCTCGCGGAAGCGTGCGGAGGTTCGCCGGCCACACCGGGCGCGGCTGTCGCGAGGCCAGCGCCGGACCCGAGGCGATCCAGCCGCCGCCCAGCACCGTGGCGATGTCGGCAGCGGGACGGCGCACGACGTCGAAGGCGAAGGCCGCGGCCGGCGCCGGATGGAAGGACCGGTACCCGTCGAACAGGTGTCCGCCGAGCAGACCGCTGCCCGCGCTGGCCTCGGTGAGCGACTCGTCGCTGCCGCTGAACTCCAGGGAGCCGGTGCCCCCGCCGTTGAGGAACTCGAGCGGCGTCACGGCGCCGACCGCGGCGACGATCGCCGCCCTTCGCTCCCGTAGCTCCTCGCGCGAGCGGGCCTGGACGCGACGGATCAGCGGCCCATCGGGGCCGGCATCGCCCTGTCCCGCGATCTGGGCGTCGTACATCTGCAGCCCCACGAGGCGGAAGCCGGGGCGTGCGACGACCGTCCGCGCGAACGCGGCGACCTCCCCGGCGGAGAAGAGGGCCGAGCGGCGGACGCCGATGTGACCGAGCAGCGCGGATCGCCAGGACGCGTCGACGTCGATGGCCACGCGGAGCTCGGGGCGCGCGGAAGGGGCCACCACGCTGTCGACGAGGTCCAGGTGCACGGGGTCGTCGATCATGAGCGTGATGCGCTGCGCCGCCTGCTCGTCGGCGCACAGCCGTTCGATGCCCGCCCGGTCCACGGTCGGGTAGCCGAGGACGATGTCGTCGTGGGTCTCCGCGAGCCAGAGCGCCTCCTCGAGCGTGAACGCGAGGATCCCGCGGAAACCCGGGAGGCGCAGCACGGCATCCAGGACCGCACGCACCCGCACCGACTTCGACGCCACGCGGATCGGCAGACCGCCGGCACGGACGAGCAGGTCCATGGCGTTGTAGCGCAGCGCTTCGCGATCGATGACCGCCACGGGCGCCGGAAGATGCCCGGTCGCGGCCGACAGGCGCGGCCAGTAGCGGCCCGGGTCCTCCCATTCGGGGGCGACCGCGGGGCCACCCGGGACGGGGCTCAGTTCGTCGGTGAGGTCGAGCACTCCCCCACCCTACGGCCTGAGCCCCGCCGGGTCACGACCCCGCCGACGATAGGCTGGCGGCGCAGCCCCCGTAGCCCAATGGCAGAGGCAGGCGACTTAAAATCGCCTCAGTCTGGGTTCGAGTCCCAGCGGGGGCACCGTCAGCGGCCGAGGATGTCGCCGATCCCGGGGATACCGAGATCGCCGAGCCGCTCCCCCCAGCCGGTCGCCGTCTCGCCGAGCCCCGAGACGACCTCGCCGGCCGAGCCGAGGATCTCGTCGGCGCCGCCGGCCAGCGCATCGATGTCGACGCCGGAGGCGAGCGCATCCAGGTCGATGCCCTGCGCCAGCGCGTCGAAGTCCACCCCGAGCCCCGCCGCCTGTTCCAGGAGCGGTGCGGCCACGGCGCTCACGACGGCTCCGCCGGCCACCACGCCGAGGAGACCGACCGCCGCGCCGCCCGCGGCGACCGCGGCCCCGCCGCCACGGGTGCGGGAGAGGAGTCCGCGGAGGCGGCCCGGCTGCACCGCCTCGGCCCGCCCGGCCGCGCGGGCCAGGTCGTCCGCAGACGACGAGCGCGGTCGCTCCTCCGCCGGGAGCTCCGCCCGCATGCGGGCGTCGACGTGCGCGCGCTGCGACGGCGTGAGGCGCGCGAAGGCCTCGCGATGGATCTGCTCGATCCGATGCGGATCCGCTGTCTGCAGGAGGTAGTCGTACCGGGCGATGGCCGCGCGGTCCGCCGCGGAGACGTCCGACGCACCCCCGGCCGCGGGGGCGGGCGGCGGGGCGTACGCCCCTGCGGCGGATGCTCGTCCGGCGGGACGGGCGGGCGCCGGGGACGCGGGAGGAGGCGTGGTCGGGCGCTGCGCCTGAGGATCGGTGCCGCGCACGGCGTCGACCGCCCCGCGGATCATCCCGCTCCAGTCGGTGGAGGCACGCGCGCCCTCGCCGCCGCGCGCGCCGGGGCTTCCCCCCTTCGCGTCGATGGCGTCGGTGGCGAGGCGGATCAGGCGGGAGAGCTTCGACATGGGGGTCCCTTCGTGGGACGGACCGCCGTCTCCGCGACGTCTGTCGACGCAAGGTTCCGGGCAGCCCGCGATTCGGGTGCCAAGGTCTCCTCCACCCTCGCGGGCCAGCGGGCCGGGGCACGATGACATGCCCGTCATGACGACGTCGCTGCAGACGGGAGTACTCCCCTTGCGGTCGACACGCTAGCGAGGCGGCCTATGGATCGGCTCCACGCGCCGGTCCGGGAGGCGCCGTGCCCAGGATGGCAGTCATCTCGTCGTACAGCACTCGGAAGGCGTCGCGGAGCTCTGCGGCACCATCCGGTCGACTCGCAGCCGGGACCGCCTCCGCCAGCGGCCCGAGGGCGAGGGTCGCCGCCGCCTCCCGCGCCACCGCCGTGCCGAACTCATCGGACGGACGGCCCTGCCCCGCGGCGAGGAGGAGCTGGTCGCGCAGCACTCCCGCCACGCCGAGGAGCACGGCCGCTGCGCGGAGATGGCTGCGGGCCACCTCCGTGCCGAGAAGGCGCTCCTGCATCACTCGTGCGAGCCGTCGGGCGTGCGGCGTCGGCACCTCCCGGCGTGCGCGGAGGCGCCAACCATCCGGCGCGCCAGGCACGGACTCGTACGACAGCGGCTCGCCGTCCCGGAGATGGACCACCGGGATCGACGACGGCGACACGAGCGACGGCCGCCGCCACCAGTCCGCCGGCGCCCTCGCCGCAGACAGGAAGGCGGTGGCCGGAGCGTGCGCCCCCGGCCCTTCGAGCTGGACGAGATCGGCCGTGCTCGCGAGCAGGCTGAGGCCCTGTCCCGCCGCGAACCGCTGCAGCAGCAGCCCGACGGGGTCGAGATCGCCACCAGGGACGGAACGTGCGAACTCCGCCGCCTCGGGAACCGGCAGCACGACGGCGACGGACGACGGAACGGGCCCCGGTGGCACGAACCACGAGCACCCGGAGAACGCCGCCACCCGGGACGCATGCGAGGCGTAGCCGTCACTGCGGGTGAAGAGCCTCAGGACCGCCCGGGGCTGCGCGGCGACGGCTTCCTGCACCTGGGCGAGGAGGTGAGGGTGCGGGCGCACCGCAGCGTCGAGGACGAGATGATGCGTGGCTCGTCGCGTCCAGGGCCGCCATGCCGCGGCGCCCGTCGGGCAGATGCGGACGGGAGCGCCGTCGAGCCGTGCCGCGAGCTGTGCGGCATGCGCGTCCTCGCCCGGCCCCGTCCGGATCGACACACTGACGGTCGGCGATTCTCCCCCGTGCGCGCTCACCGGACCTCCTCCCCGCATCGGGGGTGCCTCGCACACACCCCTCCCGAGCACCCCTGCGAGCGTACAATGTGAGATGTTACGTGACCAACTCCCGTCCCCGGTCAACGGAAGAAGGCCCCGGCGCTCACGCGCTCAGGGCCTTCTCCTCAGAACCGGACGGTCACTTCGCCGCAGCGGTCTCCGCGGAGTCCTTCGCGGAGGAGGCCGGAGCCTTCTTCGCTGCGGGCCGCTTGGCGGCCGGCTTCTTGATCTCGGACGGCGTCTCCGCCGCGGGCGCAGCGGCCGGCTTCTCAGCGACCGGCGCCTTGGCTGCCGGGGTGGCGTCGGCGGGTGCCGCGGGACGCGGGCGGGCGGCGAACTCCTCGAAGACGTAGCGAGGGTTCTGCACCGTCTGCAGGTTCACGAGGTCGCGGCCCAGCCACAGGTTGTTCCACCAGCCCCAGAGCACGCGCCACTTGCGCTCCCACGTCGGCATGGCCAGACCGTGGTAGCCGCGGTGCGCGAGCCAGGCGATGAAGCCCTTCAGCGCGATCTTGCCCGACTGGAAGACGCCGTTGTACAGGCCGAGGCCGGCGACCGCACCCAGGTTCTTGTGGAAGTACTCCTTGGGGTCCTCGCCGCGGATCACGGCGACGACGTTCTTGGCCAGGAGCTTCGCCTGACGCACGGCGTGCTGTGCGTTCGGGACGCAGAAGCCGCCGACGCCGCCGCCCGAGAGGTCGGGAACGGCCGAGACGTCACCCGCGGCCCAGGCACCCTCGACGAACGCCTCGGGCGTGCCGACGCGGAGGTCGGCGCGGGTCTGGATGCGACCGCGCTCCTCCACCGGCAGATCACCGCCGCGAACGACGGTCGGGTTGGCCATGACACCGGCGGTCCACACGATGACGTCCGTCGGGATGACCTCGCCGGTGGAGAGCTCGACGTTGCCGTCGATGGCACCCGTGACCTGCGTGTCGAGGTGGACGTTGGCGCCGCGCTTGGCGAGGTCCTTCAGCACCCACTCGCTCGTCTTCAGCGAGACCTCGGGCATGATCCGCCCCATGGCCTCGATGAGGTGGAAGTGCGTGTCCTCGAAGGACAGCTGCGGGTACTTGCTCACCAGCGAGGACGCGAGGGAGCGGAGCTCCGCGAAGACCTCGATGCCGGCGAAGCCGCCGCCCACGACGACGACGGTCAGCAGGCGGTCGCGCTCGGGACCGGCGGGGAGGGACGCGGCCTTGTCGAAGTTCGACATGACCTTGTCACGGATGGCAACGGCCTCTTCGATCGTCTTGAGCCCGATCGCGTTGTCGGCGATGCCGGGGATCGGGAACGTGCGCGAGACGGCGCCCGCGGTGACGACGATCTGGTCGTACGCGAACTCGTACGGCTCACCGACGGGCGGCGTGATGGTGGCGACCTTCTGCGCGTGGTTGATGTTCGTCACCTTGGCGGTGAGCACGTGCGTGCGCTTCAGGTGACGGCGGTGCGCGACGACGGAGTGCCGGGCCTCGATCGATCCGGCGGCGACCTCCGGGAGGAACGGCTGGTACGTCATGTACGGCAGCGGGTCGACCATGGTCACGTCGGCCTCGCCCTTGCGCAGATGCTTCTCGAGCTTCCACGCGGTGTAGAAACCTGCGTACCCTCCGCCGACGATCAGGATCTTGGGCACAGTGCTGTTCTGAGGCACAGAAGAACTACTCCTCGGAGTCGGGATTGTGGCGTACGGGAACGCGCGCCGATCGGATGCGCCGGGCAGCTGCGGTGACGCCAAGCGCTACCAGGATACCAGGGACAGTGAGGGCGATGAGCGGCAGGGTACCGTAGCGCAGGGAGTCGGCGCTGGGAAGCAGCGGTGAACCGGGGTCGGTGGGGGCATCCGCGTCCGGCAGCGGCGGCACCTCCACGGGGGCGAGCGACGGCTCGGGCGTGGGCGCGCTGTCGGCACGGCGGTACAGCCGCACCCACTCCGCGAGATCGCCCATGGGGTTCTCGCTCACGGACGGCAGGTTCGCCGAGATCGCCGCCTCCGCGTCCACCAGGCCGAAGCCGTACAGCGGATCGCGCGGCTTCTTCGCATCCGCCACCGGCATCGCCGTCTTGATGATGCGGTTGATGACGTCGTTCGCGGAGATGTCGGGGTGCGCGGAGCGGATGAGCGCCGCGACGCCGGCGACGATCGGAGCCGCGCCGCTGGTCCCGCTCCAGGAGACGACCTCGCCGTCCGCCGACACCCCCAGCAGGCCCTCGCTCGGCGCCGAGATGCCGATGGTGATGCCCTGCGTCGAGGCCTCGATGCTCGCGGTGCCGGTCTGGTCGACGCCGCCGACCGTGAGCACGCCGGGGATCGTGGCGGGCGCGCCGATGATGTTCGTGCCGCTCCCCCGGTTGCCGGCCGCGACGACGACCACGACGTCGTGCTCGAACGCGTAGAGGAAGGCGTCGTCCCAGCTCTGATCCCAGTCGAGCGTGTTCGTCGTGAACGAGAGGTTGATGATGTCGGCGCCGTGGTCGACGGCCCAGCGGATGCCGGTGGCCACCTGCTCGGTGAACGGCACCGCCGCGGCGGCGCCGAACCCCACGGAGATCGAGAGGAGCTCCGCCTCGGGCGCGACCCCGATCATGCCGGTGCCGTCCGCTTTGCCGCGGCCCGCCGCGAGCGACGCCACCCACGAGCCGTGGTTGCCGTCGACGGCACCGAGCGGCGTGCGGCCGTCCGGCGTCCCGGCTCCGGACACGTCCGTTCCCCCGACGACGGCGTCGTCGAAGACCTGCGGCACCTTGCCGATGCCCGTGTCGATGACGGCGATGGTGACGCCCTCCCCGCGGGTCGTCTGCCAGGCGTCGCGGATGCGGGCACCGTCCAGCCAGTACTCGGCCGCCCGCACCGGATCGCCAGGGTCGTCGGCGACCGGAGGTGGCGTCGGCGTCGGCGTCGCCGTGGAACCGAGGAGCAGGACGGATGCCGCCACCGCCACGAGGGCGACGGCGCCGCGCAGCATCCGCCGCCGCGTCATGCCGAACGTGCCGGATCGTCGCGGAGGGCGGCGCCGGGCTCTTCGCAGCGGCAGACCTCGGGAGACCACGAGCTGCGGGCCAGCGCGGCATCGCCGATCGGGTTCACACCGGCTCCCGCCGCCAGGGCGTGTCCGGCGAGGGCGTGCAGGCACTTCACCCGGGTGGGCATGCCTCCGGCGGAGATCCCGTCGATCTCGGGCACCTCGCCGAACTGCGCACGGTCGGCGAGGTACGCCTCGTGGGCGGACCGGTAGGCTGCGGCCACGGTCTCGTCCTCCGCGAGCAGCGCCGCGAGCTCGGGCATGACCTGGTTCGCCTCGAGCGTCGACATCGCGGCGGTCGCCGCCGGATGCGTGAGGTAGTAGAACGTGGGGAACGGCGTGCCGTCGGGCAGGCGCGGGGTGGTGGCCACCACCGTGGGGTTCCCGCACCGACAGCGGGCCGCGATGCCGACGACACCGCGAGCGGGGCGTCCGAGCTGGGTCGAGACGACGGCGAGCTCGGCGGAGGTGGGCGCGGGGAACGGCGGGGTGGTCACCCCACCAGCGTAGGGGAGCCGTCCGGGAGGATGCTCGGAGCCCGGGTTCAGCCTGCGGGGACGGCGGTGTCGCTCAGTCCCGCGGAGACGAGGGTGCGCAGCAGCTGCGGCATCCAGTCGGCGGGCTTCTCTTCGAGGGTGTCGCTCACCGGCTCCTGCTCGCGCGGGAGGGTGGAGGGATCGAGGTCGTTGTCGATGAGGTACACGACCTCGCCCGGCTTGACGTAGTACAGGCGCTCACGGGCCTGGGTCGTGATGTACGCGGGGTCGTCCCAGCGCTCGCGCTCCGCGGTCAGCGCGGCGATCTCGTCCTCGCTCACCTGCACGGACTGCTCCAGCGCCGCGATCTTCTGCCGCTGATCGATGAAGGTGCCCAGCGTGGGCACCAGCACCCAGGCTCCCAGCACCACGAGGGAGAGCATGATCACGGAGAAGGCCGAGAGCCGCATGCCCGAGGCCCACTCGCGCACGTCCACGCGGGGTGCGGCGGGGGCGCCGCTCCGCGGCTGTCGCGACGAGGACGTCGAGCGAGGCGTCGCCGCTCCGATCGACGGCGAAGGAGGAGCCGGTCGTCGTGCCACGGCTCCTCCTTCGTGTCAGCCGCCATCCGGGCGGCGCGGTCGTGCCGCGGATGCGGCGTGGTCGCTGTCGCGGGCGCTCAGCCCTGGTAGCGCGGGAAGGCGGAACGGCCGGCGAAGACCGCCGCGTCGCCCAGCTCCTCCTCGATGCGCAGCAGCTGGTTGTACTTCGCGACGCGCTCGCTGCGCGCCGGGGCACCCGCCTTGATCTGGCCGGCGTTCGTGGCGACCACGAGGTCGGCGATCGTCGTGTCCTCGGTCTCACCCGAACGGTGCGAGAGCATCGCCGTGTAGCCGGAGCGCTGCGCGAGGCTGACGGCGTCGAACGTCTCGGTGAGCGTGCCGATCTGGTTGACCTTCACGAGCAGCGAGTTGGCGACGCCGCGCGTGATGCCGTCGGCGAGACGCTGCGGGTTGGTGACGAACAGGTCGTCACCGACCAGCTGCACCTTCGAGCCCAGGGCCTCGGTGAGGTGCTTCCAGTTGTCCCAGTCGTCCTCGGCGAGCGCGTCCTCGATCGTGACGATCGGGAAGTCGTTGACGAGCCCGACGTAGTACTCGGTGAGCGCCTCGGCGTCCCAGTCCTTGTTGTCGAGACGGTAGACGCCGTCGTTGAAGAACTCGGTCGCGGCGACGTCGAGGCCCAGGGCGATGTCGGTGCCGGGCGTGAAGCCGGCCTTCTCGATCGCCTTGACCAGGAAGTCGAGGCCCTCGCGGTTGCTGGGCAGGTCGGGGGCGAAGCCGCCCTCGTCGCCGAGACCTGTCGCGTAGCCGGCGGCCTTCAGCTCCGCGCGCAGCACGTGGTAGGTCTCCACGCCCCAGCGCAGCGACTCGGAGTAGGTCTCCGCGCCGATCGGGGCGAGGAAGAACTCCTGCATGTCGATGCCATTGTCGGCGTGCTCTCCGCCGTTGATGACGTTGAACAGGGGCACGGGCAGCACGTGCGCGTTCGGACCGCCGAGGTAGCGGAACAGCGGCAGGTCGGCGGAGTCCGCGGCGGCCTTCGCGACCGCGAGGCTCACGCCGAGGATGGCGTTGGCGCCGACACGCTTCTTGTTGTCCGTGCCGTCGACCTCGATGAGGATCTCGTCGACGATGCGCTGCTCGCTCGCCTCCACGCCCTCGATAGCCGGGCCGAGCTCGTCGATGACCGCCTCGACGGCCTTGAGCACGCCCTTGCCGCCGTAGCGGCTCTTGTCGCCGTCCCGCAGCTCGTACGCTTCGAAGGCGCCGGTCGAGGCACCGGAGGGGACGGCGGCGCGCTGCACGATGCCGTCGTCGAGGAGCACCTCCACCTCGACGGTCGGGTTTCCGCGCGAGTCGAGAATCTCGCGTGCGCCTACAGCCTCGATCAGTGCCACTGATGTGCTCCTTGCTCAGGATGGAAGGGTGTGTGGAGCGTCGTCGATCCGCGCCCAGTCTATCCCCGGCGTCGGACCGCACCCGGAGACGAGCCGGGGGGATCCGCCCGCGTCAGACGACGAGGGCGAGCGCGATGCCGTCCCATCCCTTGATCCCGACCGTCTGCAGCGCCGTGGCGTCGAAGCGCGGGTCCTCCCCGAGCATCCGCAGCCCCGCGCGCGTGCCGTTCACCTTGGGGTCCGTCGAGTCGTCGCGGACGATCTCGCCGTCGCGGCCGATGTTGTCGAGCACGACAACGGTGCCCGGGTGACCGAGCTTCGCGGCCCAGTCCAGGTACACGGTGTTGGACTCCTTGTCGGCGTCGATGAAGACGAGGTCGAAGGCGCCGGCGAGTGTCGGCAGCACGTCGGCTCCCCGACCGATCCGGATGTCGACGCGGTCCCCCACTCCTGCCGCGTCGATGCTGGCCCGGGCGACGGCGGCGTTGTCCGCCTCCGCCTCGATCGTCACGACCTGTCCCGCCGGTCCGACCGCGCGGGCCATCCAGATCGTCGAGTAGCCGCCGAGGGTGCCGATCTCCAGCACGCGGCGCGCGCCGCTCATCCGCACGAGGAGATTCAGCAGCTTCCCCGCGACCGGGGCGACCTCGATCTCGGGCAGCCCCGCCGCGCGCTGCGCCTCCAACGCCGACGCCAGGGCCGAGTCCGGACCCACGAGCATGTCGGCGAGGAAGGTGTCGGCGCGGGCCCAGGCGGCGGGAGTGGATTCCATGTGCTCAGCCAACCCCCGGCGCCGGCCGGCCGTCAAGCGTCGGCGGGGTGGGCGGTGCGGCGAGCTCCGGCTGTCGGCGGAACTGCCCCGTGAGCACGAGGACGAGGGCCACGACGGCAGCGACGATCCAGCCCGCGACACCGAGCGGTCCGGCGAGGGCGAGGTCGGGCTGCTCGGCGGCGACGATCACGACCAGGCCCGCGGCGGCGTTCAAGGCCCCGTGCGCGACGACCGCCGGCCACAGCGAGCCGGAGCGCAGCCGCAGCCAGCCGAACAGCACCCCCCACGCCACGCAGCCGCCGATCATGAACAGCACGCCGGTGACGTCCGTCCGGCCGAAGTTGTAACCGAGGAGGATGACGGGGCTGTGCCACAGTCCCCAGATCGCCCCGCTGAGCAGGAGCGCCGGCCAGGTGCCGAGCGGACGCAGCGCCGGGAGCAGCCAGCCGCGCCAGCCGAGCTCCTCACCGAAGGCGAGCACGCTGTTCACCAGCGCCCCGACCGGGATCGCGGCGAGCTGCGCGAACACGACCACGCCGACCGGCGGCACCGGTGTCCCCGGGGGAAGAGCCTGGGCGAGCTGATCCGCGAAGGTCGAGAAGGTGAGGTCGAGCCGCACCCACCCGAATGCGGCCGCGAGGAGGACGCCGAGGGCGACGAGCAGCGGCGGCACGAGCCAGGCCGCGACCAGCAGCCCGACGACGCGCTTCGCGGGCCGCAGCGGCCACATCCCGAGGAAGCGCGCCCGACTGCCCTTCTCCGGCACGCCCGTGGTGAGCATGACGACGAGCACCGCGGCCGCGGGTGTGAACATCATCACCGGGAGGAGCGCTCCCGCGAAGGGTTCGGCGAGGCCGTCGCCGAGCCACAGGGGCAGGCAGACGAGAGCCGCGAGCCCGCAGGCCGTGAGGGTGAAGATGAGGACCGCGCGCCAGGGCACGCGGGTCGGCGTCAGAGCGCTCATCGTGCCGTCCTCTCCGTTCCTCCGGAGGGCGCAGGCCCCGCGGATCGGTCCACGTAGGCTTGCAGGAGCGCCGCCGCCTCCTCCGCGCCGTCGATTGTGACGACGAACGGTCCGTGGTCGCGGCGATGCACCTCGATCGCCGACCCCTGGCGCATCACGATCCCGCTGCGGCCGTCCGGAGCGAGACGCCACCCCCAGCCGCCGAACTCGCCGAAGGGCGAAATGCGCACGGCCCTGGCCGACGCGATCTCCGCCACCGGGATGGTCTTTCGAGGCCACCCGATCACGGCACGCGCGTCGATGCCGTCCGGCGTGACGCGCACCCGGAACGAGGCGGTCGCCGCCAGCGCGAACCCGACGACGAGCGCGACCAGACCCGAGACCCAGGCCAGCGGGGTGCCCATGACGAGCATCGTCACGGCGAGCGCCACGAGCCCGAGCAGCACGAGCAAGAGGAAGACGAGGGCACCGGTGGGCATGGTCGTGGTGCCCACCCAGACGACCCGCTCGCCGTCGCCGACCCGCACGTCGTGGCGGGGCTCGAGAGCGGCGCCGGGCACCGACTGCACCCGCGGCTGCGCGAACCACGCCATCGCGCCCACGCCGAGGAGAGCCGCGAAGGCCAGTGCCATCACTCCCGCGATGCCCGGGACCTCACCGGAGGGCGGGAGGTCGCGCTGGATCGCCAGGGAGCCCAGGCAGATCACGCCCGCGAATGCCGACATCCCGGCCGCGGTCGCTCCGAGGAGACGGGCGGTCGCGCCCCAGTGCGCCCCGACGGCGACCAGCGTCGTGACGGTCAGGAGCACCGGGATGCCGAGACCGACGCCGAGGAGCACCCAGAGGTAGGTGGCGGCCGGGCCGGAACCGTCCGCCCCGTCGACGCCCCAGTGGATCGCGACGTCGGTGGGGAACGACGGCAGCCAGGCCGTGAGCACGAGAGCGGAGACCGCGACGATGAGCACCGGGAGGACGAGCGCCACGAGGACGAAGGCCCGTCGTGCGCGGCGCAGGGTGGCCGGAGGGGTGCGGGTGGGGTCAGGCGTCGCCATGGGAGGCCTCCTGGGGGGTCGCGGCGGGGGTGGGAGGTTCGGCATCTGCGCGGTGCGTGCGGACGATCCCGGCGAGGGCCTCGGCGGAGACGCCCAGGGCCGCCGCCCGGCGGATCAGCCCATCGATCTCATGCGAGAGCTCGGCGAGCGGCGCGGCAGAGGCGGCGATCACGGCGCCCCTCCCCCGCCGGAGGTCGACCAGGCCCTCGTCGCGGAGGCGCTGGTAGGCGTGCAGGACGGTGTGCTGATTGATGTCGAGCGCGGCGGCCACGTCGCGGGCGGCCGGCAGACGATCGCCGGGCGCGAGGGCACCGGAGAGGATGTCGGCGCGCACCGAGGCGGCGACCTGGTCGTAGAGCGCGTGCGGGCTGTCGACATCGACGCGGATGAGCATGGCATCTCCCTTCGCTATTTATTCTATGTGAACTAGAATAACTGTGCCAACCCTCCAGACGTCTTCGCGGGAACTCGGCGCATCCTCCACACTGACCTCATGCGCATCACGCCCCGCCGCCTCGCCCTCGGCATGAGCCTCTGGATCCCCAATCTCTGCAGCGGCATCCGCGTCCGCCGGTTCAGCGACGACTGGACCCACGCGACCGTGGAGCTGCACGTGAACCTCCTCACCCGCAACTACGTCAAGACCGCGTTCGGCGGGTCGATGTCGGCGATGACCGACCCGTACTTCTTCATGCTCGTCATGCATCAGCTCGGGCGGGACTACGTCGTGTGGGATACCCGAGGCGAGATCGAGTTCCTCAAGCCGGGGCGCGGGGTGCTGACCGCGGAGTTCGAGGTGACGCGGGAGAAGGCGGAGGAGCTCCGGCAGCGCGCCCACGGCGGCGCGAAGGTGCTCGAGTGGTTCGAGACGGTCATCACCGATCGCGACGGAGACGTCGTGGCGACGGTGCGCCGCGAAGTCTACATCCGCGAGAAGAAGCGCGTCACCGCGTCCCGCGGCTGACGCGTCACCGGCCGTTCACCCCGGCGTGGGACGATGACCGGGTGCCCCTCGCCCGCCGCCTGACGCTGCCGGACGCCGTCGCCATCGGCCTCGGATCGATGATCGGTGCCGGCGTGTTCGCGGTCTGGGGACCGGCCATCGAGGTCGCCGGCAGCGGGATCCTCCTCGCCCTCGCGATCGCCGCCGCTGTCGCCTACGCCAACGCCACCGCGTCCGCGCAGCTCGCGGCCGTGCACCCCGTGGCAGGAGGCACGTACGCCTATGCGCGCGCGGAGATCGGACCGTGGTGGGGCTTCGTCGCCGGCTGGAGCTTCGTGATCGGGAAGATCGCGAGCTGCGCCGCCATGGCCATGACCTTCGCCGCCTACGCCGCTCCGGCGGGGTGGCAGACCCTGATCGCCGTGATCGCCGTTGCCGCCCTCGCGGTCGTGAACTGCCTGGGCGTGACGCGGACCGCGCTGGCGACCCGCATCCTCGTGGCCTGCTCGCTGCTCGGGCTCTCGGTCGTGGTGGCGGTCGGCCTCGGCGCCGCGCCGACCGCCACCCCCGCGCCGCTCCCCGACACGACCGTGTACGGCGTGCTCCAGGGCGCCGGACTGCTGTTCTTCGCCTTCGCCGGTTACGCCCGGATCGCCACCATGGGCGAGGAGGTCGTCGACCCCGCGCGCACGATCCCCCGCGCGATCGTGCTCGCTCTCGGCGGCGCCGTCGTCGTCTACGCGCTCGTCGGCGTCGTGGTGCTCCTCGTCCTCGGTGGCGACGCGCGGGGAGCCGCCGCGCCCCTGGCCGATGTCCTCACCGCGGCCGGCTGGTCGGCGTTCGCCCCCGTGGTGCGGGTCGCCGCGGCCGCCGCCTCCCTCGGCGCTCTGCTCGCCCTGCTCACCGGCATCGGCCGCACGACGCTCGCCATGGCGCGAGAGGGGGACCTCCCCCGGTTCCTTGCCCGCATCGACGAGCGCCATCAGGTGCCGCGCCGCGCCGAGATCATCCTCGCGGTCATCGTGATCGCACTCGTGCTCGTCGGGGATCTCCGCGAGGTGATCGGGTTCTCCTCCTTCGGCGTGCTGCTGTACTACCTCATCGCGAACGCCGCCGCGTTCCGCCAGCACGGCGCGGCCCGACGATACCCCCGGGCACTGCAGGTGGGTGGAGCCCTCGGCTGCCTCGTGCTCGTGAGCACGCTTCCCGCCCTCGCCTCGCTCGTCGGCATGGGCGTCGTGCTGCTCGGGGTCGCCGGACGGGCGCTGCGGGTACGGCGGCAGCAGCAGCGACACGGCTGATCGCCTCAGCCGGAGAGCCTGGCGCGATAGTCCCGCGGCGGCAGGCCGAGGACGGTCGCGAAGTCGCGCGTGAGATGGGCGTGGTCGGCGTACCCCAGCGCGGCGGCGAGCGCCGTCAGGTCCGTCTCCGGCTCCTCGCGGAGACGCTGCGCCGCCTCCTGCAGCCGACGGCGGCGGATGATCGCGCCCGGCGAGAGCCCGACGGTGCGGTGCGTGAGCCGCTGCAGCGTGCGCACCGAGAGCGCGAGTCGGGTCGCCGCTTCCTCCGGCGTCAGCGCCGCCCCCTCCCCCAGCAGCACGTCGAGCATCGCGTTGGCCTGCCGCCCCGCCGCGCCGACCGGGCCCACGCGCTGCGACAGCCACGCGGAGAAGACCGCGACGGCGCGCTCCCGGCGTTCGGGCGCGGTCCGCATCGCCGTCGTCACCGCCGCATGCAGCTCGGGGGCGTCGAAGGAGTGCTCCGCGTCGATCAGGGCCGGAGGGTCGTCGGTGAGAGCAGGGACCGCGGCGGGGCGGAGCAGAGCGCCCACAGCCCACCCCGACCCCCGCAGCTCCCTGGTCGACGCGCGGCTCGTGGCGCCCGAGATCGACACGCCCTCCGGGGCGACGACGAGGTTGACGGCCGGATACGAGACGATCTCCTGCCGGGACACCTCGCCGTCCGGGAGGCTCCACTCCGGGATCCAGAACCAGGAGACGAGCGCGGCGGCGTGTGGGGGCGGGGGCAGCCGATGGAACGAGGGCAGCTGTGCGGGATAGAGCACTCCGCGCGTCCGGTCCACCATGGGCCCAGCGTAGAACGCGCCACCGACACGGCGTCGGCGACGTGTCGCGGATCTTCAAGCGGCGGGTACCCTCGCCCGCCTACCGTGGCCGCATGACCGCACAGACACCTCCGGCCGGTGTGACCGGCGCACACACCACCGACGGCCGCCCGCACAGCGCGACCTCGCTCACCCCCTTCCTCGCGATCCCCGACGCCGCCCGCGCCGTCGAGTTCTACCGGGACGTCTTCGGCGCCCGCGTGGTCGACGTGACGGAGTTCGGCGGTGTCGTCGCGCACGCCGACCTCGACTTCGGGCTTGGACGGCTCCAGCTCGGCGAACCCAGCCCCGAGTACCACCTCGTGCCCGCGCCTTCCGGCGACGACGACTGCTACTCGATGGGCCTCTACGTCCCGGATGTGGACGCCGTGGTCGCGCGCGCCGTCGCGGCGGGGGCGACCGTCCGCGAGGCGCCGTCCCTGTTCGTCTCCGGCGACCGCTACGCCAGCATCCGCGACCCGTTCGGCGTCCGCTGGTCGATCATGACCCGCGTGGAGGACCTCTCCGACGAGGAGAGCGCACGACGGGTCGCGGAGTGGGCGGCCTCGTTCAGCGCGGCGCCGGAGAGTGCCGGGAGCTGAGCGCGACCAGGGCGGCCCGCTCGACGGCCGGCAGCAGCGCCTCCGCGGTGCGGCGGTAGCCGAGGGCGCTCGGGTGGAAGCGGTCGAGGCTGAACATCTCCTCCGGCTCGTCGAAGAACATCGGGCCGACAGCCCGCCGCAGGTCCACCGTCTCCGCTCCTTCCCGGTGCGCGGCCTCCGCCTGCGCCTCCGCCAGCCGTCGGGACAGACCGGAGGCGATGCGGCGCAGCGGCTGCGGCACCGCGCGCAGGGCGCCGAGGTCGGGGCAGGTGCCGACGACGACGCGGGCACCGCGAGCGTGCAGCCGGACGATAGCCGCGCGCAGGTGGCGGGCCGACTCCGCTGCCGGGAGGCGGTGGGTGACGTCATTGCCACCGACCACGATCACGGCGACGTCAGGGCGATAGTCCGCGGGGAGGCGGGAGAGCTGCCCGTCGAGATCCCGCGACTCCGCCCCCACGACCGCGGCGGTGCGCAGCCGCACGGGACGCCCGAGTCGGCGTGCCGTCGCCTTCGCGAGCCGTGCCCCGAGGGTCTCCTTCCGCCGTGCCGCTCCCAGGCCGGCAGCGAGGGAGTCGCCCAGCAGCAGGAGGTCGAGCGGCTCGCCCTCGAGCCCCGGGCGCCAGACACGGTCGGCGTCGAGCGACTGCTCCCCCAGCGGCTTCCCGATGCGCCGGCGTGCGAGGGCGGCCTGCCGGTCGAGGACCGCGCGGGCGCCCAGGACGAGCGCGGCGGCGAGCGCGACCAGGGTCAGCAGAGGCAGACGACGCACGGCGCGATTTCAGCCGACCGCCGTGAACGTCCGGTGAACGCCTCGTCCCGACGGGGGCGACTCAGGCCAGCGTCTTCACCTCGAGCTCGTCGTCGCCGGGACGCACGCTCGCGAAGTGGGTGTAGTCGTCCGCGGCGGAGCGCTCCAGCAGCGCCTTGAGGTTCTTCGTGCGCTGTTCGAGGCGGACCCGCGCGCCCTTCGCGACGAGGGCCGTCTTGTGCGCCACGAGCTCCGCCACGGGGACGGCCGCGTCGTGGACCAGCACGATCGCCTGCGCCGCGGTGGCCGGGTCCGTCGAGACGAGGTCGACCAGGCGCTCGAACCCGAGGGAGAAGCCCACCGCCGGCACGTCCTGCTGGAGGAACCGGCCGATCATGCCGTCGTAGCGTCCTCCACCGCCGAGCGAGTACGTGACGGAGGGGTGCGCGAGCTCGAAGATCGTCCCCGTGTAGTACCCCATGCCGCGGACCAGGAACGGGTCGAACACGAGCGGGATGTCGTCCTGCCCTCGGCCCGCCGCGACGGCCTCGCCGATGCCGACGAGGTGGGCGACGAGCTCGTCTGGCGCGCCGTCCGGGAGCGCCTTGCGGATCTGGCGGTCGCCGAACGGGTGGTACTCGAGCGTCTGCGGGCGACCGAGGAAGGCCTGGAACGCGTCGACCGCGGTCGTCGTGGCCCCGCGCTCGCGGAGCTCGGCGGCCACACCCTCGGGCCCGATCTTGTCGAGCTTGTCGATCGTGATCAGCACCTGCGGGCGCTCGTCCTCGGTGAACCCGAAGTGCCCCAGCATCCACTCCAGCACGCGGCGGTCGTTGATCCGCACGCTCGCGCCCTCCAGCCCCAGGGCGTCGACGGCGTCGAGCGAGGCGGCCAGCAGCTCGGCCTCGGCGCGCGCGGACGCGTCGCCGATGATGTCGATGTCGCACTGCACGAACTGGCGGTAGCGCCCCTTCTGCGGACGCTCGGCCCGCCAGACGGGACCGATCTGGATGGACCGGAAGACGCCGGGGAGCTGTCCCCGGTTGCTCGCGTAGAAGCGGGCGAGGGGCACGGTCAGGTCGTAGCGCAGGCCGAGGTCGGAGAGCTCCGCGGGATCGTCGGCGGCGGCGCGGACGGCCTCCGCATCCAGGCCGCGGCGCAGGATGTTGAACGACAGCTTCTCGTTGTCGCCACCGATGCCGGCATGCAGCCGGTCGTACTCCTCGACCACGGGGGTCTCGATCTCGTCGAATCCGTGCGCGCGATAGCGGTCGCGGATGACGGAGAGCACCCGCTCACGGCGGGCCTTGTCGGCGGGGAGGAAGTCGCGCATGCCGCGCGGCGCGTTCACGGTAGCCACCCGTCCATCTTCCCAGGTCGGCGACGGTGTCCGTGTCGGGTCAACCGGCCTCGGCGGCGCGGACCTCGTCCTCCAGGCGCGTCAGCCGCTCCCGGAGGGCGCGCTCCGCGTCCCAGCCCTCGGCCCGAGCGGTGTCCACGAGGGCGAGGAGCGCATCGCCCAGCTCCTCCTCCGACGACGGGCGCAGGGCGGACGGCTGCGCGGGCACCACGCCGGCACCGGCGGCACGACCCGACATCTTCTGCGCACGCGCGAGGGCGGGCATCGCGCGCGGGATCCCGTCGAGCACGCTGCGGCGCGTGCGCTTCTCCGCCGCCTTCGCCGCGTTCCAGTGCACGAGCACCTCCTCCGGCGTCTCCGCGACCTCGTCGCCGAACACGTGCGGATGCCGCCGCACCATCTTCTCGGTGACCGTGCGGGCGACGTCGTCGATGTCGAACGGGTCGTCCGGATCCTGTGCCGCGATCGCGGCATGGAACAGCACCTGCCACAGCAGATCGCCCAGCTCCTCGCGGAGGTCGGCGCGCGAGCCGTCCTCGACCGCGTCGATCACCTCGTGCGACTCCTCGATGAGGTACGGCACGAGATCACGGTGCGTGATGCGCTGCGACCACACACACCGCTCCCGCACCGCACGCATGGTCTCCGCGGCCGCGCGCAGCGGATCGTCGATGTCCTCGGGGCCTCGCTGCTCGCTGGTCATGCTTCCTCCGGACTCCGGCTCAGGCGGGGATGGGCGCAGCGCGACGGTACCACCGGGCGCGCAGGGTGACGACGATGCCGGAGAGGATCAGCGCGAGGAGCGACCCTACAAGGACGCCGAGGATCGCCTGGTCGCGGATGACCGCGTCGCCCTCGAACGCGAGGTTCGCGAGCAGGAGCGAGACGGTGAATCCGATGCCGCCCAGGGCGCCAGCGGCGAGGATGTCCGCGAAGGGCAGCGCCGGGTCGGCCCCCTTCGGACGGATGCGCATGGCGAGCCAGCCGAACAAGGAGATGCCGATGATCTTCCCCACCGGAAGGGCCACCACGATCGCCCAGAAGGCCGGGGAGAGGGCCGTCGGCGAGACGGCGGGGATGACGACGAAGGCCGCCACGAAGGCGAAGAGCGGCAGGATCGCGCCGTTCACGGTCGGCTCCAGCGCATGCCGGGTGCGTCCGGCGGGCACCGGCGCCATGACGAGGCCGAGCATCACGCCGGCGATGGTCGCGTGGATGCCGGACGAGGCGACGAGGCCCCACGTGACGACGCCGACGACGGCCATCGCGACCGCGACGAGCGTGTGTCCGGTGGCGTGCAGCAGGCGGCTCAGCAGCCAGAACACCGCCACCCCGACGATCGCGAGCCCGAACAGGAGCCACTGCACGTCGTGGGCGAAGAGCACCGCGATGAAGATGATGCCGATGATGTCGTCGAGGATCGCGAGGGCCAGCAGGAACACCCGCACCCGGGACGGGAGTCCGCGTCCGAACATTGCCAGCACGCCGAGCGCGAAGGCGATGTCGGTGGCGGTCGGGATCGGCCACCCGGACGCCGTCGCCGGCCCTCCCGCGATCAGCAGGTACACGAGGATCGGCACGAGCACGCCGCCGGTGGCCGCGATGGCCGGCTGCACGGCCTTCCGCGGGGAGTCGAGCTCGCCGTGGGTGAGCTCGTGCCGCAGCTCGATCGCCACGACGAGGAAGAAGATCGCGAGCAGGCCGTCCGACACCCAGTGCGCGATCGACAGGTCCAGCGCCGTCCCCGGGACGGTGAGGTGCGTCTCCAACAGCCCGGCGATCGCGTCGTGCGTCGGCAGGTTCGCGAAGAGGAGGCCGAGGCCGGCGGCCACGAGCAGGAGGACGGCGGGAAACTGCTGCCCGCGGAGGGGGTTCGCTGTGATGCGCATCCCGTCCATCGTAGGCCGCGGCGTCACACGGTCGTCATGCGTGCAGGACACCCCGATCCGCCCGGCTACTCTCGGAGGGTGACCCCCGATTCCCCCGCTTTCTCCGAGCCGACGCCCACCGAGGCCATCCGCGTGATCGGTCGTTTCGAAGCCGGTCGCGGCATCCCCGATGCCATGCGCTCCGACGTGCGGATGCTGGGCCAGCTCCTCGGCCAGGTGCTCCGCGAGGCCGGCGGCGACGACCTGTTCGAGGACGTCGAGCGCCTGCGCCTCGCGACGATCCAGGCCTACGAGGACCACAGCTCCGACGCGTTCGACCGCGCCGCGGCGATCGCCGACTCCTTCACGATCGCCCGTGCCGACGAGGTCGCCCGCGCGTTCACCTGCTACTTCCACCTCGTGAACCTCGCCGAGGAGCACCAGCGCGTGCGCGTGCTCCGGGAGCGGGCGGGGCAGGCCCCTTCGACAGGCTCAGGGACCCAGGGGGGCTCAGGCCCTTCGACAGGCTCAGGGGCCCAGGCGACGGACACGGTCGCGGGGGCGTACGCCCGGCTGCGCGAGGAGGTCGGCGACGACGAGGCCCGTCGTCGTCTGAACGGCCTGCGCTTCCACCCCGTCTTCACGGCCCACCCGACCGAGGCCCGCCGCCGTGCGGTCTCATCGAGCATCCGCCGGCTCTCCGAGCTACTCACCCAGCACGACGCGGCCAGCGCAGGCGGCTCCGAGGAGCACCGCGCCCGACGCCGGATGCTCGAGGAGATCGACACCCTGTGGCGCACGGCGCCGCTGCGCGCGCAGAAGCCCTCCCCGACCGACGAGGTCCGCACCGTCATGGGCGTCTTCGACGAGACGCTGTTCACCACGGTCCCCCACGTCTACCGCCGGATCGACGACGCCCTCCGCGGCGAGGAGTCCGGCGCCAGCGCCCCGGTCGTCCCGGCGTTCGTGCGGATCGGCTCCTGGGTCGGCGGCGACCGCGACGGCAACCCGTTCGTCACCGCCGCAGTGACCCGCGAAGCGTCGCAGATCGCCTCCGACCACGTGCTCCGCGGCCTCGAGCGGGCGCTCGACCGGATCGGCCGCACCCTCACGCTCGCCGCGGACGACACCCCGCCCAGCGCCGAGGTCACGGCGCTCTGGGAGCGTTTCGCGGCCGCGGAGCCGACGGTCGCCGACGAGCTCGCGGCCCGTTCCCCTGACGAGCCGCACCGCCGGGTCGTCCTCGTCATGGCCCGCCGCGTGGCGGCCACGCGCCGCGGAGACGACGAGGGCTACCCGGG
The DNA here is from genome assembly GCF_002871415.1 of Microbacterium sp. UMB0228. NCBI lineage: Bacteria > Bacillati > Actinomycetota > Actinomycetes > Micrococcales > Microbacteriaceae > Microbacterium > Microbacterium sp. UMB0228. Next base: position 493,743 of record NZ_PNFU01000001.1, on the reverse strand, counting down.
TCCGGAGGAGCTGCTCGCGGAGCTGCGCGCCGTGCAGTCCTCCCTCGTCGCCGCCGGAGCCCGCCGCCACGCGTTCGGCGGCGTGCAGCATCTCATCTGGCAGGTCGAGACCTACGGCTTCCACCTCACGGAGCTGGAGGTGCGCCAGCACTCCCAGGTGCACGCGAAGGCCCTGGCCGAGCTCGAGGCCGGCGGGGCGATCAGCACGCAGACCGAGGAGGTGCTGGAGGTGTTCCGCGCGATCGCGGACATCCAGCGCGACCGGGGTCTCCGCGCCGCGGGTCGCTACGTCGTCTCCTTCACGCAGGCGGCCTCCGACCTCGCGAACGTGTACGAGCTGGCCCGTCATGCGCTCGGCGACGACGCCCCGGTGCTCGACGTCGTGCCGCTGTTCGAGACCTTCGCCGACCTCCAGGCCGCCCCGGGGATCCTCGCGGAGGCCGTCACCTTCCCGGAGTTCCGCGAGCGGATGGCCGCGACCGGCAACCGGCTGGAGGTCATGCTCGGCTACTCCGACTCCTCCAAGGACGTCGGGCCCGTGGCCGCGAACCTCGCGCTGTACACGGCGCAGGAGAAGATCGCCCGCTGGGCCCAGGAATCCGGCATCGAGCTGACTCTCTTCCACGGCCGCGGCGGTGCGCTCGGCCGTGGCGGCGGCCCCGCCAACTCCGCGATCCTCGCGCAGCCCCCGCACTCCGTCGACGGCCGGTTCAAGCTCACCGAGCAGGGCGAGGTCATCTTCGCCCGCTACGGCGAGCCCGCGATCGCGATGCGGCACATCGACCAGGTCGCCGCCGCGACGCTGCTGGCTTCCTCCCCCACGGTCGAGGAGCGCACGAGCCGCGCGGCCGCCCGCTACGCCGACGTCGCCGCGACGATGGACGCCGCCTCCCGCGAGCGGTTCTTCGCGCTCGTCAAGGCCGAGGGCTTCGCCCCGTGGTTCGCGACCGTGACCCCGATGGAGGAGATCGGCCTGCTCGCGCTCGGCTCGCGGCCCGCCCGCCGTGGGCTCTCGGTGGAGTCCCTGGAAGACCTCCGGGCCATCCCCTGGGTGTTCGCGTGGACGCAGGCCCGGATCAACCTCGCCGGCTGGTTCGGACTCGGCACCGCGCTCGAGGCCGTCGGCGACGAGGAGCTGCTCACGGAGGCCTACCGCGAGTGGCCACTCCTGCGCACGATGGTCGACAACGTCGCGATGAGCCTCGCCAAGACCGATGAGCGCATCGCCCGGCAGTACCTCGCCCTCGGCGACCGCGACGACCTCGCCACCTTGGTGCTCGACGAGCTCGCCCTCACGCGGCGCTGGGTCATCCGTCTCACCGGAGGCGAGGGTCTGCTGGAGAACAAGCCCGTGCTGCAGCGGGCGGTGCAGCTGCGCAGCCCGTACGTCGACGCCCTCTCGCTCCTGCAGCTGCGGGCGCTCCGCGCGCTCCGGTCGGCGCCGGAGCAGCCGGAGGGCTCCGGCGCGGACGCCGAGCAGCAGCGCCTGCTCCTCCTCTCCGTCAGCGGGGTCGCCGCCGGCCTGCAGAACACCGGGTGACCCCGGCCGCTCCGCCGTGTGCGCGGAGGCCCTCGTCGCCGACGCTAGAGTGAAACCTCCGCCTCACCCGGCTCTGCTTTCGCGCGCGACACGATCGCCCGCACCCCATCCCCCATCAGAAAGCCCTCCCGCGTGACCGTCACCACCCCCACCGACTTCCACCCGCTCGCCGCCTCCGTGCAGCCCGTCTTCGACACGGTGCTGGCGCGCAGCCCGCACGAGCCGGAGTTCCACCAGGCCGTCCACGAGGTGCTGCACTCCATCGCCCCGGTGCTGGAGCAGCGTCCGGAGTACGTCGACGGCGGGATCCTGGAGCGCCTGGTCGAGCCGGAACGGCAGATCATGTTCCGCGTGCCGTGGGTCGACGACGCCGGGAAGCTGCAGGTCAACCGCGGCTACCGCATCCAGTTCTCCTCCGTGCTCGGTCCGTACAAGGGCGGCCTGCGGTTCCACCCGTCGGTCAACCTGTCGATCATCAAGTTCCTCGGCTTCGAGCAGATCTTCAAGAACGCGCTCACCGGTCAGGGCATCGGCGGCGGCAAGGGCGGCTCCGACTTCGACCCGCACGGCAAGTCCGACGCCGAGGTCATGCGGTTCTGCCAGTCGTTCATGAACGAGCTCTACCGGCACCTCGGCGAGCACACCGACGTCCCTGCAGGAGACATCGGCGTCGGCGGCCGTGAGATCGGCTACCTGTTCGGCCAGTACCGCAAGGTCACCAACCGCCACGAGTCCGGCATGTTCACGGGCAAGGGCACCGGATGGGGCGGCGCCGAGGTGCGGACGGAGGCCACGGGCTACGGCGCGGTGTTCTTCGCGCAGGAGATGCTCGGCGTGCACGGCGACTCCCTCGAGGGCAAGCGCGTCGGCATCTCGGGCTCCGGCAACGTGGCGATCTACGCGATCCAGAAGGCCGCCCAGCTCGGCGCGACCGCGGTGACGGCGTCCGACTCCTCCGGCTACGTCGTCGACGACGCGGGCATCGACCTCGACTTGCTGCGCCAGCTCAAGGAGGTCGAGCGCGCGCGCATCGTCGAGTACGCGAACCGCCGCCCGAGCGCCCGGTTCGTGGAGAGCGGCAGCGTGTGGGAGGTGCCCGTCGACATCGCGGTGCCCTCCGCCACCCAGAACGAGGTCAGCCTCGCCGATGCGGAGGCCCTGATCGCGAACGGGGTGCGCGCCGTGTCCGAGGGCGCCAACATGCCGTGCGTGCCCGAGGCCGTCGAGGCCTTCCAGAAGGCGGGCGTGCTGTTCGCCCCGGGCAAGGCCGCGAACGCCGGCGGTGTCGCGACCTCGGCGCTGGAGATGAGCCAGAACGCCTCGCGGCAGCGCTGGAGCTTCGGCGACAGCGAGAACAAGCTCCGCGAGATCATGGGCGACATCCACCGTGCTGCTTTCGAGGCCGCCGAGCGCCACGGCGTCCCCGGCGACTACGTGGCGGGCGCCAACATCGCCGGCTTCGAGCGCGTCGCCGCGGCGATGCTCGCCCAGGGCGTCATCTGACCCGTTCGAATCGCCTGAATGGTTGCAAATCCGGCCGAGATGCGACCATTCGGGCGATTCGAAGGGTGGGGGTCAGACCTGACGGTCGTCGGCGTGCCGCGCGAGGGAGCTGCCGTAGCGCTCCGTGAGCTGCACCATGAGGTCGGGAGTGTCCCGATCGACGCCGAAGACGTGTCCGGGGAAGTCGAGCTCGGGCTGCGCGGCCGCGATCTCGGCGTCCCGGTCGGGTGAGAGCAGCTGCACTGGATCGCCGACCGCGACCCACCCGATCGGCACCACCGTCCCCGACGGCAGCACGGCCCGGCGATGCACGATGGCGTTGACCCGCACCTCGCACCGATCGCCGACGAGCGCGCCGTTGAAGACCCGGGCTCCGGACGCGAAGAACACCTCCTCGCCGACCGTCGCCCCGGCGATGCTGGCCAGTGTCCCGACGAGGGTGTGCGCCCCGATGTGGACGGCGTTGGCCGCGGTCGCCCTGATCAGCGCGTTCTCCATCACGATGACATGTGCGCCGAGAGTGATCGGGCCGCCCTCCGCGGTGATGACGGCGCCGTGCAGCACCTGGCAGCCCGGGCCGAGCTCCACGTCACCGGAGATGACGGCGGTGGGAGCGACGACGGCGGTGTCGTGGATGCGGGGGCGAGCCCCGAGGTGCTCGTACAACATGCGGCCAGACTAGCCCTCGGCGTCTGCGGCGTGCACGACTTCGGGGATCATCACCACCGGGTCACTCGGGCTTGGCGGGCTCGGGGAAGATGGCGGTGAACAGCTGGTCGACCCAGGCGAGCAGCTCCGCGTCGGGCAGCGGCTCCACGCCCACGCCGACCGCCGCCGGCACCGTGGGCATCGGCACGACCAGGGCCTCCCCGCCGGAGACGAGCTTCGCCTTCGGATACAGCCGCTGCAGCCGGACCTTGATGGAGTCCTCGAGGCGGGCGGGCGCGAGGCGCAGGTTCGAGCCCATGGCCACGACGTCGGTGAGCCCGGCCCTGGCCGCCCGGCGCCGCAGCCGTGCGATCGACACGAGTCCGGTGACCTCCTCCGGCGGCGTGCCGTACCGGTCGACGAGCTCCTCCACCACGAGGTCGATGGCGTCGTCCTTCGCGGTCGCGGCCGAGGCGGCGGAGAGCTTCTGGTACGCCTCGAGCCGGAGGCGTTCGCTGTCGATGTAGTCCTCGGGGATGCGGGCGTCGAGCGGCAGCTCGAGCCGGAGCTCCTGCCCGGTCTCGACCTCCTCGCCGCGGAAGGTCGCGACGGCCTCGCCGATCATGCGCAGATACAGGTCGAAGCCGACCCCCGCGATATGTCCGGCCTGCTCCGCGCCGAGGAGGTTTCCGGCACCGCGCAGCTCGAGGTCCTTGAGGGCGACCTGCATACCGGAGCCGAGGTCGTTGTTGACCGCGATGGTCTGCAGCCGGTCGGCCGCGGTCTCGCTCAGCGGCTTCATGTCGTCGTAGAGGAAGTACGCGTAGGCGCGCTCCCGTCCGCGACCCACGCGTCCGCGGAGCTGGTGGAGCTGGCTCAGCCCGTACTTGTCGGCGCGGTCGATGATGATCGTGTTCGCGTTGGAGATGTCGAGGCCGGTCTCGATGATCGTGGTCGAGACGAGGACGTCGAACTTGCGCTCCCAGAAGTCGTCGACGACCTGCTCCAGCGCGTGCTCCCCCATCTGCCCGTGCGCGACGGCGATCCGCGCCTCGGGGACCAGCTCGGCGAGCTCGGCCGCGACCCGCTGGATCGACTGCACGCGGTTGTGCACGAAGAAGACCTGCCCCTCGCGGAGGATCTCGCGGCGGATGGCGGCGGCGATCTGCTTGTCGCTGCGGGGTCCGACGAACGAGAGGATCGGGTGCCGGTCCTCCGGCGGTGTGGCGAGCGTCGACATCTCGCGGATGCCGGTGACCGCCATCTCCAGCGTTCGCGGGATCGGGGTGGCGCTCATGGCGAGGATGTCGACGTTGGTCTTCATCTTCTTCAGCGCGTCCTTGTGCTCGACGCCGAAGCGCTGCTCCTCATCGATGATCATGAGGCCGAGATCCTTGAACAGCACCTGCTCGGTGAGGATGCGGTGCGTGCCGATCACCATGTCCACCGAACCGTCGAGGAGGCCCTGCAGCGTGAGCCGCGCCTCCTTGTCGGTCTGGAACCGCGACAGCGGCCGCACCTTGACCGGGAACCCGGCGAAGCGCTCCGTGAACGTCTCGAGGTGCTGCTTGACGAGCAGGGTCGTCGGGACGAGCATCGCCACCTGCTTGCCGTCCTGGATGGCCTTGAACGCCGCACGGACGGCGACCTCGGTCTTGCCGAAGCCGACGTCGCCGGAGAGCAGCCGATCCATCGGGATGGGCCGCTCCATGTCGGCCTTGATCTCGTCGATGGTCTGCAGCTGGTCCTGCGTCTCCGCGAACGGGAACGCCTCCTCCAGCTCACGCTGCCAGGGGGTGTCCGGGCCGAAGGCGTATCCCTTGGCGCTCATCCGGGCGGAGTAGAGCTTGACGAGCTCGACGGCGATGTCGCGGACCGCCTTGCGCGCCTTGCCCTTGGCCTGCGCCCAGTCGCTGCCGCCCATCTTCGACAGGGTCGGGGCCTCACCGCCGACGTACTTCGACAGGAGGTCGAGCTGATCGGTGGGGACGAACAGCTTGTCGCCGGGGTAGCCGCGCTTCGACGGCGCGTACTCCAGCACGAGGTAGTCGCGGACGGACTTCGCGGCGTTACGGCCCCCGGTGGAGACCTCGCGCTGGGTCATCTCGACGAACCGGCCGATACCGTGCGTCGCATGCACGACGAAGTCGCCCTGCTTGAGCTGCAGCGGGTCGACGACGTTCTTCCGACGGGAGGCGAGCTTCTTGACGACGCGCTGGTCGCCGCCGATGGTGCGGCCGTAGAACTCGTTGTCGGTGAGGACGGCGAGCTTCGCCTCCGGCACCTGGAAGCCGGCCTCGACGCCGCCCACCGTGAGGGTCGCGACCCCCGGGTCCGGCGCGTCCGCGATGGTCTCGACGACCCGCGCCGCGATGCCGCGGTCGGACAGCACGTCGCGGGCGCGGTCGACGAGGCCGTGTCCGGTCGCGAGCACGACCACCCGCCAGCCGTCGGTGACCTTCGCGTCGACGAAGGCGATGGCGCCGTCGACGTTGCCGTGGAAGGAGGGGATGACCGTGGCCGCCTCGACGCTCTCCGCCGTCACATCGCCGATCCCGAACGGGCTCAGGCGCCACCAGACGCCGCCGCGGTCGCGCACGACCTCCCGGAGTTCCGCGATGGTGAGGAAGTCACCGGCGCCGAGATCGATGGGGGCGGAGGCACCGGAAGTCGCCGCGCTCCAGGCGGCGTCGAGGAACTCGCGGTTCGTCTCGCCGAGGGTGAGGGCGCGGGCGGTCGAGCGCTCCGGGTCGATCACGGCGGTCGCCGTGCCCTCGGGCAGGTACTCGACGAGCGACTTGAGGGGGCCGGCGACCGCGGGCAGCAGCGACTCCATGCCCTCGACCGGGATGCCCTCGGCCATCTTCTCGAGCATGCCGCTGATGGCCGGGAAGCCGCCGATGAGCGCCCTGGCGCGCTCCCGCACCTCGGCGGTGAGCAGGAGCTCGCGGCTGGGCGGGAGGTCGACGCGCGGCACATCGCCGGGGAGGGAACGCTGGTCCGCCACGGAGAACGCCCGGATCTGATCGATCTCGTCGCCGAAGAACTCCACGCGGTACGGGTGCTCCGACGTGGGAGGGAAGACGTCGAGGATGCCGCCGCGGACGGCGAACTCGCCTCGTCGCGACACCATGTCGACGCGGGAGTAGGCCCGTTCGACAAGCTGCTCGGAGACGTGGTCGAGCTCGTTGCCGCGGCTGCCCACGGTCAGCTCGAGCGGCACGATGTCGCCCAGGTTCCCGGCGATGGGCTGGAGCGCGGCGCGCACGGAGGCCACGACCACGAGGGGACGCTCCCCGGACCACTCGGCGACGCGCCGCAGGGTCTGCAGTCGGAGGCCGACCGTGTCCGGGCTCGGGCTGAGGCGCTCGTGCGGCAGCGTCTCCCAGGCGGGGAAGGTGAGCACCTCGGCGTCCGGGACGTACGTCTCCAGGGCCTGCGCGACCGATTCCGCGCGGCGCCCCGTGGGCACCACGGCCAGCAGCGCCGCCGGGTGGCCGGCCGCCGCGCGCTTGGCGAGCAGACCGGCGAGCACGGGCGCGTCGAGCCCGTCGACCAGGCCGAGGTCGGCGTCGGTGTGCGCCCAGGCGAGAGCGTCACGATACAGAGACGCCTCTTCCAAGGCGCGCAGAATCCCCGGAACAGTCACCGGACAAGCCTAATCGCGCCCACGGACACTGCGGTCGGCTTCCCTGCATCCCACCCCTTTCCGTGCCTCCCACCCCGTTACGGACGCGCGGAAGGGGCCGGGGCGAACCGAAGGGGCCGGGTCGAGCGTTTTAGGCTGGACGGATGCTTCCGGTCACCCTCACCACCGCACGACTCGTCCTCCACGCCCCGACGGAGGCGGATGTCGACGCGATCACCGAGGCGTGCCAGGACACGGAGATCGCGCGGTGGACGACGGTGCCCTCCCCCTACTTCCGGCAGGACGCGGAGGACTTCGTCGCCCTCGTCGAGCAGTGGTGGGAGGACGGCTCGCAGACCGTCTGGGGTGTCTACGTCGACGACGTCCTCGTGGGCATGGTCGGGCTCCACCACATCGGGGAGCATCCGGCCGGGGGCCATGCCGAGCTCGGCTACTGGGTCGTCGCCGACGCCCGCGGCCGCGGCTACCTCGTCGAGGCCGCGCGGGCCGTGCTCGATTGGGGCTTCGCGGAGCTCGGCCTCGCCCGCATCCGCTGGCAGGCCGTGGTCGGCAACGTCCCCTCCGCTCGCGCCGCCCGCGCCCTCGGCTTCCGCTTCGAGGGCACCATGCGGCAGGGACTCACCAGCCAGCGCGGACGGGACGACGGCTGGCTCGCCGGGCTGCTGCGCGAGGACGACCGGACGCCGGTCGAGTGGCCGGTGCTCTGACCGCACGTCCCACGCGTGACAGCGTCGGACCCCGGTGACAGGATGGCTGCATGCCTGAGATGCCGGAGGTCGAAGGACTCGTCGCGTTCCTCGGCGAGCGCACCACCGGACGCACGATCACCCGTGCCTCCGTGGCCGCGATCGCCGCGCTGAAGACCTACGACCCGCCGATCTCGGCGCTGGAAGGCGCGGCGATCACCGGGGCGGAGCGCCGCGGCAAGTTCGTGGTGCTGTCCTGCGGCGCCGAGCTGCACCTCGTCTTCCACCTGGCGAAGGCCGGATGGCTGCGCTGGTACGACACCCTGCCGACGACGCTCCTCAAGCCGGGCAAGTCGCCCATCGCGCTGCGGATCGCCCTCGACGACGGCAGCGGCTTCGACTTGACCGAGGCCGGGACGAAGAAGTCGCTGGCCGTGTACGTGGTCCGCGACCCCGCCGAGGTGCCCGGCATCGCGCGGCTCGGCCCCGACCCGCTCGATCCGTCCTTCACTCGCGACGCCTTCGCCGCGCTGCTGGACGACCGTCGGATGCAGATCAAGGGGCTGCTCCGCGACCAGGGCGTGATCGCGGGCATCGGCAACGCCTACTCGGACGAGATCCTGCACGCGGCCCGCATGTCGCCGTATGCGATCGCCGGCACGCTGGACGACGCCGAGATCGACCGCCTGTTCGCGGCGATGCAGGAGACCCTCGCCGAGGCCGTCGCGGCCGCCGCGGGCAAACCTCCGGCTGACCTCAAGGACGCCAAGCGCCGCGGCATGCGGGTGCACGCCCGCCGGGGCGAGGCGTGTCCGGTGTGCGGCGACGAGGTGCGCAGCGTCTTCTTCGCCGACCGCTCCCTGGAGTACTGCCCCACCTGTCAGACCGGCGGCAAGGTGCTCGCCGACCGGCGGCTCTCCCGTCTGCTCAAGTGAGGGGCGGGGAACGGTCCCTGCCACGGAATGAAACGCGTGCAGACGCGTTGAGTACACTCAGAGCAGCAACGTGCTCCGGGGTCGGTGGGAATCCGAACCGGCGGTGACAGTCCGCGAGCGTTCCGAGTGATCGGGATGCCGATCCGGTGGAATTCCGGAACCGACGGTGATGCGAGGGACACCTCGCTAGTCCGGAAGGGAGGCAGCACGAGGCGCAAGCGCGTGCGTCCGTTCCGCCACCCTGCAGCGACCCCGAGGCCGCAGAGAGGACGACGGATGGCAGTGACCGCGACAGAGCGCCGCGCGATGGATCGCGCGCTCGCCCTCGCGACCCGTGGCCCCCGCGGAGTCAATCCGCAGGTGGGCGCCGTGCTCCTCTCCCCCGACGGCGAGGTGCTGGCCGAGGGCTGGCACCGGGGCTCCGGCACTCCGCACGCCGAGGTCGACGCGCTGTCGAAGCTCGCCCCCGGCGCCGCACGCGGCGCGACCGCGGTCGTCACCCTCGAACCGTGCAACCACACCGGTCGCACCGGTCCGTGCGCGCTCGCGCTCATCGAGGCCGGGGTGGCACGGGTCGTCTACGCCCTCGACGACCCGGGTGAGGTCTCCGGCGGCGGCGCGGAGCGGCTACGCGCCGCGGGCGTCAGCGTCGAGTCCGGCGAACGGGCCGCGGAGGCGCGCGCGCTGATCGGCGACTGGCTCTTCGCGGCACGGCGCGGCCGTCCGCACGTCACCGTCAAGTGGGCGCAGAGCCTCGACGGCAGGGCTGCGGCGGACGACGGCACCAGCCAGTGGATCACCGGGCCAGAGGCGCGTGCCGACGTGCACCGGCGACGCGCCGCGGCCGACGCCATCGCGGTCGGCACGGGCACCGTGCTCGCCGACGACCCCGCGCTCACCGCCCGCGCCGGCGACGAGCTCCTTCCGCATCAGCCCGTCCCGGTCGTGATCGGCGCGCGGCCCACCCCTGCGGATGCGGCGGTGCACCGTCATCCGCACACGCCGTTGTTCTTCGACACGCACGACCTGTCGGCGGTCCTCGCCGCGCTGCACGCGCGCGGCATCCAGACACTCTTCGTGGAGGGCGGCCCGACGCTCGCCAGCGCGTTCCTCGCCGCCGGACTCGCGGACCGTGTGCTCGCCTACGTCGCCCCGGTCCTCCTGGGCGGGAGCCGTCTAGCCGTGACCGACATCGGTGTCCGTTCGATCGACCAGGCACGTCGCCTCGTCGTGGACGAGTGGCTACCGCTGGGCGCAGACCTGCTCGCGATCGCGCATCCTGCGCACGCGGACGACCCGGACCACACGGGCCCGGAGAAGGAGGGAAGCCTCTGATGTTCACCGGAATCATCGAGGAGATCGGCGAGATCACCGCCATCGCCGAGGCGGGCGACGGCTGGCGGCTCACGGTCCGCGCCCCGAAGGCGGCCGCCGACGCCGTGCACGGGGAGTCGATCGCGGTCTCCGGCGTCTGCCTGACCGTCGTAGGCTCCACCGCGGAGACCTTCGACGCCGACGTCATGAAGCAGACGCTCGACGTCGCGGCCCTCGGTACGGCGAGCGTCGGGACCAGGGTCAACATCGAGAAGGCGATGCCCGTCGGTGCGCGGCTCGGCGGGCACATCGTGCAGGGCCACGTCGACGGCACCGGTGTCGTGCTCGAGGTGCGCCCGGGCGCGCAGTGGAGCGTGCTCCGCATCAGCCTTCCGGACGACCTCGCGCCGCTCGTCGTCGACAAGGGCTCCATCTCGGTCGACGGCACCTCGCTGACCGTGAGCGCGGTGAGCCCTTCGACCCCTTCGACCCCTTCGACAGACTCAGGGACCCACCCTTCGACAGGCTCAGGAACCCACCCTTCGACAGGCTCAGGGACCCACCCTTCGACAAGCTCAGGGACCCAGGAGGGCTCAGGGACGCGGGGCGGGCACTGGTTCGAGGTGTCGCTCATCCCGGAGACCCTGGCGGCGACCACCCTCGGCACCCACGCGGTCGGCGACCGCGTGAACCTCGAGACCGACATCCTCGCGCGGCACGTCGAGCGCCTGCTCGCGTTCCGCGCCGCACCGGAAGGGGGCTCGCGATGAGCCTGGCAACCATCCCCGAGGCCCTGGAGGCGCTGCGCGCCGGCCGGCCCGTGCTCGTGGCCGACGACGAGAACCGCGAGAACGAGGGGGACGTCGTCCTCTCCGCCGAGCTCGCCACCCCCGAATGGGTGGCGTGGACGGTGCGCTGGTCGTCCGGCTTCATCTGCGCGCCGATGCCCACCGACCTCGCGGACAGCCTCAACCTCCCGCCGATGGTCGCGGCCAGTGAAGACGCCCGCTCCACCGCCTACACCGTGAGCGTCGACGCCGCGGAAGGGGTGACGACGGGGATCAGCGCGAGCGACCGCGCGCACACCCTCAACGTCCTGGCCGATCCGTCCTCGACGGCGACGAGCATCATCCGCCCCGGCCACGTGCTGCCGCTGCGGGCCGTCGACGGCGGTGTGCGCGAGCGCAGCGGTCACACGGAGGCCGCGGTCGAGCTCATGAAGCTCGCCGGCCTCCGGCCGGTCGGCGCGATCGCGGAGGTCGTCGCCGAGGACGGCAGCATGATGCGGCTTCCCGGGCTCCTCGAGCTGGGCGCCCGCGACGGCGTGCCGGTCATCACGATCGAGCAGCTCATCGCGCACCTCAACGAGATCGACCCGGACGGAGCGACGCCGGCTGCCCAGCGCGGACGCCGCGTGAGCCTGCGTGCCGACGCCACCGTGCCCACCGACCACGGCACGTTCCGCTTCCTCGCCTACAAGGACCGCGTCACCGGCACCGACCACATCGCCGTCGTGTCGGGCGAGCCGACCGAGACCGCCCTCGTGCGCGTGCACTCCGAGTGCCTGACCGGCGAGGCGTTCGGCTCCCAGAAATGCGAGTGCGGGCCGCAGCTCGACGCCGCGCTGGACGCGATCGACCGCGAGGGCGGCATCGTCATCTACATGCGCGGGCACGAGGGGCGCGGCATCGGGCTCATCAACAAGCTGCGCGCCTACAGCCTGCAGGAGGACGGCCTGGACACCGTCGACGCGAATCTGGCACTGGGGCTCCCGGCGGACGCCCGCGACTACGCCGCGGCGGCCGGGATCCTCACCGACCTGGGCGTCTCGAAGGTCCGGCTGCTGACCAACAACACCGACAAGGTGAACAAGCTGCGCGAGCTCGGCCTCGACGTCGTCGAGCAGGTGCCGCTGATCGTGGGCGTGGGCCCGAACAACCACCAGTACCTGGAGACCAAGCGCGACCGCATGGGTCACATCATCGGCGAAGCAGAGCTCGCCGAGGCCCTCGCGGCAGGAAAGGACGAGGAATGAGCGGCGCCGGAGCACCGAAGACGGGGAACATCGACGGGCGGGGGCTGGAGGTCGTCGTGATCGCCGGCACCTGGCACGAGGTGATCTCGAACGGCCTGATCGCCGGCGCCCAGCGGGTGCTCGACGAGGCGGGGGCGACGTATCGCCTGGTGCGAGTGCCCGGTTCGTTCGAGCTCGCCGTGGCCGCACAGGCCGCCTTCGCCGGCGGTGCAGACGCGGTGGTCGCTCTCGGGGTCATCATCCGCGGCGGCACGCCGCACTTCGAGTACGTCTCGGCGGCGGCGACCGACGGCCTCACCCGCGTCTCCCTCGATGCCGGCAAGCCGGTCGGGTTCGGGCTGCTCACGCTCGACGACGAGAAGCAGGGGCTGGACCGCGCAGGCCTGGAGGGCTCGAAGGAGGACAAGGGAGCAGAGGCCGCGGACGCCGCGCTGCGCACCGCCCTCGTGATCCGCGAGCTGCGCGGCTGACTCCCTCCACCTCGCGCCCGATCGCGGGCGCGAGGTCAGGCGTGCCTTGGTGGCGCGAAACGCCGCGCTCTCGTACGGTGAGGGCATGGAGACCCTGCGCCACATCGTGCTCTTCGTCCACCTCATCGGCTTCGCCGTGCTCTTCGGGGCCTGGGCGGCGCAGGCGTTCGGTGGCAAGCGGGTGTTCACGCGTCTGATGACCATCGGCATGACGATCGCCGCGGTCGCCGGCCTCGCCCTCGCCGCCCCGTGGGGCCTTCCCGAGGGCGTCGAGATGAACTACGCCAAGATCGGCACGAAGCTCGTCATCCTCCTCGCGATCGGCGCCCTGCTCGGGATCGGCACGGCGCGCCAGAAGCGCGACCAGGTGGTGCCGTCCGCGGTCTTCTGGCTCGTGGGCATCCTCACCGCGGTCAACGCGGCCATCGCCGCGATCTGGCGCTGAGGCGCGGATCAGCGGAGGCTGCGCTCCCAGAGTGCGGCTGACTGCTCCCCGACCCCGGCCGTGCGGATGCGCTGGCCGTTGCGTCCCCCGCGGGCGAACGTGGCCGTGACGCCCGGCGGGACATCGGAAGGCGCCACCGGGCGGGACGTCCAGGTGCAGTCGCGCACGTGCACGAGGTCTGCCGCCACCGCCGCTGGATCGTCGTCGTAGCGCCACGGCCCGGTCAGCGTCCCGAGCCAGAAGTACCCGTCGACGTCCCGCGTCCAGACGAGGGTTCCCGTCGGAAGCGCCGCGAACCGCTCCAGCCGCCGCGCGGCCCGCTCGCCATGACGGGCGTCGACGGCCGCGAGCGCCGCGGTCAGGGAACGGGGCGGGCTGTCGAGCCGCCCGCCCATGCCGCACGCCCCTTCGGCGAGCGCGCGCTCGACCGCGACCCCCGGGGCGACGGCATCGTCGCGGGAGCGCATCGGTGCCCGGTAGGCGATCGGGACATCGGCTCCGTCGTCGGTCATCGGACCGGCACCAGGGTCGCCTCGACATCGCGTCCGTCGACGACGACGTGCATCATCGTGTGCACGGGCTGCCGGCGCCGGTCGGTGGGAGAGCCCGGGTTGAGCAGCCGCAGTCCGTTCGGCGTCACGGTGTCCCACGGGATGTGCGAGTGCCCGAAGACCAGCAGATCGGTGTCGGGGAAGGCGAGATCCATCCGCTTCTCCCGCCCCGTCGCGGCGCCGGTCTCGTGGATGACGGCGACGGCGGTGTCCTCCACGGTGAACCGCGCGATCTCCGGCAGCACCCCGCGGATCTCGGGGCCGTCGTTGTTGCCGTGCACGCCGTGGAGCACGCGCGCGCGGGACTGGAGCAGCTCGACGGTGGCGAGATCGACCCAGTCCCCCGCGTGCACGACGACATCGGCCTCGTCGATGGCCTGGAGCACCGCGTCCGGCAGCCGCTTCGCCCGCTTCGGGACGTGCGTGTCGGCGAGGAGCAGCATCCGCGTGGTCATGGTCCTCCTCCGGCCGGCCTCCCCCGACTCTACGCGGGGGCACCGACGCGCTGGACCCCGTCCCGTCATCAACGTCCAGCGAACTCCCAGGAAGGCGTAGACTCGCCCGAGTCCGCTGGTATACCGGCGGAGGATCGGAGACCCCTTGAGCACCGCCACCACCCCCGCGAACCCCCGCTCGCGCGTCATCACCGCGAGCCTCGTCGGCACCACCATCGAGTTCTACGACTTCTACGTCTATGCGACGGCAGCCGTGCTCGTCTTCCCGACACTCTTCTTCCCGAGCACGAACGACACCGCGTCGCTGCTGTCGTCGTTCGCCGTCTTCGGCGCGGCGATGGTCGCCCGCCCGATCGGCGCCGTCGTCTTCGGGCACTTCGGCGACAAGTTCGGGCGCAAGGCGACTCTCGTCGCATCGCTCCTCACCATGGGTATCGCGACGTTCGTGATCGGTCTCCTGCCCACCTTCCAGCAGATCGGCTGGGTCGCCCCGCTGCTCCTGCTGATCCTCCGTCTCGCCCAGGGCTTCGCGCTGGGTGGCGAGTGGTCGGGCGCGGCGCTGGTGGCCACCGAGAACGCCCCGAAGGGCAAGCGCGCCTGGTACGGCTCGTTCCCGCAGCTCGGCGCGCCGCTCGGATTCATCATCGCGAACGGCATCTTCCTCGCCATCAACTTCGCGCTCCCCCACCCGGAGGACCCGGCGCTGAAGTCGGAGGCCTTCCTCTCCTGGGGCTGGCGTGTGCCGTTCCTGTTCTCCGCCGTCATGGTCATCATCGGCCTGTGGGTGCGGCTCCGGCTCGTCGAGTCGGACACGTTCAAGAAGGCGGAGAAGACCGGGGCCATCCGCAAGCTCCCGCTCGCGACCGTGTTCCGGCACCACTGGAAGCAGCTCATCCTCGGCACGTTCATCATGCTGGCGACGTACGTGCTGTTCTACCTGATGACGAACTTCACGCTCACCTACGGCACGAAGGCCGCCGACCTCGAGACCGCCTCGGCCGCCGCCCGTGCTGCCGCGGAGGCGACCGGAAAGGACTTCGACCCGAGCGCGTTCGCGGCGCAGTTCTACCCGGGCCTCGGCTTCGGCTACACGGACTTCGTGCTCATGCAGATCATCGGTGTCGTGTTCTTCGGGATCTTCACGCTGCTGTCCGGGCCGATCGCCGACGCCATCGGGCGCCGCAAGCTGCTGCTGTGGGTCACCGGACTCATCGTCGTCTTCGGCCTGTCGTTCAACATCTTCCTGCTCCCGCAGGCGGACCCGAAGTTCACCGGCGCTCTCACCCAGGCCTTCCTCGTGTTCGGCTTCATGCTCATGGGCACGACGTTCGGCCCGATGGGCGCCCTCCTGCCGGAGCTCTTCCCGACGAACGTGCGCTATTCCGGCTCGGCGATCGCGTACAACGTGTCGTCGATCCTCGGTGCGGCCGTGGCGCCGTTCATCGCGGTGGCGCTGTGGGCGGCCGTCGGCGGCGAGCCCTGGCTCGTGGGGCTGTATCTCTCGTCGATGGCGGTGCTGACCTTCATCGCGCTCATCTTCACCCCGGAGACGAAGGACCACGACTACGAGGACGACCTCGGTCTCGCCTCCGCCGTCGAGCTCTAGAGGCCGACCGAACGACAGGAACGGCTGCACTCCCTCGGGGGTGCAGCCGTTCTCGTCTTCCTCGCCCGACGCTCACAGCACCACGACGTGGCAGTACCGGCCCGCCGTCTTCGCCAGCCGGCGATCGGCCGTGAGCAGAGGGACGTCGAGGGCCTCCGCGAGCGCGACATAACCGGCGTCGTACGCGGAGACGTCATCGCGCAGCGACCAGATCCGCGGGATGAGCCGACGCAGCGGATGGCGGGTGATCTGCAGCGCTCCGAACGCGTCGAGAGCCTCACGAGCAGCATGCGCCGGCATCGAGGACCGCATCGTGAGGCGTCGGAGCACGGAGAGGACCTCGATATCGAGACCCGCGTGTGCATGGAACTCCTCGCCGTGCGTCCAGACCTCGTCGCCGAGCAGGGCCTCGATCGCCGCCGAGGCATCGAGCACGACCGCCCCGGACGTCCCGCTCACTCGCGCTCGTCCCGTTCGCGATCACGGGCGGCGAGGATGCCCACGCGCGTCAGGGAGACGCCGGCCGCGCGCGCCCGTGCCCGCGACGCCTCGAGGACCTCGGCATTGCTGCGGTACCGGACGAGGTCTTCCAGCTCGCGCGCGACGTAGTCCGACAGGCTCATGCGTTCCGCCGCTGCACGCTCTTTGAGCCGGGCGTGAACCTCATCGGGCAGGTTCCTCACTTGCAGCATGCGAGCCATCCTGTCAGGATCGCATGCGCTCCACATGTGGGCAAGGCCATGCTGTGGACAACGTGCTCGTCAACACTTCTTGACACCAGCCCACCGCGTCAACAAATATTGACGCGAAGGAGGTCCCCATGTCTCAACCGACCACCATCGCCGCGGCCGAGGGCGGCGAACCCCTCGCCGAGCTCCACCGCCTGGCCGCGCTGCGCACGGAGCTCGCGCGCGCCGAAGAGGCCCAGGTCCGTCGCGCCCGCACGAGCGGCTACTCGTGGCAGGCGATCGCGAGCGCCCTCGGCGTCACCAAGCAGGCGGCACATCGGCGCTTCGGTCGCACCTGAGCCCATACAGCCGCCCCATAGGAAACGACCGTCCCCCGAGTACGGTCGAAGTACCATCTCCAGATCGAGGTCCCCCATGTCCCGCACGGCGACAGCACGCCGACGCGGACGGGGCGCACCGGCCGACGGGCCCCGCGCCACCTTCCGCCAGCTCCTCCCCTTCCTCTTCGAGCACAAGCGCACCCTCGTCGTCGTCGCCGTCCTCAGCGTGTTCGGCGCCGCGACCTCGCTCGTGCAGCCCCTCCTCGTTGGCCAGGTCATCGAGGCCGTGCAATCCGACGGCACGATCAGCGTGCTCGTGTGGCTGCTCGTCGGTTTCGTGATCGTGTCGTCGATCATCTCGGGGTTCCAGCACTACCTGCTGCAGCGCACCGGCACCGCGGTCGTGTACTCCAGCCGCCGCAAGCTCATCGCCCGCATCCTGCATCTGCCGACGTCCGAGTTCGACGCCCGGCGCACCGGCGACCTGGTCTCTCGCGTCGGCACCGACACGACGCTCCTCTACGCCGTCCTCACGCAGGGGCTCGCCGACGCGGTCGGCAACGTCGTGCTCTTCGCGGGGGCGCTCATCGCGATGCTGCTCATCGACCCCGTGCTGCTGCTGCTCATCGTCGTGGTGATCGGCGTCTCCGTCGTGGTCGTCGTCGCCCTCAGCGGCCGGATCCGCACGGCGTCCACCGCCCAGCAGGGGAAGGTCGGCGAGCTGGCCTCGGGCGTCGAGAGGGCCGTCGGCTCCATCCGCACCATCCGGGCCTCCGGCGCGACCGAGCGCGAGACCGCGGCGGTGACGGAGCGGGCCTCCGAGGCGTACGGCATCGGCGTGCGGATCGCGAAGATCTCCTCGCTCGTGGTGCCGGTCGCCGGCATCGCCCTCCAGCTCTCCCTGCTCGTCGTGCTCGGCGTGGGCGGCTTCCGCGTCGCCGCCGGAGCCATCTCGATCGCGGCCCTCATCTCGTTCGTGATGTTCCTCTTCCTGCTGGTGATGCCGCTCGCCTCGACGTTCGGCGCGATCACCTCCGTCAACCAGGCCCTCGGCGCGCTCGGCCGCATCCAGGAGGTCCTCGACCTGCCCACCGAGACCCAGGACGACGCGGCCACCGCCGCGGCCCTCCCCCGCGACGAGGAGCCCGGTGCGGACCCCCCCGCGCTGGAGTTCCGCGACGTGCGCTTCCGCTACCCGGAGAACGTCGTCGCCGCCCGTCGCGCCGCCGCGAGGGAGGCGCAGACCCTGCTCGCCGACGCGCACCTGGACCAGGCCGAGGCCGCCGCCGACCCGCAGGACCACGAGGTGCTCCGCGGGGTGTCCTTCGCGGTCCCCCGGGGAGCTCGGGTGGCGCTTGTCGGTCCCAGTGGGGCGGGAAAGAGCACCATCCTCTCCCTCATCGAGCGCTTCTACGACCCGACGGGCGGCTCCATCCTGTTGAAGGGGCACGACACCCGCACCTACGCGCGGGACGAGCTCCGCGCCCACTTCGGCTACGTCGAGCAGGACGCCCCGACCCTCGCCGGCACCCTCGCCGAAAACCTGCGACTCGCCTCCCCCGACGCCACCGATGCGGACTGCGAGCGCGTGCTCCGCGCCGTGAACCTCGGCGACGTGCTGGAGCGGAACCCCCTCGGGGTCGACGCTCCGGTCGGCGAGGACGGCGTGATGCTCTCCGGCGGCGAACGGCAGCGGCTCGCGATCGCCCGGGCACTTCTCACGGACGCCCCGATCCTGCTGCTGGACGAGTCGACCTCGTCGCTCGACGGCGTGAACGAGCAGCGCATGCGCGAGGCCATCGACGCCGTCGCCACCGACCGCACGCTCGTCGTGATCGCGCACCGTCTGTCCACCGTCGTCGACAGCGACCTCATCGTGGTGCTGCAGGACGGCGTGGTCGTCGGACAGGGCACCCACGCCGAGCTCGTGGAGTCGACCCCGCTCTACCGCGACCTCGCCCGCCACCAGCTCCTCGCCTAACTCCCCCCTCCCCCCTCCCCCTCTCCACCGCCGAGACCCCGCGTTTCCGCCGAGACCCCGCCTTCCGCACGTATGCGGGGCGGGGTCTCGACGCGAAACCGGGGTCTCGGCGGAAGTGGGTGCCACGAAGGCGGGGCGTCGGAGACCACTCAGCCATGGGTTCGTCTCTGATGCCCCGCCTTCGCGGGTCTGTCTCGACCCGGAGGCCGAGGGTGCCGGCTCCCCCGAACCGGCACCGGTCTGGGGGCTACGCCTTCGCGAGGCGGTAGCGCAGCGACGCGAGCTCGGTGCGCAGCGCCGCCGGAACGCGGTCGCCGAAGGTGTCGTAGAACTCCTCCGTGAGGTCGGCCTCGGCCTTCCACGCCTCGGGGTCGACCGAGAAGAGCTCGGCGAGGTCTTCCGCGGGGATGTCGAGGCCGTCGAGGTTGAGGTCCTCCACGCGCGGCAGGCGTCCGATGGGGCTGTCCACGGCCGGCACGTCACCGGCCACGCGGCGGATGATCCAGTCGACGACGCGGGAGTTGTCGCCGAAGCCGGGCCAGAGGAACCGTCCGTCCGCTCCGCGACGGAACCAGTTCACCTGGAAGATGCGCGGTGCACGGTCGAAGCGCAGGCCGCGGCCGACCTTGAGCCAGTGACCGAAGTAGTCGGCCATGTTGTAGCCGCAGAACGGCAGCATCGCGAAGGGGTCGCGGCGCAGCTCGCCGACCGTGCCCTCGGCGGCCGCCGTGCGCTCGGAGGAGATGTTCGAGCCCAGGAACACCCCGTGGGTCCAGTCGGTGGCCTCGACGACAAGCGGCACGTTGCTCGCGCGGCGTCCGCCGAACAGGATGACGTCGAGCGGCACGGCCTCCTCCCAGTCCTCGGAGATCTGCGGGCACTGGGCCGCCGACACCGTGAAACGAGAGTTGGGGTGCGCCGCGGGGCGACCGGAGTCGGGCGTCCAGTCGTTGCCTTCCCAGTCGATGAGGTTCGCAGGCGCCTCGTCGGTCAGGCCCTCCCACCACACGTCGCCGTCGGGGCGGAGCGCGACGTTGGTGAAGATCGTGTTGCCCCACAGCGTCTCGACCGCGGTGACGTTGGTCGACTCTCCGGTGCCGGGCGCGACGCCGAAGAAGCCGGCCTCCGGGTTGATCGCCCAGAGCCGTCCGTCCTCGCCGGGGCGGATCCAGGCGATGTCGTCGCCGAGGGTCTCGACCTTCCAGCCGGGGATCGTCGGTCGCAGCATCGCGAGGTTCGTCTTGCCGCAGGCCGACGGGAACGCGGCGGCGACGTGGTACGCCTTGCCCTGCGGGTCGATCACGCGGATGAGGAGCATGTGCTCAGCGAGCCAGCCCTCGTCCCGGGCGATCACCGACGCGATGCGCAGCGCGAAGCACTTCTTCGCGAGGATCGCGTTGCCGCCGTAGCCCGAGCCGTACGAGTAGACCTCGAGGGTCTCCGGGAAGTGCACGATGTACTTGTCGTCGTTGCAGGGCCACTCGACGTCCGGCTCGCCCGCCTCCAGCGGAGCGCCGACGGAGTGCACGGTCTTGACCCAGGGCGCGCCCTCGGCGATCTGGCGGGTGACCTCGTCGCCCACGCGGGTCATGATGCCGATCGACGCGACGGCGTAGGCGCTGTCGGTGATCTGCACGCCGATGTGCGACAGGGGGCCGCCGACGCGACCCATGGAGAACGGCACGACGTACATCGTGCGGCCGCGCATCGAGCCCTCGAAGATCTCGTCCATCTTCGCGTGCATCTCGGCGGGGTCGGCCCAGTTGTTGGTGGGGCCGGCGTCCTCCTCGCGCTCCGAGGCGATGAAGGTGCGCGCCTCGGTGCGGGCGACGTCGCTGGGGTGCGAGCGCGCCAGGTACGAGCCGGGACGCCACTCGGGGTTCAGCTTGATGAGCTTGCCCTCGTCGACGAGTCCGCGCAGCAGCCAGTCGTTCTCGGCGCGCGAGCCGTCCACCCAGTGCACGGCGTCCGGCTGCGTGAGCGCGCGGATCTCCTCGACCCAGGCGGCGAGCTCCGCCATCGCAGGGGTGTCGTAGGAAGGGGCGGTGCCGAACGTGCGCGTCGGGGCGACAGGGGACGTGCGAGGGGTGAGAACTTCGGCCATGGCCATGACTGCTCCTTCGAAGTGTGGGGCGTTGCTTCCATCTTCTTCGCCCTCGGCGCGGACTTTCGGCCAAATCGAGCGATAAGAATCACACTTCTTTCGCTAGACTCAAACTATGGCGTCCTCCGGCATCCACCTCACGACCCTCGGCCACCGCATCCGGCACCGCCGCCTGGAGAAGGGCTACACGCTCGACGAGCTCGGAGCCCTCGTCGGGGTCGCCGGCTCCCAGCTCAGCCTCATCGAGAACGGCAAGCGCGAGCCCAAGCTGTCGCTCCTCCAGGCGATCGCGCAGGCCACCGGCACGGAGGTGACCGATCTCATCTCCGGCGAGCCACCGAACCGCCGCGCGGCCCTGGAGATCGAGCTGGAGCGGGCGCAGGAGAGTCCGGTGTTCCGTCAGCTCGGGGTCTCGCCCGTCCGCGTCACGAAGGGCATGAGCGATGAGACCATCGAGTCCATCCTCGGGCTGCACCGCGAGCTGCAGCGGCGCGAGCGCGAGGCCATCGCGACCCCGGAGGAGGCCCGTCGCGCCAACACGGAGCTGCGCCTGCGGATGCGCGCACAGAACAACTACCTCCCGGACATCGAGAAGCTCGCGGAGAAGCAGCTCAAGGCGGCCGGCCATTCGCAGGGCGCCCTGACCCACCGCACCGTGAGCATCATGGCCGAGAAGCTCGGCTTCGAGCTCATCTACGTCAACGACCTCCCGCACTCGACGCGCTCGGTCACCGACCTCGAGAACGGCCGCATCTACCTGCCCCCGGCGTCCATCCCCGGCGGACACGGCCTGCGGTCCATGGCGCTGCAGGCCATGGCGCACCGCCTGCTCGGGCACACGCCGCCGACCGACTACGCCGACTTCCTGCAGCAGCGCCTGGAGATCAACTACTTCGCCGCGTGCTGCCTGATGCCGGAGACCGCCGCGGTGGCCTTCCTGCAGCAGGCGAAGAAGGACCGCAACCTCGCGGTGGAGGACTTCCGCGACGGGTTCGGCGTGACGCACGAGGCCGCCGGCATGCGCATGACCAACCTGCTCACGCAGCACCTCGGCATGTCGCTGCACTTCCTGCGCGTCGACTCGACCGGGGCCATCACGCGCGTCTACGAGAACGACGACCTGCCGCTGC
Organism: Microbacterium sp. UMB0228; assembly: GCF_002871415.1. Lineage (NCBI taxonomy): Bacteria > Bacillati > Actinomycetota > Actinomycetes > Micrococcales > Microbacteriaceae > Microbacterium > Microbacterium sp. UMB0228. The sequence continues at coordinate 471,682 of NZ_PNFU01000001.1, read as the reverse complement.
CGATGGACGTGACAGGAGCGGTGGAGGGGCAGCGGGTGTGCCGGAAGTTCCAGGCCCGCTCCGCCTTCACGGAGCAGAACCGCACCGTCGAGCACCACCAGTACACCGACACACCCTCCGGCACGTTCTGGTGCTCCACGCAGACCGGGTCGTCGAGCGAGGGCGAGTTCTCCGTCACGGTCGGCGTGCCGTTCGACGACGCCCGCTGGTGGCGGGGACGCGAGACGAACGACAGGGCCGTGTCGACCTGCCCCGACGAGGCGTGCTGTCGTCGCCCGTCGCCCGAGCTCACGGAGCGCTGGAAGGGCCGGGCGTGGCCGAGCGCCCGCGTGCACACCCACATGTTCTCGCCGCTCCCCCGCGGTATGTTCCCCGGCGTGGACGACAACGAGGTCTACAACTTCCTGGGCCGCCACGCGAGTGAGTGACCCGCCGACCCACCCCCTTGCGTCCGCCCCGGCCCGTTACGCGCGGGCGTAAGGGGCCGGGAGGCGCGGAAAGGGGTGGGTCGACGAGGGGTCAGGCGAGGAACGCGGCGAAGCGGACGAGGGCGGCGGTGACGGCGGCGGGGTCCTCGGGGGGCTCGAAGAGAGTCGGAGGGGTGGTGTGCGCGGCGGCGGCGTGGGTCCAACAGCCGATCACGCGGCCGTGCTCCACCACGGTCGCCCGGACCATCCCGTTCTTCCCCGGTCCGACGGCGGCGAGGTGTTCCGGAGCGCAGACGACGGTGCGGTCGGCGTAGGAGATGTAGTACTCGTCGAAGGCTCCGAGGGCGAACACGGACGGCCGGCCCGCCGCGCGCCGGGGTGGGGTGCGGCCGACGAAGACCCCGTCCTCGACCTCGCTCACCCGGGTCGCCGCCCGCTCCGCCGCCTCCCGGGACCGCCCGAGCGTCAGCCCCGACCACCACGCGAAGTCCGCGACCCCGGCGGGCCCGTGTCCCTCGACGTAGCGGACGAACAGCTCGGCCAGCGGGTCCTCCGGGCGGACGTGATCGCGGATGTGGTCCGCCGCGAGCACGAACCGCTGCTCCCGCGTGATGCCCTCCCGCGGCACGACCGGCCCCTGCACGAGCACGCCGGCGACCGTCAGCGCGAACAGCAGGTGGATGCCGCGCTGCCCTGAGGGGTCGATGCCGATGCCCTTGAGCACCGGGAAGATCTCGCTCCGGGTGAGGCCGCCGTCACGGAGCCGCGGCGTGAGCTCCCGGACGACCGAGTCGATCATGGCGTCGTCGATGCCGAGCTGCCGCTGTCGGGAGGCCGCCTGCTGCTGCTGTCGTGCGGCCGTGACCTCCAGCACCCAGCCGAGGTCGCGTGCGGGGATCGTGTGCAGCGTCCCCCGCATGGTCCAGGCCCGGACGAGGTCCCCACGGTCGAACGCGGCGTCGACATCGTGGAGGTGCACGTCGCCCTTCGTCCGCACGGCCAGCGCCCACCGTCCGGCCGTGAAGTCCTGGCTCTGCACCGCGAGCAGCCGCGCCGCCGCCCCCGTCACGTCCGCCGCCGGCGCGGTCAGCCCCTGCCACCGCAGCCGCTCCTCCCGCCATCGTGAGGTCTTCATGCCCCTCATCATGCCGCGACCCACCCCCTTTCGCGCGCCCCGGCCCGTTGCGTGCGCGCGCAGGGGGCCGGGTCGAGCGGAAGGGGGTGGGTCGACGGTCAGAGGGTGACTTCGCGACGGGCGGGGAGGACGATGGGGTGCGAACCCGCCATGGTCTCCAGCACCCGGATCACCTGGCAGGAGTAGCCGAACTCGTTGTCGTACCAGACGTAGAGGATGAGGGTGTCTTCGTCGGCGATCGTGGCCAGGCCGTCGACGATGCCCGCGCGGTGCGAGCCGACGAAGTCCGTGGAGACCACCTCGGGGCTCTCCACGTAGTCGATCTGCTGCCGGAGCTTCGAGTGCAGCGACACCCGGCGCAGGTAGTCGTTGACCTGGTCCTTGGTGGCGGGGCGCTCCAGCGTGAGGTGCAGCACCGCGAGCGAGACGTCCGGCGTGGGGACGCGGATCGCGCTGCCCGTGAGCTTGCCCTCCAGCTGCGGGAGGGCCTTGGCCACGGCCTTCGCCGCCCCGGTCTCGGTGATGACCATGTTCAGCACGGCCGAGCGGCCGCGGCGGTCGCCCTTGTGGAAGTTGTCGATGAGGTTCTGGTCGTTCGTGAACGAGTGCACGGTCTCGACGTGGCCCTTGACGACGCCGTAGGCCTCGTCGATCGCGGCGAGCACCGGGGTGATGGCGTTGGTCGTGCACGACGCCGCGGAGACGATGCGGTCCTCGTCGGTGATCGTGTCGTCGTTGATGCCCTGCACGATGTTCTTCAGCGGGCCCTTGCCGGGGGCGGTCAGCAGCACGCGGGCGACGCCCTTCGCGCGGAGGTGCTGGGAGAGCCCCGCCTCGTCACGCCAGCGGCCGGTGTTGTCGACGACGATCGCGTCGTCGATGCCGTAGGCGGTGTAGTCGATGGCGGCCGGGTCGTCGGAGTAGATGACCTGGATGCGCGTGCCGTTGGCGATGATCTGCTCGGCATCCTCGTCCACCGTGACCGAGCCCGCGAAGCGGCCGTGCACCGAGTCGCGCAGCAGCAGCGACGCGCGCTTGACGAGGTCGTTCTCGGAGCCGCGGCGCACGACGATGGCGCGGAGCCGGAGTCCGCTCCCGCCGCCGGTGTGCGCGATGAGGATGCGGGCCAGCAGGCGGCCGATGCGCCCGAAGCCGTAGAGCACGACGTCGGTCGGCGGCGCCGGGACCGCGCCGACGGCCGGGGCCAGGGTCTCGGCCAGGTACTCCTCGAGCGGGCGGCCGCTCTCCGCGTACCCTTCCACGAGGCGGGCCACGTCGATCGACGAGGCGCCGGGGGCCAGGGCGTGGATGCCCTCGAGCACGGCCAAGCTGTCCTCGACCTCGAGGCGCTCGTGCCCGAGCTGGGCGACGCGCTCGTGCACCTCGACGAGGCCGGTCGCCGAGAGGCCGAGCAGGCGGTGGCCGTGCAACGAGGTGACCACGTCGCGCTCGCGCTTGAGAGCCCCGATGAGCGGGATCATCCGCTCCGCCAGCTCTTCGCTCGCCGTCCATTCGTCGCGGTGTGCCGCGGAATCGTTCATCTGCGTCCTTGCATGTGTGAGCGCGCGCCGAGATCGCCGGCGCGCACGAGGTTGCCGGGGTGTTCGGGGGATGACTCCAGGGTACAAGCCGCGGAACCGCGCGCCGAATCGGCCGGCGCGGGACCTCCCGTACACCAGAGTTTTACGTCTACACTGGTGGAATAATGAGCAGTGCACTCCTCGGCGACGACGCCGACCTCCTCGTCCGCGGCGGCCGGATCCACACCGTCGACGCCACCGATTCCGTCGCCACCGCGATCGCCGTCCGGGACGGGGTGATCGTCGCCACCGACGCCGCTGCCGAAGCCCTCTCGGCCCGCGAAGTGGTGCAGCTCGACGGTCGCACCGCGATCCCCGGCGTCAACGACGCCCACCTCCACGCCGCCTGGCTGGGCGCACGCTGGCCGCACCTGTTCTTCTCCGACACCCCGCCCGAGGAGCAGCCCACCGGCCGCCTCCTGGCCACGGCCGACGAGCGACGCGCGGCCCTGCGCCGGGCCTGGGCGCTCCTCGCGGAGCTCGGCGTCACGAGCTACACGGAGCCGGGCATCGGCCCCGGAGAGGACCGCGGTGAGACCGGCTGCTTCGGCACCGACATGCTCGACGCGTACGTGGAGCTGCACCGGGAGGGCGCGCAGACCTCGCGCGTGACACTGCTGCGTCTGTTCGGGACGATCGACGGCGAGAGCTCCCTGGAGGACTTCGCCGCCGGACTCCCGGTGCCGCCCCCGTCGACCGATTCCCGCTGGCTCGCGATCCCCGGGGTGAAGATCTTCGCCGACGGCATCCCGCCGATGGCCACCGCCTGGACGTCGGACCCCTACCCCGACGGGACGACCGGGCACCTCCTCACGCGCGGCGATGCGGATCCGCTCAGCGCCTTCCAGCAGATGATCGCCCTGGCTGCGAGTCGCGGCCTCCAGATCGCGGTGCACGCCACCGGCGACCGCTCGATCGAGGAGTTCCTCACCGCACTGGAACGGCACGGCCGGACGCCTCCGCCGCCGGCGCCCCACCACATCGTGCACGGCGACCTCGCGACCCCCGCGCAGATCCGTCGCGCGGAACGCCTCGGCGTCGGCTTCGCCGTGCAGCCCCTCATCGCCGCCCACACGCACTCCTGGGCGGCGGTGCAGCTCGGCGAGGTCCGGGTCGCCGCCGCGTGGCCGCTGGCCGAGATGCTCTCCACCGGGGCGCTGACCACCGTGACCAGCGACGCCCCGATTGCCACGCCGGACTGGCGACCCAGCCTCGATGCCTCCCTCGCCCTCCTCGCCGCCGACGGCAGGGCGGACGACGCCGCAACGCGGCGCCGGCTGCTGCGCACCATGACGGCCGACGCCGCGATCCAGGACGGCGCCGC
>NZ_PNFU01000001.1:462674-466981 GCF_002871415.1 Microbacterium sp. UMB0228 | reverse complement strand
GCCCGCCTCTGATCCCCCTCGGACCAGTCTCGAACCGCGGTCGTCAGACCGCGGTGGCCAGGAGCACGCGCGGGCTCCCCGGCAGGGCGACGGTGTCGCGCACCGCCCATCCCGCGTCCGTCAGCCAGCCGCGGACCTGCGACTCGGGGTACACGACGGTGCCGTCGATCACGAGGTACTCCCCCGCGTGCAGGGCGTCCAGCGCGCGCTGCTCGTCGTCGTCGTCGAGGAAGAAGTCGAGCACGGTGAGCGTCGCCCCGTCGACCGCCGCAGCACGGAGCCGGCGGAAGATCTGCGCGTTCTCCTCCGCAGAGAAGCGGTGGATCACGTGGTTGGCGAACACCGCGTCGTAGGCGCCCTCGGGGGCCGCGGTCGCCGTGTCCCCCACCTCGACGGCAGCCCGGTCGGCGACGCCCGCGGCCGCGACCGCCTCGGCCACGCCGTCCTCGAACCCCTGGGCGTAGACGAACGTCGTGTGCAGCTCGGGGTTGCGCGCCATGACGGCGAGGGCGAACTCGGCGGACAGGCCACCGAAGTCGAGGGCCTTCGTCGCGCCGGCGAGGTCGACGAGCCGGCCGAACTCCTGCGCGTGCAGGCGGTTGTACGTCATGACGCCGGCCATGAACGTGCCCCACCGGGCGTCGTCCATCTGCAGGTCGCCGGGCTCGGTCGTGTCGACCGTGTGCGCGAACTGCAGCCAGTGCGGGTAGCTGATCTCGTCGAGGAACGTGAGGAACGGCGCGAGGTCGATGACCGCGTCCTCCCCCGTGAGGTAGGCGGACGCGTCGGGAGCCACCGCGTAGCGCCCATCCGTCCGGACGAGGAGACCCTTCGCGGCGAGGGCGTCGGCGAGCAGTCGGGCGATCCGCTCGCTCACCCCGCAGCGCTCGGCGATCGCCGCAGCCGTGTCGGCGCCGGCGGCCACGGCGGCGAACAGACCGATGCGGCTGGCCTGGAAGAGCTGCTTCGCGGCCATGTAGCCGGTGGCGATGTCGAGGATGCGGGCGGCGTCGGGAGTGGGGGTGTCGGTCATGGCGGATGCCTTTCGGTATGTCTACGAACGTGGGAAATAAAGGGCAGGAAGAGGCCGGGCGTCGGTCGCGGAGGTCAGTCCGCGAGGAACCCGCGCACGGCGTCGCGGAACGCGGCGGTGTGCAGCGCCACGAGGTGATCGCCGGGGACGCGTCGCACCCGGACGTCCGGCAGCCGCGCGGCGAGCTCGTCGATGCCCGCGGCCATCGGGTCGTCCTCGCCGCCCAGGAGCAGCACCGGCATCGCCGGCGCTCCGGCCTCGGGCGTAAACGGCTCGGTCGCGAGCCCCTCGATGAGGTCGAGCAGATCGTCCGGGCGGTTGCCGGGCAGGCTCACCATGTGCACGATCATCCCGGTCAGCGGGTCGACGGGAGCCGGTCCGCCGGCGAGCGCGGCCCGCGCGGCGGAGAGGTCGACGAGCGCGAAGGGCTCCCCCGCGCTGAGGCCGCCGAGCACGAGACGCCGCACCGCGACACCCGGGTGCCGGGCGAGGTCCCACGCGAGCCGGGCACCGAGCGAGTAGCCGACGAGGTCGACCTCGTCCGGGCCGATCGCGTCGGCGAGCGCGTCGAGCACCGCGGAGGTCGGCACGACGCCGAGCCCGGGGGCGTCGCCGTGCGCCGGCAGATCGAGGACCCGGCGCGGCCGGTCGCCGAGCACCGCCGTCCACTCGCTGTCCGGCCAGTCCTGCGTGCCGCGCGAGGCGAGGCCGTGCAGGAACACCACGGATCGATCGGGGGGAAGGGTCATGACGGGCCGTCCTCTCGGGACCGGCCCCTCGCCCTCAGCGCAGCCGCGCGAGGAACCGGTCGATGTAGTTCTCGTAGTCGGCGATGCGGTCGCCGTCCGGGTACATGAGGTTGATGACCGTCGCCCCGACCGCCGCGGAGATGTACTCGTCCGCCAGCGGGCCGTAGTCCTGATCGCGGATCGACCCCTCGTCGCGGGCCGCCTCCATGCGCGCGATGAGCGAGGCTCGCCAAGAACCCAGGTGTCCGCGGTAGAGCTCGGCCAGCGACTCGTTCGCCATCGCGTACTCCCAGAGCGCCAGGAGCACCCGGCCGGCGGCGATCTGCTCCGGGTCGCGCGGCACGGTGGCCTGCAGGAAGCCCCGCAGCGCGTCGTCCGCCGCCACCGGCTCCTGCCCCGCGGCCTCCACGCCCTCGGACATCTGCTGCAGGATCGTCTCGAACGTCGCCGCGACGATGCTCTCCTTCCCGGGGAAGTAGTGCTTCAGCGCACCGTTCGCGAAGCCCGCTTCCGCGGCGATGCTGCGCATGGTCGCCGCCTCGAACCCACCCTTCAGGATGATGCTCTTGGCCACCTCGACGATGTCCCGTCGCCGCTGGTCGTGGTCGATGATCTTCGGCATGGCGTCCTTCCGGCCGAGTCCGGGGTGTGGCGTGTTCCGGCCTGGAGCTACCGTACCGCCGCATCGGGCACCTCCCGCAGAGCGAGCCATTGCGCCCGGCGTTCCCGCTGAGCCACCGGGTCCGCGACGGGCGAGGCCAGCCGCAGGCGCTCGGCGTACGGGTGACGCGGCGCGCGCGTGACCTGTTCCCCGTCTCCGATCTCGACGATCTCGCCCCGGTACATCACGGCGACCCGGTGACAGACCCGCCGGACGACGCCGAGGTCGTGCGAGACGAACAGGTAGGCAACGCCGGTGTCGCGCTGCAGTTCGATGAAGAGGTCGAGGATGGTGGCCTGCGTGGTGAGGTCGAGCGCACTGACCGGCTCGTCGCACACGATCAGCCGCGGACCGCGGACGAGGGCGCGGGCGATCGCGATGCGCTGCCGCTGCCCGCCGGAGAACTCGCTCGGGTACCGGTCCATGCTCGCGGAGGGCAGCCGCACGCGGTCGAGCATGTCGCGCACGCGCTTCTCGGCGGCCTTCGCTCCGATGCCCGTTGTCAGCAGCGGCTCGGCGAGGATATCGCCGATGGTCAGTGCCGGGTTGAGGGAGCCGTACGGGTCCTGGAACACCACCTGCACGTCGTCGGCGAGCGCCCGTCGGGCCCGGCCGCCGAGCCGGCCGATGTCCCGGCCGTCGAAGCGGATGCGGCCCGCCGTCACCGGGGCGAGGCCGAGGATGGCCTTGCCGAGCGTCGACTTCCCGGATCCGGACTCGCCGACCAGGCCCAGGCACTCACCGGGGGCGATGTCGAGGGAGACGCCGTGCAGCGCGCGGAAGGCATGCCGACCCCGGCCGTACTCGACCACGAGGTCGTCCACCTGCAGCAGGGGGTTCACCGGAGCGGTGTTCATGCGGAGACCTCCGTCCGCCGGCCGTCGAGCGCGGCGCGGCCCTCGGCTTCGTCGAGCGACGCGGCGATGAGCTCGCGCGTGTACTCCTGGGTGGGCGCGGCGAAGAGGTCGTCCACGGCCCCCGACTCCACGATGTCGCCGCCGCGCATGACGATCACGCGGTCGCAGATGTCGGCGACGACGCCGAAGTTGTGCGTCACGATGAGCAGCGCCATGCCGTACTCGGCCTGCAGCTCCCGCAGCAGTTCGAGCACCTCGGCCTGCACGGTCACGTCGAGGGCGGTGGTGGGCTCGTCCGCCACGAGGAGCGACGGGCGCCCGGCGATCGCGCCGGCGATGAGCACGCGCTGGGCCATGCCGCCGGACACCTGATGCGGATAGCTGCGCATCACGCGGTCGGGGTCGGACAGCCCGACCCGCAGGAGCACCTCCCGCGCGCGCTGCCGGGCCGCGGCCTTCGCGAGCCCGTGCGTGCGGCGCAGCGGCTCGATGAGCTGGTGCCCGATCGTGTACGAGGGGTCGAGATTGCTCATCGGCTCCTGCGGCACGTAGCCGATCGTTCGTCCGAGCAGGGCCTGGCGCTCCTTCGGCGTCGCGTGGGTGACCTCCGCGCCGCCGACCCAGATCGCGTCGGCGGTCGCCCGGCCGGTCGCGGGGAGCAGGTCGAGCACCGAGAACACGGTCTGCGACTTGCCCGACCCGGACTCGCCGACGATCCCGACGACCTCCCCTGGCGCGACGTCGAGCGTCACGCCGTGCACGACCTCGGTCTCCCCCGTCGGCGTCGCGTGGACGACGTGCAGGTTCTCGACGCGAAGGGCCGACGCCGGAGCCTCGTGGCGGACACTGCCCGTGGCAGGAGCCGCGGCGACCTCGTCCGCGGTCTCGAGCACTCCGCGCCGCCGCCGTCGGGCCGCGCGCGGCGTGCGCACCTGCACGAGCTCGGCGAGCGTGGAGCCCATGATCGCGAGGACGGCGATCGTGAGACCGAGCGCGGCGGAGGGCCA
>NZ_PNFU01000001.1:345200-462374 GCF_002871415.1 Microbacterium sp. UMB0228 | reverse complement strand
TACGCCTCGCCGCGGACGGCGAGCGTCTGCGACCGCGCGATGCGGAAGTAGCCCGGCACCATGAAGACGCCGACGGTGGCCATCAGCAGCTCGAAGTTGTTGCGGCTGCCGGCGGCGACCACGAGCAGGATGATCATCCCAGGGATCGACTGGAGGGCGTCGCTGATCCAGGTCGCGACCCGGTCGAAGGCGCCGCCGAAGTACCCGGCCGCGACACCCGACGGAACCCCGATGACGAGCGCCGTGACGATCGTGATGAGCGCACCCCACAGCGTCGTCCTCGTCCCGTAGATGAGGCGGCTGAGGATGTCGCGGCCGGTGGAGTCGCCGCCGAGGAGGTGCTCCGGGGAGGGCGGGGCCTTCGCGGCTGCGAGGTCGACGAGGTTCGGGTCCATCGGCGCCAGCAGTGGCGCGAACACCCCGACGAGCACGATGAGCACGAAGATCGCGAGCGGGATGGAGCCGCCGGGGTGACGGAGGAAGCGTCGGAACAGGCTCGACCGGCGCTTCTGGGCGGCCCGGTCGAAGGCGACGCGGATGTCTGTCGTGGTCATGCGACGCGCACCTTCGGGTTGATCCAGCCGAGCACGAGGTCGAGCAGGAGGTTGATGAGGACGACGAAGACGATGGAGACCACCGTGATCCCGAGCAGCATGGGGATGTCGCCGTTCTGCGACGACTGGTTCGTGAGCTGCCCCAGACCGGGGAGGCTGAAGATCTGCTCCACCACGATGGCGCCGGAGAGCAGCCCCACGAACATCAGGGCGATCACCGTGAGCGCGGCGGGCGAGGCGTTGCGGAGGATGTGCAGGTTCACCCGCGCGGCGGACAGGCCGCGGCTACGGAGGGTGCGCACCCAGTCCTGGCGGCTCTGGGCGATCACGGCGTTCCGCAGCTGCTCAGACACGGCGACGATGCCGCCCAGGGCGAGGGAGATCGCCGGCAGCGTGATCGAGCGCAGCCACCCTTCGACGGACTGGGTCGGCGGGACGTAGCCGACGGCGGGGAACCACTGGAGCTGCACAGCCAGCCACATCACCAGGACCAGGCTCACCCAGAACCCGGGGAGCGCGAAGAGGACGACGGAGATCCCCTTGATGATCCGGTCGAACCAGGTGCCGGGGCGGAGTCCGGTGATCATGCCGAAGGCGACGCCGATGACCGCGGTGATGAGGGTCGCGAGGGTCACGACGGAGAGCGTGACGGGGACCTTGACCGCGAGCTGCGCGCCGACCGGCTGGAAGTTGCGCCACGAGACGCCGAAGTCGAGCAGCACGGCGTGGGAGAACCAGTCCCAGAACTGCACGATCAGGGGGCGGTCGAGACCGATCTTCGCCGCCAGCGCCTCCTGCTGCGCAGGACTCGCCGTGGTCCCGAGGAGCGAGGTGGTCGGATCGCTGATCGCGAGGTGGGCGAGGAAGAACGTGCCGATCGAGACCGCGACGAGCAGGAGGATGCCGGACAGCACCCGCTTCGCCGTGAAGAGGAGCATGGGGGCCTCTCGAGGGTGAGGAGGAGGGGAAGGGATGCCGGGGCGGCCGCGTGGCGACCGCCCCGGCGGGCGTTCAGCCCTGCGTGATGTACCGCAGCGTCGGGAACATCATCCCCACGACGGGCTGCAGCTGGATGCCGGGCGCCGTGTAGTAGATGTTGTTCGCCTGGTACCAGACCGACCACCAGGCCTGGTCGACGAGGGCCTCGTTGAGCTCCTTGATAGCGGCGGTCTGCGCGTCGCCGCGCTCCGTCTGCACCTTCTCGACGAGCGGGGCGATGACCTCGTTCTTGGCGTAGTCGGGCTCCGGGTTGAACCACTGCACGCTCGTCAGCTGCCGGGAGACGGTGGCCACGTCGTTGCCGTCCATCGCGAGGAAGGAGATGAACATCGGGTAGTTCGGGGCGTTGAGCTGGTAGTCCGGCATCTGCATGTTGTCCCAGGTGACGGTGATGCCGAGCTCGTTGAGGGCCTGCTCGGCCGACGGCTTCCACATCTCGAAGATCGGGGACATCGGCATCGAGATGTCGAAGCCGTCCGGGTAGCCGGCGTCGGCCAGGAGCTCCTTCGCCTTGTCCATGTTGAACGCGTAGGCGTCGTTGAGCTCGGGGTCGTTGATGTCGCCGCCGTCCGGGAACACCTGGTTGGTGGCCACGCCCGCACCGCTGCCGACCGCCGCGAGGACGGCCGCACCGTCGAACGCGTAGTTCAGCGCCTGGCGCACCTCGAGCTTGCCGAGGGGCTCGCTCTTCGCGCCGGTGTGGTCGGTGATGACGAGGCCCGCCCACCCGGAGACCCGCTGGGCGGTGTTCCAGCCCTGCTGCTCGGCCTGGTCGAGGTTGGCCACGTCGCCGTACTGCACGTTGATCTGGCCGCTGAGCATCGCGTTGTGACGGGCGGTCGCATCGGTGATCGGGTAGATCGCGAGCTCGGCGAACGGGTACGTCTCCGCGTCCCAGTGGTCCTCGGTCTTGGTGAAGTGGTACTCGGCACCCGCGACGCTGGTGTCGCTGTCGAGCACATAGGGGCCGGAGCCGATCGGGTCGCTGCCGAGCGTGCCCGCCTCGATGGACGCCGGGGACATGACGTAGCTGCGGCCGAGGCCCATCAGGTAGAGGATCGTGTCGTCGCGCTGCGTGAGGGCGATGCGGACGGTGTCGTCGTCGACCTTCTCGAAGCCCTTCGCGTTGACGTAGGCCTCGCCGGACCGGGCGCCGGCCTTGAGGTACTCGAGGCTCGCGACGACGGCGTCGGCGTCGACAGGGGTGCCGTCGCTGAACACGGCGTCGGTGCGGATGTCGAGGTCGATGCTGAGGTCGTCGTCGGCCACGGTCCACTTCGTCGCGAGCGACGGGATCGGGGTGCCGTCGGCGTCGAGGGCGATCAGGGCGTCGTACACCGCGGACAGGTAGGGGCCGTCGAAGCCGATGTCGGCGAGGGACGGATCCCACGACGTGACATCGAGGAAGTTGCCGATGTTGAGGGCGTCAGGGCCTTCGGCGCCACCGCCCTCGGATGGCGAGGGCGTTCCGCCGCCGCTGCAGCCGGCGAGCGCGAGGGTCGCGGCGACGGCGGCGGCGACCGCGAGGGGCATTCGTTTCATGGTTCCTTCTCTCGGGTGCAGGGGGTGGTGAAGAAGGGTCGAAGAGCCGCTGACCGGAGACCGGGACCGACGCCACTTCGATGTGTCGTGCTGGTTAGTCTACATGCGTGGAAAAAGAGCGCAAGCGTGTTTCCGACCCCGGCCGCACGGACCGATGCCTCAGCGCGCACGCACCTTGCTCCCCCGCGCACATCCCCGCGTCCGTGCCCCGCGTCCGCCCGTGCCGGTGCGGGTACTGGGATCAGTAACGCACCCCTGCCCTCCCCGCGCGGCCCATTTCTGATCCCGCCACCGCGCCCACCCTCCAGCCAGATCAGAAACGCCCCTCGGCGACACCTTTTCGGCACCACTTTGATCCCGTACCGGGGTGAGCGACGGCGCGAGCGGGCCACGTTGCCCCCCCAAGGGCCGCCGCACCCCTCGCCGGGATCAAAAACGCACCGCTCACCCGGCCCGCAGGACCGCTTCTGATCCGGCGCGTGCGCGGGGGCACTTCCGATCCAGCACGGAGGCGAGGAGCACTTCCGATCTGCTGCGAACACGAGGAGCACTTCTGATCCGGGGCTCCGGAGAGCGGTCCGGTCGCGCACGAGCAGCACGCCCGGCGGCCGACACACAGCCGCCACCAGAAGCGGGATCAAGATCGGCCGCACGCCCTTCTCACGTGGCGCGTTATCGAATCGGCGCGCGGAACGTTACGCCGTGCGGGATCAGAAACGCGCCTGCGGGGCGCCTGCGAGGTGCGGAACCGATCCCGCACGCGGAGTAGGGCGCGGGGGCGAGCGAGTGCGGGATCAGAAACGTGCCTGCGGGGCGCCTGCGAGGTGCGGAACTGATCCCGCACGGAGTGGGACGCGGGGCGAGCGAGTGCGGGATCAGGAACGGGCCCGCGGGGCGCGCGGGAGGTGCGGAAGTGATCCCGGATGCCGGCGGGGGCGGGGCGGAGGAGGGGGCAGGCGCGAAAGGTCACCAGGTGCCGTCGGGGCGGACGGCATGGTCGACGCGGCAGCCGGCGAGGGCGGCGCAGACCTCGGCTCCGTGGTCGCGGGCGAGAGCGAGAGCGGCGTGGTTCTCCTCGAGCTGCGCGACGCGGGAGGCACCGAAGAGCACGGTGGCCGTCGCGGGGTTCGCCAGACAGAAGGCGATGCCGAGGGCGGCCGGGGTCACCCCGAACTCCCCCGCGACCCGCGCGACCTCGGGGTACACGGCGAGGATCCGCTCGCGGATACCCCCGACATCGGCACCGATCTTGCGCTGAGGCATCCGTCCCGTCGCGAGGATTCCACCCTCGAACACGTCCGAGGCCTGCAGCGCGAGGGTTCCGTCGGCGAACAGCGGGCCGTACGCGTCGCCCTCCGCCATGGCCCGTCGGGCGATGCCGTACTTGAGCTGCGCGAACGAGGGGCCGGTCGCCCCCTGCACCTCCGCCTCGGCGAGCGCCGCCCTGGTGTCCGCGATCCGCCAGTTGTTGATCCCCCACGAGTCGACCAGGCCGTCCGTGAGGAGGGCGTTCACGTCGGCGACGAGCCGCGGCATGTCCGGGGCGTCGAGGTAGTCGCCCACCACGAGGGTGTCGAAGCGGTCGAGGCCGGCCCGCTCGAGCGACTCCTCGATCTGCCCGCGGAAGCCCTGGTTGGGCCAGTCCCAGAGCCAGAGCTTGCCGCACAGCACGACCTCGGCACGGTCCACCCCGCTCGCCCGGAAGGCCTCTCCGAAGAGGATGTCGGTCCGGGAGTTCTCGGCGTGCGGCCCCATGTTGTAATACGCGATGTCGAAGAATCCAGCGTCGAGCTCGACCGCCCGGTGGATGAGCTGCACGGCGTCGTCGAACTCCATGCGATCCCAGGTGTTCCACGATCCGAGGGCGAGCGGCGGCACCGTCGCGCCTCCCGGAGACAGCGGTGTGCGGGGGTATGTCGCATCGGGCATGAGGGCTCCTTCGCCGTCTCGGGGCACGGGGTTGTGTTTTTCTATGTTTGTAGAATATAACGGACTCATCCCGTCAGAGAACCCGTCAGTGAGGACGAACATGACCGCTTCCCCCCGTCGCATCCTGGTCACCGGAGGCGCGTCCGGGCTCGGCCGCGGCATCGCCACCGCCTTCCGCGCCGCCGGGGATGATGTGTTCATCGGCGACGTGGACGCGGGCGCCGCCGCAGCCGTCGCCACCGAGATCGGAGCCACCGCCCTCCCCCTCGACATCGGCGACGAAGCGTCGGTGCAGGCGGCGGCCGGACGGCTCCGCGAGGCCGGCGGTCTCAACGTCCTCGTCAACAACGCCGGCGTCGTCGCCGGCGGCGGAACGCTCCAGGAGGTCGCGGTCGACGCGGTCGATGCGGCCCTGCGCGTCAACGTCCGCGGCACGTTCCTCATGCTGCGGGTCTTCGGCGGGCTGCTCGCCGCGGCCGGCCACGGGGCCATCGTCAACATCTCCTCGATCGGCGCCCGGCAGCCCACTCCCGGCCTCGGGCACTACGAGGCCACGAAGGCCGCGGTCGACGCGCTCACCCGGACGGCGGCCATCGAGCTCGCCGGCTCCGGGGTGCGGGTCAACGCCGTCGCCCCCGGCCCCGTGCTCACGCCCCTGACCGCCGACTTCGCCTCGAACCCGGACGCCCGCGCCGCGTGGGAGTCGCGCATCCCGCTCGGCACCATCGCCGAGGTCGACCAGGTCACCCCGCTCGTGCTGTTCCTCGCGAGCGAGGCCGCCAGCCACATCACCGGGGTCTCGGTCCCCGTCGACGGCGGCCAGCTCCTCGTCTGACCCCCGTCTCCCTCCGTGCGGGATCGATTCCGCCCCTCCCGGGCACCGCGGAGGACCGTCTTCGATCCCGCCACCCGCCCCGCGACTGGAGAACCATGACCCTCCCCACCACCACCCGCGCCGCGGTGCTCACCGCGCACGGCGAGCCGCTCACGCTGCAGGACCTCCCGCTGCCCGCCGAGATCGAACCCGGCGCCGCCCTCGTCCACATCGCCTGCACCACGCTGTGCGGCACGGACATCGAGATCTGGGAGGGGAAGATGTCGTTCCCCGGCATGCTCCCCATGGTCCTCGGCCACGAGATGGTCGGCGAGATCGTGGCCACCGGACCCGACACCCGCGACGCGCTCGGCCGCCCGCTGTCCCCCGGCGACCGGATCGGCTGGTCGGAGTCCACCTGCGGCGCATGCCACGGGTGCGTCGTGCTCCGCGAGCCGGTCGCCTGCTCCCGCCGCGGCTACGGCTTCCTCCAGCGCGCCGACGTGCCGCCGTTCGCGACGGCCGGGCTCTCCGAGTACGCGTACGTGACCCCGGGTGCCGCCAAGCTCCTGCTCCCGGCGGCGGTGAAGGACACCTGGGCCTCCATGGCGGGCTGCGCCGCGAAGACCGTCCTCCGCGCGTTCGAGCGGGCCGGCCGCATCCGCCCCGGCTCCCGCGTGGTGGTGCAGGGCTCCGGCGCCCTCGGCATCTTCGCCACGGCCGTCGCGAAGATCGCGGGTGCCGGGCAGGTCATCACCGTCGGCGCTCCCGCGGCCCGTCTGGAGCTCGCCACCCGCTTCGGCGCCGACGCCGTCGTCGACTTCCGCGACGGGCCCGTCGTCGACCAGGTCCTGGCGCTGACCGGAGGCCAGGGGGCGGACCACGTGTTCGACTTCGCGGGAGCCCCGAGCGTCGGACCGGACGCGGTCGGCATGGCCGCCCAGCGCGGCACCGTCGCGATCGTCGGCTCCACCGGTCCCGCGGGAGACGGCTTCGCCCTGAGCACGATCATGGGCAAGGAGCTCACGGTGGTCGGCTCGCTCAACGGCGACATCTCCGACTACGCCCGCGCGATCGACTTCTTCACGGCCTTCGCCGACCGCTTCCCGTGGGACGACCTGTTCAGCGCCCCGGTCGGACTCGCCGACGCCTCCGCCAAGATCGCCCACATGCACCACCTCGATGAGGTCAAGGCCGTCATCGACCCGAGCCTCTGAGGAGCATCATGACCATTCCCCTCCCCCTTCGCGAGATCGGCCGCAGCGGCCTGCATGCCTCCCTGTTCTCCCTGGGCTCGTGGCACACCTACGACCGCATGGACTTCGCCGACGCGGTCGCACTCCTGCGCGAGGCCACCGACCGTGGCGTGAACCTCTTCGATGTGGGCGTGTACTCCGCACCCGGCGCCCCGCCCGTCTTCACCGACGTGATCTTCTCGGCGATGGTGCGCGCGGCGGGGCTGCGCCGGGAGGAGTGGCTGCTGTCGTCGAAGCTCTGGCTGGAGGCCTTCGGCGCCGACGGCTTCCGCCCGCAGCTCGAGAACGCCCTGATGCGGGTGGGCACCGAGCACGCCGACCTCGTGATCCTCGGCGACCTGCGCCGCGACGACCTCGAGCTTCGCGACCTCGTGCTCGACCTCGCCGCCCTCACCGACGCCGGCCTCATCCGCGCGTGGGGCGTGAACAACTGGTCGGCGGGGAGCATCCAGACCCTGATCGACCTCGCCGCCGCGGAAGGCGTGCCCGGTCCGCAGATCGCGCAGCTCAAGTACAGCGTCTCGCGCCGGTCGATCCCGGACGGCGAGCCGTTCGCGCGCCTCTGGGAGCAGGGCCTCACGCTGCAGGCCTCGGACTGCCTGGAGGGCGGGATCCTCGCCGGGACGGTGAACGGCGGCCGGCAGATCGGGCGCGACCCCGGCGGCATCCGCGAACGGATCATCGCCGACGTCCCCGCGTTCACCGCGGTCGCGGAGGACCTGGGCGTGACCCCGGCCCAGCTCGGCATCGCCTTCACCCTCACCCACCCCGCCCTGACGACCACCCTGTTCGGCGCCTCCCGCCTCGCGCAGCTGCGGGCGAACCTCGACGCGGCCGCCCTCGTCGACCGCATCGGCGCCGCCGAGCTGCGCCGTCTCGTCGAGCCCTTCTGGGCCGACCGCGGGGTCGTCGACCCCGAAGGCCCCTGACGCCGTCCCACCCGAGGAGAACCATGACCATCCCCGTCCCCTTCGATCCCGACGTGCAGGCCGTGCTCGACGAGATCGCGAAGAACCCGCAGCCCGCGCTCACCCGCGAGACCCTGCCGCGCGACGGCGTCGACCGGATGTTCCCGGACAACGACACCGTGATCGCCGGCCGGGACATCACGTGGGAGGACCGCGTCATCCCCGGCCCGCCCGGAGCACCGGACATCGAGGTCACGATCTTCCGCCCCGCGGGGTCCGAGACCTCGACGCTCCCGGGCTTCGTGAACATCCACGGCGGCGGCATGATCGTCGGCCACCGCTCGTGGGAGACGGCGCGGGTCGTCGACATCGTCGCGGAGCATGGCGTCGTGGCCGTGAACGTCGAGTACCGCCTCGCACCGGAGGACCCGTACCCCGCGGGCGTGGAGGACTGCTACGCGGCCTTCGTGTGGACGCACGCCCACGCCGCGGAGCTCGGCATCGACCCCGCGCGCATCGTCGTGGGCGGAGGCAGCGCGGGCGGCGGTCTCACTGCGGCCGTCGCCCTGCTGGCGCGCGATCGACGGGGCCCTGTCATGGCCGGGCAGCTGCTGCTGTGCCCCATGATCGACAACACCAACACCACGGTCGCCAGTCGGCAGTATGACGGCATCGGCACCTGGCAGCGCGACATGAACCTCCTCGCCTGGTCATGCGTCCTCGGCGAGGAGCTCGCGTTCAGCACCGAGGCCCCGGCCTACGCCGCGCCGAGCCGCGCGACGGACGTCTCCGGGCTCCCGCCCGCGTACATCGAGGTCGGCGAGGCGGAGATGTTCCGCGACGAGGACACCGCGTACGCCCTCCGGATCTGGGAGACCGGCGGACAGGCCGAGCTGCACGTCTGGGGCGGCGGCGCCCACGGCTTCGACATGTACATGCCGGAGGCCGAGATCACCCGCGCCGCCCTCGCCGCCCGTGCCTCCTGGCTGCGACGGATCTGGCGGGCCGCCGCATGAGCACGCCGGAGCCGGTGCCCTACGACCCGGAGCTCGTCGCCGGACTCGACGCCTTCGTCGACCTCGTCGAGGTCATCCCGCTGCGCGCGGACACGATCCACGCCAACCGCGACCACTTCGCCACGATCATCCCGCCGATGGCCGTGCAGGCGGACGGTCGCGCCGTGACCTGGGAGGACCGGGTCATCCCCGGCCCCGCCGGGGCTCCAAACCTCGAGATCACCGTCGTGCGCCCGGCGCAGGCGCCCACGGACCCGGCACCGGCAGTGCTGTCGATCCACGGCGGCGGCATGGTGCTCGGCACGCGCTTCTTCGGGACCGCCGAGCTCATCGACCTCGCCGAACGGCACGGCGTCGTCGGCGTCGCGGTCGAGTACCGCCTCGCCCCCGAGCACCCGGGACCGGCACAGGCGGAGGACTGCTACGCGGCGCTGGAGTGGATGGTCGTCCACGCCGACGAGCTCGGCATCGACACCTCCCGCATCATCGCCTCCGGGCAGAGCGCCGGCGGCGGGCTCTCGGCGGCGGTCGCGCTGCTCTCCCGTGACCGCGGCGGGCCCCGGCTGGCCGGGCAGCTCCTCGGCTGCCCGATGCTCGACGACCGCAACGAGACCCCGTCGAGCCGCCAGTACGACGGCTTCGGCGCCTGGGACCGCAACAACAACGACACCGCGTGGGACGCGATCGCCGGGGCCGACCGGTTCACCGACCGCGTGTCGCCGTACACGGCACCGGCCCGGGCCACGGATCTGTCGGGACTCGCTCCGGCGTTCATCGAGGTGGGCGCCGCGGAGACCTTCCGCGACGAGGCCGTCGACTACGCGCTGCGGATCTGGGCCACGGGCGGGCAGGCCGAGCTGCATGTCTGGGCCGGCGGCTACCACGGTTTCTCGGGGTTCTCCCCCGATGCCGAGGTCTCCCGGGCCGCCGTGGCCGCGCGGGAGAGCTGGCTGCGCCGCGTGCTGCGCCTCGAGGGATGACTCTTCCGTTCGCCGCTGACGCCCCGCGGCCCCGCATGGGCACTCTGCGGGCGATGCTGGTGCTCGGCATGCTGGAAGCCTTCGGTCCACTGTCGATGGACCTCTACCTGCCGCAGCTCCCCCAGCTCGCGGCCTCGCTCGGCACGACCGAGGCCCTGGCGCAGGTGACGATGTCGGCGTGCATGATCGGTCTCGGTCTGGGGCAGCTCGTCGCCGGTCCTCTCAGCGACCGGCTGGGCAGACGCCTGCCACTGCTGGTCGGCGTCGCGGCGTTCGCGGTGCTCTCCGCGGTGTGCGCCGTCGCTCCGACCATCGAGCTGCTGCTCGTCGCGCGCTTCCTGCAGGGGCTGGCGGGATCGGCGGGCATCGTGATCTGCCTGGCGATCGCCCGCGACCAGTTCGAGGGGGTCGAGCTCTCCCGCATGCTCTCGCTGCTGTTCCTCGTCTCGGGCACCGCGCCGATCATCGCGCCGGTGGTGGGCGGCCAGCTCGCCCGCATCATGGACTGGCGCGGGATCTTCGGGGTGCTGTCCGCGGTCGGCGTGCTGTTGCTGCTCGTGGTGGTGTTCGCCCTGCCGGAGACCCTGTCGCCATCCGCCCGTCACCGCGGGGGCCTCCGGGTCTGGGGCGCGCACGCCGGCGCGGTCGTCCGCGACCGGCTCTTCGTCGCCGTGCTGTGCGCCGCCGCCGGAGGCGGTGTCGCGTTCTTCACCTACCTGTCGATGTCGTCGTTCGTGCTGCAGGACGAGTTCGGTCTCAGCCCGCAGGAGTTCAGCGTCGCCTTCGCGGCCGGCGCCCTGGCGAGTATCGCGGGCAGCCAGCTGAGCCGACTCGTGGTGCGGCGTTGGGGGCCCCTCCGCGTCTACCTGGGCGGGATCACCGCGACGCTCCTGGTGACGACGGCTTTCCTCGTGCTCGCGCTTCTGGGCGTCGGCATGAGGGGTGTCGTGATCGCGCTGGTCGGATTCATGCTGTGCTCCGGCATCGGCGGGCCCAATGGCCAGACGCTGGCGCTCGCCCATCACGGAGTCCGTGCCGGCACCGCTTCGGCCCTTCTCGGGATGGCGACATTCCTGTTCGGCCCCGTGCTCGCCCCCGTGGCCGCCGGTCTCGGCGGGACCACGGCCCTCACGATGGCCGTGACGATGACGGTCGCGGCTGCGGCAGCGGCGTTCGCCGCCTGGGCCTTCGTCCGGCCCGCAGCCCGCGGTCAGTAGCGGGCCGAGAAGGCGCCGTCCGCCTGAAGGAGCTGACCGGAGATCCATCGCCCCTCGTCAGAGACGAGGAACTCGACGACGGCGGCGATGTCGGCGGGTCGCCCGAGCCTGCCCAGCGGCGTCATCTCGCCCAGGGAGGTGCGGGTCTCGTCGTCCATCCAGCCGGTGTCGATCGGGCCGGGGTTCAGTACGTTCGCGGAGATGCCGCGCGGACCCAGTTCGCGGGCGGCGGAGATGACGAGCCGATCGAGCGCGCCCTTGGAAGCGCCGTACGGGAGGTTGCCGGTGACGTGATCGCTCGTGAGCGCCACGATCGCGCCGCCGTCCTCGCCGACCTGGCGTGCGAACGCTGCGATCAGGAGCAGGCTCGCCCGCGCGTTCACGGCGACGTGCAGGTCGAAGCTCTCCGCCGTGGTGTCGAGGATTCCGGACTCGACATCGTGCGCGTGGCTGAGGATCAGTGCCGAGATCGGACCGTGCTGTGCAGTCACCTCCGCCACGAGGGTTGCGGGGCCGTCCGGCGTCGACAGGTCCGCCGGGTGGTCGGCGTCGCGCAGATCGCTGGTGACGACCGTCCACCCCGCAGCGCGCAGGCGCGGGACGATACCAGCGGCGATGCTGTTCGCGCGGGCGGCACCGGTGATCAGGGCGATGGGCATGCGTTCACGGTAGCGGACCTCCCTCACGCTCCACGATCACATCCCGGCGCACATCACGACGACACCGCCGGCCATCGCCCAGGACTCGACCGTCAGCGACCGCACCGCTCCCCCGCGGTGCAGCTCCGGACGGCGCCACGGCGCCACGACCGCCCACCCGACGACCCCGAGAGCACCCACCAGCACGAACGCCGAGAGCACACCGTCGAAGCCATGGGCGCCGTGACCGCTCTCGACCCCGGTACCCGCTCCGGAGGTCGAGGCCGAATCGAACATGCACGCCGCCATCACGAGCGAGCCGAGCGCCCGGTGGCAGCACGCGGAAGCCGACGGCATCCCGCGCACGCCCATCGTCCCGAGCATGGCCGAGAGCAGCAGCAACGCGCCCCAGATGATCCCGCCCAGCGCGTCGAGGACCCCCGCGGCCATCAGCAGCATCCCCACGGCCATCACCACTGCCGCCTGGCGTCCCTGCCACGGCACAGCGCGCCGCGCGGCGAGGCACGCGCCGGCTGACACGAGCGCCGCCGCCGCCATCAGCCACGATGCTGCCGGGAGCAGAAGGTCCACAGCCGAAGTATATTGATCGAGCGCTCAAAAAAGCGAGACCCCGTCGCGATGCGACACAATGAGCACGTGCCCCGCATCGTCGACCATGATGAGCGTCGCCGTCAGATCGCCGACGCGCTGCTCGTCGTCGCCGCCAGGGACGGTCATGAGAGCGTGTCCTCGCGGGCGGTCGCGAAGGAGCTCGGCGTCGCGACCGGCTCCCTGTGGCACTACTTCGACGGCTTCGACGACGTCGTCCGCGCCGCGGCGGCCGAGGTGACCCGTCGCACCGACGAGCGCATCGCCGCCGCGACGCACGGACTGCGCGGCCTCGCCCGCCTGCGGGCCCTGATGGGCGAGGTGCTCCCCGTCGACGAGCGCACCCGCACCGAGGCGCACGTGGTCGTCGGCTTCTGGGGACGCCTGGCCACTCTCGCCCCGGCCCCCGACGCCGGAGCCCCGACCCTCGCGACGTGGCAGGACAGCATCCGTGAGGCCCTGGACGAGGCGGCGGCCGACGGCGAGCTGCGCCCCGACACCCCCACCGGCGACCTCCTTGCCCTCCTGCGCTCGATCACATACGGCCAGCAGGTCGTCGAGGTCACGGAGCCGCAGACGCCGGCGGCGCACTTCGCGGTTCTCGACAGCATCCTCGCCCCCTGGCGACGCTGACCTCGACATCGCCCACACGCCACGGTTGTGCGCCCGTGCACGCCGTCGTATCATCGTGCCAACCCGTTTCTTGAGCGTTCGCTCGAAAATAGTGAGGTCAACGATGTCCCCGCACGCCCCCCAGCCCGTCTCCCTCGAGCCCATCGCCGCTCCGCATCCGCTCGATCCGCTCACCGGCGCCGAGATCGCCGCCGCCCGCGCGGTGCTCGACGCGGCCGGCCTGCTGACGGCGACCACCCGCGTGCCCATGCTGCTCCCCGACGAAGCCACGAAGGAGGAGCTCGCGGCCTGGCGCCCCGGCGCCCCCATCGACCGCCGGGTGGACGTGACGCTGCTCGACACCGCCACCGGCGTCGCGACCGAGGTGATCGTCTCGACCACCCGCGGCGAGATCGTGCGCCAGGACCGGGTGCCCAACGACGCCCCGCCCTACGGCCAGCCGCAGTACCTGTTCGAGGAGTACGAGCGGGCCGAGGCCATCGCCAAGGCCTCGCCGGAATGGCAGGCAGCCATGCGCCGCCGCGGCCTGACGGACCACATGGCCCTCGCCTTCTGCTCTCCCCTGGCCCCGGGCTACACGGGCCGGGCCGACGAGGTGGGCCGCCGCGTGATCCGGTCCCTCACCTTCCTCCGATACGACGAGCAGGATTCGCCGTGGGCGCACCCCGTCGAGGGGCTGATCGTGCACATCGACCTCACCACGGACAGCGTGATCCGCGTCGAGGACGAGGGCGACGTGCCGGTCCCGGCCGGACACGGCAACTACTACCCGGAGGTGCAGGGCGCGGCGCGGACGACACTGAAGCCCATCGAGATCACCCAGCCGGAGGGGCCGAGCTTCGGCGTGTCCGGCTCGCTCGTCGAGTGGGAGGGCTGGTCGATGCGCGTGGGCTTCAACGCCCGCGAGGGTCTCGTCCTGCATGACGTGTCGTTCCAGGGGCGCTCCGTGCTGCACCGGGCGAGCGTGCCGGAGATGGTCGTGCCCTACGGCGACACCGCTCCCGGGCGCTTCTGGATCAGCTACTTCGACGCGGGCGAGTACCTCCTCGGCAAGAACGCCAACCACCTGGAGCTCGGCTGCGACTGCCTCGGCGTGATCCGGTACCTCGACGGCTACGTCGCCGACGACCACGGCCACCCGGTGCGCATCCCGAACGTGATCTGCATGCACGAGGAGGACTTCGGCATCCTCTGGAAGCACACCGACCTCTCCGGACGCTCCGACGTGCGGCGCTCACGGCGCTTCGTCGTCTCGTACTTCTCCACCATCGGCAACTACGACTACGGCTTCTACTGGAACTTCGGACTGGACGGCTCGATCGAGGTCGTCGCCAAGGCCACGGGCATCGTGTTCGCCGGTGCCGGAGAGCCGGGGGTCCGCCAGAAGCACGCGACCGAACTCGCCCCCGGCGTCTTCGCCCCGGTCCACCAGCACCTGTTCTGCGCGCGCCTCGACGTGGCGATCGACGGCCAGGACAACCGCCTCGTCGAGGTGGACGCGCAGCGAGTGCCGATGGGGCCGGACAACCCGTTCGGCAACGCGTTCACCTGGTCGGAGACGGTGCTGGAGACCGAGCACGCCGCCCAGCGCGAGGCGGACTCCTCCGTCGCCCGGGTGTGGGAGGTGCAGAGCGCCTCGCGGACGAACCACGTCGGCCGCCCGACCGCCTATCACCTCGTGCCGGAGCCGACCGCTCTGCTGATGGCCGACCCCGGGTCGTCCGTCGCGGCGCGCGCGGCCTTCGCCACGAAGCACCTCTGGGCGACCCGGTACGAGCGCGGCCAGATCTGGCCCGCCGGGCGCTATCCCAACGCGCACCAGGGCGGCGCGGGCCTCCCGGAGTACACCGCCGACGACCGCCGGATCGACGGCGAGGACATGGTGCTGTGGCACACCTTCGGGCTCACGCACTTCCCCCGCCCGGAGGACTGGCCGATCATGCCCGTGGACTACGCGGGATTCTGGTTCAAGCCCTACGGCTTCCTCGACCAGAACCCGGCCATGGACGTGCCGGAGTCCTCCCAGGCGCACGGCGGTGCGACGGCGACCTCCTGCTGCGGCGGCGGCGACTCCTGCGCCTGCGGCCACTAGCGACCGTCCGGCGGTGCCGCGCCGTCGCGGGTGCGAAAAGGTGCCCCGATCGCTCCGGGCAGGAGCTTTTCGCATCCCGCACCGCGGGGAGGGCGACGATCGACTCAGGTGAGGGCGGCGATTGCGTCGCGAAGGATGCCGTCGGCGTCCGCCAGCGCGGCCGCGGCGGTCTCGGCGGAGGCGCCGGTCGCGAGCAGGAGCAGCGCGAGCTTGACCGAGCCGTCCGCGGCCTCCAACGCGGAGGACGCGGCGTCGACGTCCACGCCCGCGAGCTGCGACACCGTGCGGATCGAGCGGGCGTGCAGCTTCTCGTTCGTCGCGAGCAGGTCGACCATGACCCCGCGGTACGTCTTGCCGAGCTTGATCATCGAGAGCGTCGTCAGCATGTTCACGACGAGCTTCTGCGCCGTGCCGGACTTCAGCCGCGTGGAGCCCGAGATGAACTCCGGCCCCGTGACGACTTCGATCGCGATCTCGGCCTCCGCGCCGATCGCCGACCCGGCGTTCGAGGCGATCGCCACCGTGAGCGCGCCGAGGCCCCGCGCGTACCGCAGCCCGCCGATGACGTAGGGCGTGCGGCCGGATGCCGAGATCCCCACCACCGTGTCCAGGTCGGTGAGGTCCAGGTCGCGCAGAGCCACGGCCGCGGCCTCGTCGTCGTCCTCCGCGTTCTCCACCGCCGAGCGGATGGCCGTCTCCCCGCCCGCGATGAGCCCCACGACCATCGACGGGTCGGTGCCGAAGGTGGGCGGGCACTCGCTCGCGTCCAGCACGCCGATGCGTCCGGCCGTGCCCGCGCCGATGTAGATGAGGCGACCGCCGCGTCGGAACCGCTCCGTGATGCCGTCCACCGCCGCCGCGATCTCCGCCGTGCGACCGGCCACGGCCTCGGGCACGCGCCGGTCCTCGGCGTTCATGCGCTCGACGAGCTCGGTCGTGCTGAGCAGGTCGAGGTCGCCGCGCTCGGTGGTGGAGGCCTCGGTGTCGAGGCCCGCGAGCTCGGCGAGGAGGGTGGTCAGACGGGAGTCATTCGGCACGGTGCACGAACCTTTCATGGGGGAGGTCGAGGCGACGGGTCAGCAGCAGGGCCCCGTCCATGGCGCCGCCTCGCGCGGGGACGACGCGGTGGCCGCTCGTCTCCAGGGCGCGGGTCAGGGCGGCGCGGAAGCCGTCGTGGTCGGTGAGGCCGCCGTGCAGCACGACGTCCGCTGTCGCGCCGGCGGCCGCAGCGGTCGTCGCCGCGAGGAGCCGGACGGCCTCGTCCACGATCCCGCTGGCGACGGCGTCGTCGTCTGCGGCCGCGGCGAGCACGAGGGGCGCGAGGGTCGCGAGGCGGCGGGCGAGGGCTCCGTCGGCGGCGAGCCAGGCCTGCACGGCCGAGGGCGGGCCCACGGGGGCGGCGAGCGCCGCGGTGAGAGCGGTGGGCGCGGCCAGCCCGTCGTGGGCACGGAGCACGGCGCGCAACGCCTCCCGGCCGAGCCAGGATCCGCTGCCGAAGTCGCCCAGCTCGGGGCCCCAGCCGTCGACCAGACGCGCACCGGAGGGGTCGACGCCCAGCGCCACGGCTCCGGTGCCGGCGATGAGCAGCACGCCCGCCGCGCCGTCGAGAGCGCCCGCGTGAGCGGTGACCACGTCCGACGCCACGGCCACGCGTGCGCCGGTCCGTGCGGCGAGCGCGGCGGCGAGTTCCGCGGCCGCCTCCGGGGCGAACCAGGCGCCGGCCGCCCCCACGCCGAGCGTGTCGATGCGCCCGACATCGTCGAGCAGCGGGAGAATCGCGGTGAGCGCCGCCTCCACTCCGCCCGCGGCGGCGAGGCCCGGGGCTCCGAGCCCGGAGCGCTCCCCGGCCGTCCTGCCGTGCACGACGAGACGGCAGCGGGACTTGCCGAGATCGACGGTGGCGGTCGTCTCGCTCATCGGCACTCCTCGGATCCGGCGGAAAGAAAGAAAAGCGACTACACAACACGTAGACTCGCTGAAAAGAATTTACCATCCCGTTCCGCCGTTCCGGAGGATACCGTGAGCATCCAGTCGACGATCGAAGCCGCCGCTGCGACCCTGCCCCCGTCCCTGGCCCGCGTCGCGGCCGCTGTGCGGGAGAACCCGAGCCTCGTGATCGACAAGACGATCAGCGAGCTCGCGACGGAATGCCGCACCTCGGTCGCGTCCGTCGTCCGGTTCTGTCGGGCGATCGGCTTCACCGGGTACGCCGCGCTGCGCATGGCCCTGGCCACCGAGCTCGGCAAGGAGGCCGCCCAGTTCTCCGCCCGCGGCGCCTACGGCTCCGAGATCTCCGACGAGGACTCCCTGGAGGAGGCCGTCTCCAAGCTCGCCGCCCTGGAACTCCTCGCGATCGAGGAGACCGTCGGACAGCTCGACTTCGCCGTGCTGACGGCGGCGGTCGCGGCCATCGACAGCGCCGACCGCATCCTCCTGTACGGCATCGGCGCCAGCCAGTTCGTCGCGGAGGACCTCGCACACAAGCTGCTCCGCGTCGGCCGCAACGCCCACGTCCTCTCCGACCCCCACGAGGCGATCGCCGCCGCCGTGCTCCCCGTCGGGACGACCGTCGCTATCGGGTTCTCGCACGCGGGGTCGACCATCGAGACGGTGCGGTTCCTCGAAGCCGCCGTCGCCAACGGCGCGACGACGGTGGCCGTCACCTCCGTGAAGGACTCCCCTCTCGCCCAGGTCGCCGACCACGCCCTGTTCACCGAGGTGCGCGAGTCGACCTTCCGCGCCGGGGCGATGGTGAGCCGGATCGCCCAGCTGGCCCTCGTGGACTGCCTGTTCATCGGCGTCGCCAAGCGCCGGTATGCCGAGACCGTCGACGCCTTGCAGCGCACGCGTCAGGCGACGCGCCTCCTCCGCGACTGACGACGCCTCGCCCCGTCAGTCGAGCGCCGACTCCGGGGTGGCACGGGCATCCGCGCGCGTCGCGGAGGGTCCCATCGTGCCGGCGGTCCGCAGGAACACGATGATCCAGCTGAAGATCAGCACGGCCGCGATGAGCTCGACCGCCGTGAGGTTGTAGTAGCCGACCGCGAAGAACGCCCCCAGCAGCACGATGACCAGCACGTACGCCCAGCCGAGTCCCACGAACACCCGCGGGATGCTGCGCACGAACCACGGCAGCCCGACGACGATCACCGCGAACACCACCGCCATGCCCGTCGCGACCGTGTTGTGCAGGCCGAAGAACTCGTCCACCGGGAAGATGCCCACGCACGCGAGGAAGATCCCCATGAGGATGAGGCCCCCGCGCACGATCGTCCGACCGCGACGGTCGACCGGGTCGTCGACGGGCAGCCCCGCAGTCGCATACCGGGAGATGGTCGTCACCATGATCCCCGCGATGATGAGGGTCACGTTGAAGGCCACCGAGGCGCTGTTGCTGCTCATGCCCAGCGCGGACAGGTTGTCGCGCCACCAGTGCACGTCGCTCGACGCCAGCATCGCCGCGAACGCCCCGACGACGAGGAACACCGCCAGCACCAGCGACAGCACGCTCGGCGTCAGTGCGACGGCGCTGAGGAAGGCGACGTAGCCGGTGAGTGCGAAGGCCACCGCGACGAGGATCGCCCCGGGGAATGGGAAGACCGGGGCGTCGACGAAGCTCTGCTCCAGCAGCTGCGCGATGCCGAGCCAGCCGAGGTAGGCGATGGCGGCGTGCGCGAACGCGATGGCGGCGAGGTCGTACCAGCGGAGCCGGTCGCCGGGGACGGCGAATCCGTCCCTCGCGACCGACGGATCGGACTCCGGGGACCTCACGGCGAGGCGTCCCAGAGCGAAGGCGAGGGCGGCCGCGATGGCACCGCCGTACGCCGCGAACATGCCGATCGATCCGGTGCCGCTGATCGAGAGCTGGTGCCCCCAGAACACCGGCAGGGCCACGAGGAATCCCCCCAGCAGGAACGCCGCGCCGACGATCAGCGCCGTCGCCTCGAACACCGCGTCCGAGGTGGCGGGTCCACGCACCTGACGGAGCACGTGCCGGATCCGCTCCCCCACCGTCGACATCATCCCGCCGTTCACGGACCACATCCTAGACGGCCGCCCCGCGCGGCCGTCGCCGGTGGTAGCATCGCGGAACGGATCGTATACAACGTCGTCGTTCCCACCAGCCCGAGGTGATCAGTCATGAACGGTGCCCTCACCACCCCCGCCGAATCGGTGTCGACCCTCGTCGCGCGCAACATCAGCGAGTTCCGCGCCGCCGTCTCCGAGTCGTTCGTCCCGCTGCAGGTGTCCTCCGCGGGCGCCGACCAGTTCCGCGGCGTGATCCGCGGTGCCGCCGTCGACGAGGTCCACGTCAACGACATCCGCGCGACCTCGCACGTCGTCGAGCGCACCACCGAGCTCATCGCCCGCGGCGACCGCTCGTACTTCAAGGTGAGCCTGATGCTCGCCGGGACCGGGCTGCTCATCCAGGACGACCGCGAGGCCGTGCTGCAGCCGGGCGACCTCGCCGTCTACGACACCGATCGCCCGTACTCCCTCGTCTTCGATCAGGACTTCCGCACCATGGTGGTCATGTTCCCGAAGCACCTCATCAGCCTGCCCGCGGACATGATCGGACAGCTCACGGCCGTCCGCATCTCCGGGCAGGAGGGGCTGGGCGGCATGGTCGTGCCGTACCTGACGCAGCTGGCCGGCAACCTCGACGAGCTGGCCGGCACGACGGGGGCTCGGCTCGCGCACAGCGCCCTCGACCTCGTGACCACCGTGTTCACGCGGGAGCTCGGTCTCGACCAGGCGTCCGCCGACCCGCACCGCGCCCTCATGCAGCGGATCCGTGCGCACATCGACCGCAACCTCGCCTCCACGGACCTCGGTCCGGCCTCCATCGCCGCGGCGCACTTCATCTCCACCCGCCACCTGCACGGTCTGTTCCAGGAGCAGGGGGTGACCGTGTCGACGTGGATCCGCACCCGCCGCCTGGAGCAGTGCCGCCGGGACCTCCTCGACCCGATGCTCGCCGACCGCCCCGTCGCCGCGATCGCCGCTCGCTGGGGCTTCGTCGACGCCGCGCATTTCAGCCGTGCGTTCAAGACCGCCTTCGGCGTCTCCCCCAGCGAGTACCGCGCCACCCACTGACCCCCTGCCCCCGCCCGCCCCGCGCCGGCGCGCGCCCGTCGCGCGCGGGATCAAAGCCGCCCCGCCAGTGCCCGCCCCGCGCACGTTCCTGATCCCGCACCGTCCCCCGCCCCGCGCGCGGGATCAAGAACGCACCCCACACGCCCTTGGCAGGTGCACTTTCGACCCCGCACCGAAGAGCGGCACGCCCTGCACGGAAGAACACGACTCCCGTGCACCAGAGGTACACCGCGTTCGGGTGCGGGATCAGGAACGGGCCTCATACGCGTCCGGCAGGGGCGTTTCCCGTCCCGCACCGGGGCGGCCGCACGCGGGACGCCGGTGCGGGATCAGGAACGCACGCCAAACGCGTCCGGCAGGGGTACTTTCGATCCCGCTCCGATGAAAGGCACGCCGTGCACGGGAGGGCGCGGCTCCCGCGCACCAGAGGACACGGCTGACTCCCGCGTGCGGGATCAGAAAGGCACCCCATCCGCGTCCGGCAGGGGCGTTTTCCGTCCCGCGCCGGGGCGGAAGCAGGCGGGACGCCCGTGCGGGACCAGGAACGCACCCCAAACGGGTCCGGCAGGGGCGCTTTTGATCCCGCACGGGGGCTGGGGACGTGACCGGAAGGCGGAGCTGCCGCGGGGACGGAACCGGTACGGGGCATCCGCGGGGGCGGGACTTGCCCGGGAGGGCACGCCGGTTGACTCTCGGTGCGGGATGGACTCCGCGCGCTTGAGGGCTCCCCCGGGCCGGCCGGAGCATGAGGCAAGCGCATCGCGACGACGCGGTGCCCGGGGCGACGAGGCCCCGCCGTGTGCGACGTCAGGACCCTCATGACCGACATCTCCACCGACCCCGCTCTGGACGCATGGCGCACGTACGACGAGTTCGCCGCGGGCATCGACACCTTCCGCCTGCCGAGCACGACGCTCCCCGGAACCGCGCTCACGCTCACCCTCGACGACGACACCACGCTCGCGCTCCGGTTCGACGAGGACTCCGTGACCTGGGAGGGGCTGGGCTCCTCGGGACGCGACCCGTATGACGCGGTCCGCGTGCGCGACGACGTCGTCTTCGTGGACATCCCCTTCGAGAGCCGCGAGCGGGAAGCCCTCACCGTCGTGTTCTCCACCACGACCCACCGCGCCACCGTCATCCGCTCCCGCATCGCGGCGGAAGCCGTCGAGGGCACCCCGCAGGTCGGGCAGGACTTCTGGGCCGCGACCACCGACGCCGGCCCCGCGACCGGAGAGGTCCCCGGTCCGAGCCGTGACCTCATCGGCAAGCGGAACGTCTACCGCTACAGTCCCCACCACCTGTACGAGCACGTCTACGTCTCCAGCCAGCGCTACGCGTGGCAGTGCCTCGAGGGCGTCCAGCGCGGTCACGGCGACATGGACCTCTCCACGGTGTGGAAGTTCGCGGACGGCCTCTACCTCTTCTGCTTCCGCGAGTTCCGGATCGCGGTCGCCAGCGTCTGGCTCCACGACCTCGGCTACCAGCTCATGACGACGGGGATCTTCCTCGGACTCAACGGCGACGGCGAGTCCGAGCACTCCCGCGCCGGCGGACACATCTACCCCCTGGGTGCCGTCGCCTACCCCGACGCCCAGCCCGTCTGACCCTTCGACCCTTCGACCCTTCGACAGGCTCAGGGACCCAGCCTTCGACAGGCTCAGGGACCCAGCCTTCGACCCTTCGACAGGCTCAGGGACCCGGAACGAAAGAGAGAACATGAGCAACGCAGACCTCATCCGCGACCACTACGCCGCGAACGACCGGGGCGACCTGGACGGCATGCTCGCGCCCTTCGCGGCCGACATCGAGTGGACGGAGGCCGCCGGGTTCCCCTACGCCGGGACCTACATCGGCCCGGATGCGGTCGCCGAGAACGTCTTCGGCCGCATCCAGGAGGAGTTGGACGACTACACCGTCGCGATCGACGAGGTCGTCGACGGCGGCGACGTCGTGGTCGGCATCGGCACCTACTCCGGCACCTACAAGCGCACCGGGCGGTTCTTCGCCGCCCGGGTGGCCCACGTCTGGCGCGTGGCGGGCGGCGAGATCGTCGCCTTCGAGCAGTTCACCGACACGGAGCTCGTGAACCGCGCCCTGCGCGCGCCGTCGACGAGCACCGACACCCAGCCTTCGAGCTGACAGCACGACCCGAACAGGAGAGGCAGGAAGCACATGAACAGACGAGCATCCGGCACCGCGGCGGTCATCGCCGTGGCCGCCCTCGCTCTCGCCGGCTGCGCCGGTGGCGACGGAGCCGGGGGCGAGGGCGCCCCCATCGTCGTCGGCTCCGTGAACACGATCAGCGGTCCGGCGACGTTCCCGGAGGCCTCGCAGGCGGCCGCCGCCGTCTTCGACGCGTTCAACGAGGAAGGCGGCCTGGACGGCCGAAAGATCGAGTACAAGATGCTCGACGACAAGGGCGACCCGGCCACGGCCACCGCCTCGGCACGGGAGATCGTGGGCAGCGACGAAGCCGTCGCGCTCGTGGGCTCCGCGAGCCTCATCGAGTGCGAGATCAACGCGAAGTACTACGAGCAGGAGGGCATCCTCTCGGTGCCCGGCATCGGCGTCGACACAGGGTGCTTCGACAGCGAGAACATCTCGCCGGCCAACGTCGGCCCGTTCAACGACATGACCCTCACGCTGCAGTACGGCTCCGAGGTGCTCGGACTCGACGACATCTGCATCCTGCTGGAGATCGCCGGCTCCACCCGCCCGACCTACCAGGCGGCGATCGACACCTGGACCGAGATCACCGGCAAGGAGCCGAAGTACGTCGACGACACCGTGCCATACGGCGCCTCCGACTACACGCCCTACATCGTCAAGGCGCGCGATCAGGGCTGCAAGGCCCTCGCGATCAACCCGGTCGAGCCCGACGCGATCGGACAGGTCAAGGCCGCGAACGCGCAGGGCTGGGACGACGTGACCTGGCTCTACCTCACGAGCGTCTACAGCGAGAACTTCGCCGACGCGATCGACGACGCGGGTGCCGGCATCTACGTCCCCGCCGAGTTCTACCCGTTCACGGACGACAGCGACATCAACGCGGACTGGCGGGCGCTGATGGAGGAGAACGACATCCCGCTCACCTCGTTCAGCCAGGGCGGCTACCTCGCGGCGACGTACTTCATCGAGGTGCTGAAGAGCATCGACGGCGACATCACCCGGGAGAGCGTCTCCGAGGCGCTGAAGGGCATGGACCCGATCGAGAACCCGATGGTGGGCACGCCCTACGCCTTCGGCACGCAGAACACCGCGGGCTGGCCGATCATCCTGAAGTCGGGCACGAACGCCTGGGAGAAGGTCGCCGACGACTGGCTCCGGATCGGCGAATAGTCCCGCGCTTCGACAGGCTCAGCGACCCACATCTGGGTCCCTGAGCCTGTCGAAGGGCCCCTCACCAGAAAGGACGCCTCATGCTCCAAGGCGCCATCGCCGGTCTGGCCGCCGGCGGCCTCTACGCCGTCCTCGGCGTCTGCCTCACCCTCATGTCGCGCCTCGTGCGCGTGGTGAACTTCGCCCAGGCCGCGACCGGCATGTTCGGGGCCTTCACCGCCGTGTGGTTCGTCCGCGAGATCGGGCTGCCCATCTGGCTGGGCTCGGTCCTCGGCGTCCTCGTCGCGGGCGTGCTCGCCGCGGCCATCGGGTTCATCGCCGCGACCTGGCTGTCGGAGGCCTCGACGACGACCCGCTCGGCCATGACGGTCGGCCCGCTCCTGCTGCTCATCTCGCTGTCGTTCATCCTGTTCGGCAACAAGCCGCAGCCGTTCACCCCGATCATCGCCGGCCCCGCGTTCTCCTTCGGCGGCGTGGTGATCAGCCAGGTCACCGTCGCGACGGTGGCGATGGCCGTCGTCACCGCCGTCGCCGTCCGCATCGTGCTGCGCCGCACCCGGGTCGGCACCCAGCTGCGCGCGCTGTCGGAGCGGCCGACCACGGCGGAGCTGCTCGGCATCCGCTCCCGGCCGCTGTCGATCGCCGTCTGGTTCGTCACCGGGATCATCAGCGCCATCGCGATCATCATCGTCGCGCCCTCGCAGTCGAACGACGCCACGAGCCTGTCCATGCTCATCGTCCCCGCTGCGGCGGCCGCGCTCCTGGGCGGTTTCCGCCGCCTCGACCTCGCCGTCGTCGGCGGGCTGCTCCTCGGCGTCCTCGGCGGACTCGTCGCGCAGATCGACGAAGTGGCGCTCGTGCGCAACTTCCTGCCGTTCCTGTTCATCGTCGTCCTGCTGCTGTGGACGCAACGCAAGGAGGTGTGGGATGCCGCTCGCTGACCGCCCCTGGTTTCGGATCACCTGGCCGTTCGCCGTCGCCGTCGTCGGCATCGGCGTGGGCGCGCTCCTCAGCGCCGCCCTTCCCGGCTACTTCGTCTTCCTCGCGATCAGCGCCGTCACGGCCGCGATCGCGATCCTCGGCCTCGGCATCGTCACCGGCTCGGCCGGCATGATCGCCCTCTGCCAGCTCACGTTCGCTGCGGTCGGGGCGTGGATCGTCTCGCTGCTGAACGTGATGCAGGCGCCGGGCGGCTTCCTCGTCTGGCTCGTGCTCGGCGGTGTCGCGGCCGGTCTCGTCGGCATCCTCGTCGGGCTCCCCGCCCTGCGGCTGCGCGGGGTGAACCTCGCGGTGGTGACGCTCGGCTTCGCGGCGGCGGCCGACGTCACGCTCGTGCAGATCCAGTTCCCCGGCTCCGCGGACGGCATCGCGATCGAGCGGCCGGCGCTGTTCGGGAGCGACCGGGAGTTCTTCTTCCTCTCCGTCGTCGTGCTCGCCGTCTGCGGCCTAGCGGTGTTCTTCCTGCAGCGCGGACGGTGGGGCGCGAGCTGGAAGGCCGTCGCCTTCTCCGAGCGGGGCACGGCCGCGGCCGGGCAGAGCGTGCGCACCGCGAAGCTCACGGCGTTCGCGGTGTCGGCGGCCCTCGGCGGCATCTCCGGCGGCCTGCTCGCCGGTCAGGTGCAGCTCCCCTTCGCCTCGAGCTTCACACCGCTGCAGTCCCTCGCCCTGTACGTGCTGGCGATCATGTCCGGCGCGCACCTCATCGATATGGCCATCTTCGGCGGACTGCTCTGGGTGCTCGTGCCGGAGCTGCTCAAGCGCTGGGGCGTGCCGCAGGACTGGGGCTTCGTCGTGTTCGGCGTACTGGGGGTGCAGGCGCTCACGAGCGGCACGAACCTCGGCCAGGGCATCCGCAACCTCCTGTACCGGCGGGCCGACCGGCGCACGGCCAGCGCGGAACTCACCGCGCTCCCGCCGGACGCGGGAACCGATGCGACGGCGATCACCACGACCACGACGGCCACCGTCGACGAGGCGGCCCTCGACGGCGCCCCGGTGCTCACGGTCGACGGCCTGACCGTGCAGTTCGGGGCGCTCAAGGCCCTCGACGACGTCTCGTTCACTGTGCCCGCCGCCTCGATCATGGGGCTCATCGGTCCGAACGGCGCCGGGAAGTCGACCTTCGTCGACGCCATCAGCGGCTTCCTCCCCCAGCACGAGGGCCGCGTGCTCCTCGGCGACCGCGACCTCGCCGGGCTCTCCCCCACCCGGCGTGCGCGACTCGGACTGCGACGGACCTTCCAGCAGGACCGCGTCCCTCCGGCGCTGACCGTGGGTGGCTACGTGCGCTTCGTGGCCAGACGGCGGCTCGCCGCGGCGGACATCGACGAGGTCCTCGCGTTCTTCGGGTGCCCGCCGGCCCGGGCGCGCCTCTCGAGCGTCGACGTCGGCACCCGGCGGCTCGTGGAGGTCGCGGCGAACGTCGCCGCCCGCCCACGCCTGCTCATCCTCGACGAGCCCGCCGCCGGCCTCTCGCACGAGGAGCATCTGGCGCTCGCGGCTCGCCTGCGCGAGCTCCCGGGGCGCTACGGCGTGGCCCTCATCATCATCGAGCACGATCTCGACCTCGTCCGCTCGGTGTGCCCGACCCTCACGGTCCTCGACTTCGGCCGCGTCCTGGCGAGCGGCCCGCAGGCGGAGGTCCTCGCGAACCCCGACGTCGTCAAGGCGTACATGGGAGAGACGGAGCTGCTGAAATGAGCGCACTGGTGCTCGACGGCGTCACGGTGAGCCGCGGCGCCGGGCCTGTCATCTCGGACGTCTCGCTGCGGGTCGCCGGCGGCGAGGTCCTGGCCCTGGTCGGCCCCAACGGGGCGGGCAAGACGAGCCTGATCGAGGCCGTGTCCGGCGTGACGCCGCACTCGGCGGGGTCGATCCTGCTGGACGGGGAGCCGATCGACCGGCTCTCCCGCGTGGCGCGGGCCCGGCGCGGCATCGTGCACATCGAACAGGGGCGCGCCGTGTTCCCGTCGCTGACCGTGCGCGAGAACCTCTCCCTCACGGCACGCACCGCCGGCGAGATCGAGGCCGTGCTCGCGCAGTTCCCGGAGCTGGAGAAGCGCATCGACTCCCCCACGGCACTGCTGTCGGGTGGGGAGCAGCAGATGGTGGTGCTGGCGCGGGCGTTCGCGGCGAAGCCCCGGGTGCTGCTCATCGACGAGATGTCCCTGGGTCTCGCGCCGGTGGTGTTCCTGCGCCTGATGCCGATCGTGTCCTCGATCGCGGAGTCCGGGGTGGCGGTGCTGCTGGTGGAGCAGTTCACGCAGCTCGCACTCGGTCTCGCGCAGGAGGCGGTGGTCGTCGCCGGCGGCCGCGTGTCGTTCCAGGGTGCGCCGCAGGCCCTCCAAGACGACCCCGCCCTCCTCCACCGCGCCTACCTCGGGGGCTGACTCCCCGTCGACCCACCCCGTTGCGTTCCTCCCGGCCCCTTGCGCGCGTTCGCAGGGGGCCGGGGCACGCGAAAGGGGGTGGGTCGACGGCGTGGGGGTTAGCCTGAGGGAGTGACTGAGATCCTCCACGCCCGCGCCGCCCTCCTCGACATGGACGGGACCCTTGTCGACTCGACCGCCGTCGTGGAGCGCCTCTGGCTCGCCTGGGCGGAGCCGCACGGGATCGACCCGGAGACCGTGCTCCGCACCGTCCACGGGCGTCAGGGGCACCAGAGCATGGCGATCCTGCTCCCCGAGCGCGACCACGCGATCAACCTCCGCGAGAACGAGGTCATGCTCGCCACCGAGGCCTCCGACGTGGACGGTGTGATCGGCATCCCGGGCGCCGAAGAGCTGCTCGCCGCGCTGCAGCCGTTCCCGCACGCAGTGGTCACCTCGGCCAACGTCGCCCTCATGACCGCACGGATGGGCCAGGCCGGGCTCACGGTCCCCGAGCTCGCTGTCACGGCGGAGAACGTCTCGGCCTCGAAGCCCGATCCGGAGGGCTTCCTCCTCGCCGCCCGCACCCTCGGCATCGACCCCGCGGACTGCGTCGTGTTCGAGGACTCCGGCGCCGGCATCCAGGCCGCCCACGCGGCAGGCATGCGCGTGATCGGCATCGGTCCGCACGCCGGCGCCCACGCCCCGACCGCACACGTCGACGACCTCACGCAGGTGGCGGTCGTCGCGACCGACGACGGCTTCGAGCTCCGGATCGACTGACGCCGGGCCCGGGACGGCAGCCCGGCCCTGACCCTGCGCTACATCCCGGCGTGGTCGAAGGCGATGGTCGGCACGTCGACCACGTGGGACCCGCCGTCCGCCACGATCACGGCGCCGGTGACGTACGACGACTCCCCCGACCCGAGGAACCGCACGACGGAGGCGATCTCGGCGGGCCGCGCCGGGCGGCGCAGCGGCACGTCGGCGGTGACCGTGGCGTAGCCCTCCTCCCGGGAGCCGAGGCCCGCGTGCGCGGCGAACTCGTCCATCTCCTCGTCGGCCATGGGCGTCTGCACCCACCCGGGGCAGATCGCGTTCACGCGCACGCCGTGGCGACCGTAGTCGCGCGCGAGCGTGCGGGTGAGACCGATCAGGGCGTGCTTGCCGACCGTGTACCCGGCCACCGACGGTCCCGCGAAGAGCCCGGCCAGCGATGAGACGACCACCACCTGCCCCTTGGCTTCGATCAGCGCCGGCAGCGCCTCCCGCGCCATCACGAACGCGGTGGTGAGGTTGGCGCGGATCGCGGCGTCCCAGCTCGCGTCGTCGGTCTCGGCGACCGGGGAGAAGCCGTGTCCCCCGGCGTTCGCGACGAGCACGTCGATGCGGCCGAACCGCGCGAGGATCTCGGCGATGGCGGCCTGCGCCGACGCGGTGTCCGCCGCGTCCGCGACGACGGGGAAGGCCCCGACGGCCCGCTCCACCTCGTGCAGCGGCTCGGGGCGGCGGCCCACCACGACGACGTGCGCTCCTTCGGCCGCGAACCGTTCCGCGACCGCCGCGCCGATGCCCGTGCCTCCTCCGGTGATGACGACGACACGTCCGGAGACGCTCGATCCGACCACGGTTGCCATGTGTGCTCCTGTGTGTTCTGCGCGCGTGCGCGGTGGGGCCGGACGCGGTCG
Organism: Microbacterium sp. UMB0228; assembly: GCF_002871415.1. Lineage (NCBI taxonomy): Bacteria > Bacillati > Actinomycetota > Actinomycetes > Micrococcales > Microbacteriaceae > Microbacterium > Microbacterium sp. UMB0228. The sequence continues at coordinate 433,692 of NZ_PNFU01000001.1, read as the reverse complement.
CGTCAGGCGGGGAATCCCGACCGGGCGGTGTACCCGAAGTCGCTGAGGAGGGTGGTGCCGTTGACCGCCCGGCTCCGCGAGGAGAGGAGGTAGGCGACGTGCGCGGCGACCTCGTCGGCGCTCTGCACGGGGAAGGCGGGCTCGTCGAACGCCGCAGCGCCGAGGTCGCCCCGGCTCATCGGGGTGTCGACGATGGACGGTGACACCGCGTTCACCCGCACCCCGGTGCCGGCGAGGTCGACCGACAGCGCCCGCCCGAACTGGACGAGCGCGGCCTTCGACGCGGCGTAGGGGGCCATGCCCGGGGAGGCCACGACAGCCGAGTCGCTCGCGAGCAGCACGACGGATCCGGCGGCGGACTCCCGGAGCGCCGGGACCGCGTGCTTGAGCACGAGGAACGCGCCGGTGACGTTCACGGCGAGGACGCGGTTCCACGCCTCCAGGGGGATCTCCTCGATCGGCGTCCCGACCGGGCCGGAGATCCCGGCGCAGCAGACCACCGCGTCGAGACCGCCCAGCGCGCGGACACCCGAGCCGACGGCGACAGCCACCTGCTGTTCGTCCGTGACGTCGGCGGCGAGCAGCACCGGATCGATGCCGGCCTCCCCCGCCGCGTCCCGGAGCGCGGCGGCGTCCCGGTCGAGCAGCGCGACCCGCACCCCCTCGGCGGCGAGCGCCCGGGCGACGGCACGACCGATGCCGGAGGCAGCCCCCGTGACGAGGGCCGTCGTGCCGTCGAGCTGCAGGTCCATCGCATCCTCCGACCGCGGCCCGGCGCCGCGCGGCGCCGACGAGACAGCGGTGTCGTCCCGGTCATCCTGCTCCGCGGTGCGGAGGGCCCGCACGCTCGACGCCGGGGTGTGCGCGGTGGCACCATCGTCCTTCGCTCACGGTCAAGCGTCGGAACGGGGCGGCGAGCAGACTCGCTCTATCGACGATTCCCCTCGTCGTCGATGCCGTGTCCACACGGCCGTCACCCGAGCAAAGGAGCCGACGTGGCAGAGCAGACCTCCGCACCCACGACGCCGCACCACACCTCCCTCCGCCCCGGCGCCCTCGGTGTCGCGGGCATCGTCTTCCTCGTCCTGGCCGCGGTCGCGCCGCTGACCGGGATCGTCGTCGTCGCCTCCCTCGCCATCGCGCTGGGCAACGGCGGCGGCACGCCGATGTCGTTCTTCCTCGTCGCGGCCATCCTGCTGCTGTTCGCGATCGGCTACGCCCAGATGTCGAAGCAGCTCGTGAACGCCGGAGGCTTCTACGCCTTCGTCGTGAAGGGCCTCGGCCGCACCGGCGGACTCGTCGCGGGCCTCATCGCGACGCTCGGCTACAACTTCTTCGTGGTCGGCACGATCGGCACCAGCGGCTTCTTCATGCAGACGATCATCCGCGACCTCACCGGGCTCGACGTGCACTGGCTCGTCTGGGGCCTGCTGTCGATCGTCGTGTGCTTCGTGCTCGCCCGGATCGGCGTCGACTTCAGCTCGAAGGTGCTCGGGGTGTGCCTCGTGCTCGAGGTGCTCATGCTCGTCGTGTTCGACATCTCGGTGCTCGTGCAGACCGGCTACGACATCGCCGCGTTCAGCCCGGAGGCCGTGTTCTCCGGCTCGCTGCCCATCGGCCTGCTGCTCGCGGCGACCGGCTTCCTCGGGTTCGAGGCCACCGCGCTCTTCAGCGAGGAGGCCAAGCAGCCGCTGCGCACGATCCCGCGGGCGACCTACACCTCGATCATCGCGATCGGCGTGATCCTCGGCGTCACGACCTGGGCCGTGGTGAGCGCGACCGGCGTCGCGCAGGCCCAGGCCACGGCGCTGGAGCACCTGCCCACGGGCGACCTCATCTTCTCGCTCTCGCAGCAGTACCTGGGCGGACCGCTCACGACCGTGATGATGGTGCTGCTCCTGGTGAGCCTGTTCGCGGCGATGCTCGCCTTCCACAACTCCGCCACCCGCTACCTGTACTCGCTGGGCCGCGCGAAGATCCTCCCGCAGGCCCTCGCCCGCACCCGCGCGAACGGCGCCCCGCAGCTCGCGGGCATCGTGCAGGCGGGCTTCGCGGCGATCGTGGCGATCCTGTTCGCCCTCGCCGGCGCCGATCCCATCGTCACGCTCGTGCCCGCGATGCTCGGCTTCGGCACCCTCAGCGTGCTGATCCTGCAGGGACTCGCGGCGATCTCGATCGTCGTGTACTTCCGGCGCCGGAACGACCCGCGGTGGTGGAGCACCTTCATCGCTCCGGGCATCGGCTTCCTCGGCATCGCGGCCATCTCGATCCTGGCGATCGTGAACTTCAACATCGTGGCCGGCTCCGAGGAGCTCGCGATCCGCCTGATGCCGCTCCTGCTCGTGCTCGCGCTGATCGGCGGCATCGTCTACGCCGCGTACCTCCGCCGTGCCAAGCCCGCCGTCTACGACGGCCTCGCCACCGATCTGGAGCGGTTCAGCGACCGCTGACGCCCGCGCCGACCCCGTTCTCCGAAGGAAGGAAACCCCATGACGACCCTCAACCCCGCCGACACCTCCACCTGGCTGCCGCTGGAAGGGCTCGCCCCCGGCTTCGACGCCAACAAGGCCCCGCACAGCACCGCCCTGAGCGGTCGTGAGGTCGCCGTCGTCGACGCCCGCGGCACCCGCATCGTCCACCGCTTCGACAACTCGACGGTGGCCTGGGAGTACCAGCCCGGCGCCGAGGACCCGACCGAGGCGGCGTCCGACACCGACGACTACGAGGCGTTCGAGGTCGACGACGAGCTCTACTTCGTGCAGTTCCACCACCGCTACCTCCCGAACGAGGCCGTCTCGCTCGTGCTCGACCTGCGGCACGGACGCTCCCTCGCGGTGATCTCCGAGATCCTCCCCGCGCCCGAGCAGGGCCGCACCCGGGTGCAGCACCACTTCGCCCCCGGCACCATCGAGGGCGCCGACGTCACCGGCACCGAGGCCGCCCCCGCGACCACGCTCATCGGGCGCCGCGTGGAGTGGGTCTACAGCGAGGAGCACGCCTACGAGCACGTGTACCTCTCCCCGCGCTGGTACTCGTGGCAGTGCCTGGCGGGTCCGGAGCGCGGGCTCGCCGACACCGACGAGAACAGCGTGTGGGAGGTGCGCCCCGGGATCTACATCTTCGCGTGGCGCGAGAAGGTGATCCCGTGCGCCTCGGTCACGATCGCCGACCACCGAGACGTGAACGCGATCCGCTCCCACGGCGTGCTGTTCGGTCTGGACGAGACGGGCGAGGTGCCGACGCACTTCACGTTCGGCGCGCACGGCCGCCTGCTGTCGACCACCCACCACACGCCCGCGCTCGAGCCCGCGACCTTCGGAGACGCCTGACATGACCGACGTCGCCGACCTCCTCGTCACCGGCTCCGTGATCCGCACGTCCGACCGCGCCCGTCCGCGCGCCGAGGCCTTCACGGTGCGCGACGGACGGATCCTCGCCGTCGGCGACCGCGCCGACGTGGAGGCGTTCCGGGGCCGCCGCACGCGGGTCGTCGAGGTCGGCGACGCGGCCGTCTACCCCGGCTTCGTGGACGTGCACAACCACCACGCGCTCGCCGGACGGACCGAGCTCTTCGAACTGTCGCTCGCCCCGTCCCTCACGCTCGACGAGATCCTCGACCGGGTGCGGGAGAAGGCGCAGGCGCTGCCCGAGGACGCGTGGATCGTCGGCGGCGCCGTGGCCACGACCCTGCTGCCGACCCTCGCGAACACCGCCACGCGGCGCCGGCTGGACGAGGCGGCGGGCGGACGGCCGGTGGCGCTCATGGAGGACTCCCGCCACAACCGCTGGGCCAGCACCCGGGCCCTGGAGCTCGCCGGCATCACGGCGGACAGCATCCCGACCTCCGGGGTCACGCTGCTCGACCCCGACGACGGCACGCCCACCGGCGTGCTCCTGGAGGCCGCGGGCATCCCGGTGCAGGAGGCGTACGACCGCAGCGGCGGACTCACCCCGGAGCAGCATGCCGCCGCGTCGCGCCGCGGCATCGAGCTGCTGAACTCGTTCGGGATCACGGCGTTCCAGGACGCGGGGGTCTCCGTCGACATCCTCGGCGCGCTCGCCGGGCTCGACCGCGCCGACGAGCTGCATGCCTGGGTCGTCTCCTCGCTCCTCATCAACGACGAGATCTTCGGGTTCGACCCCATCGGCGCTCCCCTCCTCGACCGGGGCGAGGAGTTCCGCACGCCGCACCATCGCCCGGACTTCGTGAAGATCTTCCTCGACGGTGTGCCGCCCGCTCGCACCGCCTCCTTCCTCGACCCGTATCCGGCGGATCCGGTGCACGGGGCACACTTCCACGGCGAGACGACCATGACCCTCGACGAGCTCACCGACTGGCTCCGGGCCGTCGCCGCCCGCGGTCTCGGGGCCAAGGTGCACTGCACCGGCGACGGGTCGGCACGCCTCGTGCTCGACGCCGCCGAGCGCCTGCGCGCGGAGGGCCTCACGACGCCGCTGCAGATCGCGCACGGGCAGTTCCTCGCGGAGAGCGACATCCCCCGGCTCGCGGCCCTCGACGTCTCCGCCGACATCTCCCCGTTCATCTGGTACCCGGGCGTCATCCCCCAGGCGCTGGCGGACGTGCTGGGAGAGCGTGCCGAGCACTCCCAGCCCAACCGTGCCCTCCTCGACGCCGGAGCTCTCGTGGCCGGCGGCTCGGACTGGCCGGTGAGCGAGTCGCCGAACACGCTCGAGGGCCTGCAGGGGCTGGTGACACGGGCCGATCCGCTCGGCCGCGCCGCAGGCACGCTGTGGCCGGAGCAGGCGATCTCGGCCGAGGAGGCGCTGGAGGTCTTCACGATCAACGCCGCGACGGCGATGGGGCTCGGCGCGGAGACCGGTTCCCTGACCCCCGGCAAGTCCGCCGACTTCGTGATCCTGGAACGGGATGCGATCGGCGGACCGGCGGAGGAGATCGTGCACACCGAGGTCGTCTCGACGTGGTTCGCCGGGCGCGCGGTGCACGAGCGCTGAGCGCGCCACGCCGTACGATGGGCGCATGCGCCGCTTCCCCGCCTCCGTCTACCGGGTCGGGGACGAGCCCGATCCCCGCTTCTCCCTCGCCAACGAGCGCACGTTCCTGGCCTGGACCCGGACCGGCCTGGCCCTGATCGCGGGTGGCGTCGCGCTCGAGGTCCTCGGCCTCGACCTGCACCCCGGCTTCCGGCTGGCCGCCTCGCTGCTGCTGATGATCGCCGGCACGGCCGTGGCACCGCTCGCCTGGTTCGAGTGGATGCGGGCCGAACGCGCCCTCCGGCAGGGACGGCCCCTGCCGGGCGCGCTGTCGGCGGTGGTGCTCGCCGTGGTCGTCGTGACGACGGGGCTGCTCGTCCTCGCCGGGGTGCTGTGGCGCTGACGGAGCCCTGCCGATGACCGCCCCCGATACTCCGGTGCCCGACACCTCGGCGCCCGATCTGTACGATCCCGGGCTGCAGCCGGAGCGGACGGAGCTGGCCTGGCGGCGCACGGCCCTCGCGATCGCGGTCGGCTCGCTGCTGTCGCTGCGGGTGTTCCCCCTGGTGCTGCCGACCGGCGCCGAGGGGTGGGGCCTCGTCCCGGGCGTGCTGGGCGTCGGCACGGCGGCGCTGCTCTGGATCGCCGCGCGCCGTCGGCAGCGCCGGACGACCGCGGTGCTCACCGCCCGGGCGCGCGGGCCGCTGCCCGGCGGCGCACTCCCGCTCGCGCTGACGGTGTTCGCGACCGGCTTCGGTCTCGTCGCCCTCGCGCTCGTGGCCGTGACGCTGCTCACGCGCTGACACGCAGGAGCGCGGGGCGAACGCGACAGATGCCGTGAACGCCCCGCGTCCCCTTGCCGCCCTCCCTCAGTCCGCGAGGAGGAACCGCGCGCCGCGTTCGCCGATCATGGCCGCGGGCGCGTTGGTGTTGCCGGTGGGCACGGTCGGCATGACCGAGGCGTCGATCACTCGGAGCCCCTCGATCCCGCGCACCCGGAGCTGCGGATCGACCACGGACTCCGGGTCGGAGCCCATGCGACAGGTGCCGACCTGGTGGTGATAGGTGATGGCGGTGCGGCGCACCCACTCCTCCACGTCGTCGTCCGCCACGTCCGGCCCGGGGTAGACCTCGACCGCTCCCCACTCCTCGGCGAGCGCGGGCTGCCTGCCGATACGGCGGCACTGGCGCACGGAGGCCGCGAGGGCGTCGGCGTCTCGCTGATCCTCCAGCGCTGCCAGGTCGATGTGCGGCAGGTCGTCGAGGCCGGGACCGGCGAGGCGCAGCTCGCCGCGGCTGTACGGCGTCACCAGGCCCGCCATGAGCGTGAACCCGTCGGTGCCCTTCGGCTCGAGCTCTCCCCACATCGGGACGGAGAAGTGGATGGGCTGCGTGTCCGGCTGCGCGAGGCCGTCGCGGCTGCGCCAGAACAGGTGGCTCTGCGTGACGGAGACCCCCGGCTGCGGCGGGCCGACGGGCTTCTTCTCCGTCGCGAAGATCACCGGCGACAGGAGGTGGTCGTGCAGGTTCTTGCCGACAGCGGGGGCGTCGTGCACGACGGGGATGCCGAGGGCACTCAGCTCAGCGGCGGGACCGATGCCCGAGCGCAACAAGATGACAGGAGTGCCGAGTGCTCCCGCCGAGAGGATGACCTGGTCCGCGAAGACCTCCTCGGCGTCGTCGCCCTCCCCCAGCCGGATGCCGACCGCACGACCGGCGCGCACGATCACGGAGTGGACGGCGCGACCGGTGAGGATCGTCATCCGGTCGGCGACGGGCTGCGCATAGGCGGTCCAGGTGTTGACGCGGCGGCCGTCCGTGATCGTGACCTGCTCCTGCGAGACCCCGTCGAGCGTGCCCCCGTTGTAGTTCGGGTTGCGCGGCAGCCCCTCCTCGACGGCGGCGTCGATGATCGAAGCCTGGATGGGTGCGAGCGCGTAGTCGTCGGTCACGGGCAGCAGGTCGTTCTCGATCGCGTCGTAGATCGGCTCGACCTCGGCCCAGCCCCATCCGGTCGCGCCGGCCGCCTCCCACGCGTCGTAGTCGGAGGCCGCGCCGCGCACCCAGATCATGGCGTTCAGCGCGTGAGACCCACCAGTGACCTTGCCGCGAGGAAGATGCAGCCGACGACCGGCCGCGTGCGGCTGCGGCACGGTGAAGAAGTCCCAGTCCTCGGCAGAGTGCCAGAGCTCGCCCGCCCGCGAGGGGTCGTGGATGGCCGGGTTCGTGTCATAGCCACCCGCCTCGACGAGCGTCACCGCGACACCGGCGTCGGTGAGACGCCGCGCGACGATGGCTCCCGACGTGCCGGCACCGACGACGATGGCGGAGCGCACCGCGCCGTTGTTCGCCGCGGTCACGCTCACGCCTTCCGGCCGGGTCCGGAGACGACCTGGGTGACGGCGACGGACTTGAGCCCCTCGACGCCGAACTCCAGCCCGTAGCCCGAGCTCTTCACGCCGCCGAACGGCACCATCGGGTGCAGCCCGCCGTGCGAGTTGATCCACACCGTGCCGGACTGCATGCGCGCGGCGACGGCGCGGGCCTCCTCCGGGTCGCTCGCCCACACCGAGGCGCCGAGGCCCACGTCGAGCGCGTTCGCGAGCGCGAAGGCCTCGTCGACGTCGCTGTAGCGAATGACGGGAAGCGCGGGACCGAACTGCTCCTCCTGCACGAGTGCCGCGTCGTTGTCGATGTCGGCGACGATGGTGGGCCGGTAGAACAGCTCGCCGAGCTCGGTGGCCGGCTCGCCACCCGTGACGATCCGGGCGCCGCGGCTCCGCGCATCGTCGACGAGGCGACGGACGATGTCGAACTGCGGGCGGTTCTGCAGCGGTCCGAGCACGTTGCCCTCGTCGAGCCCGTTGCCCATCGGCACCTGCGCGGCGATCGCGGCGAGCGCGTCCACGACCTCGTCGTACACGGAGTCGTGCACGTAGAGGCGCTTCATGGCGGCGCAGGTCTGTCCGGTGTTGATGAACGCACCCCAGAAGAGGTCTTCCGCGATCGCGGAGGGATCGGTGCCGGGGAGCACGATGCCCGCGTCGTTGCCGCCCAACTCCAGCGTGAGGCGGGCGAGGTTGCCCGCGGAGCTCTCGATGATGCGGCGCCCGGTCGCGGTGGAGCCAGTGAACATGATCTTGGCGATGTCGGGGTGCGAGGCGAGGCGGGCGCCCACCTCGCGGTCGCCGGAGACGCCGATGAGGACGTCGGCGGGCAGCACATCGTTCATCACCGCGAGCATCGCCAGCACGCTCAGCGGGGTGTACTCGCTGGGCTTCGCGACGACCGTGTTGCCCATGCGCAGCGACGGACCGATCTGCCAGATCGTGATCATGAGCGGCCAGTTCCACGGCCCGATGGCGCCGACCACACCGGCCGCCTTATAGACGAGCTCGGCGTGCAGCGTCTCGTCGTCGACGAGCACCTGCGGCTCCAGGACGGTCGTGGCGTTGGTGCGCAGCCAGGCCGAGCAGGCGCCGAGCTCGAACCGCGCGTTGGGGCCGTTCAGCGGCTTCCCCTGCTCCCGCGACAGGAGGTAGGCGAGCCCCTCGGCGTTCGCGTCGATCGCGTCGGCCGCGGCCAGGAGGAGTGCGCTCCGCTTCTCGTGCCCGAGCGCCTCCCACGCGGGCTGCGCGGCCTTCGCGCGGGCGATGGCGTCGTCGAGGTCGGAGACGGTGGCCACGGGCGCGCGTCCGATGACCTCCCGCGTCGCGGCGTCGGGGATCTCGCGCCCCTCGCCCTGCGGGGCCTGGATGCGGTCGAGCAGCGCCGCAGCGGCGGACGCCGCGGCATCGGCGGATCCGGAGTCGACGGCTACGGGAACGGCGGAATCGGACATCGGTGTCTCTCCTTCGAGCGGGTCACGGCGCGGACGCCGGTCTTCTTCTCATTCTCGGTCGGCCCTTGCCGCCGCACTTGTCGCGGAGCGCGCCGGAGATGTCCCCGCGCGAAGGATGCGCTCCCGAGCCGGTCCCGCGTGAGCGAATCGGGCCCCCGTCCGGTGGGTGGAGCCGGGAGGCGCCGGGCGCGGCGTGCGCCATCGTCGCCTCGGATCCCACCACGCCGGCCCTCGCACCTGCGGCACTCCCTCTCGCATGCGGATCTGCCACCCCGAGGTGTCCAGGGTGCGGTGATGGTGCCAGCACAGCGCGACCCCGTTGTCGGTGTGCGTCGGACCCCCGTGCGCGTGCTCCGTGACGTGGTGGATCTCGCACCAGGCCGCGGGGACGTGACACCCGGGGATCAGGCACTCGCCGTCCCGCACGCCGATCGCCCGGCGCTGCGCGGGGGTGAAGATCCGGTCGCTCGACTCGAGCCCGACGATCCTCCCGCCGGCCCCCAGCACGACCCGCTGGACCGTCCCTCCGCACGCCGTGTGCGCAGCGACCCGCGTCGACACCGGCGTCTCGACGCCCTCGACCCGCGCCCAGCCGCGCCCGGTGGCATAGTCCTGGGCGCCGACCGTGACCACGAGTGTCGGGGCGGCGCCGCCCAGCCGCGGCATGTCGTCGTGCCGTGCCGCGATCCCCAGAGCCGCCGCGAGCGCGTCGTGCTGCTTCTGTGCCCGCGTGCGCCCGTCGACCATGCCGCCGGGGTCGCCGGCCGGGAGCACATCGTCGTCCGGGGACACCGCCGTGTCCCGCTGCTCGGCATCCGCGAGTTCCGCGGACGGGACGAAGTGCACACCGGGAAGCGGCGGACCATCGACCTTCGGGTTCAGGTAGGCGTCCCAGATCCGCTGCAGCTGCCCCGCGACCTCGGGCAGCAGTGCGCCCCGGACCGGGATCACGCCGTCCTTGGCGCGCCCCAGCACCACACCCCGTGCTCGCAGCGCGATGTCTTCCGCAGGCTCCGCGCCGTCGGGGTCGAGGTACTGCACGATCAGCTGCGCCCGCACCCGCAGCTCCTCGGGCGTCGGCGCCGGACCGGGCTCGTTCTGGGCGTCATCACTGTTCTCGGCGCCATCACTGTCGGCACCGTCGCAACTCTCCTCGCCACGAGCGACGTCCGCGAGATACGCGTCCGCCTCCCAGCGGTCGGCGAGGCGCACGCGAGGGCCGGCCTGCTCGATCGGCCCGGTCGCGGCCAAGAGCCCCGTCACGCCGATCGCCCCGTCGAGGAGGGCCTCGCGCAGCGCCGGCCACCGCGCCGGCAGCCACTCCCCGGAGGAGAGATCGACCTCGCGCCGCACCAACCGCGCGGCCTTCACCACCCGCGCGGCGGACGCGCCGTCGGTACGGAGCACCCTCTGCAGCAACTCGTTCATCGAGCGACAGCCGAACCGTCCGCAGAACGCCGGTTCCCCGGACCCCGCCGGACGCGGATCGGCGCTCGCGACCGTCTCCACGATCACCGCCTCCACACGGCGCTGGATCTCGCCCGCGAGCCGCAGCAGGTCCATCATCTCCCCGGCATCGAGAGCGCGCACGGCGCCGGACTGCAGCACGGCGTCGAGAGCGACGACCGTGTCGTCGAGAACCGCTGCCGGGGTGCCTTCCATACGACGATTCAACAGATGGCCACCGACATTGCGAGGCCCGATTACCCCTGTTCAGAGCGATATTCCAGCACGCGCGAAGGACTCCTCCTGCACACGAAGAGACCCGCGATCCCCCCTCCACACCACCGCACCCCAACGACCCCCGCCGCAGGAAACAAACGTCACACCCGGTCGAAGTCCTCGAAGATCAGGATCGTCCGGGTCGAGCGGATCGACGGGATCGCCTGGATGTCCTCCAGCACGATGCGGCGCAGGTCGCGGGCGTCGTTGGCGCGCACGAGCAGCAGCACGTCGAAGTCGCCGCCGACGAGCGCCATGTGCTCGATCTCCGGGATCGCCCGCAGCCGCGCGCTCACCTCCTGCCACGTGGCCTGCTCGATCGCGAGGGTCACGTACGCGCTCGCGTGATGCCCCAGCAGCACGGGGTCGGTGCGCACGGTGTACCCGGTGATCACCCCGGCGTCGGTGAGCCGCTTGATGCGGGCATGCGCCCCCGCGCGGGAGATGTGCACCGCCTCGGCGATCGCGGTCATGGACGCCCGCGCATCCCGCCGCAACTCCGCGAGGATCGCGCGATCCGTCTCGTCCAGCGCCGCCATGGCACCCCTCTCCCGTCCGGGAAATCCTGACATTTCGGAAGCCATTTTGGCACGTCGCGAGCAATCGTCCACGATCCCGCGACGGATCTTGGATGACTGTCGCACGCGCGGCATGCTGTCCTCATCGAGTTCGGCAAGGAAGGCGGACGGATGCACTCCCACGACATGCTCCCGCGAGACACCGCGGTACGACTGATCGCCGAGGACGGGACCACCCTCCCCGACGAGACCTACGCGCTCCCCGCCGCCGACGTCCTGCTGGCGGCCTACCGCGGCCTCGTCGAAGGCCGTCGCATCAACGATCAGGCCGGCGCGCTCGTGCGCCAGGGACGCCTCGCGGTCTACCCGTCATCGCACGGCCAGGAGGCCTGCCAGGTGGCCGCGGCGATGGTGCTCGGCGACACCGACTGGCTCTTCCCCACGTACCGCGACTCGGTCGCCGTGATCGCCCGCGGCGTCGCGCCTGCCGAGGCGATGGTGCTCCTCAAAGGCGACTGGCACTCCGGCTACGACGTGCGCGCGCACCGCGTCGCCCCGCAGGCCACCCCGCTCGCGACCCAACTCCTGCACGCGGTCGGCCTCGCGCAGGCGGCGAAGCACCGCGGCGAGGACACCGTGGTGCTCGCGCTCTGCGGCGACGGCGCGACGAGCGAGGGCGACTTCCACGAGGCGATGAACTTCGCGGCAGTGTTCCACGTGCCCGTCGTGTTCTTCGTGCAGAACAACGAGTTCGCGATCTCGGTTCCCCTCTCCCGGCAGACCGCCGCCCCCTCCCTGGCCCACAAGGCGGTCGGCTACGGCATGCCGGGACAGCGCGTCGACGGCAACGACGTGGCCGCGGTCCTCGCGGTGCTCACGGAAGCCGTCGACCGCGCCCGCGCCGGCGGCGGCCCCTCCCTCGTCGAGGCCCACACGTACCGCATGCAGGCGCACACCAACGCCGACGACGACACCCGCTATCGCGAGCGCGACGAGGTGCAGGCGTGGCTCGCCCGCGATCCGCTGCTCCGCCTGCGCGCGCACCTCACCGCGACGGGGACGCTGGACGACGAGGCCGAGTCGCGCTTCGCCGCGGGCGCGGAGGAGATCGCCGCCGCCATGCGCACCGCCCTGAACACCGATGCGGAGCTCGACCCGGAAGACCTCTTCCGCTTCGTGACCGCGACCCGCTCGCCGCAGCGTGAGGAGCAGTGGCAGCTCCTCCGGGACGAGATCGAGCGCTCCCACCCCGCTGAGACGATGACGACCGGAGGCCCCCGATGACCATCGCCGAGCACGAGACGCCGGTCGCGACGGACGCCGGCACCACCACGACCATGACCATGGCCGCCGCTCTCAACCGCGCCCTCGCCGACGCCCTCGCCGCCGACCCCGACGTGGTCGTGTTCGGAGAGGATGTGGGAGCCCTCGGCGGCGTCTTCCGCATCACGGACGGACTCACCGCCCGCTTCGGCGAGGACCGCTGCTTCGACACCCCGCTCGCGGAGTCCGGCATCATCGGCACCGCCGTCGGCATGGCGATGAACGGGATGCGCCCCGTGGTCGAGATGCAGTTCGACGCCTTCGCCCTCCCCGCGTTCGAGCAGATCGTCAGCCACGTCGCGAAGCTCGGCAACCGCACCCGCGGCGGGATGCGCATGCCGCTCGTGATCCGCATCCCGTTCGGCGGCGGCATCGGGGGCGTCGAGCACCACTGCGACTCGTCCGAGGCGTACTACGCGCACACGCCCGGCCTCACCGTCGTGAGCCCGTCCACCCCGCAGGACGCCTACTCGCTGCTCCGCGCGGCCATCGCCTCGCCGGACCCGGTGGTCTTCCTCGAGCCCAAGAAGCTCTACTGGTCGAAGGGCGAGGTCGACACCGCGGTGACGGCGGAGATCGGCGCGGCGCGCATCGCCAGGGAGGGCACCGACGTGACCCTCCTCGCGTACGGGGCCTCCGTGCCGCTCGCGCTGGAGGCGGCGGAGGTCGCCGCAGGCGAAGGGCGCAGCGCGCAGGTGGTCGACGTGCGCTCCCTCTCCCCCTTCGACGACGAGACGGTCACCGCGGCGGTGCGCTCCACGGGACGCGCGGTCGTGATCGCCGAGGCCCCGGGATTCGCCAGCGTCGCCTCCGAGATCCAGGCCCGGGTGTTCGAGCGCTGCTTCGAGTACCTGGAGGCCCCCGTGCGGCGGGTGACCGGTTTCGACACCCCCTACGCGCCGCCGAAGTTCGAGCACTGGTATCTGCCGGACGTCGATCGGGTGCTCGACGCGATCGACACGCTGCACTGGGAGGACGAGGCATGAGCACCCCGGTGAAGACCGCGACCCGCGTGTTCCGCCTCCCCGACCTCGGCGAGGGACTCACCGAGGCCGGCCTCGTGCAGTGGCTCGTGGCTGTCGGCGACACGATCGCGACCGACCAGGCCATCGCCGAGGTCGAGACCGCGAAGAGCGTCGTGGAACTGCCCTCGCCGTTCGCGGGCGTCGTGACGGCGCTGCACGGCACGCCCGGCGACACCATCGACGTCGGGGCCCCGGTGCTGGAGGTCGACGACCCCGGCAGTGAGGAGACCGCGTCCGCCCCGCAGACTCCCGCCGCGCAGCCCGAGCACGAGGCGTATCGGCAGGAGGAGCGTGCGGGGTCGGGCAACGTCCTCATCGGATACGGCACCTCCGCGTCCGCCTCGACGGGTCGGCGACGGCGCCCCGCGGCGCCACGCCCCACACCGGCCCCCGCCTCGTCAGCACCCGCACCCGCACCCGCCGCACCCGCCGCGACCGCTCCGGAGTCGCCCGCACCGGCCGCCCGCGACGCCGCGCGACCCGCTCCGGTCGCCGTGCGGTCGCCACTCGTGCGGCGCCTCGCCCGCGATCTGGGCCTCGATGTGCACGCGATCTCCCCCACCGGAGCGGACGGGGCGATCACCCGCGCCGACGTGCTGCGCGCCGCCGTGGACCATGCGGTGGACGGCGTCGCCGCGGCCCCGGCGCCGACCTCCGCGACCGCTCCCAGCGGCGAGATCGACGGCCTCCCGGTCCGCAGTCGCGAGCGCCTGTCCCCGCTGCGCCGTACCGTGAGCGCCCGGCTCGCCCGCAGCCGCTCCGAGATTCCCGAGGCCACCGTGTGGGTCGACGTCGACGCCACCGAGCTCTGGAACCTCCGCGGGCAGATGGCTCCCGAGGGCGGGAAGGCCCCGTCGATCACGGCGCTCCTCGCGCGGTTCGTGCTGCTCGCACTGGAGGACTACCCGGTCCTCGCCTCGCGGCTCAGCGACGACGGCTCCGAGTTGATCTCGTTCGACGGCGTGAACCTCGGCGTCGCGGCCGACACCGAACGCGGCCTCCTCGTCCCGGTCGTCCCGCACGCGCACCGGCTCACGGTCGCCGACCTCGACGCCGCCCTGCGCGAGCTCGCAGCCACCGCGCGCGCCGGCACGCTCCCGCCCGAGCGGCTCCGCGGCTCGACCTTCACCCTCAACAACTACGGCGGGCTCGGCGTCGACGGCTCTGCGGCGATCATCAACCACCCCGACGTCGCGATCCTCGGCATCGGCCGGATCATCGAGCGGCCCTGGGTCGTGGACGGGGCGATCGTGCCGCGTCGCATCGTCCAGCTCTCGCTCGTGTTCGACCACCGGGTCTGCGACGGCGGGTATGCGGCCGGATTCCTCCGTCGCGTGGTGGAGCTCATCGAGCATCCGCTCCGCGCCTTCGGGCGGGTCTGAGGTCGACCCGGCCCGCGAACCCTCGTGGGCGGAGCGCCGATACGCTACGCTCGGCGATTACTGACCGATCATTCGGTAAGTCATCGCCGACGTACCCGCGTCGGCGCTCCCCCTCGCAGAACAACGGAGTTCGCATGACCTCAGCCACCGCAGCCGCCTCGTCGACCGGAAGGATGCCCGCCGAGGAGCGACGCGTCCTCGCCGGCACCCTCGTGGGGACGTCGATCGAATGGTACGACTTCTTCATCTACGCCCAGGCGGCGGGCCTCGTGCTCGCCCCGCTCTTCCTCGCTCCTATCGCGGAGTCGAGCCCCGGGCTCGCCCAGGTGCTCTCGTTCGCGACCATCGGCATCTCGTTCCTCTTCCGCCCACTCGGCGCGATCGTCGCCGGACACCTCGGCGACAAGCTCGGCCGGAAGAAGATGCTCGTCTTCACCCTCGTGATGATGGGACTGTCCACGTCCCTCATCGGCCTGCTGCCGACGTACGCCGCCATCGGCGTCGCCGCCCCGATCCTCCTGATCCTCCTGCGCATCCTGCAGGGCTTCTCGGCCGGCGGCGAGTGGGGCGGCGCAGCCCTCATGGCCGTCGAGCACGCACCGACGACGCGGCGCGGCCTCTTCGGCGCGTTCCCGCAGATCGGCGTGCCGGTCGGCATGATCCTCGCCACCTTCACCCTCTGGGCCCTCACGAGCTCGATGTCCCCCGAGGCCTTCCTCGAGTGGGGCTGGCGCATCCCGTTCCTGCTCTCGATCGCGCTCATCGCGGTCGGCTACGTCATCCGTCGCGCGGTCGACGAGAGCCCCGTGTTCGAAGACCTCCGTCGCCGCCGCAAGGAGGCCTCGGCGCCGCTCGGGCAGCTCTTCCGCGCACACACGAAGCAGGTCGTGCTCACGGCCGTCATCTTCATCGCCAACAACGCCGCCGGATACCTGCTGATCGCGTTCTTCGCGACGTACGCCGTCACGGCTCTCGGCATGGAGCGCCCGCCGGTGCTGCTGGCGACCACGCTCGCCTCGTTCGGCTGGCTGATCTTCACACTGTGGGGCGGCGCGCTGTCCGACCGCCTCGGCCGCATCCGCACGTTCCAGATCGGGTACGTCGCCCTCGCGGTGTGGGCCATCCCGATGTGGTTCCTCATCGACACCGCGAACATCGTCTGGTACTTCGTCGCCCTGTTCGTCATGACGTTCGCGCTCGGACTCTCGTACGGGCCGCAGGCGGCGCTGTACGCCGAGATGTTCCCCGCGAACGTGCGCTACTCGGGGGTCTCGATCGGCTACGCCCTCGGCGCCATCCTCGGCGGCGCATTCGCACCGATGATCGCGGAGGCGCTGCTGAACCAGTTCCACGCCGCGTGGACGATCGGCGTCTACATCGCGGTCGCGTCGCTCATCTCGCTCATCGGCGTCTCGCTGGTGAAGGAGACGAAGGGCGTGGATCTCAGCGTCTGACTCCTGGTCCGGGATCGCGGCCGGCCGTGCGCCTGTGCCATAATTACCTTACGATCGGTCAGTAATTCACGACCGGCCGCTCCCGGACCACACTAGGACGACGAAGTCAGGAGATCCGCATGCCAGAGGCCTACCTCGTCGGAGGGGTCCGTACCCCGGTCGGCCGCTACGGCGGCACCCTCTCCGCTGTCCGTCCCGACGACCTCGCGGCGCTGGTCGTCGGCGAGGCCGTGCGCCGCGCCGGGCTCGACCCGGCGCGTACGGAGCTGGACGAGGTCATCCTCGGCGCCGCCAACCAGGCCGGAGAGGACAACCGGAACGTCGCCCGGATGGCCGTGCTCCTCGCCGGCCTCCCCGACACCGTGCCGGGCATCACGGTCAACCGCCTGTGCGCCTCCGGGATGTCCGCCGTCACCATGGCCGCGCAGGCGATCCGCGCGGGCGACGCCGATCTCCTCGTCGCCGGCGGCGTCGAGTCCATGACCCGCGCCCCCTGGGTGCAGGCCAAGCCGGAGAAGGCGTGGGCGAAGCCCGGCGCTGCCTTCGACACCTCGATCGGCTGGCGCTTCCCGAACCCGCGCCTCGCCGCACGCGACAAGGCCACCTTCACGATGCCGGAGACCGCGGAGGAGGTCGCCCGCGTCGACGGCATCACCCGCGCCGAGGCCGACGCCTTCGCCGTCCGCTCGCAGCAGCGCGCCGTCGCCGCGATCGCCGCCGGGCGATTCGCCCCGGAGATCGTCGGCGTTCCCGTCCGCGACGGCGAGGTGCTCGTCGACGAGGGCCCGCGCCCGGATACCACCCTCGAGGTGCTCGCGCGCCTGCGTCCCGTCGTGGCCGGCGGAGAGGTCGTCACGGCCGGCAACTCCAGCGCCCTCAACGACGGCGCCTCGGCCGTGCTCGTGGCGAGCGCCGAAGCCGTCGAGCGCCACGGACTGACGCCCCGCGCCCGGATCGTCGTCGGCACCTCCGCCGCCCTGGCTCCGGAGATCATGGGACTCGGACCGGTCCCCGCGACGGAGAAGGCGCTGCGCCGTTCGGGGCTCTCCCTCGACGACATCGGCGCCGTGGAGCTCAACGAGGCGTTCGCCTCGCAGTCGCTCGCCTGCATCCGGCGGCTCGGCCTCGACGAGGACCGCGTGAACGCCGACGGCGGCGCCATCGCTCTCGGGCACCCGCTCGGCTCGTCCGGCTCGCGCCTGCTCGTGACGCTGATGGGACGCATGGAGCGCGAGGACTCCCGCTACGGCCTCGCCACGATGTGCGTCGGCGTCGGCCAGGGCACCGCCGTGATCCTGGAGAAGGTGTGAGCGGCGCGGACGAGCCGCTGCTCGTCACCCGCACCGCGGACCGCGTCGTCGCGACCCTGAACCGTCCGCACAAGCGCAACGCGATCGACCAGGCCACGATCGACGCCCTGCACGCGCTGTGCGCCGAGCTGGAGGAGACGCCGCGCACGCTCATCCTCACCGGCGCCGACGGGGTGTTCGCGGCGGGCGCCGACATCGCCGAGCTGCGCGAACGCCGCGCCGACGACGCCCGTCGCGGCATCAACGCCCACGCGTTCGTCCGCGTCGCGGAGCTGCCGATGCCCGTCATCGCCGCGATCGACGGCTACGCGCTCGGCGGTGGCGCGGAACTCGCGTATGCCGCCGACATCCGCCTCGCGACGCCGACCCTGAAGATCGGCAACCCGGAGACCGGCCTGGGCATCCTCGCCGCCGCCGGAGCGAGCTGGCGCCTCAAGGAGATCGTGGGCGACGCCCGCGCCATCGAGCTGCTGCTGACCGGCCGCACGGTGCACGCCGAGGAAGCGGTCCGCATCGGTCTCGTCTCCTCGTTGCACGAACCCGCCGACCTTCTCGCCGCCGCCCACGCGGTCGCCGACCGCATCGCCCGCAACGACCCCGCGGCGACCATCGCGACCAAGCGGGTGTTCCGGGCGCCGCGCGACCAGCACCCCGCGGTCGACCTCGAGGAGCAGGCCGCGCTGTTCGAGAGCGCGGAGAAGCACCGTCGCATGACCGCCTTCCTGGAACGGAGAGACCGATGAGCGCGCCCTCCTCCCCCGAAGCCGCAGCCCCGGCCCGCGTCGGCGTGCTCGGCGGTGGACGCATGGGCGCCGGCATCGCCCACGCCTTCCTCCTCGCCGGAGCCCCCGTGACGGTGGTCGAGCGGGACGACGACGCCGCGGCGGCCGCCGCCGCCCGCGTGCACGGGTCGATCGACGCCTCGCTCTCCCGCGGCACGGCGATCGAGACCGCCGAGGCGTATCGCGCCCGGTTCGCGACTGGGACCGACGCCGCCCTGTTCGCGGACTGCACCCTCGTCGTCGAGGCCGTCCCGGAGGAGCTGTCGCTCAAGATCGACGCCCTCACCCGCGTCGAGCGCCACCTCGCCGACGACGCGGCCCTGGCGTCCAACACCTCGTCCATCTCGATCGACGAGCTCGCCGCGGTGCTCGACCGCCCCGAGCGCTTCCTCGGGATGCACTTCTTCAACCCGGTGCCCGCCTCGACCCTCGTGGAGGTGGTCCGTGGCGGCGCGACCGCGGAGACTCTCGTCGCGGACGCGGCCTCCTGGGTCCGCGCGCTGGGGAAGACGCCCATCGTCGTCGCCGACGCCCCCGGTTTCGCGTCGTCACGTCTGGGCGTCGCCCTCGGCCTCGAGGCGATCCGGATGCTCGAGGACGGCGTCGCCTCCGCGGCCGACATCGACGCGGCCATGACCCTCGGCTACAAGCACCCGGTGGGACCGCTCCGGCTCACCGACATCGTCGGGCTGGACGTCCGGCTCGGCATCGCCGAGTACCTCGCGGCACAGCTCGGCGCGCGCTTCGAACCCCCGGCCCTGCTGCGCCGCCTCGTGGCGGAGGGACACCTCGGCCGCAAGAGCGGACGCGGCTTCTACGAATGGGACGACTGATGAAGGGAACCCCCATGACCGAGATCCTCCCCAGCTACGTGCAGGGCTCCTGGTGGACGCCCGCCTCCGACACGGACGCCACCGAGGTGCGCGACGCCTCGACCGGGGAGACGGTCGCCCGCGTCTCCACCACCGGTCTCGACCTCGGCGCGGCGCTCGACTTCGCCCGCACCACCGGTCAGGCCGCGCTCGGCGAGCTCACGTTCCACCAGCGCGCCGTGCTGCTCAAGCAGCTCGCGCTCGCGCTGACTGCCCGCAAGGAGGAGCTGTACGCGCTCTCCAGCCGCACCGGCGCCACCGCACAGGACTCCTGGGTCGACATCGACGGCGGCATCGGCGTGCTCTTCGCGTACTCCAGCAAGGGCCGCCGGGAGCTGCCGAACGCGAAGGTCTACGTCGACGGCGCCGTGGAGAACCTGTCGCGGGACGGCTCCTTCCTCGGTCGGCACATCTACACCCGGCTGCCCGGGGTGGCGGTGCAGATCAACGCCTTCAACTTCCCTGTGTGGGGCTCGCTGGAGAAGTTCGCGCCGGCCTTCCTCGCCGGTGTCCCCACGGTCGTGAAGCCCGCCACCCCCACCGGGTATCTCACCGAGGCCATGGTGCGCGTGATGGTGGAGTCGGGTCTGCTGCCCGAGGGGTCGCTGCAGCTCGTGTCCGGCAGTGTGCCGGACCTCTTCGACCACCTCCGCCTCGGCGACCTCGTCGCGTTCACCGGCTCGGCGTCGACGGCGGAGCGGCTGCGGGCGCACGACGCCGTGCAGACCGGCGGGGTCCGCTTCATCAGCGAGACCGACTCGATCAACGCCTCGGTGCTCGGCACGGATGCGGCCTCCGGCACCCCGGAGTTCGACGCCTACGTGAAGCAGCTCGTGGCGGAGATGACGTCGAAGGCCGGGCAGAAGTGCACCGCGATCCGGCGGGCGATCGTGCCGGAGGACGCGGTGGACGACGTGATCGCCGCCGTGCGCGACCGGCTCGCCGCGCGGATCGTCGTGGGCGACCCGCGCGCGGAGGGCGTGACGATGGGACCGCTCGCCTCGACGGCTCAGCGCGACGAGGTGCTCCGGCAGGTGGCGCGGCTCCGCGAGGGTGGGGGCGAGCTGGTGATCGGCTCCCCCGAGACGCCGACCGTCCGCCGCGCGGACGGCAGCGAGGGCCCCGCGGAGGACGGCGCGTTCGTGGCGCCCATGCTCCTGCGCTTCACCGATGCGACGAGCCCCGCCGTGAACGAGATCGAGGCGTTCGGCCCCGTCTCCAGCATCCTCGGCTACCGCACGCTGGACGAGGCGGCGGCACTCGTGGCCCGCGGCGGCGGCTCGCTCGTCACCAGCGTCGCGACGCACGACCCGGAGGTCGCGACGACGCTGGCCGCGGGGATCGCCGCGTACAACGGCCGCGTACTCTTCCTCGACCGCGACGACGCCCGCAGCTCGACCGGCCACGGCTCCCCGCTCCCGAACCTCGTGCACGGCGGCCCCGGTCGCGCCGGCGGCGGCGAGGAGCTCGGCGGCATCCGGGCGGTGCTGCACCACATGCAGCGCACCGCGGTGCAGGGCTCCCCGGAGATGATGACCGCGCTCACCGGCGTCTGGCACCAGGGGGCCTCGGCCCGCCCGTTCGACACCGACGACGGCGTGCACCCCTTCCGGAAGTCGCTGGCGGAGCTGCGCATCGGCGATCAGGTCGTCAGCCCCTCGCGCACCGTCACCCTCGACGACATCGAGACGTTCGCGGCGTTCACGGGCGACACGTTCTACGCGCACATGGACGAGGCGTCGGCGGCGGCGAACCCGTTCTTCCCCGGACGCGTGGCCCACGGCTACCTGCTGGTGTCGTGGGCGGCGGGGCTCTTCGTCGACCCGGCTCCCGGGCCCGTGCTCGCGAACTCCGGGCTGGAGAACCTGCGCTTCGTGACCCCGGTGTCCCCCGGCGACGAGATCCGCGTCGAGCTCACCGCCAAGCAGATCACGCCGCGGGAGACCGACGAGTACGGCGAGGTGCGCTGGGACGCGGTGCTGAAGAACCAGGACGACGAGCTCGTCGCGACCTACGACGTCCTGACTCTCGTCGCGAAGGAGCTCACCCCCGCCTGATCTCGAGACCCCGGGTTCTCGTCGAGGCCCCGCCCTTCCCACGCGGAGACGGCGGGGCCTCGGCGCGAAGACGGGGTCTCGCGAGTCAGGGGTGGCGGAGGCCGTCGAGGGCGATCGCGACGACGTCGTCGGCGAGGCGGTCAGCGCCCTCGCGACCACCGGGGCGATACCACTCGACGATCGAGTTGATCATGCCGAACGTCAGTCGGGCGACGACGGCCGCATCGATGTCGGAGCGCAGGGCACCCTCGGCCTGCGCCTCCGCGACGAGGGCCGTGATGCGGCGGTCGAACGCCCGCCGCCGGGTGAGGGCGCGGCGCTCGACGTCGGTGTTCCCGCGCACGCGCAGCAGCAGCGTCACGGCGGGGAGCTGGTCCACGAGCACATGGACGGCCCCGCGGAGCACGTGCTCCAGGCGGGCGACCGCATCGGCGGCTCCCCCGCTGTCCGGGAGGGGCGCGTCGACCACCGCTTCCAGCCCGCCGAGAGCGCTGTCGAGGGCCCGGTCGAGGATCTCGTCCTTCGACCCGAAGTGATGGTAGATCGCCGACTTCGACAGCCCGAGGCGCTCGGCGAGCATCCCGATCGAGGTCGCGTCGTAGCCGTGCTCGTTGAAGGCGGCCACCGCGACGGCGAGGATCCCCTGCTGGTCGTACCCGGGGCGGCCGCGCCGCGTGGTCTGCATCTCGGACATCCCCCTCAGTCTCGCACCGCCCGCCGCGCGCATCGCGGAGGTCGACGCCGACACCCCCGCGTGTCAGCGCAGGTCGTAGACGCGCTTGTACTTGCCCTCGCTGCGCGGCAGCGCCCCCGGCTCCTCGAGCCGCACGGCGACCGACGAGCCGATGAACACCTTGATGCGCTGCACCAGCACCTGCGCCGCCGCCTCGCACGTCTCCACGGACAGGTCGGGGTGCCGCTCGATGCGCACGGTGAGGGCGTCCATCCGGCCCTCCTTCGTCAGCTCCAGGATGAAGTGCGGCGTGAGCTGCTCAATCCCGAGCACCAGCTCCTCGATCTGCGTCGGGAAGAGGTTGACGCCGCGCAGGATGATCATGTCGTCGTTGCGCCCGGTGACCTTCTCCATCCGCCGCATGCCAGGACGCGCCGTGCCGGGGAGCAGGCGGGTGATGTCGCGCGTGCGGTAGCGGATGACGGGGAACGCCTCCTTGGTGAGCGAGGTGAAGACGAGCTCGCCCCGTTCGCCGTCCGGCAGCGCCTGCAGGGTGTCGCCGTCGATCACCTCGGGCAGGAAGTGGTCCTCCCACAGATGCGGGCCGTCCTTGGTCTCGAGGCACTCGTTGCCGACGCCCGGCCCCATCACCTCGCTGAGCCCGAAGATGTCGAGGGCGTCGATGTTGAGCCGCTGCTCCAGCTCGTGCCGCATCTCGTTGGTCCAGGGCTCCGCGCCGAGCACCGCGACCTGGAGCGAGGTGGACCGCGGGTCGATACCCTGCGCGGCCATCGCGTCGGCGATCGTGAGGAGGTAGCTCGGGGTGCACAGGATCGCGTCCGGCTCGAAGTCGCGGATGAGCTGCACCTGTCGGGCGGTCTGTCCGCCCGACATCGGGATCACGGTGGCGCCCAGGGCTTCGATGCCGGCATGCGCCCCGAGCCCGCCCGTGAACAGGCCGTACCCGTAGGCGTTGTGCACCTTCATGCCGCGCCGGATGCCGCTGGCGCGGAGCGACCGGGCCACCAGCGTCCCCCAGCGGTCGAGGTCGCCGCGCGTGTAGCCGACGACGGTCGGGCGGCCCGTGGTGCCGCTGGACGCGTGGATGCGGGCGACGTCGGCCATCGGCACCGCGAACATCCCGAACGGGTACGTCTCGCGCAGGTCGTCCTTGGTGGTGAAGGGCAGCCGGTGCACGTCGTCGAGCGTGCGGATGTCGTCGGGATGCACGCCCGCCTCGTCGAACTTCCGCGTGTAGAGCGGCACGTTGCGATAGGCGTGCTGCACGGTCCACCGGAGGCGCTCGAGCTGCAGGCGCTCGATCTCGGCGCGGCTCATCCGCTCCTCGGGGTCGAGCTCGTCGGTCGTCGGCGGGCGGAGGGCGGAGGCGGGGGCGGTCATCGTCGACACGGGGACTCCTCGGAACGGCGGATCAGAAGGTCTGGGAGGTGGTGCGGGAGCGGCCGCGGAACTCGGCGACCGCGTCGCCCTGCTCGTCCACGACCGTCACGTCGTAGAGGCCGGAGCGACCGGTGCGGGTGCGGCGGATGGCCGTCGCGGTGAGCGTCTGCCCCGCGACGGTGGGCTTGAGGAACGAGATGTCGGCACCGGCGGCCACCGTCACCCGATCGTCTTCGTTGCAGGCGATCGCGAAGGCGGTGTCGGCGAGCGCGAACACGAGCCCACCGTGAGTGATCTGGAAGCCGTTGGTCATGTCCTCACGGACGCGCATCGACACGACCGCGTGCCCCGGGTCGTCGCGTTCGACCACGAGCCCGAGCATCGCCGAGGCCCGGTCGCGTTCCATCATGGCCCGGTTCGGCCGCACGGCCTCCGCCGTATCCGTCGCCTCCGTCATCGCCGACCTCCTCGTCGCGCTGGGACGGGACGACCGCGTCCCGTCCGCCCATACTAACTGAACGATCGGTCAGTAACACAAGAAGACGGGACGCAGGAGCCGTACGGCTCAGCCGGCGCCGCCCCCGCCGAGCACGAGAGCTGCTGCCTGCCGTGCCTCCGCAGCGGTCGCCGCGCGGCTCGCGCCCTCCGCCGCCCGCCGGCACTCGTCCGGCCCCACGGCCTCGAGGGCGGCCGCCACCCGCCCGAGGGCGCGCGGCGTCATCGACAGCGAGGTCGCGCCGAGCCCCACGAGCACGGGGGCGAGTGCCGCGTCACCGGCCGCCTCCCCGCAGATGCCGACGGCCTTGCCCGCCGCGCGTCCCGCCGCCCCGACCGTCCCGATGAGCCGCAGGACCGCCGGCTGCCAGGGATCGTTGAGATCGGCGAGCGCACTGGACAGCCGGTCCGCGGCGAGGGTGTACTGCGCGAGGTCGTTGGTCCCGAGACTCACGAAGTCCACGACCTCGAACAGCTCGGCGGCCAGCAGCGCCGCCGCCGGGGTCTCGATCATGATCCCCGCTCTGTCCAGCCCCGCGGCACGGCACCGCGCGGCGAACTCCGCGGCCTCGTCGACCGTGGCGACCATCGGGGCCATGACCTCCACCTCGGCGGATTCCGCATCGGCGGCCCTGGCCAGCGCGCGGAGCTGATCGTCGAGGAGTGCGGGCCGGCGACGGGAGAGGCGCAGGCCCCGCACACCGAGCGCGGGGTTCTCCTCGTCGTCGTCGTTCGCGAACGGCAACGGCTTGTCGCTCCCCGCATCCAGCGTGCGCACGACGACCTTCCGCCCGGGGAATGCGCGCAGCACCCCGCGGTATGCCTCGACCTGCTCCTCGATGCTCGGCGCCGCTGTCCGGTCGAGGAAGCAGAACTCGGTGCGGAAGAGTCCGACCCCCTCGGCGTGCGCCGCGGCCGCGCTCCCGGCATCCGCGGCGCCCCCGACGTTGGCCAGGAGCGGCACGCGGGTCCCGTCCGCGAGACGGCCCCGTCCGTCGAAGGTCACCACGACCGCCGCGGCCCGCGCCTCGGCGATCTCCGCCTCGTCCGGGTCGACGTGGACCGTGCCGCGATCCCCGTCGACGAGGAGCATGGCGCCCTCGGGGATGCCGGTCGCCCCTGGCACTCCGACCACGGCGGGCAGTCCCAGCGCCCGCGCGATGATCGCCGTGTGCGACGTGGGCCCGCCGTCCGCGGTCACGAGAGCGACGCAGCTCCCGCCGTCCAGCGCTGCCGTGTCGGCGGGAGCGAGGTCGGTCGCGACGAGCACGAACGGCTCGTCGCGCTCGGGGACCCCGGGCATGTCCACCCGGAGGATCTCGGCGATCATGCGGTCGCGGACGTCACGGATGTCGGCGGCGCGCTCCGCCATCCTCCCGCCGAGCGCTGCGAGCGCCGCCTCGTGTGCCGCGGACGTCTCCCAGACCGCCCGCGCCGCCGTCCGCCCCTGTGCGCGCACGAGGGCGGTGGCTTCGGCGACGAGCTCGGGGTCCGAGGCGAGGAGCCGGGACGCGTCCAGGATCGCCCGCGCCTCTCCGCGGGCCCGTTCGGCGCGCGAACGCAGCTGATCGGCGACGGCGACCGCCGCCCACTCGATGGTGGAGACCTCCGCCTCCCGACCCTCCGGCGGGACGACGGTCTCGGCATCCGGTTCCGGGAGTGCCGGTGCGAGGGACACCGCCCTCGCGGCCACCCGTCCGGGACTGACCCCACGGCCCTGCAGCACGGTCCCGGAGACGATCTCCGGCGGCGGCGCGGACGCGTGGTCGGCCCCGGTTCCGGTCTGGTCGTCCCCGGCCGTGCCGAGCGCGGGTGCGGGTGCGGTTCCGGGGCTGCCGGCGGCGCCCTCGTCCGTCTCGACGCCCTCGCCGAACCCGCCCTGGAAGAGCGAGACCAGGCGCTCGATCGCCGCCTCGGCATCCGCTCCCCGACCCGTGAGCTCGAACTCGGTCCCCTGCCGCGCGCCGAGTGCGAGCAACCGGGTCAAGCTCCCGGCCGCGGCTTCCGGGCCGTCCGGCAACCGCCGCAGACGCACGTCCGCGCCCGCCGCCGCTTCCGCGATCAGCGCGGCGGGGCGGGCATGGATGCCGAGAGGGTTGCGCACCCGCACACGACGGGACACCGTCTCCCCGGCCGGCTCCGACCCGTCAGGAGCGCGCTCCGCGGGCGACGTCTCGATGTCCCCTGCCGTCGCATCGTCCGTCGGGCCGAGCTGACCGGTCTTCGCGGCCAGCGCCGA
Organism: Microbacterium sp. UMB0228; assembly: GCF_002871415.1. NCBI lineage: Bacteria > Bacillati > Actinomycetota > Actinomycetes > Micrococcales > Microbacteriaceae > Microbacterium > Microbacterium sp. UMB0228. The sequence continues at coordinate 407,645 of NZ_PNFU01000001.1, read as the reverse complement.
GGCGGCTTCAGCGGCGACCGCATCGAGGTCTCCCCCGGCCGCCGCGGCCACCACCGCGGCGAGGAGCCCCTCGACGAATGGCGCGGGCGCGAGCCGCACCGGCACGTCGCTGCTGCGCAGCTCCAGCGCGAGCTCGGCGCTCAGCACGGCCGACCCGAGGTCCATGAGCACGAGCACGCCGTCGACCTCGGCGGCGAGTTCATCGATCGCCGCCGAGACCGCGACGGCGTCCGTCCCGAGGATGGGCGCGCCGTCCGCGTCCACGCCGGCCCCGGCCGCCACGCGGACCCGCACGCCGCCGCCCGGCACCATCTGCAGGGCGAGTTCGAGCGCCGCCTCCCCGAGCCGGGCGCTGTGGGAGACGGCGACGATCCCGATCATCCGGCGTCCGCGAGGGCCGCCGCGAGCGCCTCGAACAGGAGCGCGGTCGAGGCGGCTCCGGGGTCGAGGTGGCCCGCGCTGCGTTCACCGAGGTAGCTCGCCCTGCCCTTCCGGGCGACGAGCGGCACCGTGGCGTCGCGGCCGGCGGCCGCGGCATCCGCCGCCGCCCTGGCGGCGGCCGCGGTATCGGCTCCTCCGGCGAGGGCCGCGTCGAAGGCGTCCACCGCGGGCGCCATGGCGTCGAACATCGTCTTGTCGCCCGCCTCGGGCTTGCCCCGCGCGACGAGGCCCTCGAGGCCCGCCCGGAGCGCGGCAGCGAGCGCCGATCCGTCGAGCGACGTCACCGCACCGGCGGACATCCCCATGCGCAGGAAGAACGTGCCGTAGAGGGGGCCGCTCGCGCCGCCCACCGAGCTCACCAGGGTCATGCCGACGGTCTTGAGCAGCTCGTCGATCGTCGCGGGCGTCGTCGCCGCGAGCTTCTCCCCCACCGCCGAGAAGCCCCGCGCCATGTTCGCGCCGTGATCGGCGTCCCCGATCGCGGAGTCCAGTTCCGTGAGCCAGTCCCGCTGCGCCGTGACGGCTTCCCGGTACCGGGAGATCCAGTCGACGAGGGCGTCGGTGCCGACGGCCGCCATCACGCGCCCCACCGCAGGCCGGGGGTGATCACCGGGGCGTCCCACAAGCGCAGCAACTCGTCGTCGGCCTTGAGCACCGTGACGGAGCATCCGGCCATGTCGAGGGAGGTGATGTAGTTGCCGACCAGGTTGCGCGCGATCTGCACGCCGGACTTCTCCAGGATCGACGCGACCTCGCCATACATGAGGTAGAGCTCGATCAGGGGCGTGGCCCCCATGCCGTTGAGCATCACGATCGCGGGGCCGGTGGCGTCGAGGTCGCCCAGGATCGGCTCGACGAGCTGCCGCGCGATCTCCGACGCGGGGGCGAGCGGCTCACGGTGGCGGCCCGGCTCGCCGTGGATGCCGATGCCGATCTCCATCTGGTCGTCGGGGAGGTCGAAGGTGGGCTTGCCCGCGGCGGGGACCGTGCAGCTGGTGAGGGCCATGCCCATGGAGCGCCCCTGACCGTTGATGCGCTTCGCGAGGTCGACCACGGCCCCGAGGTCGCGGCCCTCCTCCGCAGCGGCCCCCACGAGCTTCTCTAGCAGGACCGTGAGGCCGACGCCTCGGCGCCCCGCGGTGTAGAGCGAGTCCTGCACGGCCACGTCGTCGTCCACGACGACCGTGCCGACCTCGATCCCTTCCATGGCGGCGAGCTCCGCGGCCATCTCGAAGTTCAGCACGTCGCCCGTGTAGTTCTTGACGATGTGCAGCACGCCGGCGCCGCGGTCGACCGCCTGGGTGGCGACCTGCACGCGGTCGGGGGTGGGCGAGGTGAAGACCTCGCCGGCGACGGCCGCGTCGAGCATCCCGGTGCCGACGTAGCCGCCGTGCAGGGGCTCATGGCCGGATCCGCCGCCGGAGACGACGGCCACCTTGCCCTGAGCCTTCGGCGTCGCCCGGGTGATGACGTGGTTCTCCAGGTCGACCGAGAGTTCGGGGTGTGCGGCGGCGACGCCCTTCAGGGACTCGACGAGGACGTCCTCCGGGGCGTTGATGAGCTTCTTCATCCTGCGATCTCCTTTGATGCGGCGTGAGTCTCGAGCGAAAATCCGAAAAGGATTCGTCAATGTCGAATATGCTCGGAGCCTGCCGGGTTGTCAAGGTCGATCCGGCGACCGGAGACCCGGCTCGACGACGACCGGAAGGAGGACACGCATGATCCAGGCGATCGACCGCGCGGCGAAGATCCTCGACCTGCTCCAGGGCGCCCGCCACCTCGGCATCACGGACCTCTCCGCGGCCCTGAGCCTGCCGCCGTCGACCGTGCACGGCCTGGTGAAGTCGCTGCGCGCGCACGGCCTCGTCGCGAAGGAGCGCGGCGGACAGCGGTACATGCTCGGCCCCACCCTGCTGCGACTGAGCAACGTGTATCTCGACACCCTGGACGTGCGGGCGCGGGCGATGCGCTGGACGCAGGACCTGGCGCGGCGGACGGAGCTGTCCGTGCGTCTCGGCGCCCCGCACCTCACGGACGTCCTCGTCATCCACCACAACCTCCGCCCCGACGACAGCCCGCAGATGCTGGAGACGGGGATGGCGGTCCCCGCGCACGCCTCCGCGATGGGGAAGGTGCTCCTCGCGTACGACCAGGGCTTCCAGCAGAGCGTGTTCGCCGAGCCCCTGCGCAGCCTCACCGGCGACACGGTCACCGACGTGGCGCGACTGACCCTCGAGCTGCCGGGGATCGCGGAGCGCGGGACGGCGGCGGAGAGCGATGAGGCCGTCCTCGGTGAGTCGTCCCTCGCGGCACCGATCGCCGACGCCTCGAACACGATCGTCGCCGCGGTGGCCGTCGTGCTGCCGACCGCGGAGGCACCGGCATCCGACGCCGTCGTGCACGCGCTCCGCGAGACGGCACGGAACATCTCCCGCGAACTCGGCGCGACGTCCTGGCCACCGCCCGTGGCCCCCGCCGAGGACTGACGGCGGGCGCGTCCACCCTCGATCCCGGCGGTCAGCCGCGCAGGGCGAGTGCGAACGGCAGCACGGCCGTGGCCCCGGCCTGCCGCACCGCGCGCGCCGCGACCGTCAGGGTCCAGCGACTGTCGATGAGGTCGTCGACGAGCAGCACCGGGCCGGCGGGTACCTCGAGATGCGCCGCGTCGAAGCGGTCCCACACCCCCGCGAGCCGGAACACGCTGTTCCCGCCCGCCTGCCCCGAAGGCCCTCCGCCGCGCCACTCCAGCGCGCCGAGGTACGGCAGCCGCCCGATCTCGGACAGCCCGCGGGCGAGGGAGTCGACGAGCTGCGGATGCGACCGCGACGGCATCGCGACCACAGCCACCGGCCGCTCCGCCCAGTCCCACCCCGCGAGCACGCGCACGCAGGCCTGCAGCAGCGCCGGGCTGATCGGCGCGTCCGGGGCACCTGCCGCGAAGATCTCGCGCAGCGTGCCGCCCCAGCCGAGGTCGGTGAGCCGGGCGAGGGCACGCCCCTCATCGGCCTGCTCTCCCGCGGGGATACGGCCGCGCACCGGCACGTCGAGGCGGTCGGCGCCTGTCGGCCACGCGCGACGCGGCTCGACCGGCACGCCCACCCGGTCGAGGGAGGCGGCCGCCTGCGCGCTCGCCGTCTGCGCGACCTCCGCCGGGAACCACACGCCCGCGCAGTTGTCGCACCGGCCGCACGGAGCCGCGGTGTCGTCGTCGAGGGCCCGCTGCAGGAAGGCCATCCGGCAGCCGTCCGTGCGCTCGTACTCGAGCATGTGCTCCTGCTCCGCCACCCGCTCGGCGGCGATGCGCTCGTAGCGTTCGGCGTCGTACGTCCACGGCTGTCCCGTCGCGACCCACCCACCCTGCACGCGACGCACGGCACCATCCACGTCGAGCACCTTCAGCAGCAGCTCGAGGGGCGTGCGGCGGATGTCGACGAGTGCCTCCAGTGCCGGCGTCGAGATCGGCCGGTCGCCGAGCGCCGCGATCACCCGTTCCGCACGCTCCCGATCCGGCATCGACGCGGTCGCGAAGTAGTGCCAGATCTCACGGTCTTCGACACCGGGGAGCAGGAGCACGTCGGCGCTCTCGCTGGCACGCCCCGCTCGTCCCACCTGCTGGTAGTACGCCACGGGCGAGGACGGCGCGCCGAGGTGCACGACGAATCCGAGGTCCGGCTTGTCGAACCCCATGCCGAGGGCGCTGGTCGCGACGAGGGCCTTCACCTCGTTGCGCTTGAGCATGCCCTCCGACTCCGCACGCTCCTCGGGGTCGGTCTGCCCCGTGTAGGCGCGCACGTCATGGCCGTGATCGCGCAGGAACCGTGCGGTGTCGACCGCAGCCGCCACCGTCAGCGTGTAGATGATCCCGCTGCCGGGGAAATCGTCGAGGTGGCTGAGCAGCCAGGCCAGACGGCTCGCCGAGTCCTTGAGGCGGAGCACCCCGAGCCGCAGCGAGGTGCGGCCGAGCGGCCCCCGGATCGTGAGCACGGGCACCGCCTCCGCTCCGCCCGCGCCACTCGGCAGCACCCCGAGCTGCTCGGCCACGTCGGCCACCACACGGGAGTTCGCCGTCGCGGTCGTCGCCAGCACCGGCACGTCGGCGGGCATCTGCGCGATGAGGTCGCGCAGTCGGCGGTAGTCCGGACGGAAGTCGTGCCCCCAGTCGCTGATGCAGTGCGCCTCGTCGACGACGAGCATGCCGAGCCGCGCCACCAGCGCGGGCAGCTGCTCCTCGCGGAAGGCGGGGTTGTTGAGCCGCTCCGGCGAGACGAGCAGCACGTCGACGTCGTCTCCGGCGAGCCGCTCCTGCACCTCGGCCCACTCGTGGGCGTTCGTCGAGTTGATCGCCACGGCGCGCACGCCCGCGCGCTCGGCCGCGGCGATCTGGTCGCGCATGAGCGCCAGGAGCGGGGAGACGAGCACGGTCGGGCCGGCTCCCTGCCGGCGGCGGAGCAGGGTCGCGACGAAGTACACCGCCGACTTCCCCCACCCGGTGCGCTGCACCACGAGCGCGCGGCGACGCCCCTCCACCAGCGCCTCGATCGCCTCGAACTGGCCGTCGTGGAAGTCGACGTCAGGACGGCCGACGAGTTCGCCGAGGGCGGCGCGGGCGGCCTCGCGGAGGGGAACGGCGGTCGGAGAGGTCATGCCCTCCACTCTGCCGCAGACCTCGGACAGGACTCCGCCCGCCGCCCGCTCTCGGTGGATGACCGGTGGGAAGGCCGTAGCGTGGAGGAATGATCACCCGCGAACTCGCCGTCGCGCTCCGCGATGCCGGCCTGAACTGGAAGCCCGCGGAGGGTGACCGGTTCCAGCTCGATCTGCCCGACGAGGTGGAGCTGGAGGCCGAGGCCGACGTCTTCACGGTGAGCGCGATGACCATCGAGGCGCGGCAGACGCCGGCCGGCACGGACCTCGCCTTCAACGGCACGACGGAGTGGGCGCTCGACGCCGTGACCCTCGCCGATGCGGTGTGGCTGCCGCGCGAGGACCAGCTGCGTGACCTGCTCCGCGGGACGTTCCGCGCCCTCACCCGCCTCCCCGACACGTTCCGCGTCGAGATCGAGTTCGGCGGCGCTCCCCTGCTGTTCGAGCACCCGGACCCGGCGGAGGCCTACGGCCGCGCGCTGCTGGCGCTGATCTCGCGCTCCCGCTGACACGCCCTGTTGAATCGGGCCGTCGCGTGTGTCAGAATTACCTAACGATCGGTCAGTAAAGAAGGACCGGAGCCCGAGGAGTCGACGATGACCAGTCCCGCAGACCTGTCCCTCGTGGACGGCGAGACCTCCGACGAGGAACGCCTGTTCGACGAGCTGATCGCGAACGAGCAGCGCATCGAGCCGCGCGACTGGATGCCCGAGGCCTATCGCAAGACCCTCATCCGGCAGATCTCCCAGCACGCGCACTCCGAGATCATCGGCATGCAGCCCGAGGGCAACTGGATCACCCGCGCCCCGAGCCTCAAGCGCAAGGCGATCCTCATGGCGAAGGTGCAGGACGAGGCCGGGCACGGGCTCTACCTCTACTCCGCCGCGCAGACGCTCGGCATCACCCGCGACGAGATGATGGAGCAGCTCATCTCGGGCAAGGCGAAGTACTCGTCGATCTTCAACTACCCCACCCCGACCTGGGCCGACATGGGCGCGATCGGCTGGCTCGTCGACGGCGCCGCGATCTGCAACCAGGTGCCGCTGTGCCGCGCCTCCTACGGTCCCTACGGGCGCGCGATGGTGCGCATCTGCAAGGAGGAGTCGTTCCACCAGCGCCAGGGGTTCGAGATCCTGCTCTCGCTCATGCGCGGCACCGACGAGCAGCGGCAGATGGCACAGGACGCGGTGGACCGCTGGTACTGGCCGAGCCTGGCGATGTTCGGGCCGCCCGACGACCAGTCCCCCAACTCCGCCCAGTCGATGGCGTGGAAGATCAAGCGCTTCTCCAACGACGAGCTGCGTCAGCGGTTCGTGGGCATGCTCGTGCCGCAGGCCGAGATCCTCGGCGTCACCCTCCCCGACCCCGACCTGCGGTTCGACGAGGAGACCGGTCGCTACGAGATGGGCGAGATCGACTGGGACGAGTTCTTCCAGGTGCTGCGCGGCAACGGCCCCTGCAACGCCGAGCGTCTGGAGCGCCGCCGCACGGCGCACGACGAGGGCGCATGGGTGCGGGAGGCCGCCGCGGAGTACGCCCGCAAGCAGCACTCCCGCCTGAGCCGGGAGCGTGTCGAAGGGGCGGTGGCGTGATGGCGACCCCCGGACACGTCGAACACGAACCGTGGCCCCTGTGGGAGATCTTCGTGCGGGCGAACCGCGGGCTGAGCCACGTGCACGTCGGCTCCCTGCACGCCCCCGACGCCGACATGGCCATCCGCAACGCGCGCGACCTCTACACCCGCCGGGGCGAGGGCGTGTCGATCTGGGCGGTCCCCGCCGAGGCGATCACCACGAGCGACCCCGACGCCAAGGGGGCGTACTTCGAGAGCCCCGCCGGCAAGAACTACCGGCACGCGGTGTACTACACCGCCTCCGAGGGGGTGCCGCACCTGTGACCCTTCGACAGGCTCAGGGCCCCAGCTCCGCTCAGGGACCCAGCTCCGCTCAGGGACCCGGCGCCGCTGAGGGACTCGGCGACGTCCACGGGGAGGCGCACGGCGACGTCTCCGTCGACGAGCTGCGGCTCAGCGAGGAGCTCGCGGGCGCCGGCACGACCGCGGCGAGCGCCGACATCGCCGAGTACGCCCTGTGGCTCGGCGACGACGCCCTCATCCTGTCGCAGCAGCTCGGCGCCTGGATCTCCCGCGCCCCCGAGCTCGAGGAGGACGTGGCGCTCGGCAACATCGCCCTCGACCTGCTCGGCCACGCGCGCTCCTTCCTGCACTTCGCGGGCACGTGGGACGGCCGGTCCGAGGACGACCTCGCGTACTTCCGCGACGAGCCGGAGTTCCGCAGCGCCTGGATCGTGGAGCAGCCGAACGGCGACTTCGCGCAGACCATCGCGCGCCAGCTCGTCGCCTCGGTCTACCTGGTGGAGCTCTACGCCGCCCTCCGCGCGAGCTCCGAGCCCACCTTCGCCGCGATCGCGGAGAAGGCGCTCAAGGAGGTCGACTACCACCGCGACCACGCCGTGCAGTGGGTTCTGCGCCTGGCGGGCGGCACGGAGGAGTCGCGGCGGCGGATGATCCGCGCCCTCGCGGATGTGTGGCCGTACGTCGACGAGCTGTTCCGCGACGAGCCGCTGATCGACCGGCTCGGCGACGTCGCCGTGCGCCCGTCGACCCTCCGCGCTCCGTTCGACGCGGTCATCGCCACCGTGTTCGCCGAGGCCGAGCTCACGGTGCCGGAGGTTCCGGCGTCATCGGCGGGCGGCCGGAACGGCGCGCACGCGACCCCCTTCGGCCACCTCCTCGCCGAGATGCAGGTCCTGGCGCGACGACACCCGGGGGCGTCATGGTGACCCGGACCGCCGCCGACGCGGAGGCCCAGGCCTGGCGGATCGCCGCCGGCGTGCCGGACCCGGAGGTGCCGGTGCTCACGATCGAGGACCTCGGCGTGCTGCGGGCGGTCGAGCTCCGCGGCGAGCGCGTGGTCGTCGACATCACGCCGACCTACAGCGGGTGCCCGGCCATGGACACGATCCGCGACGACGTGGTCCTCGCGCTCACGGCCGCCGGGTTCGCCGACGTCGAGGTGCGGCTCGTGCTCTCCCCCGCGTGGACCACCGACTGGATGAGCGACGCCGGGAAGCAGAAGCTCCGCGAGTACGGGATCGCGCCGCCCAGTGGCCGCGCGGCCGTACCCGCCGGTCCGATCCGGCTCGCCCTGAGCGTGCGCTGCCCCCGCTGCGGCTCGCTCGACACCCGGGAGGTCTCCCGCTTCGGCTCGACCTCGTGCAAGGCGCTGTACGAGTGCCGCGCCTGCCTGGAACCCTTCGATCACTTCAAGGTGCACTGATGTCGCTGTTCTCCCCGGCTCCGGCGACGACGCCGGTGCCCTCCCCCGTCTCCCCGGCCCGCGCGCGGAGCCGCGCCCGGTTCCACACGCTCGAGGTCGAGGAGGTCCGCCCGCTCACCGAGGACTCCGTCGAGGTGACCTTCACGGTACCTGCGGAACTCGCGGATGACTACGACCACCTCCCCGGGCAGTACGTGGCGCTGCGGACGATGCTGGACGGCGTGGAGGTGCGGCGTTCCTACTCGCTGTGCCGGGCGCCCGAGCACCGCACCGACGGCATGCCGACCCGCCTGAGCGTCGCCGTGAAGCGCGACGAGGGCGGGACGTTCTCCACGTGGGCCCAGACCGGCCTGCACCCGGGCTTCCGCATCGACGTCATGAGCCCCCAGGGCACGTTCACCTCCGGCCTCGACGACCTGGACGAGAAGCACGTCGTCGGCATCGCGGCCGGCTCCGGGATCACGCCGCTGATGGCCCTCGCGCATACCGTGCTCTCCCGGTCGCAGACCTCGCGGTTCACGCTCCTCTACACGAACCGGTCGACGCTGGACGTGATGTTCCTGGAGGACCTCGCCGACCTCAAGGACCGCTACCCGACGAGGCTCACGCTGCACCACGTGCTGTCCCGCGAGCAGCGGACCGCGCCGGTGCTCTCCGGCCGCATCGACGAGCCCAAGCTGCGGACGATCCTCGACGCGCTGATCGACCCGGCCGACGTGGACGAGTGGTTCCTGTGCGGACCGCTCGCGCTCGTCGACCTCTGCCGGGAGGTGCTGGCCGACGTGGGCGTACCCCGCGAGCACGTGCGCTTCGAGCTGTTCACGACCGGCGACGAGCCGGTGCGGGCCGCCCGGCCGGTCACGGTGCGCTCGGGCGAGAAGACGGTACGGATCGAGGTGAACCTCGACGGCGTGTCCTCGACGGTGGAGAGCCCGGTCGCGGCGCGCGAGTCGGTGCTGAACGCCGCACTGCGGGTGCGGCCGGACGCGCCGTTCGCGTGCGCGGGTGGCGTCTGCGGCACCTGCCGCGCGCGCGTGATCGAGGGCAGCGTCACGATGACCGAGAATTACGCCCTGGAGCCCGACGAGCTGGAGCGCGGCTACGTGCTCACCTGCCAGTCCCATCCCACCAGCGACCGCGTGGTCGTGGACTACGACGTCTGAGGAGTCCTGATGATCGATCTCGCCATCGCCGACGACGTCGCCACCGTGGTGCTCGACGCCCCCGCGAAGCTCAACGCCCTGGACGAGGCCGCCCTCGCGGAGCTCGACGCCGCGTACCGGGATGCCGAGGCCGCCGGGGTGCGCGCGCTGCTGCTCCGCGGTGAAGGGCGGGCGTTCTGCGCCGGGCGGGACATCTCCGCCGTCGATCCGCGCGACGACGACGTGCTCGGCTATCTCGGCGGGCGGGTGACACCGCTGCTGCAGCGGATGTCCCGCTTCCCCGCGCCGACGTTCGCCGTCGCTCACGGCGCCTGTCTGGGCGTGGGACTCGGCCTGCTCATCGCGACGGATGTCGTGTACGTCGCGGAATCGGCGAAGATCGGCTCGCCGTTCGCAGCGCTCGGCGCGACCCTCGACTCCGGCGGGCACGCGCTGTTCCTCGACCGGCTCGGCCCGCACAAGACCCTCGACCTCATCTACACGGGCCGACTCATGAGCGGCACGGAAGCCGTGCGCTCGGGGCTCTTCTCCCAGGTTTTCCCGGACGACGAGGTACTCGCCGCTGCGACGGCCGCTGCGGGGAAGGCCGCCCACGGCGCCACGGCCGCCTTCCGGGCGAGCAAGGAGCTCGTCGCCCGCATCCGCGACGAACGCCTCACCCTGTGGGAGTCCATCGACGTCGAGAACGCGGCGCAGGCCGCCCTGTGCGACACCGAGGACTACCGCGAGGGCTTCGCCGCGTTCCAGGAGAAGCGGAAACCGGAGTTCCGCGGGCGCTGACGCCACGGCCCGGTCGTCGCTGTCAACCGTCTCGTGCGGTGTCCGACCCCGGTGGGAGGATGCCCGCATGCTGCTCTCGGAGCTCGTCACCACCACCGACCAGGTCGCCGCGACCTCGTCCCGTCTGGCCAAGATCGAGGCGATCGCCGCGCTGCTCCGCAGGGCCGACGTCGACGACATCGCCCCTCTCGTGGGGCTGCTCCTCGCCACGCCCCGCCAGGGTCGCCTCGGCGTGGGCTGGCGGGGACTGACCGCTCTCGCGATCGAGCACAGCGCGACCTCGACCCTGACCATCGCGGAGGTCGACCACGCCTTCGACACCCTCGCGCACACGTCCGGCTCCGGATCAGCCGGTGTCCGCAGCGCTCTCCTGCACGGTCTCGCCGCCCGCGCGACGGCTCCCGAATGGGACTTCCTGACCAGGGCCATGCTCGGGGAGCTCCGCACCGGGGCCCTGGGCGGCGTGCTGCTCGACGCGATCGCCCGTGCCGCCGAGGCTCCGGCCGCGACCGTGCGACGGGCCGCCATGCTCTCCGGCGACCTCGGCGAGACGGCGCTGCTCGCGCTCACCGGTGCCGAGGGAGCGCTCGACGAGGTCGGGCTCCGGGTGGGTCGCCCCGTGCTCCCGATGCTCGCGGCCACGGCGCCGACGCCCACGGCCGCCCTCGAGATCACCGGGCGCGCCTCCGTCGAGTACAAGCTCGACGGCGCGCGCATCCAGGTGCACCGCCGCGGCGACGAGGTCGGCATCTACACGCGGAGCCTCGCCGACGTCACCCACCGCCTGCCCGAGATCGTCGAGGTCGTCCGCGGTCTTCCCGCGCAGGAGGTCATCCTCGACGGCGAGACCCTGGCGCTCGATGAGGACGGCGGTCCCCGGCCGTTCCAGGAGACGATGTCCCGGTTCGGTGCGGATGCCGCGCGCGAGCTCGCCCTGCGGCCCTGGTTCTTCGACGTCCTGCACGTGGACGGCCGCGACCTGCTGGACGAGCCGCTGTCGGTGCGTCAGGAGGTCCTGGCCGAGGTCGCCGGCGAGTGGCGCATGCCCGGCATCGTGACCGGCAGCGCGGAGGAGGCCGAGCGCCTATCCCGCGAAGCCCTGGCGGCCGGTCATGAGGGCGTGCTGGTGAAGGCCGTGGATGCGCCGTATGCCGCCGGTCGCCGCGGCAAGTCCTGGGTCAAGGTGAAACCGGTCCTCACGTTCGACCTCGTCGTGCTGGGCGCCGAGTGGGGGTCGGGGCGACGGCGCGGATGGCTGTCGAACCTGCACCTCGGCGCGCGGGACCCGGATGGCGACTTCGGCGACCCCGGCGGCTTCGTGATGGTGGGCAAGACGTTCAAGGGCCTCACCGACGCGCTGCTGCAGTGGCAGACCGACGAGTTCCCGGCGCACGAGACCCATCGCTCCGCGTCGACGGTGTTCCTCCGGCCGGAGCTCGTGGTCGAGATCGCGATCGACGGCGTGCAGCGGTCCCCGCGTTACCCCGGCGGCCTCGCCCTCCGCTTCGCCCGGGTCAAGGGGTATCGCCCGGACAAGACCGCTGCGGAGGCCGACACGATCCAGACCCTCCTGGCCCTGCGGCGCGGCGCGGCGGACGACGCCTGATCAGGCCGTGGGCGGCAGTCCCTCGTCCTCCTGACGCACGGTGCCGCGGAACGACCAGGGGAAGTCGATCCAGAGGTCGGTGTCCTTCCACGCGAAGTCCGGCTGGATGATCGTCGAGGGCTTCGTGTAGATGGTGACGGAACGCACGTCGGCGCCCTTCTCCTGCAGCAGCTGCACCGCGAGCGCCAGCGTGCGACCGGAGTCGGCGACATCGTCCACGAGCAGCACGCGGCGGCCGTCGAGGTAGGCCATGTCGAGCTCAGGTGGCAGCACCTCCGGGGCGTCCCGCACGGTGCCGATGCCGGTGTAGAACTCGACGTTGATGGCGCCGCAGTTCTTCACGCCGAGTCCGTACGCGATGGCGCCGGCCGGGAGCAGGCCGCCGCGCGCGATCGCCACCACGACCTCCGGCTCGAAGCCCGTCGCGATGATGTTCCGCGCCAGATCGCGCGTCGCCGCGCCGAAGCCGTCCCACGTGAGCGTCTCGCGCTCGATCGATGCATCCGTCATCGGTCCATTCTCGCGCATCCGCTCCGTCCGGGCCGCCGCTAGACTGAGCAGGTCCGGCCCCGCCGGTGCCTGAAAAAGAGGCACGAAGCACCTCGCATCGCCGCGAGGGCGAGACACATACGGATCCCCCTTCTCCGTCCCTGTCTCGAAAGGCTTCTCCATGCCCTCCGTCTCCGCGCACGTCGCCCTCACCCTCGCCCAGCACGTCGATGCCGTCTTCGGCGTCATGGGCAACGGCAACGCCTACTTCCTCGACGCCCTCGAGACGCAGACCGACGCCACCTTCACCGCCGTCCGTCACGAGCAGGGCGCGGTCGTCGCCGCCGACGCGCACTTCCGCGCCTCCGGCCGCATCGCCGCGGGCACCTCCACCTACGGCGCCGGCTTCACGAACACGATCACGGCGCTGGCCGAGGCCGTGCAGGCGCACGTGCCGCTCGTCCTCGTCGTCGGTGACGAGCCCACCTCGGGGCCGCGGCCGTGGGACGTGGACCAGATCGCTCTGGCCTCGGCCGTCGGCGCCCGCACCTACACCGTCGGGCGGACCGATGCCGCCGCGACCACCGTCATCGCCGTCGAGCACGCCCTCACCTATCGTGTGCCCGTCGTGCTGGCCATCCCCTACGACGTCGCCGCCCTCGAGGCCGGCGCGGTGCCGACGGCCCCGGCTCCCCGGCTCCCCGCGCCGCTCGCCCCGCGCGGGGACTTCGCCGAGGGCATGCTGGATGAGATCGCCGCCGCCCTGCGCGACGCCGAGCGTCCGTTCCTCCTCGCCGGGCGCGGGGCGTGGCTGGCCGGCGCGGGCGAGGCTCTCGGCGCCCTCGCCGCGCAGACCGGGGCCCTCACCGCCTCCTCCGCCCTCGGCCGCGGCATCTTCCCGGACGCCCGGTACGACCTCGGGGTCACCGGTGGCTTCGGCGCCGAGGGGGCGATGGAGCTCGTGCGGACCGCCGACGTCGCGGTGGTCTTCGGCGCGAGCCTCAACCAGTTCACGATGCGCTTCGGCGACCTGTTCGCCCCGGGCACCCGGGTGTACCAGATCGACACCGCTCCGGCCGCGACCCACGCCCACGTCGGCGGCTTCGTGCGCGCCGACGCCCGCCTCGCCGCCGAGGCCCTCGTCACCCGCCTCTCCTCCGGCTCCTCCGGGCACGACTTCGGAGATGCCGTCGGACTCGCCGAGGCCGTCCCCGACTCCGGCGGCGTGTCGGGCGCGGACTCCGCAGTTGTGCCCACCCGCCCGTGGCGGGAGACGGTCGATGTCGCCGCGGCCCGCGCGTACGAGCCCGGAGACGAGCTCGCCCCGGACGGCCGCCTCGACCCGCGTTCCGCCGCGCGCCGGATCGCCGAGCTCCTCCCCGACGACCGCGTCGTGGTGTCCGACGGCGGGCACTTCATCGGCTGGGCGAACATGTACTGGCCGGTCGCCGCGCCCGACCGGATGATGATGATCGGCACCGCGTTCCAGTCGATCGGACAGGGCTGGCCCAGCGTGGTGGGCGCGGCCCTCGCCCGTCCTGACGCGACCATCGTGCTCACCTCCGGCGACGGCGGCGGGCTCATGGCGATCGCCGACCTCGAATCGGCCGTGCGGGCGGCGGGCGGACGCGGCATGGCCGTGGTCTGGAATGACGCCGCGTACGGGGCCGAGGTCAACCTCTACGGGCTGAAGGGCCTGGCCGAGGGTCCGATGCGCATCCCCGAGGTCGACTTCGCCGCGTTCGGGGCCGCGGTCGGTGCGGAGGGCGTCGTCGTGCGGACGCTGGACGACCTGGATCGCCTCGCCGCGTGGGCCGAGGAGGACCCGGCGACCCGACGCTTCCTCGTCCTCGACCTCCGGATCTCCGGCGCCGTGATCGCGCCGTACCAGCAGGAGATCATCCGCGTGAACTCCTGACCCGTGCGGGCCGATAGGCTCCCGGAATGACGGATGCTCATGAGGTCCTGCGCTACAGCGCCTTCGCCGCGACGCCGGACGGCGGCAACCCCGCCGGGGTCGTCTTCGACGCGGACGGGCTCGACGAGGCGGACATGCAGCGGATCGCGGCCGAGGTCGGCTACTCGGAGACCGCGTTCGTGCAGGACGCCGCGGCGGACGGCTCCCGTTTCCGCGTGCGCTACTGGTCGCCGGCTGCGGAGGTGCCGTTCTGCGGGCATGCGACCGTCGCGACCGCGGTGGCCCTCGCCGAGCGGCAGGGTCCGGGGACGGTCGTGTTCGCGACCGCGGCCGGAGACGTGTCGATGGAGTCTTTTGCGGACGCGGACGGCCGGGTCACGGTGTCGTTCACGAGCGTCGAGCCGGAGGTGCGCGACCTCGACCCCGTCGTGCGTGACCGCCTCCTCGCGCTGCTGGGGATGGAGCCGGCCGATGTCGACCCGCGCTTCCCGGTCCGCGAGGCGTTCGCGGGCAACTGGCATCCGATCGTCTTCGTCGCCGACCGGGAGCTCTTCCACCAGTTCCGCTTCTCCCCCGCCGAGGTCGCCACTCTCATGCGCGCGCAGGGCTGGCACGGCACGGTGACGGTGCTGCACGCCGAGGATCCGGCCGAGATCCAGGCCCGCAACCTCTTCCCCGTGGGGCGCATCACCGAAGATCCCGCGACGGGGTCCGCGGCCGCTTCGGTCGGCGCCTATCTCCGCGCCCAGGGCTATCCGGGCGACACCGTCCGCATCCATCAGGGCGCCCACGTCGGTCGCCCGAGCGAACTCCGCGTCGCGATCCCGTCCACCGGCGGCCTCGTCGTCTCCGGCGGAGCCACCCGCCTCCCCTGACCTCCGGACGTCCCTGATCCCGGACCGCCTGCACGACCCGGTTCCGTCTGCACGACCACACCCCACCCCTCGTCGTGCATCCGTCGCCCGGTCGTGCACCCGTCGCCCGACTCCGGACCTCCCCGACAGGCACACCCGCACGACCCGGTTCCGCCCGCACGACCCGGTTCCGCCCGCACGACCCGGTTCCGCCTGCACGACCGATACCCACCCTCGGTCGTGCATCCGTCACCCGGTCGTGCATCGGTCGCGGCCGACGAGACATCGACCGCCCGGGCACGACATACGGCACACGTGGGCATGACGCACAGGAGGACGATCCGGTGACGGGTGCACGACCACGACTCACCCCAGGTCGTGCACTCGTCTCCAGGTCATGCATCCGTCACCCGGTCGTGCACTCGTCCCCAGTCGTGCCACTCCGCCCCGACAGGGGACCCGCGTCCCGAGCCCGCCTACACCTGCACGACTCCGTTCCATCTGCACGACCAGACACTGTCGCCGGTCGTGCATCCGTCCCGAGGTCGTGCATCTGTGACCGCACACGACCCCGAGCCCCCGGAACCGAACCAGACCCGGGACGAACCCGAACCAGACCCGACCCCCCAGGACCAGACCTGAGACCCGGCCCGGGACCGTCGTCACCCCTGGGCGCTGTAGTCCGGGAGCTCCTGCAGGGTCCAGGTGTTGCCGTCCGGGTCGTCGAAACGCACGAAACGGCCCCAGTCCTGCTCGTCCACGCCCTCGGCCTCCACCCCGAGACCCCGCAGGTGTGCGAGAGCCTCGTCGGCGTCGGGGACGACCACCTGGATGGTGTTCTGCTGCCCCGGCTCCAGGCCGCTGGTCAGCCCTGTGCCGAAGGCGATCGAGCAGGCCGATCCCGGCGGGGTCATCTGCACGAACCGCAGCCCCTCGTACGGCACCTGGTCATGGTCGGCGTGGAAGCCGATCTTCACGTAGAAGTCCTTCGCCCGGTCGACATCGCTGACCGGCACGAAGATGAGTTCGATCTTCCAGTCCATCACGCACTCCTCCTGTCGGGCTCCGTCACCCGTCGGCCCTCACAGTACGCGCGGCCTCCGACACCCGCCAGAGGCGGACGACGCCCGGAGACCTCAGCGCGCGGGAAGCAGCGCCCCGTCCAGGAAGCCCGCCAGCTCGTCCACGCCGTCCAGCGGGAGGATCGCGGCGACGTACTGGTCCGGACGCACGACGATCACGACGCCGTCACGGGACAACTCCCGCGCCTCGAAGATGTCCGTGCCACACCACTTGCTCGGGCCGGCCGCGTAGACCTTCTCCCAGTCGGTGAGTCCGAGCGGGCCGGTCTTCGGCTGGAAGAGCTCGGGCGTCGTCGTGACCTCGACCTCCTCGAAGGGCTGCTGGTACACGGCCTTCACGTCGAACACGGCGTCGGCGTCGGCATCCGCCGGGGTGAACCGTGCGAACACGGGCGCCGCCTTCTCCGCCCACGCGGAGAGCGCTTCGCCGGTCCGGTCGCCGAACGCGTAGACCCGCCACCGGCCGTCGGCCTTCGCGTGGTGTCCGAGGTGGACGACGTTGCCGTCCCCGACCCGCACGACCTCCGCCGACTTGAAGCGCTTGCCCAGCGGGTACCCGACGGCGAGCGCCTGGTGGGCGTCCGTGCCGGTGATCATGGAGGACGTGTACTGGGTCATGAACCCGGACGGGAACTCGGCCGTCGCCAGGTAGTACGTGGCCAGCTCGTTCGGGTCGGAGATCTCCTCGGGCTTGCGCGCCATGAGGCTGGACCACTCGCGGTCGAAGTCGATGAGCTGCTGCGCGACGGGACGGCGCTCGGCGCCGTACGTGGCGAGCAGCGACTCGGGCGCACGGCCGCTCAGCACGGAACCGAGCTTCCAGCCGAGGTTGAACCCGTCCTGCATCGACACGTTCATGCCCTGGCCGGCCTTGGCGCTGTGGGTGTGGCAGGCGTCGCCGGTGAGGAAGACGCGCGGGCTGCGGTCGGCGCCGGGGTCCACGTCGTCGAAGCCGTCGGTCACGCGGTGGCCGACCTCGTAGACGCTGTGCCAGGCCACCTGCTTCACATCGAGCGTGTAGGGGTGGAGGATCGCGTTGGCGCGCCGGATGATCTCCTCGATGGGCGTCTGGCGCACGCGGTGGTCGTCGTCCGCCGCGACCTCGCCGAGGTCGATGTACATGCGGCTGAGGTAGCCGCCCTCCCGCGGGATGTGCAGGATGTTGCCGGCCTTCGAATTGATCGCGCACTTGGTGCGCCAATCCGGGAAGTCGGTGTTGACGAGCACGTCCATGACGCCCCAGGCGTGCGCGGCGCTCGCGCCGACGTGCGTGCGTCCGATCGCCTGACGCACGCCGCTCCGGGCGCCGTCGCAGCCCACCACGTACTTCGCCCGGACGACGCGTTCGTCGGCCGCGCCGACGTGCCGCACGCGCACCTCGACCGGGTACTCGCCCTCCTCGTGCACGGTGAGCCCGAGGAATTCGACGCCGTAGTCCGGCACGATCCGTCCGGGGCCGTCGGCCGCCGCTTCGGCGAAGTAGTCCAGCACGCGGGCCTGGTTGACGATGAGGTGCGGGAACTCGCAGATGTCGTAGGCGTAGTCGGCGGTGCGGGTGGTCCGCACGATCCGATCGGGGTGCTCGGGGTCGGGGCCCCAGAAGTTCATCCAGCCGATGTTGTAGGCCTCGGCGATGATGCGCTCGGCGAAGCCGAAGGCCTGGAAGGTCTCCACGCTGCGGGGCTGGATGCCGTCGGCCTGCCCGAGGACGAGGCGGCCCTCGCGCTTCTCGATGATGCGGGTCGTGATGTCGGGGTACTGCGACATCTGTGCCGCGAGCAGCATGCCCGCGGGCCCGGAGCCGACGATGAGGACGTCGACCCCGTCGGGCAGGGCGGCGGGGCGGTCGATCCCGGTACCGGCGGCGTCCTGCACGCGCGGGTCTCCGGACACATAGCCGTGGTGGTGGAACTGCATCGTCGTCGATTCCTTCCGGACGTCTTCGTCGGGTGTTGCGTCCAGGAACACCGTGTTCTATATTCGAACACAGTGTTCTACTATTGAACACAGCCTAGACCGGTGCCTCGCGCATCGCAAGGAGAGCCATGTCCGAGCGCCCCGCCGCCCCCGCCTCGCAGACGCTGAGCCGCGGCATCCGCATCCTCGAGGTGCTCGCCGACGCCCGCGGCGCGCTGACCATCGACGACATCGCCGGACGCCTCGAAGTGCATCGCTCCATCGCCTACCGCCTCCTCCGCACCCTCGAGGATCACGGTCTCGTCACCCGCGACGCGAGCGGCGCCGTGAGCCTCGGCGCCCGCATGGCCGCCCTCGCCGCCGGCGTCGCCCACGACCTCCAGGCCGAGGCGCTGCCGGAGCTCACCGCCATCGCGAACGAGCTCGGCATGACCTGCTTCCTCGCCGTCCTCGACGGGGCCGAGTGCATCACCCTCGCCAGCGTCGAGCCGCGGCACGCCGTCGCCAGCGTCGCCCAGCGCCCCGGCGCGCGGCACTCCGTCACGGTCGGCGCCCCCGGGAAGGCGATCCTCGCGCAGCTCGACGGCGCGGAGGCCCCCGTCGCCATCTCCCCCGCCCTGCGCGCCGACGTCGACGCCGCCGCCGCGCGCGGCTACGCCACGAGCCACGACGAGGTCATCCCCACGGTCCAGTCGGTCGCCGTCCCGCTGCGCCTGCGCGGTCAGCGTCCCGCCGCGATCGCGGTCGTGCACGTCGCGACCGACCTGGACGACGGGGAGATCGCCGCGCGCCTCCGACGCTCCGCCGACCTCATCCGCGAGGCCCTCGAGGGCTGAGCCGGAACGCACGAGAGCGCACGCCCCTCAGGGACGTGCGCTCTCGTGGCAGGGAGGTCAGACCTTCGCAAGCCCGCGGATCGGGCTGACGGACTGCTCCTCCTCGTGGTCCGGACCGAGCGGGATGCCCGAGCGGTCGCGCAGCAGGAGCGTGGCGACGAGGCCGAGGAGGGTCATGCCCGCGAGGTACCAGGTGACCGCCTCGGTGGAGCCGGTCTGATCGACGATGAACGTCGCGATCGTGGGCGCGAAGGCGCCACCGGCGATCGCGCCGATCGCGTACGAGATGGAGACGCCGGAGAACCGGATGCTCGCGGGGAACAGCTCGGTGTACAGCGCCGCCTGCGGCCCGTAGGTGAAGCCCAGGCCGATCGTGAGGATCGCGAGACCCGCGAACAGCAGCCCCACCTCGCCGGTGTTGACGAGCGGGAACAGCGTGAACACGCCGACGAGCTGGAGCACCCAGCCGATGAGGTAGGTCGTGCGACGGCCGATGCGGTCGGACACCCAGCCGGCCAGCAGCGTGGTGAGCAGCCAGGTGACGGCCGATCCGGTGACCGCCCACAGCACGGGCCCGCGCTCGAGGCCGATGGGTCCGTCGGGGTTCGTGGCGTAGCCCTGGATGTAGCCGCCGGTGGTCATGTATCCCACGGCGTTGTTCCCGGCGAAGACGAGGGCGGCGATGATGACGAGCAGCAGGTGCTTGCGGAAGAGCTGCACGATCGGCATCTTCGCCTTCTCCTTGCGCTCGGCGAGCTCGGCGAACACCGGGCTCTCCTCCACGCGACGGCGGACGTAGTAGCCCACGAGGATCAGCACGACGCTCAGCAGGAACGGCACGCGCCAGCCCCACGCGAGGAACTGGTCCCCCGGAGCGATAGCGGTCATCAGCGCCATGACGCCCGAGGCGAGCAGCAGGCCGAGCGGCACGCCGATCTGCGGGGAGGCGCCGAAGATGCCGCGCTTCTTGCGCGGGGCGTGCTCGACAGCCATCAGCACCGCGCCGCCCCACTCGCCGCCAGCCGAGATGCCCTGCACGATGCGCAGCAGCACGAGGAGGACCGGCGCCATCACGCCGATGGTCTCGTACGTGGGGAGCAGACCGATCAGGGCGGTCGCGGCCCCCATGAGGATCAGCGTCCACATCAGCACGGCCTTGCGGCCGAGCTTGTCGCCGTAGTGGCCGGCGAGGAACGCGCCGAGGGGCCGGAAGAGGAAGCTCACACCGACCGTGGCGAAGCCGACGAGAGCGCTGTTGGCGCCGAGCGGCGCGAAGAAGAGCTGTCCGAAGACGAGCCCGACCGCCGTGGCGTAGATGAAGAAGTCGTACCACTCGACGGTGGTCCCGACGACGGTGGCGAAGACGACACGACGCCGGTCGGCCGCCGTCGCGATGGTTCCGGTGGGCGTGAACCCACCCTGTGACTGCCCGCTCATGGGGTGTCTCCTTTGTGCTTGTGACCGCGTTGTCACGGCGCGCCCGGACGTGAATCCGATCTGCTTGCCGAGGGGTGAGACGATGATATATGATTTCGGATACGACGCACAACGCGTCCTGACGAGCGCGAGGAGGCGCATCCGTGACGGACACCATCGCCCGCCCGGGGAAGATCATCGCGATCCACCTGAGCTACGCCTCGCGGGCCGACCAGCGCGGTCGACGCCCCGCCCACCCCTCCTATTTCTTCAAGCCGGCCAGTTCGGTCGGGGTCTCCGGCGGCACGGTCGAGCGCCCCGCCGGCACCGAGCTGCTCGCGTTCGAGGGGGAGATCGCGCTGATCATCGGCGCCCCGGCCCGCCGGGTCGCCCTCGCCGACGCCTGGGACCACGTGCAGTGGGTGACCGCCTCGAACGACCTCGGTCTCTACGACCTGCGCGCCAACGACAAGGGCTCCAACGTCCGCTCCAAGGGCGGCGACGGGTACACCCCGCTCGGTCCGGAGCTGATCGACGCCCGCACGGTCGACCCGGCGGCCCTCCGCGTGCGCGCCTGGGTGAACGGCGAGCTCCGCCAGGACGACACCACCGCCGGCCTCATCTTCCCGCTGGCCCAGCTCGTCGCCGACCTCTCCCAGCACTTCACGCTGGAGACCGGCGACGTGATCCTCACCGGCACCCCCGCGGGCTCGTCGGTCATCGTCCCCGGCGACGTGGTCGAGATCGAGGTCGACGCCCCGGACGCCCCCGGCGCCCCCACGTCCGGCCGCCTGATCACGACGGTCACGCAGGGGGATGTCCCCTTCGACGGCGACCTCGGCTCGCTCCCCGCCGTGGACGACCTCCAGCGCACCGAGGCCTGGGGCTCCCGCGAGCTCGCCGGCCTGCCCGCCGAGGACACCGCGCCCACGCTCACCCCCGAGCTCCGCGCCCAGCTCCTCGAAGCCCCCACCGCCGGCCTCTCGGCCCAGCTGCGCAAGCGCGGACACCACTCCTGCTTCATCGACGGCGTCTCCGCCAACCTCCCGGACGCGAAGATCGTCGGCACCGCCAAGACTCTCCGCTTCGTGCCGTTCCGCGAAGACCTGTTCCGCACCCACGGCGGCGGGTACAACGCCCAGAAGCGCGCGTTCGACGCGGTCGCCGAAGGCGAGGTCATCGTCATCGAGGCCCGCGGCGACGCGTCCACCGGCACGCTCGGCGACATCCTCGCCCTGCGCGCGCAGACCCGCGGCGCGGCGGGCGTGGTCACCGACGGCGGTGTCCGCGACTTCCAGGCCGTCGCCGAGATCGGGCTTCCGGTGTTCTCGCAGGGTGCGCACCCCTCGGTGCTCGGCCGCAAGCACGTGCCGTGGGACGTCGACGTGACGATCTCGTGCGGCGGTGCCACCGTGCAGCCCGGCGACATCATCGTCGGCGACAGCGACGGCGTGATCGTGATCCCGCCCGCTCTCGCCGCCGAGGTCGCCGCCGACGCCGTGGCCCAGGAGGTCGAGGACGCCTGGATCGCCGAGCAGGTCGCCGCCGGGCACCCGGTCGACGGCCTCTTCCCGATGAACGCCGAATGGCGCGCCCGCTACGAGCAGGCGACCGGCACCGGAGCGGAGCGGAAGTGAGCACGGTCGAGAGCGCCAGCAAGTCGGAGCAGGCGTACGCCTGGATCCGCGCGCGCATCTCGGCGCACACCTACGGTCCCGGCTACCGCCTGGTCCTCGGTCCGATCGCCGAGGAGCTGGGGATGAGCGTGGTCCCGGTGCGCGAGGCGATCCGCCGCCTGGAGGCCGAGGGTCTCGTGACCTTCGAGCGCAACGTCGGCGCCCGCGTGACCCTCGTGGACGAGGGCGAGTACGCCCACACCATGCAGACGCTCGGACTCGTCGAAGGGGCGGCCACCGCGCTCTCCGCTCCCCTGCTCGACGCGGACGCGCTCGCCCAGGCCGCCGAGGTCAACGAGCGCATGAGCCGCCTGCTCGACCACTTCGACCCGCACACGTTCACCGAGCTCAACCGGCAGTTCCACTCCGTGCTGTTCGAGCCATGCCCCAACCCGCACCTGCTCGACCTCGTGCACCGCGGCTGGGCCCGGCTGTCCGGCATCCGCGACTCGACCTTCGCCTACGTGCCCGGCCGCGCCCACCACTCGGTCGACGAGCACACCCAGATCCTCGAGCTGATCCGCGACGGCGCCGAGCCGCTGGAGATCGAGCTCGCCGCCCGCAACCACCGGTGGCGCACGAGGGACGCGTTCCTCGACGCCCTGCACACCCGTTCCGTCCCCGCCGAAGGAGAAGCATCATGACCGACTCCCGCATCCCCGCCGACCTGCCCGACCACATCCAGCACTACATCGACGGCGCCTTCGTCGACTCGATCGACGGCGACACGTTCGACGTGCTCGACCCGGTGACGAACCAGACCTACACGACGGCCGCCGCCGGCAAGAAGGCCGACATCGAGCGGGCCGTCGCCGCCGCCAAGCGCGCCTTCGACGAAGGCCCCTGGCCGCGCATGCTCCCCCGCGAGCGCTCGCGCGTGCTGCACAGGATCGCCGACATCGTGGAGTCGCGCGACGCTCGGCTCGCGGAGCTGGAGTCGTACGACTCCGGCCTGCCGATCACGCAGGCCCTCGGTCAGGCCCGCCGCGCCGCGGAGAACTTCCGCTTCTTCGCCGACCTGATCGTCGCCCAGGCCGACGACGCCTTCAAGGTGCCGGGCAAGCAGATGAACTACGTCAACCGCAAGCCGATCGGCGTCGCCGGGCTCATCACTCCGTGGAACACGCCGTTCATGCTCGAGTCCTGGAAGCTCGGCCCCGCGCTCGCCACCGGCAACACGGTCGTCCTCAAGCCGGCCGAGTTCACGCCCCTCTCCGCCTCGCTGTGGGCGGGCATCTTCGAGGAGGCGGGCCTGCCGCAGGGCGTCTTCAACCTCGTCAACGGCCTCGGCGAAGACGCCGGCGACGCACTGGTGAAGCACCCCGACGTGCCGCTCATCTCCTTCACCGGCGAGAGCCGCACGGGGCAGATCATCTTCGGCAACGCCGCGCCGTTCCTCAAGGGCCTGTCGATGGAGCTCGGCGGCAAGTCGCCCGCCGTGGTCTTCGCGGACGCCGACCTGGAGGCCGCCGTCGACGCCACCATCTTCGGCGTCTTCTCCCTCAACGGCGAGCGCTGCACCGCCGGGTCCCGCATCATCGTGGAGCGCTCGATCTACGACGAGTTCGTGGAGCGCTACGCCGCGCAGGCGCAGCGCGTCAAGGTCGGCTACCCGCACGACCCCGAGACCGAGGTCGGCGCGCTCGTGCACCCCGAGCACTACGACAAGGTGATGTCCTACGTCGAGATCGGCAAGACCGAGGGCCGCCTGGTCGCCGGCGGCGGTCGTCCCGAGGGCTTCGAGGAGGGGAACTTCGTCGCCCCGACGGTGTTCGCCGACGTCGCCCCCGACGCCCGCATCTTCCAGGAGGAGATCTTCGGCCCGGTCGTCGCCATCACCCCGTTCGACTCCGACGAGGAGGCGCTGGCGCTCGCGAACAACACGAAGTACGGGCTCGCGGCCTACATCTGGACGAACGACCTCAAGCGCGCCCACACGTTCGCGCAGTCCGTCGAGGCCGGCATGGTGTGGCTGAACAGCAACAACGTCCGCGACCTGCGCACGCCGTTCGGCGGCGTGAAGGCGTCGGGCCTGGGCCACGAGGGCGGCTACCGCTCCATCGACTTCTACACCGACCAGCAGAGCGTGCACATCACGCTCGCCTCGACCCCGCACAACCCCACGTTCGGCAAGAAGGCCCTCGCCGAAGACGTGGCCGAGGCGTCGGAAGACGCCGAGAGCTGACCCGATCCCCTGACGAGCAAGGACGCCGACATGACCGACAAGACCGCCAAGACCCTCACCTCCTCCGGCTACTACGTGAGCCAGGAGGCCCCTATCCAGAGCGACAACCCCGTCGCGACGCCGAAGAGCACCCCGCCGGACATCCTGCGCTGCGCGTACATGGAGCTCATCGTGACCGACCTGGCCGCCTCGCGGCAGTTCTACGTCGACATCCTGGGCCTGTACGTGACCGAGGAGGACGACGAGGCGATCTACCTGCGCTCGACCGAGGAGTTCATCCACCACAACCTCGTGCTGCGTCAGGGGCCCATCGCCGCGGTCGCCGCGTTCTCGTACCGGGTGCGCGCCGCGGAGGACCTCGACCGCGCCGTGGAGTTCTACACGGAACTCGGCTGCGACGTCCGTCGTCAGGAGAACGGCTTCGTGAAGGGCATCGGCGACTCCGTGCGCGTCGTCGACCCGCTCGGCTTCCCGTACGAGTTCTTCTACGCCACCGAGCACGTGGAGCGCCTGTCCTGGCGGTACGACCTGCACACCCCCGGCGAGCTCGTGCGCCTCGACCACTTCAACCA
Organism: Microbacterium sp. UMB0228; assembly: GCF_002871415.1. Lineage (NCBI taxonomy): Bacteria > Bacillati > Actinomycetota > Actinomycetes > Micrococcales > Microbacteriaceae > Microbacterium > Microbacterium sp. UMB0228. Next base: position 382,767 of record NZ_PNFU01000001.1, on the reverse strand, counting down.
GGTCACCCCCGACGTGCCACGTGCGGTGCGCCACTACCAGGACCTCGGTTTCCGCGTGACGGAGGACATCCAGGACGACGAGGGCACCGTGTACGCCGCGTGGATGCGCCGCAAGCCCACCGTGCACGACACCGCGGCGACGGGCGGCGACGGCCCGCGCATGCACCACGTCGCCTTCGCGACGCACGAGAAGCACAACATCCTCGCGATCTGCGACAAGCTCGGGGCGCTGCGCCGCTCCGACGCCATCGAGCGCGGCCCCGGCCGGCACGGCGTCTCCAACGCGTTCTACCTCTACTTGCGCGACCCCGACGGCCACCGCGTCGAGATCTACACGCAGGACTACTACACCGGCGACCCGGACAACCCGGTCGTCACCTGGGACGTGCACGACAACCAGCGCCGCGACTGGTGGGGCACCCCGGTGGTGCCCTCCTGGTACACCGACGCCTCGCTCGTGCTCGACCTCGACGGCAACCCGCAGCCCGTCGTCGCCCGCACGGACTCCAGCGAGATGGCCGTGACGATCGGCGCCGACGGCTTCTCCTACACCCGCGCGGACGAAGGCGAGACCTCGATGCCCGAGTACAAGCAGGGCGAGTACAAGCTCGGCCACCAGCTCTAGGAGACGCTCATGCTGTCTGAGGAGACCATCGCGCAGATCGCCGCGGAGCTCGCGGAGGCCGACCGCACGCACGGGGTGATCCCGCGCATCACCGCGCGCTACCCCGAGGCGACCGTGGAGGACTCCTACGCCATCCAGGGCGTGTGGCGGGATTCGCAGGTCGCGGCCGGCCGTCGGCTGGTCGGGCGCAAGATCGGCCTGACCTCGAAGGCCATGCAGCAGGCGACGGGGATCACCGAGCCCGACTACGGCGTCATGTTCGACGACACCGTGTACGAGTCGGGCGCGGAGATCCCCACCGGGCACTTCTCCAACGTCCGCATCGAGGTGGAGCTCGCGTTCGTGCTCAAGGAGCCTCTTGAGGGCCCCGACTGCACGCTGGAGGACGCCCTCGCCGCCATCGACTACGCCGTGCCGGCCCTCGAGGTGCTCAACTCGCACATCGAGCTCGAGGGCCGAACGATCGTCGACACCATCAGCGACAACGCCGCGTACGGGGCGATGGTGCTGGGGACGGTGCGCAAGCGCCCGGACGAGATCGACCTGCGGTGGGTGCCCGGCGTGCTGTCCCGCAACGGGGAGATCGAGGAGACCGGTGTCGCCGCCGGCGTGCTCGGCCACCCCGCGACCGGGGTCGCGTGGCTCGCGAACAAGTTCCATCAGCACGGCGCGCGTCTGGAGGCGGGCGAGATCATCCTGGCAGGATCGTTCACACGCCCGATGTGGGTGTCGCGCGGCGACGAGGTGCTGTGCGACTACGGACCGATGGGGACCATCACATGCCGCTTCGTCTAGACCCGTCCTTCCGCGCGCAGCTCGCCGCGTCCGATCGTCCCTTCGTGGGGATGTGGGTGTGCTCCGGCAGCCCGCTGCTCGCCGAGGTCGCCGCGGGCTCCGGGCTGGACTGGCTGCTCATCGACATGGAGCACTCGGCGAACACGCTCGAGTCCGTGCTGACCCAGCTCCAGGCGGTCGCGGCCTATCCGGTGACCCCGCTCGTCCGGGTGCCCTTGAACGATGCGGTCGCGATCAAGCAGGTGCTCGACCTCGGTGCGCAGAACCTCATCGTGCCGATGGTGTCGTCCGCCGACGAGGCCAGGGCCGCCGTGGCCGCGACCCGCTATCCCCCCGAGGGCGTCCGCGGCGTCGGCAGCGCCCTCGCCCGCAGCGCCCGCTGGAACCGCGTCGACCGCTACCTGCAGGAGTCCGCGCAGCACGTGTCGCTGACGGTGCAGATCGAGACGGCCGCGGGGGTCGAGGCCGCCGCCGACATCGCCGCGGTCGACGGGGTGGACGCGGTGTTCGTCGGCCCCTCGGACCTGTCCGCGTCGATGGGCCTGCTCGGACAGCAGACGCATCCGGACGTGGTCGCCGCCGTCGAGTCCGTGTTCGCCGCAGTGCAGGGCGCCGGGAAGCCCGTGGGGGTGAACGCCTTCGACCCCTCCGCCGCCGACGCGTATCTCGCGGCGGGGGCGGACTTCGTGGCCGTCGGCGCCGACGTCGCCCTCCTCGCCCGCGCCTCCGAGGCCCTCGCCGCCCGCTTCCTCCCCCGCTCCGACGCCTCCGGCCGCCCCAGCTACTGACTTCACGTCGCGCACCTGGCTCCATCCGCGGCCGGAATGGGGCCATGTGCGCGATTCGAAGCGGAGTGGCGGATTCATAGCAATCCCGGCGAGACTGTGAGCATGACCTTCCCCCCGCTGCAGCCCCTGGCCGACCGTGCCGCCCTCTTCACCGCGCTCCGCCAGGACGCCCTCTCCGCGGCCGCCGCCGCACTCGGCGAGCACCGGTGGGACGCCGACCTCGCGGCGGGGACGCTGACCTTCACCGCGAACGACGACCCGACCCGGCAGCTCGTGACCCGCGCGCACCTCATCGCCACGATCGCCCCCGGTCCCCGCTCGCTGCTGTGGGCGTGGGCGCATCCCCAGGGCGACCCCCAGGGTGTCGCGGCGCAGCTCCGCGCGTACGGCGAGCAGCACGGGATCGCCGAGCTCACCGCCCCCGAGGTCCCGTTCCCGGCCGATGCCGCGGGCGACGCGGACTGGATCGCCCGCGCGGCGCACACGATCGGCGGCGTGGCGGTCGAGCTCACCGGGCGCTCCCCCTACTACTCGGCCCCCGTCGACGGCGGCACCCGCGCGGTGTTCCTGCTCGACGCCCCGCTCGCCCCGCTCACGGTCGCCGACACGGTGGCGGCCCTGCCCCGCACCCTCGCGCAGACGTCCCTCCCCGACGCCCGCACGGCGGTCTGGGACCTCGCGCGTCTCGCCGGCTGGACCCTCACCTGGACGGACGAGTCCTTCTCCGGCGCCACGGTGACGGATGCCTCGGGCACCGCGACGATCCGCTTCGACGAGCAGGCCCGGATCAGCGGCGTGGAGAGCTCGCTGCACGGTCAGGGCTGAGTCCGCAGAATCGCACGAACGCCGCAGGTATCCCCGGGATCCCTGCGGCGTTCGCGTGAATCTGCGACGCGGTGCGGAGGTCAGACCGTCCGCTCGGCCGCCTCGACGACGTTGGTCATGAGCAGGGCGACGGTCATCGGCCCCACCCCTCCCGGATTCGGCGACAGGTACCCGGCGACCTCGGCGACCTCGGGAGCGACGTCACCGAACACGAGGTTCTTGCCGGTCTCCGGATCGGTCTCGCGGGTGACCCCCACGTCCAGCACCGCGGCTCCCGGCTTGACGTCCTCGGCGCGGATGAGGTGCTTGACCCCCGCGGCCGCCACGATCACGTCGGCCTCCCGCAGGTAACGCGGCATGTCGACCGTGCCGGTGTGCGTCAGCGTAACCGTGGCGTTGAGGTCGCGACGGGTCAGCAGCAGCCCGATCGACCGCCCGATCGTGACACCGCGGCCGACGACCACGACGTGCTTGCCCGTAAGGTCGTAGTCATTGCGCAGCAGCAGCTCGATGACCCCGCGCGGGGTGCACGGCAGCGGCGTGTGGATCGGCGCGTTGACGTTGAGGACGAGGCGCCCGAGGTTGGTCGGGTGCAGCCCGTCCGCGTCCTTCGCCGGATCGATCCGCTCCAGGATCGCGTCGGTGTCGAGGTGCTTCGGTAGCGGCAGCTGCACGATGTACCCGTGGCAAGCGGGATCGGCGTTGAGCTCGTCGATCAGCGCCTCGACGTCGGCCTGGGTGGCGTCGGCCGGCAGCTCGCGCTGGATCGAGTTCATCCCGATCGCCTCGGACTGCCGGTGCTTCATGCCCACGTAGAGCTGCGAGGCGGGGTCGGCTCCCACCAGCACCGTGGCGATGCCGGGGGTGACGCCCTTCTCCTTCAGCGCGGCGACCCGCTCCGTCAGCTCGGCGCGGATCTCGGCCGCCGCCGCCTTGCCGTCGAGGACGACCGCGGTCACTGCTGCAGGTCCGGGTAGAGCGGGAAGGCCGCGGCGAGCGCGTCCACGCGGGCGCGGAGCGCCTCGATGTCGGCACCGGGGAGCAGCGCGAGGGCGATGATGTCGGCCACCTCCGTGAACTCGGCGTCGCCGAAACCGCGGGTCGCGAGCGCGGGCGTGCCGATGCGCAGGCCCGAGGTCACCATCGGCGGACGCGGGTCGTTCGGCACGGCGTTGCGGTTCACGGTGATGTGGATGTCGTGCAGGAGGTCTTCCGCCTGCTTGCCGTCGATCTCGGCGTCGCGGAGGTCGACGAGCACGAGGTGCACGTCCGTCCCGCCCGAGCGCACCGCGATGCCGGCGTCCTTCACATCCTGCTGCGACAGGCGCTCCGCGATGAGCTTCGCCCCGCGCAGCACGCGCTCCTGGCGCTCCTTGAACTCCGGCGTGCCGGCGAGCTTGAAGGCGGTCGCCTTCGCCGCGATCACGTGCATGAGCGGACCGCCCTGCTGGCCGGGGAAGACCGCGGTGTTGATCTTCTTGGCGAGGTCGGCGTCGTTGGTGAGGATGAAGCCCGAGCGCGGGCCGCCGATGGTCTTGTGCACGGTCGAGGAGACGACGTGCGCGTGCGGAACCGGGTTGGGGTGAAGACCTGCCGCGACGAGACCGGCGAAGTGCGCCATGTCGACCCAGAGGATCGCGCCCACCTCGTCGGCGATGGCACGGAACGCGGCGAAGTCCATCGTCCGGGGGTACGCCGACCACCCGGCGATGATGACCGTGGGCTTGTGCTCGATGGCGAGGCGGCGGACCTCGTCCATGTCGATCGTCGAGGTCTCGGCGTCGACCCCGTAGGCCACGATGTCGTACAGGCGGCCGGAGAAGTTGATCTTCATGCCGTGCGTGAGGTGGCCGCCCTGGTCGAGCGAAAGGCCGAGCAGGGTGTCGCCGGGGCGGGCGATCGCGTGCAGGACCGCGGCGTTCGCGGACGCACCGGAGTGCGGCTGGACGTTCGCGAACTCGGCGCCGAACAGGCTCTTGGCGCGGGAGATGGCGAGCTCCTCCGCGACGTCGACCTCCTCGCAGCCGCCGTAGTAGCGGCGGCCGGGGTAGCCCTCGGCGTACTTGTTGGTGAGCACCGAGCCCTGCGACTGCAGGACCGAGACGGGGACGAAGTTCTCCGAGGCGATCATCTCGAGGAAGGTCTGCTGACGCTTCAGCTCGCGATCGAGGACCTCGGCGATCTCCGGGTCGACCTCGGAGAGCGGGGCGTTGAAGTAACGGTCGGTCATGACGTGCTCCTTTTGACGACGGATTCGAAAAGGGTGTTCCTATCGGCCCAGGCGCGCGGTCGAATTCCGTGGTCAGTCGCTCCCCGGTGGTTGTCCACCCAGACGCCAGTCGCGACGGTTACGAGCATAGCCGATGCGAGCCGCCACGCACGCGGCCGTTTCGGTCATCGTGCCCACCGTCTGCAGAATCGTTTCGATCCCCCTGTTCCCTTGCGGCGTTTCGACGGCTAGGTTTTGTTCATGGTCCTACCTCTTGATCTGCCCCTCGTCCCTGCTCCGGTGTCCGCGAAGGCCAGGGAGGGACGTCTGCCGCTCGCCGCGACGACGCGCGTGCTCGGCACCTCCCCCGCCGCCGGACAGCTGATCGACGCCGTCGAACGCCGCACCGGCCTCCGCCTCACCGCGGTGGACTCCGGCCCCGCCGAGATCGAGCTGTTCGTCGACGCGGCCTCCTCCGCGCCGGAGGGCTACACGCTCGAGGTCGGCGACCGCGCCATCCTCATCGGCGCCGATGAGGCGGGGCTCTTCTACGGGGTCCAGACGCTGCTGCAGCTGCTCCGGGAGGACGACGCCGGCTGGGCGCTGCTCCGCGCCGACATCGCCGACGCCCCGCGCTTCGCCCGCCGCGGCGTGATGCTCGACGTAGCGCGGCACTTCTTCGGCGTCGACGACGTGAAGCGGCTCATCGACAGCACCAGCGCACTGAAGTTCAACCACCTGCACCTGCACCTCACCGACGACCAGGGCTGGCGCGTGCACATCGACTCCTGGCCGCTGCTCACCGAGCGCGCCGCCGCCACCGCGGCCGACGGCGCCCCCGGCGGCTTCTACACCAAGGACGACTACCGCGAGATCGTGGCATACGCGGCGGCGCGCCACATGATCGTGATCCCCGAGGTCGACCTCCCCGGCCACACCCACGCGATCGGCGTGGCCTACCCGGAGCTGGTCGAGGCCCCGGTGCTGAACGACGCGCTGGTCGCCCAGTCCGAGCAGCTCGGCCAGCCGCTCCCTGTGGCCGGAGAGCCCTACCTGGGCTGGGGCGTCGGGCACTCCAGTGTGCGCATCCACGAGGAGGAGACGTACCGGTTCGTCCGCGACGTCGTCCGCGAGCTCGCCGAGATGACCCCGGGGCCCTACATCCACATCGGCGGCGACGAGTCCCTCGGCACACCCCAGGCCGACTTCGACCTCTTCGCGGAGCGCGCGACGGCGATCGTCGTCGAGGAGGGCAAGACCCCGGTCGCGTGGCACGAGATGGGGTCGGCGGCCGGCATCGCCCGCGGCACGATCGGGCAGTACTGGGGCATGACGACGCCGACGGGCACGCATGCCGAGGAGGCCGCGCACTTCGTCGAGCGCGGCGGAGCCCTCATCATGTCGGCGGCGGATGCGACCTATCTCGATATGAAGTACACGGCCGAGTTCCCGCTCGGACTCACCTGGGCCGCCATCATCGACGTCCGCCGCGCGTACGAGTGGGAGCCGACCGCCGTCCTTGACGTGCCGGACGAGGCGATCCTGGGGATCGAGGCGCCGCTGTGGTCCGAGACCACCCGCACGCTCGACGAGGTGGAGCAGCTCGTGTTCCCCCGTGCCGCCGCGCAGGCCGAGATCGCCTGGTCGCCGCGCGAGGGCGTGGGCCGCACGTGGGAGTCCTTCCGCGCCCGGGTCGGCACCCTCGCGCCGCTGTGGAAGGCTGAGGGGGTCGATTTCCACCCCGCCCCCGAGATCCCCTGGAGCGCCCGTTGAAGACCCTCTCCTCCGCGACCGGTTCCCTCGTCATCCACTCCGCCCGCCTCGTCGATCACGGGGAGATCGTCGAGGACGGCTGGGTGCGCATCGAGGACGGCGTCGTGGCGTCCCGCGGCTCCGGAACGGACTGGGAGCCCGCGACGGAGGTCGTGGACGCGACCGCCGTGGCGGGCGCGGGCGCGCTGCTCACGCCGGGCTTCGTCGACATCCACGGTCACGGCGGAGCGGGTGCGGCGTACGACGACGGTGTGGACGCCATCCGGACCGGGCGGGATCTGCACCGCGAGCACGGCACCACCAGGGCCGTCATCTCGCTCGTCACGGGCACGATCGACGACCTCGCCCGCAGCGTCGGCCTGATCGCTGCCCTGACCAGGACCGACCCCGACGTCCTCGGCTCGCACCTGGAGGGCCCGTTCCTCGACCCCGGGCACCACGGCGCCCATGAGCCCTCGCTGCTGCGGCACCCCGTCCCGGCCGACGTGGCCCGTCTGCTGGATGCCGGAGAAGGCACCGTCCGTCAGGTCACCATCGCGCCGGAACTCCCCGGCGGGATCGACGCCGTCCGTCAGATCGTCGCGGCGGGTGCCGCGGCCGCGGTGGGGCACACCGACGCCGACGCCGCGATGGCCGTCGCCGCCTTCGAGGCCGGCGCCTCGCTGCTGACCCACGCCTTCAACGCGATGCCCGGCATCCACCACCGCGCCCCCGGTCCGGTGCTGGCTGCGGCCGCCGACCACCGGGTGATCCTGGAGGCGATCGCCGACGACGTGCACCTCGACCCGCACGTCGTCAAGCTCGTGTTCGACGCGGCGCCGCAGCGCGTGGCGCTCATCACCGACGCCATGGCCGCGGCCGGGAGCGCCGACGGCACGTACGACCTCGGTGCGGTCAAGGTCACCGTCGAGAACGGCGTGGCCCGCGCCGACGACACCGGCTCTATCGCCGGCTCCACCCTGACCCAGGACGTCGCGCTGCAGCGGGCGGTGGCGGCGGGCGTGCCGCTGCCGGAGGTCGTGCGGGCGCTCACGGAGACCCCGGCCCGCGCGATCGGACGTGACGCCCACCTCGGCGCGCTGCGCCCCGGCCTGCTCGGCGATGCGGTGCTCCTGGACGCGGAGCTGCGCGTCGCGCGGGTCTGGACGGGACCGGCGCTGCCCGCCTAGGACGACAGCGCTCCGCGCGACGCGCAGCACTGCGGTCTCCGGTCGATCGGACAAGACGGTGTCACCGGACTCCCCAGATCGGTGACGTGCGTCTCGCAGGTGTGGGAGTGGTGGGCCGCCGTTCTCCCCAGATCGGCGGCCCATTCCCTCCCGCTCGAGCGGGCGGGGCCGGGAGCTCCTCCCCCGAGGATCCCGACCCGCCCACTGGTGCAGTACCCCCCGCACCAGCGCCGGAACTCCGCCCCCCGGTGGAGTCCATTTCGGCTGTCTCTACGGGATGAGACGAGGGCCGGCCCGGTTCATTACGCGGTTCTCCGAAAAAAGTTCAGAAAGTTCTTCCCGGGCATCACCGCCGGGGCGCCGAGGCGTCCCCGAGCATCTGCTTCGAGTCCGTCCCGGGGCTGGCCAGCATGCCGATTTCGCGAGACAATGGAGGGACCGCGTAATGAAAGACGCCTTCTCGCGTCTCTCCTCCTGGGGACGGTTGTGTGCCCCGGGACCAGATGGATGACCGTGCACCGAGAGAACACCACACCAGACGACACCATCGGCGATGCCGACCTGATCCTCCGCGTCCGCTCCGGCGACAAGGGGGCGTTCGGCGAACTCTGGAGGCGGCACTACCCCTCCGGGATGGCGGTCGCACGGTCGGTGACCTCGTCCATCGATCCGGACGACCTGGTGCAGGAGTCCTACACCCGCATCTACCAGGCGATCCTCAAGGGCGGCGGCCCCAACGGCTCGTTCCGCGCGTACCTCTTCACGAGCATCCGCAACACCGCGGCCGCCTGGGGACGCGCGCGCCGCGAGACCGCGATCGACGAGCTCGACACGGTCGCCGACCCGGACAGCACCGAGCACGCCACGAACGAGGCGCTCGACCGCAGCCTCACCGCTCAGGCGTTCCGCAGCCTCCCCTCGCGGTGGCAGGAAGTGCTCTGGTACACCGAGATCGAGCAGATGAAGCCCCAGGAGGTGGCTCCGCTCCTCGGCATGAAGGCCGGCGCGGTGTCGCAGCTCGCCTTCCGCGCCCGCGAAGGGCTCCGCGAGGCGTGGATCCAGGCGCACCTGCGAAGCGCGAGCCCCGGTTCCGAGTGCCAGTGGACGATCGAGCATCTCGGCGCCTATTCGCGCGGCAACCTCGCCACCCGCGACCACCGTCGCCTGGAGCTGCACCTCGACGAGTGCGCGCGCTGCATGATCGTCGCCGCCGAGGCCAAGGACGTCTCCAAGCGCCTCGCCCTCGTGCTGCTCCCGCTCGTCCTCGGCGCCACCGGCGCCTCCGGGTACCTCGCCGCCCTCCAGGGCGGTGCGCCGGTCCTGGCGGTGGCGGGCGCGGCGTCCACCATCCCGGGCGCGGTGTTCGTCGGCGACGGCGGTATCGGACACGCCGCGGCGGCCACCTCCGGTGCCGGCGCCGCGGGTTCGGGAGCCGGCTCCGCCGGCGGTGCGGGCACGGGCGCGAGCACGGGCGGCGTCTTCACGGGCATGGGCGCCGTCGTCGGCGCCGGGTCGGCGGCCCTCGTGGTGGCCGGAGTCGTCGCCGCGGCGGCCATCGTCCCCGGGCTCGCGGGCGCGAATCCCGCGACCTCTCTGCCGAGCGCCTCAGACACCGATCCGTCGTCGATCGCGACCGACATCGCCCCGGACTCCTCGCTCGACCTCGACGAGCCCGTGGTCATCGAGACGCCGGATGCCACGCAGCCGCCGTCTCCCCCCGCCGAGGAGGAGACGGCCCCGCCGGTGTCTTCGGAGGCCGGACCCGATGCGGCTCCTGCCGCCCCCGTGGCGGTGCCCGCGCTGCCCGAGGCCCCGCAGCCACCGGCCGCTCCCGCCGGTCCTGGCGCCGCGCCGGAGCCCGAGTCCCCCTCGCCGGAGACCGAGGTCCCCCCGCTCCCGACGGAGCCGCCCACGTGGAGCGCAGCGGATTTCTGGCTCGACGAGGATCTGCACTGGCATTACCTCGTGCCGGTGGCGGGCACGCCAGGGCTCATCGTGCAGGCACTCCTCGGAGATGATGAGGACGGCCCCCGCGTCGTCCTGGGCGAGGACGGCACGGCCACCATCGAGCTCCGCCCGTCGCACTTCGAGGTCCTCATCGCCCCCCTCGTGCCGGTGACGTTCCGCTATCTCTTCCCGGGTGACGAGGTCGGTCCGTCGACCGTCACCACGCTCTACGACCTGCAGCCCGAGGCCGCAGGCGCGGACGAGCGCACGGTGGCCACCGCTCCTGTCGAGCAGACGGCGGTCGTCGAGGAGCCCGCTTCGATCGAGGCACCGACGGCCGCCGCCGAGGAGTCCGCGGCCCCGGCCGACGAGACCACCACGATCGTCGAGGCCACCCCGGCTGAGACCGAGCCGACGGACCCCGCCCCGGCACCTGAGGCGGCCCCGGCCACGCCCGCTCCGAGCGCGGGCGCGCTCGTCGAGGAGGCCCCGACCCCGGCCGAGGACGCTCCGGTCGCAGAATAGACTGGACGCATGACCCCGGATTCCGCCCCTGTCGCCGGCGTCGACCGTCCGGCCCTCACGGCCCTCGACATCGTGCGCGTCGTCGTCCTCATCGCGGCGATCGCCTCGCTCGCCCTGTGGGGGTTCGCGAGCTGGGACCTGCCGTGGAACATCGTGATCGGCGTCGGCGCCCCCGTCGTCGCCCTCCTGCTGTGGGCGCTGTTCCTCTCCCCGCGCCCGGTGCTCCGCGTGCACCCCTTCCTCCGCGCGGTCGTCGAGCTCTTCATCTACGTCGGCGTGACCATCGCGTGGTGGTCCATGGGCCAGGCCCTCATCGGCACGGCCTTCGCGCTGGTGGCCGTCGTCGCCGGAGTCCTCAGCGGACGCCGCGCTCTGGCATGAGCGCACGGTCGTGAGCGTCGTCTCGCTGCTCCGCGACGCCCTCGGGGCGCGCGTGGACGTCAGCGAGCAGGCGCGGCGCGAGGCCAGAGCCGACCGCTCCGGTCATGCCGCGGTGGGCCTCCCCCTGGCCGTCATCCATGCCGAGAGCGTGGACGACGTGCAGCAGACCCTGCGCATCGCCACGGCCACGCGCACGCCCGTGGTCGTTCGCGGTGCCGGGACCGGGCTCGCCGGGGCCGCCAACGCCGGTGAGGGGGAGATCGTCCTCTCCCTCCGCCGGATGGACGCCGTCCTCGAGGTGCGGCCGGACGACCTCCTCGCCGTGGTCGAGCCCGGCATCCTCAATGCCGACCTCAACGCGCACCTGGCGGCCCAGGGACTCTGGTGGCCGCCCGACCCCGCCAGTCGCGACATCTCCACCGTCGGCGGCAACATCGCGACCGGAGCCGGCGGACTGCTCTGCGCGAAATACGGCGTCGTCCGCGATGCGGTCCTCGGCGTCGATCTCGTCCTCGCCGACGGACGCCTGCTCCACCTCGGGCACCGCAGCGTGAAGGGCGTGACCGGGCTCGACCTCACCGCCCTCGTCGTGGGGTCGGAGGGAACGCTCGGCGTCGTCGTCGGGGCCACACTCAAGCTGCGCCGCCTGGTGCCGGGCGAGACCTGCACCGTGACGGCGACCTTCCCCGGCGTCCGGGCGGCGGCCGCAGGCTCCGCGGCCGTCACCGCCGCGGGGATCCAGCCCGCGATCATGGAGCTCATGGATGCCGCGAGCCTCGCCGCCGTCCACGCCCTGCTCGCCCTCCCCGCGCCGACCCCGGGCGCCGCACAGCTGACGATTCAGACCGACGGCCCGGCCGCGCGTGCGGAGGCGCACGCCATCGCCGCGATCCTGAGCGCCCACGAGGGCGTCCCCGTGGTCTCGCACGACCCCGTCGAGGGCGATCGCCTGCTCGCGATCCGGCGGTCCATGCACGCCGCGATGGCGTCGCTGGGAACCACCCTCATTGAGGACGTCTCGGTGCCGCGGAGCGCCATGCCCGCGATGTTCGACGAGATCGCCCGGATCGAGCGCCAGTTCGACATGGTGATCCCGACCGTGGCCCACGCCGGCGACGGCAACCTGCACCCGAACTTCATCTTCGAGGGTCCGGAGACCCCGCCGCAGGTGTGGGCGGCGGCCGACGAGCTCTTCCGCGCCGCGATCCGGCTGGGCGGCACCCTCACCGGCGAGCACGGCATCGGCGTCCTCAAACGGCGCTGGCTGGCTGACGAGCTCGGCGACGACCAATGGCGCCTCCAGCGCGACATCGCCGCGGTGTTCGACCCCCTCGGCATCCTCAACCCCGGAAAGGTCTTCTCTCCCGATGCCTGACATCCACGTGAGCGCGGCTGTGATCGTCGATGCGGAGGGGCGGGTCCTCGTCGTCCGCAAGCACGGCACCACCCGCTTCATGCAGCCCGGGGGCAAGCCGGAGCCGGGCGAATCCCCCGTCGAGACCCTCATCCGCGAGCTGCACGAAGAGCTCGGGCTCGAGCTCACGGAGGCCGACCTCCGGCCCCTGGGGCGCTTCGTGTCGGCGGCCGCCAACGAGCCGGGGCACCGCGTGGTGGCCGACGCGTTCTCGGCCTCGGTCGATCCCGGCGGGGTCCGCGTGCAGGCCGAGCTCGCCGAGCTGCGCTGGATCACCCCGGAGGACGCCGCGGCGCTCCCGCTGGCCCCGCTGAGCGTCGAGCATCTGCTGCCGCTCGCGTGGCCGGCCGGAGCGCGCTAGCGCCTCGGATCAGATGCCCTGCCAGGCCGGCTTGTTCGCGAACGTGTAGCGGTAGTAGTCGGCGAGCTGCAGCTTCGACGCGGCGGCCTCGTCGACGACGATGGTCGCGTGCGGGTGCAGCTGGATGGCCGAACCCGGCAGCAGCGCGGTGAGCGGCCCCTCGACCGCACCGGCCACGGCCTCGGCCTTGCCCGCGCCGAACGCCAGCAGCACGAGGTGACGCGCTTCCAGGATGGTCCCCAGCCCCTGCGTGATGCAGTGCATCGGGACGTCGTCGATCGAGTCGAAGAACCGGGCGTTGTCCTCCCGGGTCTGCTCCGTCAGGGTCTTCACCCGGGTGCGGGAGGCGAAGGAGGAGCCGGGCTCGTTGAACCCGATGTGCCCGTCGGTGCCGATGCCGAGGATCTGCAGGTCGACCCCGCCGGCCGCGGCGATGGCCGCGTCGTAGTCCTCACCCGCGTGCTGGATGGTCGCCTCCGCGCCGTTCGGCACGTGGATGCGCTCCGGGTCGAGGCCCAGCGGCTCCACCACCTCGCGGGTGATGACCGAGCGGTAGCTCTCCGGGTGGGAGGGGTCGATCCCGACGTACTCGTCGAGCGCGAAGCCCCGCACCTGGGAGACGTCCCGGCCCGCGAGGCGGCTGCGGAGAGCCTGGTACACCGGCAGCGGCGTGGATCCGGTCGCGAGTCCGAGCACCGCGTCGGGGCGGCGGTCGATGAGCTCGACGATCTCGGTGGCGACCAGGGCGCCGGCGGCCTCGGCATTCTCGACGATGACGACCTCAGCCATGCGGAACGATCTCCTTCTCAGAAATGGATGCGCCCACCAGAGCGGCGCCGAAAGCGGCGGCGGGGGAACCCGCGGGGAGCAGTTCGATTCTCTCATCCAGCCGCAGGGACTTCAGGAACGGTGACGCCTGCGCGCCCGCGTGCAGGGCCGCGCGGATCCCGTCCGCGAGCCGGCCACCGAGCGCGGTGAGACCGCCGCCGATGACCACCGTCTCGACGTCGGCCGAGAGCACGAGCACGCGCACGGCCGCCGCGGCCCCGAAGAACAGGTCCGCCTGCAGGGCGAGGGCGTGCGGATCGCCCGCGTCGGCTGCCTCCACGATGTCCTTGACCGGGAGCGCGCCGGGGCGTCCCCAGGCCTTGGCCAGCGCCCCGCCGCCGCAGAACGTCTCCACGCAGCCGCGCTGTCCGCAGCCGCACAGACGCCCGCGGGGGTCGACGGAGAGGTGCCCGACCTCGCCCGCGGTCCCCCGCGCCCCGCGCCAGATGCGGCCGTCGACGACGATGCCGGCCGCGACGCCGGTGCCCAGGTTCAGGTAGGCCATCGATCCGGCGACGTCGCTCAGGACGGCGGCGCCGAGCGCGGCCGCCTTCACGTCGTTCTCCACCCGGAACGGGACGCCCAGCGCCTGCTCGGCGCGCGCCGCGAGGTCGAGGGATTCCACGCCGAGGTTCACGGCGTGCAGCACACGCCCGGTCTCCGCCTCCACGAGGCCGGGGATGCCGATGCCGGCGGATCCGACGGCGGACAGCGGCAGCCCGCTCTCCTCGGCGAGCGCGGCGACGGTCGAGACGATGCTGTCGACGACGGCGTCCTCTCCCCACCCGGTCGGGCGGCGGAGGCGGGCGAGGATCGTCCCCGCCGGGTCGACGGCGACGGCGTCGATCTTCGTGCCGCCCACGTCGAGGCCCACGCGAAGGGGCCGACCGGCGCGGTCGGCGGAGGCGGGGACGATCATCGGATGCCGTTCCCGGTCATGGTCGCGGAGGTCACGACACCCCCAGCTGCCCGGAGAGCACCATCACCGCGGCGCCCCGGAGCACGATGTCGTCCTGGCGGGTGAGCCGCACCATGACGTCCTCGAAGACGCCCTCGAGCGTGCGGGCGTGGAGCGTCTCGACGGCGGCGTCGATGAGCGTGCCGTCCAGCAGCTCGGCGGGTCCGGAGAGCACGACCTCGGACAGATCGAGGGCGGCGACGATCGGGGCGATCGCGATCGCCATGCGGGTTCCGGAGTCGCGGAGGATCTCCTCGCGCGCGGCCGGGTCGGCGTCGAGCGCCTCATGCATGCGGCTCACGCTCAGCCAGGCCTCCAGGCAGCCGATCTTGCCGCACGCGCAGCGCGGGCCGCCGTCCGTGCCGACGACGACGTGACCGATCTCCCCCGCCGCGAAACGGCTGCCGAGGAGCGGCTGGCTGCCGGTGATGAGCCCGGCACCCACGCCGCGGCCGATCTTGATCAGCATGAAGTCGGCTTCCGCCTCGCCGAACGTGTACTCCGCGAGCACGGCGGCGTTGGCGTCGTTGCGCGCCAGCACGGGGAGGTCGAGCTCGGCGCTGAGCTTGGCCTCCAACGGGAAGTCGGTCCAGCCGAGGTTGGGCGAGCTGAGGACGAGGCCGTCCGGGCGCACGACACCCGGGGTGCCGATGCCGACGCCGAGCACCGGCTGCGTGGCGATCTCGACGAGGGTCTGCGCGAGGCCGCGGAGGGCGTCGTAGGCGGCATCGCCGTCGGGCGTCGCGGGACGCGGAACCTGACGCCGCTCCAGCACGTCGCCGTCGAGGCTGAGCACGGCGCCCTCGAAGGCGGTCGGACCGGACAGGTCGAGTCCGATGATCTGATGCCCCACGCGGTCGATGTCGATGAGGATCGGCGGCTTACCGGGGCCCACCGCCTCGCGGACGCCGATCTCGACGACGATGCCGTCGGCGATGAACTCCGCGACGAGGTCGGAGATCGTGACGCGCGTGAGGCCGGTCTCGCGGGAGAGGTCGGCGCGGCTCATCGCCCCCGAGTGATAGAGCGTCTGCAGCACGAGGGCGCGGTTGTGACCGCGCGCGTGCTCGGGGAGCACCTTGGTGCGCGAACGGAGATGCCGCGCGGGGCCGAAGGCGTGCGCGTTCGCGGCGACGAAGTCTGTCGTCGCCGCGGGGCGCTGATCATCCGAAACGGACATGTTTGTTAGTAGACCTTACGAACAGGAATTGTGCAACTGTACCGCGCGATTCCGCGGGCAGGGTTACCGAAACGTGACATCATGCCGACCGCGGATCCTCGTCAGCGGCTCGGCGGAGCAGGCGCTCGACGAGGCCGGCGACGATCGCCTCCCGCGTCTCCACGGTCATGGGCTTGCCGGGGACCCCCGGGCGCCGCTGCTCGGGCGACGGACCGTCCAGCGGACGATACCCCACCCCCGCCGCGGCGAGGCGCCGCAGGTGCGTGGGCAGCCGCCGCGCGAAGTCGGCGAACGGGGCGGGCTCTCCCCCGTCCCAGAGCCGCTCCGCGATCGCGGCGAGACGCGGGAACATCGCGAAGTCGACCCGGTCCCTGCTCGGCAGGTGCTCCGTCCACACGTTCGCCTGCCCGCCGACCGCCCCCTCGACGACCTGGAAGGAGTACGCGCGCTCGATGGTCAGCGGCGGACCGACGCGGATGGGCTCCTCGGTCGATTCCGACTGCGGGTAGTCGAGGTAGACCTCGAGATCCGGACACCCCACGACCGGGATCCCCCGGCGCAGCGCCTCGCGCATCGCGACCGGTCCGCGCCAGGCGAGGATGCGGACGCCCTCGGGCACCTCGCCTTCCAGCACCTCGTCCCAGGCCAGCGCGGTCCGACCGCGGCGGCGGACGTGGTCGACGAACTGCGCCGTGAACCACGGCTGCACGTCGTGCGCCGTGGCCAGCCCGAGCTCCTGCATGCGCGCGGCAGCGGCCGCGCTCTCCGCCCACTCGGTCACCGGGACCTCGTCCCCGCCGATCCCGATCCACGGGGACGGGAACACGTCGCACAGCGCGTCGATGGCGGCACGGCCGAAGGCCAGCGCCTCCGGGGTCGGCGCGAGGGTGCGGGCGTTCACGCCGAAGCGCTCCCACGGCCCGGTGGGCGGCGTCCCGATGTCGAGATTGCCGAGCTCCGGATAGGCGGCGAGCGCGGCCTGGATGT
The DNA here is from genome assembly GCF_002871415.1 of Microbacterium sp. UMB0228. NCBI lineage: Bacteria > Bacillati > Actinomycetota > Actinomycetes > Micrococcales > Microbacteriaceae > Microbacterium > Microbacterium sp. UMB0228. The sequence continues at coordinate 366,002 of NZ_PNFU01000001.1, read as the reverse complement.
GTCCCGGCAGCTCGACCTCGGGCACGAGCGTCACGAAGCGCTCCTCCGCGTACCGCACGAGGTCGCGCAGCTCGACGGAGGTGTAGAAGCCCTCGTGCACGCCGGGCTCGACCGTGGCCTCCGGTCCGTGACCGCGTTGGGTGGCCGCACGCCGCGCGCCGACCTCGGTCAGACGCGGGTAGCCGGGTACCTCGAAGCGCCAGCCCTGATCGTCCGTCAGGTGCAGGTGCAGGATGCTGAGGTGGTGATCGGCGAGCAGGTCGATGAGGCGACGCACGTCCTCCGCAGGGCGGAAGTGGCGCGCCACGTCGAGCATCGCACCGCGCCAGGCGGAGGCGGGAGAGCCCTCCCAGCGCCCGGCCGGGATGATCGCGGGGAGGGCGGGGTCGTGGTCCGGGTCGCGGAGCTGCCGGAGCGTGGTCGCGCCGCGGAAGACTCCTTCCGGCGTCGCCCCCGCGATCTCGATCCCGGAGGCCGTCACGATCACCCGGAAGGCCTCGGCCCCGTGGCGCCCCGCGGTGGAGGCGGCGGCGCCCAGCTCTTCGTCGATCACGAGGCGGATCGCGGGCAGGGTGTCGTCCGCTCCCCCGCCGCCGAGCCGTGCGACCGCGGCCGCCAGCTCCGGCGCGCCGAGGATCGGGGTCGAGGGCGTCCACCGGAAGCCCGGAGCCAGCGAGTCGATCTCTGCGGCGATGTGCGGCACCGTCGCCCGCGGCGCGGACGGAGACATCCGCAGCGCACGACCGGCGACGGCACCCGTGGGGTTGCCGTCGATGACGACCGGCACACCGCCGACGAGCACCTCATGCACGCCCTGCGGCGCGCCGTGCGGGTCGTCGAAGGTGGCTCCGGCCGCGATCGTCGCGGGATCGAAGAGCACCAGGTCGGCGGTGGCGCCCTCGCGGATCACGCCGCGCGGTGCGTCGCCGCGGTCGAGGCCGAGGCGGGCGGCCGGGTTGCCGGAGAGATGACGCACCGCTTCCTCGAGGCTCAGCACCCCCAGCTCCCTGACGTAGTGCCCGAGGTAACGGGGGAACGTGCCGCGGCCGCGCGGGTGCGGGCGCGCGCCGATCAGGATGCCGTCGCTGCCGCCGGAGTGCCGCGGGTGCCGCATGATGGCGCGGACGTTGTCCTCGTCGCCGATGTGCATGAGCACGCCCGTGGCGCCGGCATCGGCGAGGATCGTGTCGATCACGACGTCGACGGCGCGCTGCCCCGTCTCCGCCGCGATGTCGGCGATCGTCCGGCCGACGAGCCCGGCCAGATCGGGGTGGGCGGTCCCGGAGATCTGGATCGCCGACCAATCCGCCGCCTCGCCGTGGAATCCGTCGCAGCCGATCTCCTCCAGCTCGACCCGGACCGCCTCGCGCCCCTCGGCGTCGAGGGCTGCCAGGACGCCGAGCAGGTCGCCGGTCGCCGCCAGCCTGCTGGGCAGGAGCGCGGCGAGGGTCGTCGCCCCCGGGAGATAGGGGTAGGTGTCCAGGGTCACGTCGACGCCGTCGGCCGTCGCCGCGTCGACGAGCGCCAGCAACTCGGCGGCGCGACCGCGGTTCGGGGCGAAGTTCATGGTCGCGTGGGTGAGATGGACCGGGCACCCGGTGCGGCGGCCGATCTCGATGGCCTCGCGATACGCGTCCAGCGCCGCCCGCCCGTAGCTGCGGGTGTGCGGCGCCCAGTAGCCGCCGCGCTCCGCCACCACCCGGCAGAGGGCTTCGAGCTCCGCGGTGTCGGCGTACATCCCCGGGGTGTAGGTCAGGCCGCTCGACATGCCGAAGGCCCCCGCGTCCAGGGCCTGCCCGAGAAGGTCGGCCATCTCCGCGATCTCGGCAGGGGTCGCCCGGCGGTCGTCATGTCCGACCACCATCATCCGGAGGTTGCCCTGCGGCACCAGAACCGCGGCGTTGGCCACCGCGGCAGCGTCGATCGCCTCCAGGAAGTCGTCCATCGACCGCCACGGGACCTCCGCCGGCCGCCCGTTCCAGCCCGCGATCTGGGCAGGGATGACGGCGGCGGTCGCCTCGTCCAGCGGCGCGTAGCCCAGGCCGTCCTGCCCGAGCACCTCGGTCGTGACCCCCTGCCGGATCTTGGCGTCGTGCGCGGCGCCCTGGAGCACCGCGAGGTCGCTGTGCGCGTGCATGTCGATGAAACCGGGCGCCAGGACGAGGCCGGACGCGTCGACCTCGACCGCGCCCTCTAGCAGCTCGAGCGTCGCCCCGTCGCCGTCGCGGACGACGGCGACGACCCTGGCCCCCTCCACCGCGACGTCCGCGACGAAGCGCGGGGCACCGGTGCCGTCGACGACGGTCGCCCGACGATAGACGCGCACCAGGCCGGCGGTGGCCTTCTCGGCGCTCAGAAGCATGTCGCCACCGCGTCGATCACCCGGGGGTCCTCGGCGTCGGGGTCGTCGATCACGGCGACGACGCGCCATTTGTCGAACGCGGTGCACGGATGAGAGAGACCCAGCCGCACGACCTCGCCGACCGCGACGGTCGCCCCGTCGGCGAGCCGGAGGAAGGCGTGCTGGTCGTTCAGGGCGGTCACGGCGCCGGCGACCGACTGCGGCACCGGGAGGTCGATGTCGAACGGCACGTCCCGCCGCCCGGCGTCGAGCAGGGCGAGGCCGGGTTCGGGCTGGGAGACCACTCGCGACCACGCGTGCATCGCGGACCGCAGCGGAGCGGTGTCCGTCAGCGGACCGAACGGCGACATGCGGGAGTAGAAGCCGTCGTCGTGGATCTGGAACGCACCGGAGCGCAGCACGACCTCGGCGTCCCCTCCCGCGGCGCCGAGGACCGCGGCGACGCGATCGGGGAAGGAGCTGCCTCCCGCGCTGAGCACGGGCCGGAGGTCGTCGGGGTAGTCCAGTCGGTGATGCAGTTCGACGAGCGTGGCCAGGAAGCCGTCCACCGCGGCGACCGAGGCCGCGGAGCGGTCGGGACCGAAGGGCCCCTCGTAGCCCGTCACTCCGGCCAGGCGGAGGCCAGGAGCGGCCGCGATCGCCGCGGCGATGCGCTCGCCCTCCGCCACCGTCCGCGCGCCCGTCCTGCCCTGCGCGCCGCCGAGCTCCACGAGCACGTCCAGCGGTCGCGGGGCGCCGGCGAGGGCGTCGGCGAGGATCGCGACCCCGGCGAGGGAGTCCGCGCCGCAGAGGATCCGCAGGCCCTCGTCGGCAGCGAGCATCGCTCCGAGCTCGCGGGCCGCGGCGCCGTCCGTCACTCCGTTGGCGATGAGCACCGTCGGCACACCGGCGTCGACGGCGACGCGGGCCTGCCAGGGCGTGGCGACCGAGATCCCCCAGGCTCCGGCATCGAGCAGCCGCTGCCAGAGCGCGGGCGCCATGGTCGTCTTGCCGTGGGGGGCGAGGCGGACGCCCTCGCGGGCGGCCCAGCCGAACACCGTGTCCTCGTTGTGCGCGATCGCGTCGGCATGCACCGTGAGCACCGGGGTGCCGAGGTCCGACAGGCGCAGACCGGCGGCGCCGACCTCCGACAGACGCAGCCCCGCCGCGTGGGCCGGGAACCCCTTCGCCCAGGCGCCGAGGACGGGATCCGGAATTTGTAGAGGCATCTAACAAGGCTACTAGGCTGGCGGCATGACCGCGAAGACACGAGTTTCCACCGACGCCGCCCCCGCTCCCGCGCACACCTTCTCGCAGGGCGTCCGCAAGGGCCCGATCGTCCAGGTCTCCGGCCAGGGCCCCGTCGACCCGCAGACGAACGAGTACCTGTACCCGGGCGACGTCGCGGCGCAGACCACCCGCACGCTCGAGAACGTCAAGGCCATCGTGGAGGCCTCCGGCGCCACGTTCGACGATGTCGTGATGCTGCGCGTGTACCTCACCAAGCGCGAGGACTTCCCGATCATGAACGAGGCGTACGGCGCATTCGTCGAGGCCCACACGACCAGCGGCGTGCTGCCCTCGCGGACCACCGTCTTCACCGGACTTCCCCGCGAGGAGATGCTCGTCGAGATCGACGGGCTCGCCGTCGTCGACTGACCTCCGACACCCCAGGCGAACGGGGAGGCACCTTATCAGGACCGTTGCCTCCCCGTTACCAGCCATCCCGTACCATGGACGACAGGACACGTCGAGACTGCGGGGGGTGTAGTTCGTGACCGATCTGATTTCCACACCGGGCACTGCGACGGGGGCACAGCCCGACGATGCGACACCGACGAGCGTCCTGACGCCGGAGGCGACGACCGACACGGTGCCTCCGCAGACCGGCGAGCAGCCCCTGGCCTGGGCTCCCGTCGAGCCCGCCCCGAAGAAGCGCCGCCTCGGCCTGTGGATCGGTCTCGGCCTCGGCGTGGTCGCGCTCGGTGCCGGCGCCGCCTCGATGATCCTCATCGCCCCCGGCACCACCGTCGCGGGCATCCCGGTCGGCTGGATGACCCCCGGGGCCGCCGCCGATGCGATCAGCTCCCGCCTCGCGCAGACCGAGGTCACGCTCACAGGCGAGGGCGACGACGCCGTGCTCACGGGCGCCGACCTGGGCGCGACCGCCGATGCCACCGCGCTCGCCGACGCCGCGTTCTCCGCGCACCCGATGTGGAACCTCGGCGCGTGGATGGGCGACCCCGTGCCGGCCGACATCGTGCTCGACCAGGAGACCGCCGCCGCGGCTCTCCGCAGCGCCGTCCCCGGGAGCTTCGTCGACCCGGTCGACGCCGGTGTCGTCTTCGACGCCGCGACGGGGGCCTACACCGTCACCCCGTCCACTCCGGGAACGGGCATCGACGTGGCCGATCTGAACGCGGCCTTCGTCGAGGCCGTGGGCGACGGCCGCACGACGTTCGAGTACCCCGGCGGTCCGGCCGAAGCCGCGCCGGCCGTGTCCGACGACGACGCCACGGCGACGGCGACCACGCTCAACACCATGCTCTCGACGATCGGCTTCTACGTCGGAGAGGAGCGGACCGTCCCCGTCTCCCCCGAGGTCGCGGCCTCCTGGCTGACCGTGGTCGACGACGACGGGCAGCTCCGCATCGAGGCCGACCCCGAGGCGATCCAGGCCACGGTCGACACGCTGCCCGCCGCCGTGGACCGCGCGCCCGTCAACGCGACCAACATCGTCGACTCCGCCGGTACGGTGCTGCGCGCCGAGAAGGAGGGCGCCACCGGACGCGCGCTGGGCGACACCTCGCAGATCGCCGACCAGTTCGCGACACAGCTGGCCGCGGGCAACGGGGCGTTCGCTCTCCCGGTCAGCGAGACCCCCTTCGAGACGACGAATCTGTTCCGTCGTGCCGAGATCGACCTGAGCTCGCAGCGGGCGTACCTGTTCGAGAACGACAAGGTCGTGCAGTCCTGGGCGGTGTCCACCGGTCTCCCGGGGACTCCGACACCGACCGGCAACTTCAAGGTCTTCGCACACACCGCCATGCAGGACATGGGCTGCTTCGAAGGGGCGCCGTACTGTACCGAGGACGTGCCCTGGATCACCTGGTTCGCCCCGAACATCGGCTTCCACGGCACCTACTGGCACAACAACTTCGGCAACCGGATGAGCCACGGCTGCGTCAACCTCCCGGTCGACCTCGCCAAGTACGTCTACAACTGGTCCCCCGAGGGTCTCGAGGTCTCTGTCCACAACTGACCCGGAGCCCTGCACCGGGCGAAGCCGGCTGGGGAAGACAGCAGAAGGGGGCGGATGCCGCAGCATCCGCCCCCTTCTCGTCGTCTCAGCGCAGGGCGTCGACGATCTCGTTGAGCGTCGTGGACGGGCGCATGACCGCCTCGACGAGCTTCTCGTCCGGACGGTAGTAGCCGCCGATCTCCACCGGGGAGCCCTGCACCGCGTTCAGCTCGGAGACGATCGTCTCCTCGTTCGCGGCGAGCTTCTCGGCGATGGGCGCGAAGGCGGCGGCGAGCTCCGGGTCCTTCGTCTGCGTCGCCAGCTCCTGCGCCCAGTACAGGCCGAGGTAGAAGTGGCTGCCGCGGTTGTCGATCGTGCCGAGAGCACGGCCGGGCGAGCGGTCCTCCTCGAGGAAGGTGCCGGTCGCGGCGTCGAGCGTCTCCGCGAGCACGCGGGCCTTCTCGTTGCCCGTGCGGTCGGCGAAATGCTCGAGGGAGGCCGCCAGCGCGAAGAACTCGCCCAGCGAGTCCCAGCGCAGGTAGTTCTCCTCGACCAGCTGCTGCACGTGCTTCGGAGCCGAGCCACCGGCGCCCGTCTCGAACAGTCCGCCGCCGGCGAGCAGCGGCACGATCGAGAGCATCTTGGCGCTCGTGCCGACCTCGAGGATCGGGAACAGGTCGGTGAGGTAGTCGCGCAGCACGTTGCCGGTCACCGAGATGGTGTCCAGGCCGTGACGCATGCGGGCGAGCGTGTACCGCGTCGCCTCCTCCGGCGCGAGGATCGTGATCGTCAGGCCCTTGGTGTCGAGCGTGGCGAGACCCTGGTGCACCTTCGCGATGATCTGCGCGTCGTGCGAGCGGTTCGCGTCGAGCCAGAACACGGCCGGGGCACCCGTCGCGCGGGCGCGGCCGACCGCGAGCTTGACCCAGTCCATGACCGGGATGTGCTTGGTCTGCGTCGCACGCCAGATGTCGCCCGCGCCGACCTCGTGCTCGATGAGGACGGTGCCCTCGCTGTCGAGCACCTGGACGATGCCGTCCGCCGCGATCTCGAACGTCTTGTCGTGGCTGCCGTACTCCTCGGCCGCCTGCGCCATGAGACCCACGTTCGGCACGGTGCCGATGGTGGCGGGGTCGAGCGGGCCGTTCGCGATCACATCGTCGATCACGGCCTGGTAGACGCTCGCGTAGGAGGAGTCGGGGATGACCGCGATCGTGTCGGCCTCCTCGCCGTCCTTGCCCCAGAGCTTGCCGCCGTTGCGGACGAGGGCGGGCATGGACGCGTCGACGATGACATCGCTCGGCACGTGCAGGTTCGTGATCCCTTTGTCGGAGTTCACGTACGACAGGCGCGGCCCTTCCGCGATGGCCTTGTCGAACGCCGCGGCGATCTCCTCGCCACCCGCGACGGTGGCCAGGCCGGCGAGGATCGAGCCGAGGCCGTCGTTCGCGCTGAGCCCGGCCTCGGCGAGCTGGGTACCGTACTGGTCGAAGACGTCCTTGAAGAACGCCTTCACGACGTGACCGAAGATGATCGGGTCGCTGACCTTCATCATGGTCGCCTTGAGGTGCACCGAGTAGAGCACGTCGTCGGCCTTGGCCTCCGCGAGGGTGTCGGCGAGGAACGCGTCCAGCTCCTTCGCGGACAGGAACGTCGCGTCGATGATCTCGCGCGGGAGGACCTTGAGCCCCTCCTTGAGGACCGTGACGGTGCCGTCCTTCGCGGTGTGGCGGAAGGAGAGGACGTCGTCGTGAGCGGCGACCCACGAGCGCTCGTTGTGCTTGAAGTCGTCGTGGCCCAGGGTGGCGACGCGGGTCTTGGAGCCCTCCGCGAACGGCTTGTTGCGGTGCGGGTGCTTCTTGGCGTAGTTCTTCACCGCCAGCGGGGCCCGGCGGTCGCTGTTGCCCTCGCGCAGCACCGGGTTCACGGCGGAGCCCTTGATGCGGTCGTAGCGGGCGCGGATGTCCTTCTCCTCCAGCGACGAGGGCTCGTCCGGGAAGTCGGGGATGTCGTACCCCTGCTGCTGCAGCTCCGCGATGGCCGCCTTGAGCTGCGGGATCGACGCCGAGATGTTCGGCAGCTTGATGATGTTGGCCTCGGGGAGGGTGGCGAGGCCGCCCAGCTCCGCCAGCGCGTCGCCGACCTGCTGCTCGGGGGTGAGCTTCTGCGGGAAGGCGGCGAGGATGCGGCCGGCCAGAGAGATGTCCCGCGTCTCGAACTCGATGCCCGCCTGGCCCGTGTAGGCCTGGACGATCGGCAGGAACGAGGCGGTGGCCAGTGCCGGTGCCTCGTCGGTGTAGGTGTAGATGATGGCGTCGTCGGTCACCGGGAGGTTCTCCGTTCACGAGGTCTATTTGTCTCGATACCAAGATACCTGAGCGGCGTCGGCCCCGAAGCGGCGGCCCCGAGGGAGGCACCCGGTCCGTGAAAAGTCCTCCCGAGTGATGAATGCGGTGACCGGAGGGGCTAGCCTGGGGACATGTCCGAACTGCGCATGGTCGAACTCTCCGCCGCGACGATCGTCGCCGTGAACAACCTGTCGCTCAAGCCCGGACAGGAGCAGTTCCTCGCCCCCGTCTCGTACGGCATCGCGGCCACCGTCATCAACCCGCAGACCTCCTGGCAGCGGGTGATCCTGGACCGCAACGAGGTCGTGGGCTTCGTGAGCGCCAACTTCGACGACGAGGCCCCGGAGGAGCACTTCCGCTCCGTGCTGTGGCGCATCAACGTCGACGCGGACGACCAGGGTCGCGGTGTCGGCCGCTTCGCCGTGGAGAGCCTCATCGACGAAGCGCGCAACCGCGGCGTCGACCACGTCAACGTCATCTACGAAGCCGGCGAGGACGGCCCGGAGGCGTTCTTCCGGCGCGTCGGCTTCACCCCCGTCGGGGAGACGGCCTACGGCGAGGTCATCGCCGAGATCCGGGTCCCCTCCTGAGACCGGCGGCGGGGTCTCGAATCCCCTCCCCCATCGAGACTCCGTCGCCCTCGGATTCCGCCGGGCGGCGCGACCTCGATCCCTCTCAGCGCTGACCGCTGTCGCCCGGAGGCGTGCCCTTCCCCCGGCGGCTGTTCCACGCGGCGAGCGCAGACGCGGCAGCTCCGGCCGCCCGGTCGATGGCCTCCGCAGACCGGTGCAGCATGTCCTGCGCGGCGTCCTGCCAGGCCGGAGTCGGCGGCGCCTCCCCCGTCTGCACCTTCGCGGCGTGCTCGGCGGCCTCGAACGCCCGCTCCAGCTCGGCGACGGCGTCGCGGTAGGCCGCGTACTCGGCGGCGGTCACGCGGCCCGTCGTCTGCCGACGCGCCTCGACCGCCGCGCCGGCCGCCCGCAGGTAGGCGGCCGTCTCCGGGCGCTTCACGTCCGTCATCTCGGGATAAGTGATCTGCAGCGCGGGGTCGGTCTCGTACCGCATCCACCGCGCCGTCACTGCCTCGTGCTCCGCGTACAGCCGCTCCAGCGGCCGCGGGGCGGAGCCGGCGGGGATCGCGGCCCGGGCGGCGTTCACCCTGACTCGTCGGGCGCGGACGTCGGCCGCCGCTGCCCTGGCATCGCGTTCGCGCTCCTTGAGCATGCGCCGGGCGCCGGCCACCTGCTCGGCGCTCGCGCGCTGCGCGGCCCGTTCGGCGGAGACCCGGGCGAGGTCGGCTCGCGCCACCTTCAGCGCCGTCCGTCGGACCACCGCGCGCTGCTGCGCCTCACGGAGGTCGTGCCGCGCGGCGTCGTACTCCAGACGGCGGCCGCTGCGGGTGTTGCGACGACGCACCCCGATCGCGCCCGCGGTCACCCCGGCGGCGGCGGTCGGCGCGAGCCACCACCACTCCGCGACGAGGAGGAAGGGGTCCATCCTTCGATGCTACCGATCGCGGCGCGCCCGCGCCCCGACGCAGCGGCCCCGGCATCCGTGCGGATGCCGGGGCCGCTGTCGCGTCAGCGCGTCAGACGAGCGTCTCCTGCCAGGCCGCGTGCAGCTGGGCGAACTTCCCGGTGCCGCCGATCAGGGCGGCCGGGGTGTCGTCCTCGATGATCCGGCCGTGCTCCATCACGAGCACCCGATCCGCGATCGCCACCGTCGAGAGCCGGTGCGCGATGATGATCGCCGTCCGGTCGGCCAGCAGCGTCTGCAGCGCGTCCTGGATCAACCGCTCGGACGGGATGTCCAGCGAGGCCGTCGCCTCGTCGAGGATCAGCACCGCCGGGTCGGCGAGGAAGGCGCGGGCGAACGAGATGAGCTGGCGCTGCCCCGCCGAGACACGACCACCGCGCTTGTTCACGTCGGTGTCGTACCCGTCCGGCAGCGCAGAGATGAACGCGTCGGCGCCCACCGCCCGTGCCGCCTCGCGGATCTCGTCCAGCGTCGCGTCCGGGCGCCCGAGCGCGATGTTGTCGGCCACGGTCCCGCTGAACAGGTACGCCTCCTGCGTGACCATGACGATCGCCCGGCGGAGATCCTTCGGGTGCAGCGACCGGAGATCGACGCCGTCGAGCGTCACCGTCCCCGCGGAGGGGTCGTAGAACCGCGAGATGAGCTTGGCCAGCGTGGACTTGCCCGCCCCCGTCGTCCCGACCAGCGCGATGGTCTGCCCGGCCGGGATGTCGAGCGAGAAGTTGGGCAGGATCGTCTTGTCCTCGTTGTACGCGAACGTGACCTCGTCGAAGCGGATGTGCCCGCGGGACTCCCAGAGGTCGACCGGCTTCTCGGGGTCCGGCACCGTCGGGACCTCCTCCAGGACGCCCGACACCTTCTCCAGCGCCGCGGTGGCGGACTGGTAGGAGTTGAGGAACATCGCGATCTCCTGCATCGGAGCGAAGAAGTTGCGCACGTAGAGCACGGCGGACAGCAGCACGCCGACCGTGAGCGCTCCTTCCGAGACCCGGATGCCGCCCCACAGCACGACGACGCCGAGCACGAGCGCCGCGACGCCCATGAGGCCCGGCTCGAACGTGCCGAACAGCAGCATCGAGCGACGGTTCACATCCCGGTACTCGCCGGCCACACCCTGGAAGGCCTCGTCGTTGCGCGGCTCCTTCCGGAAGGCCTTGACCGCGCGGATGCCCGTCATGGTCTCCACGAACTGGACGATCACCTTCGCGCTGATCACCCGGGACTCGCGGTACACGAGCTGCGAGCGCGAGTAGAACCAGCGCATGAGGAAGAACAGCGGGATGCCGCCGATCGCGAGGATCAGACCGGACTGCCAGTCCCACACGCACAGCGCGATGAAGGTGAAGACACCGAAGAGCACGCCGGAGACGAGCTCGTTCAGGCCGCCGTCGAGGAGCTCCTTGATGGAGTCCAGGTCGCTCGTCTGGCGCGAGATGATCCGCCCCGAGGTGTACGACTCGTGGAACTCCAGGCTCAGGCGCTGGGTGTGCAGGAAGATGCGCTTGCGCAGGTCCAGCAGGACGGCCTGAGTCAGCTTCGCCGCGATGATGACGTACCAGGCGATGAGCACGGCGGCGAGAGCACCCGCGAGCAGGTAGATCCCGCCGACGACGAACGTCGGCATCCAGTCGGCGTCGTCGAGCACCGCGGGGAGCGCCCGGTCGAGGCCGATGCTGATGAGGATCGGCCCCGCCACCTGCAGCGCCGTCGAGATGACGAGCACGGTCGCGGCGAGCACGATCTGCGGCTTGAGCGGACGCACGAGCGAGCCGAGCAGCCGCAGCGAGCGGCGGCGGATCGCCCTGCTCTCCTCCGTGGTGAGGCGGGAGCGGTCCTCGTCCTGGGTTCCGGTGAGGGAGCTCATCGCTGCACCTCCTCTCCTGCGAATCGGGGGGCGCCTCCCGGCGCCTCGTCATCGGCCTCCTCGCGGATGCCGTCCTGCACGGTCTCGTGGATCTCGGCCTGCTCGTCGCGGATGATCGGGATGGCACCGGTGCGGGCGGCCTCCTCGGCTTCCAGACTGGAGATGACATGCCGGTAGTGGCGGCTCGTCCTCAGCAGCTCGGCGTGCGTGCCGACGGCGGTGATCCGGCCGTCCTCGAGCAGCGCCACGCGGTCGGCGAGGGCCACGGTGGACGGACGATGCGCGACGATCATCGCGGTGGTGTCGGCGAGCACGTGCCGCAGCGCCTCCTCGACGAGCGCCTCGGTGTCGACGTCCAGCGCCGACAGCGGATCGTCGAGGACGAGGACCCGGGGGTTGGCGGCCACGGCACGGGCCAGCGCGAGCCGCTGGCGCTGTCCGCCGGACAGGCTCAGTCCCTCCTCGCCGATCACCGTCTCGACGCCCTCGGGGAGCGTGTCGACGAAGGCGGCCTGGGCCACGTCGAGCGCCTCGCGCAGGACGCGCTCGGCTTCGGGGCTGTGCACGTCGAGGTCAGCGCGTCCGAGCAGGACGTTCTCGCGGACCGACGCCGAGAAGAGCGTCGCGTCCTCGAACGCCATCGCGATGTGCTCCCGGAGCTCGGCGAGCGTCAGGTCGCGCACGTCGACGCCGTCCAGAGTGACCCGGCCTCCCGTCACGTCGTACAGCCGCGTCGGCAGCGTCGTCAGCGTCGTCTTGCCGCTGCCGGTGAGCCCGACGAGCGCCATGGTCTCCCCCGGCCGCAGCACGAGGTCGATGCCGTCGAGCAGGTCCCGCTCGTCGGCGGCCGCGTCCTGGTACCGGAAGTGCGCGTTCTCGAACGCGAGCTCGCCGCGCGGGTTCTCGATGTGCACCGGGTTCTCCGGATCGGTGATGGTGTTCGTCTCCGAGAAGATGTCGAAGACGCGGTCCGTCGCCGTGCGCGCGTCGAGCATGAACGAGAACAGGAAGCCGATCGACTCGATCGGCCAGCGGAGCACGACGGCCATCGCGAAGAAGGCGAAGAGCTCCGCCGACGTGATCGCGTCCTGCGAGATGAGCCAGATGCCCGACATGAGGCTGAGGCCGAAGGCGATCTGCGGCATGAGGTCGAGCCAGAACCAGATCGAGGCGATGGCCCCGGCCTTGCTCATCTCGGTCTCGCGCAGCGTCTCGGCCTGACGGCTGAAGCGGCGGAGGGCGTGCGTGCCGCGGCCGAACGCCTTGAGCACGCGGATGCCGTGCACGCTCTCCTCGACGCTGGTGGCGAGATCGCCCGCCTGGTCCTGGCTGCGGCGGGTGAGCGCGCCGTAGCGCTTCTCGAACAGGTAGCCGCGGATCCACAGCGGGATCGCCGTCACGAGGAAGATCGTGCCCAGCAGCCAGTGCCAGCGGAACAGCAGCACCGAGCCGATGAGGATCGTCAGCACGTTCACGACCAGCAGCACGAGGCCGAAGGCGAGCCACCGGCGGATGAGGCCGATGTCCTGCATCATGCGGCTCAGCAGCTGCCCTGACTGCCACCGGTCGTGGAACGCGACGGGAAGCGTCTGCAGGCGCGAGTAGAGCTCGGTGCGCATGCGGTACTCCACCTGCGTGGCGGGGAAGAGCACGAACTGCCGGCGGAGCCACACCATGAGCGCCTCGCCGAGGCCGAGGGCGAACACGGCGAGCGCTCCCCAGATGATCGCGTCGAGCGCTCCGGACTGCACCGGCCCGCCGATGATCTGCTCGAGCACGATGGGGATCATCAGGGCGATGAGCGCGGCCGCGAGCGCGCTGGCGGCACCGCCGGCGAGGCGCCAGATGACGGGCTTCACGAACGGCTTGAGCCGCCACAGCGCGGCGGGCGTGGAGAGGGAGGACGAGGGGGACGGGTTCTGCGCGGAAGACGAGGAAGACATGTCTCTCAGAGGAGTCGAAGGGGAGAAGAGCGGGGAACGGATGCGAGAGCGGGCTCACTGAGCCCGGCATCCGGTGCAGAAGAGGGGCGGAGGCTCTAGGAGAGCGGGCGCGCCGGGGTCGAGCCGAGGGTGGCGATCCGCGCGGTGGCGATCGTGGTCATGGTGTCCTCCTCAAGGGCTCGGCGAGGTCGTCCGGTTGGCGCGACAGCCCATCAGCCTATTCCTGTGAACCAGCTGAGCGCAAGGGGAATTCCCGGGACGCCGAAGAGCCCGCTCCGTGCGGGGCGGGCTCTTCGTATCGGAGGTCAGCGGGCGGCGCGCTCCCGCGCCAGAAGGCTCTCCTTCACCGGGAGCCCCCACGCGAAGCCGCCGAGGGAGCCGTCCGTGCGGAGCACCCGATGGCAGGGCACGAACAGCGCCGGGGCGTTGCGGGCGCAGATCGACGCCGCGGCCCGCACCGCCTGCGGATTGCCGAGCCGGGCCGCGAAGCCGGTGTAGGTCAGGGGCTCCCCCGGCGCGATGCCGCGGAGCGCCGCCCAGCCGGCGAGCTGGAGGGCGGTGCCCGTCTGCGCGACCGCGACCCCGTCGATCGCCGTGACGTCACCCGCGTAGTACGCGCCGACCGCGTCGGCCGCCTCCGTCTCCGCGTCGCGCACGGCGTCGGGGCGGACGCGGGCGGGAAGACGTCCGAGGATCGCCTCGACGTCGTCGGTCCATCCGGACACGAGCACCCGCTGGCGCTCGTCGGCGAGGATCGTGAAGGGACCGTCGGGGGTGTCGAGGGTCTGGATGAGAGCGGTCATGAGGTCTCCTCGGTGTCGGATGCGATGTCGCGGGCGGGCCGGACGGCGGATCTGCGCCGCGGTCCGGCGGGACGGATCGGGGCGGCACGCCACAGATGCGCGCTGAGGTAGCTCCGCCACGGCGCGGTGCGCTCCGCCCAGGCGGTGAGGGCCTTCGGGTCGGCGGGCAGCCCGGACGCGGCGGCACCGGCACGGAGAGCCACGTCGCCGGGGAGCAGCACGTCCGGATCGCCGAGCACCCGCATCCGCACGTAGTCGGCGGTCCAGGGTCCGATCCCCGGCATCGCGAGGAGGGCGGCGCGCTGTGTCGGACCGTCATCCCCCACGGTGAGGGTCAGGCTCCCGTCCGCCAAGGCCGCGGCGGCTCCCGTGATGGCGCGGATCCGGGCGGCGGGCCCGCGCAGCACCTCGGCCCCGTGCGCCGCGATGGCCGACATCGTCGGGAACAGCAGGCCGTCGGGGGTCCGCTCCCCCAGCGCGTCGGTGAGGGCGGTGAGCGCGGTGCGGGCGGCGACGACCGTGATCTGCTGCCCGATCATCGCGCGGATGAGCATCTCGTGCGGATCGGCAGCCCCGGGCACGCGGATGCCGGGGGTCCGCGCGACCAGGGGGGCGAGGGGCGGGTGCGCGGCCAGGGCCTCGTCGACCGCGAGCGGGTCCGCGTCGAGGTCGAAGATGCGGCGCGCGGTCGCCACGAGCGGTGCGAGGTCGCTGAGCTGCGCGACCCGCGCACGGAGGCGGAGACGGTCCGCCTCGTCCTGGCGCACCTCGAACCACGCGGGGCCGCCCGGCATCCGGAGGTGCCGGGAGAACGAGGTCGCCGTGGTCTCCTCGACCCCCGTCACGGCCCGCGCCGCCATCCAGGCGAAGACCCCGGCGGCATCCAACGGCCCCCGATACGGCAGGACGAGGTCGATCGTTCCGGGTACGGCCGCGGAGGGCGTGCGGCGGCGGGCGCGCAGCTCCCCCGGCGTGAGATCGAACACCTCGCGGATCGTGTCGTTGCCCTGACGGATGCTGTGGAAACCGGCGGCGAAGGCGACGTCCGCGATGGGCATGTCGGTGCCCACGAGGAGCATGCGGGCCGTGTGGGCGCGGTGCGCTCGCGCGAGTGCGAGCGGTCCGGCGCCGAGCTCGGTCGTCAGCAGCCGCGTGAGGTGACGGCTCGAGTAGCCGAGCCGCGACGCGAGTCCTGGCACGCCCTCGCGCTCGACCACGCCGGACGCGATCAGGCGCATGGCCCGCGCGGCCGTGTCTCCGCGGACGTCCCAGGCGGGCGACCCGGGGGCGGCCTCCGGCAGGCACCGCTTGCACGCGCGGTAGCCGGCCTCGTGCGCCGCGGCACTCGTCGGATAGAACGTGACGTTCTGCGGCTTCGGGGTGCGCGCGGGGCAGCTGGGCCGGCAGTAGATCCCGGTCGAGCGCACGGCGGTGACGAACTGCCCGTCGAAGCGGGTGTCCCGAGCGCTGATCGCCCGGTAGCGCTCGTCGAAGGAGGGGTTCATGTCCTCCACTCTCTCACCCCCGCACGGCTACGGCTGGCGGAAATCGGACATCGCGGTTCCCTCCCCCGAGACCCCGCCTACGCGCCGAGACCCCGGCGCGCAGACGTGCGCACGCTGGGGCCTCGGCGGAAGACCGGGGTGTCGGTCAGTGGAAGAAGTGACGCTCCCCCGTGAAGAACATCGTGACGCCGGCCTTGCGCGCGGCGTCGACGACCTCCTCGTCCCGCACGGAGCCGCCGGGCTGCACGATCGCCGTGACACCCGCGTCGATGAGCACCTGCGCACCGTCCGCGAACGGGAAGAACGCGTCGGACGAGGCGACGGATCCGGCGGCACGATCTCCCGCACGCTCCACCGCGAGGCGGCACGAGTCGACGCGATTGACCTGGCCCATGCCGACGCCGACCGTCGCGTTGTCCTTCGCCAGCACGATCGCGTTCGACTTCACGGCCCGGCAGGCCTTCCACGCGAAGATCAGGTTCTCCATCTCCTCGTCGCTCGGACGCTCCCCCGACACGAGCTCCCAGTTCTTGGCGACGGAGACGATGTCGTCCGGGAAGCGGTCCGCGTCCTGGAGCAGGAGGCCGCCGGACACGAGGCGCACGTCCATGCGCTCCTGCTGCCAGTCCTCGGGGAGCTGCAGCAGACGCAGGTTCTTCTTCGCCTTGAACACCTCGAGGGCCGCGGGCTCGAACGACGGCGCGACGATGACCTCGGTGAAGATGTCCTTGAGGTTCTCGGCCATCTTCAGCGTCACGGTGCCGTTCGCGGCGATCACGCCGCCGTACGCCGACACGGGGTCGCACTCATGGGCGCGGAGGTGCGCGCTCGCGATCGGGTCGAGGGCGTTCGGCGCGGTCGTGGCGATCCCGCAGGGGTTCGCGTGCTTGATGATCGCCACCGCCGGCTTGACCATGTCGTAGGCGGCGCGCAGGGCGGCGTCCGCGTCGACGTAGTTGTTGTACGACATCTCCTTGCCCTGCAGCTGGGTGGCCTGGGCGATGCCGTGGCCCCCGGCGCGGGTGTAGATGGCCCCGCGCTGGTGGGAGTTCTCCCCGTAGCGGAGGGTGGCGAGGCGCTCGGCCTGGATCGTCAGGTGCGCCGGGAGGTCGCCCGGGTCGTTGAGGGTGCCCTCGGCGAACCACTGCGCGACGGCCGTGTCGTAGGCCGCGGTGTGCGCGAACGCCCGCGCCGCGAGCTCCCGCCGCTGGGCGAGCGAGGTGCCGCCCTGCGCCACGGCCGCGATGATCGCCGGGTAGGACTGCGGCGACACGACGATCGCGACGTTGGCGTGGTTCTTCGCCGCCGCACGCACCATGGCGGGGCCGCCGATGTCGATCTGCTCCACCACGTCGTCGCCCTCGGCGCCGGAGGCCACGGTCTCCACGAACGGGTAGAGGTTGACGACGACGAGCTCGAACGGCGCGATGTCGAGGTCGGCGAGCTGCCGCTCGTGGTCCTCCAGGCGCAGGTCGGCGAGCAGGCCTCCGTGCACCTTCGGGTGCAGCGTCTTGACCCGGCCGTCGAGCATCTCGGCGACACCGGTGACCGCGGCCACGTCGGTCACCTCGAAGCCGGCGTCGCGGATGGTGGACGCCGTCGACCCGGTCGAGACGATCTCGATGCCCGCCTCGGCGAGCGCGGCGGCGAGCACGAGCAGGTCGGTCTTGTCGCTGACCGAGACGAGAGCGCGCCGGATCGGCACGGTGTCGCGATCGCGGTAGAGCGTGGGGTCGTGGCGGGGGCCGGCCATGATGGGCTCCTTCGTGCGGGGGCGTCGGGGGGGTCAGGGGGCGGAGGTCAGGGCGAGGTCGCCGGTCGCGATGCGCCGGACGACGTCGATGAGGAGCCGGCGCTCGACCGGCTTGATGCGCTCGTGCAGCGTGTGCTCGGTGTCGTCGGCCCGGATCGGCACGCGCTCCTGGGCGAGGATGGGGCCGGTGTCGACCCCGTCGTCCACGACGATCACGCTGGCGCCCGTCTCCCGGACGCCCGCGGCGAGGGCGTCGCGGACGCCGTGCGCTCCGGGGAACTCCGGGAGGTACGCGGGATGGGTGTTGATGATCCGCGGCGCATAGGCGGCGACGAGGGAGGACGGCAGCAGCCGCATGAGGCCGCTGAGCACCACGAGGTCCGGCGACCAGACGGCGAGCTGACGGCCCAGCTCCTCGCCCCACGCCTCGCGGCTCTCGTGCTCGTGCCACGGCACGGTGAAGCTGGGGATGCCGAACTCCTCGGCATAGGCCAGCCCGTCGGCTTCGCGATCCGCCCCGACGACGACGACGCGCGCCGGGAAATCGGGGTGACGAGCGGCCTCGAGGAGGGCGCGAAGGTTCGAGCCGGCGCCCGAGATGAGTACGGCGACCGTGAGCACGCGCCCAGTCTACCGGCGTGCCGCATAGGCGCCGTCCCGGCCCGGGGCCGGTCAGGGCCGCGAGGGGCGACCGTCCTCGACGGGTCCGCGCGGTGTCCCACGGTCGCGCAGCGCGTCCAGCGGCGCGGTGTCCCCGGAGGACGCGAAGCCCGGGTGCGGGCTCCGGTCGTCGCCGGCGTCCTCGGAGGCCAGCGTGGACATCTCGGCGATCCAGCGGTCCGTGCGCTCTTCGGCGAGTTCATCCCGGTGACGGGGCGACAGCAGCAGGATCGCCGCACCCACGAGGACCTCCGCGCCGAGGGACAGCGCGAACGGCAGCACCGCCGGACCGACCGTCCCGAGGCGTCCCGGCCCCATCGACCCGTTCGCGAACATCGCGGCGAGCGCGGCGACACCGGCTGCGACCGCAGCGATCCCCACGGCGATCGCGGTCCGCTGCGGGATGCCGAGCGGTGTCCCCTCCCACACCAGACGCGAGCGGACGGCCCACCCCGCGAATGCGCCGGCGGCCACGGGGATCAGGACCACGATGAGCATCCAGATCGAGGAGTTCTCCGGCAGCAGACCGAACGCCGGGATGCCGGGCACGACGCCGAGCTGGGTGCCGGCGGGCGACACCGCGGTCCCCGCACCGACCGCGAACCCGGGGCCGGCCAGCCATGCAGCCGCCCACACCACGAAGGTCGGCAGGTACGCGAGCTGCCCGAGGGTCAGCACGGTCGCCCCGAGGGCGTCGACCCGCGTCGCCTGGAACAGCGCGACGACCTCTCCGCCGCGCGTGAGGACCGACAGGGCGACGGCCAACGCGGCGGCTCCCGTCACGCCCACGAGCGCGAACGCGGCGCCGCGCACGATCGAGGACGGCACCGGCGCCCAGTCCTCCCTGGCGTCCATGACGTCGTGGACACGGTCGAGCAGTCCGCCGTCGCCGTCCTCCCACGCGACCCGCACGGCGCCGCACACCGCGCCCACGAGGTACACGGCGGTGGGCAGCAGGATGGCGAGAGCCGGCGGGACCCGTGCGGCGCCGAGCGCCGATGTGACGGCGACGACCGTGGAGATGACGGCGAAGACGACGGTCCCCGACAGTGATCCCAGCAGCCATGCCCCGGAGCGCGCCGCGCGGCCCCCGGAGCGCGCGGCGAAGAGCAGGGTGAGGAGCAGGAAGGCCAGCGGCGTGACCGAGACGGCGAACCGCGCGGCGTCTGCGGGGATCGCCAGGGCGACGAGCAGCGTGTCCGGGATCGTGATCTCCAGGGGGACGCCGTGGCCGAACTCCCAGAGCGTGCCGGTGAGCGGCCAGAGTGCGCCCCAGTCGGCGGTGATCCCGAAGGCCAGCGTCCAGAGAAGCGTCAACGGCGCCAGCAGCACGACGAGCCCGATGGCCGCCGCGATGGCGGCATCGAGGGCGGCGAGGAGCGCGACGAGGAGGCGTTGCATAGCGCTTCCGAGACTACGACGAGTTCCTTCCCGTCCCCCGTGGGCGCGCGCGGGGGCGGCGACACGGTAGCGTTTCTCCGGAGGTTTCCCGATGACAACTGCCCCGCCCGCCCCGGCGTCCACCGGCCCCACCGGTACCCTGGACCGCTTCTTCGAGATCAGCAAGCGCGGATCGACGATCGGCACCGAGATCCGTGGAGGCCTCGTGACGTTCGTCACGATGGCCTACATCGTGATCCTGAACCCGATCATCCTGGCCGGAAAGCCGGACGTCGCCGGCGACATGCTCGACTTCAACGCCGTCGGCGCCGCGACGGCCCTGACCGCCGGCATCATGACGATCCTCTTCGGCGTCGTCACCCGTCTGCCGTTCGGTTTCGCCGCCGGTCTCGGCATCAACGCCTTCGTCGCGTTCTCCGTCGTCGGCCAGGTCACCTGGCCCGAGGCGATGGCGCTCGTGATGGTCAACGGCGTCGTGATCGTGCTCCTCGCCGCCACCGGGCTGCGGAAGGCGATCTTCGACGCCGTGCCGTTCCAGCTGAAGATCGCGATCACGGTCGGCATCGGCCTCTTCATCGCGTTCATCGGGTTCGTCAACTCCGGCTTCGTCACCGCGACCGGCGCCTCGTCCCCGCCCGTCGGCCTCGGCGTCAACGGCTCCGTCGCCACCGTGCCGAGCCTGCTGTTCGTGATCACCCTGCTCCTCACGGGCATCCTCGTCGCACTCCGCATCAAGGGCGGCATGCTCATCGGCCTCATCGGCGGCACCGTGCTCGCGGTCGTCGTCGAGGCGATCTGGCACATCGGCGCCCGCGGCGTCGACGATGAGGGCAATGTCGTCAACCCCGGCGGCTGGGGTCTCACCGTCCCGGCGCTGAACGGCTCCCCCGTCAGCGTCCCCGACCTGAGCCTCATCGGCGCCGTCGACTTCTCGTTCGACCTCGGCAAGGTCAGCCTCGTCGCGCTCGTGATGATCGTCTTCACGCTCCTCTTCACGAACTTCTTCGACGCCATGGGCACCATGACGGGTCTGGCGAAGGAGGCGAACCTCGCCGACGACAACGGCGACTTCCCGCGCATCAAGTCGGCGCTGGTGGTCGAGGGCGTCGGAGCGATCGCCGGTGGTGCGACCTCGTCGTCCTCCAGCACGGTCTTCATCGAGTCCGGCGCCGGCATCGGCGAGGGCGCCCGCACGGGACTGGCGAACGTCGTGACGGGCATCGTGTTCCTCATCGCGATGTTCCTCACCCCGCTGACCTCGATCGTCCCGACCGAGATCGCCGCCGCGGCCCTGATCATCGTGGGCGCCATGATGATGGCGCAGATCCGGCACATCGACTTCGGCGACTTCCGGGTGCTGCTGCCGGTGTTCCTCACGGTCTCCGTCATGCCGCTGACGTACTCGAT
>NZ_PNFU01000001.1:277464-344840 GCF_002871415.1 Microbacterium sp. UMB0228 | reverse complement strand
TGCGAGCGGGGCGAGCCCGAACGCGGGTCAGGCGTAGGCCGCGGCGAACTCGGGCGACGGCTCGATCGGCTCGATGACGTCGATCAGGACTCCCCCAGGGGCCTCGACGATGAAATGCCGCTGGCCGAAGGCCTCGTCGCGCAGCGGCAGCCGTACCGGGAGGCCCCGCTCCTCCACGAGGCGGGCGTGCGCCGCCGCCGCGTCCGGAACCTCGACATTGAGCAGCATCCCGCGCACCGGCTCGCGGAAACCCGGCGGGATGGTCTCGTGCCTGCGGTCGAGGATCGCCAGCTCGCCGCCGTCGACGCGCAGGCTGATGTACCAGTCGGCTTCGAAGGAGGACTCGAAGCCGAGTTCCTCCCGGTAGAACCGGGCGGCTGCGGCGACATCGTCGACCATCAACACCGGGTAGAAGCTCGTGATCTCCATGCGCACTCTCCTTTACATACAGCGTGTCTGTATTTCTAGCGCTACGATACATACAGACCGCACGTAAAGGAACCCCATGCCCCGAGCATCCGCCGCCGACGCCGCCGAGACGGCGCGGCGAATCCTCGACGTCGCCACGGCGCACTTCGCCGCCCGCGGCTACGCGACGGCTTCCGTCGATGACATCGCTCGAGCAGCCGGCGTGACGCGCGGCGCCGTCTATCACCACTACGAGTCGAAACCCCGACTCTTCACCGCGGTCGCGGCCGCCCAGCAGGAGCGCGTCACCGCGGCCATCCTGGCCGCCACGGCGCAAAGCTCCGCTGCAGCCGCACTCCGGGACGGCAGCCACGCGTTCCTCGATGCCATCACCGTCGGCACCGCCGCGCGGGTACTACTCGTCGACGGCCCCGCCGTTCTCGGCTGGGAGCAGTGGCGACGCCTGGACGCGACCGGCCCGGAGCAGGAGCTGCGGGCTGGGCTGCGAGAGGCCGGCATACCGACGCCCCTCCGTGACGCGCTCACCGCCGCCCTCTCCGGTGCCATGAACGAGCTCGCGCTCTGGCTGGCCGCCCGACCCGACGACGTGGCGGCGCGACACCAGGCACACCGCGCTCTCGACGCCCTGCTCGATGCCGTGGACGACGCGAGCTGAGCGAGGATTCCCCGGGGGTATGACGAAGGCCCCGGGGTGGAGCCCGGGGCCTTCAGGTCAAGCGTAGCTCAGATCAGAGCGACTCGATGATCTCGCGCATGAGAGCAGCGGTCTCGGACGGCGTCTTGCCGACCTTGACCCCGGCGGCCTCGAGGGCCTCCTTCTTGGCCTGCGCGGTACCGGCGGAACCGGAGACGATCGCACCGGCGTGACCCATGGTCTTGCCCTCGGGAGCCGTGAAGCCCGCGACGTAGCCGACGACGGGCTTGGTGACGTGCGCCTTGATGTACTCGGCCGCACGCTCCTCGGCGTCGCCGCCGATCTCGCCGATCATGACGATGGCCTTGGTCTCGGGGTCGGCCTCGAACGCGGCGAGCGCGTCGATGTGCGTGGTGCCGATGACCGGGTCGCCGCCGATGCCGATGGCGGTCGAGAAGCCGAGGTCGCGCAGCTCGAACATCATCTGGTAGGTCAGCGTGCCCGACTTCGACACGAGACCGATCGGGCCCTTGCCGGTGATGTTGGCGGGCGTGATGCCGACGAGCGCCTCACCGGGGGTGATGATGCCGGGGCAGTTCGGGCCGATGATGCGGGTCTTGTTGCCCTTGCTCTGCGCGTAGGCCCAGGCCTCGGCCGAGTCGCCCACGGGGACGCCCTCGGTGATGACGACGAGCAGCGGGATCTCGGCGTCGATGGCCTCGATCATCGCGTCCTTCGTGAAGGCGCCGGGGACGAAGGCGATCGACACGTCGGCGCCGGTCTCCTTCATGGCCTCGGCGACCGAGCCGAAGACGGGGAGCTCGACGGCGTTGCCGTCCTTGTCCGTGTGGGAGACCGTGGTGCCGGCCTTGCGGGCGTTGACGCCGCCGACGACCTGGGTGCCGGCCTTGAGCATCAGCGCAGTGTGCTTGGTGCCCTCGCCGCCGGTGATGCCCTGGACGATGACCTTGGAGTCCTTGTTGAGGTAGATCGACATGTTCTGTTCCTTAAATCCTGTCGAAGCGTCAGGCGTTGGCGAGCTCGGCGGCCTTGTCGGCGCCCTCGTCCATCGTGGCGGCCAGGGTCACGAGCGGGTGCGCGTAGTCGGCGAGGATCGCACGACCCTCGTCCACGCGGTTGCCGTCGAGGCGGACGACGAGCGGCTTGGAAGCCGTGTCACCCAGCGTCTCGAGGGCGCCCTTGATGCCGTTGGCGACGGCGTCGCACGCCGTGATGCCACCGAACACGTTGACGAACACGCTCTTGACCTGCGGGTCGCCGAGGATGACGTCGAGGCCGGCGGCCATGACCTCGGCCGAGGCGCCGCCGCCGATGTCGAGGAAGTTGGCGGGCTTGACGCCGTTGTGGTTCTCACCGGCGTAGGCGACGACATCGAGCGTCGACATGACCAGGCCCGCGCCGTTGCCGATGATGCCGACCTCGCCGTCGAGCTTGACGTAGTTGAGGCCGGACGCCTTGGCCTTGGCCTCGAGCGGGTCGGCGGCGTCCTTGTCCTCGAGCGCCTCGTGCTCGGGGTGACGGATCTCGGAGGCGTTGTCGTCGAGCGTGACCTTGCCGTCGAGCGCGATGATGTCGCCGTCTTCAGTGCGGACGAGCGGGTTGACCTCGACGAGCGTCGCGTCCTCACCCTTGTAGACGTCGTAGAGCTTCACGAACACGTCGGAGACCTTCTCGACGAGGTCCTCCGGGAAGTTCGCGGCGCGGGCGATCTCGACCGCCTTCTCCTTGTCGATGCCGGTCAGCGGGTTGACCTCGACGCGGGCGAGCGCCTCGGGCTTCTCGACGGCGAGCTGCTCGATCTCCATGCCGCCCTCGACGGAGCAGAGGGAGAGGTAGGAGCGGTTGGCGCGGTCGAGCAGCACGGAGAAGTAGAACTCCTCGGCGATGCGGGCTCCCTGCGTGACCATGACGCGCTTGACGACGTGGCCCTTGATGTCGAGCCCGAGGATGGCCTTCGCGGCCTCGTACGCCTCGTCGGGGGTCTTGGCGACCTTGACACCGCCGGCCTTGCCGCGGCCTCCGGTCTTGACCTGGGCCTTGACGACCACGACACCGCCGATCTTCTCGGCAGCCGCCTTCACCTCCTCGGGGGTGTCCGCGACGATGCCGGCGAGGACCGGCACTCCGTACTTCTCGAAAACGTCTCGTGCCTGGTACTCGTACAGATCCACTGTGCTTCCTTCACTGGGCTGCGGTCTGGTCTGGTGATTCTCTCGATGTCGAGACATCGACCAGTCCCCCAGCCTACTACCGCAGGCTGAGCGCTCCGACGCCCCGACGCCCTCCCCGACGCGCCGACGCCTCCGGTACGATTCTTGAGCGTCGAGGCAGGGGAGACGAGATGACGGACACCTTCGACTGGTCGGATCCGGTGGCGACACGCGCGCGCATCGAGCAGCAGGTGAAGGACGCGGAGCGCCGCGCCGCGCAGGCCGCGCAGGTGCGCGACGACATCGCGGGCGTACGCGAGCAGGCGGCCTCTCCGGGCCGCGACGTCACCGTGACGGTGGACGCCTCCGGGCGCCTCGCCGACGTCGCGCTCACGGATGCCGCCCTGCAGCGCTCCCCCGCCGCCCTGGGCGCCCTCATCGTCACCCTCGCCGCCACCGCGCAGAAGGCGGCGGGCGCGCGGGCGGTCGAGATCGCGGCGGAGGCGTTCGGCGCAGAGGACGCGGCGGTCGCGCATCTGCGTGAGGAGATCGCCGAGCTCCCCGATCCGAGTCAGGACGGCCGACCGCAGATCGAGTACCGCTGATGGCCGAGCTGATCGCCGTCGACACCGAGACCGTCCGCCAGCACGCCCAGCGCGTCGCGCAGATCGCCGCGGACGTCCGGCTCGCCGAGAACGCCGCCGGCTCGATGAACGTGGGCGGCGGCGCCTTCGGCGTGATGTGCGCCTTCCTCGTCCCGCCGGCGCAGATCGTCTCGTCGATCGCCGCCGGGGCGATCACCGCCGCCGCGACGATGCTGGAGAAGTCCGAGGAGCAGCTCCGCGGCCTGGCGGACGACTTCGATGAGGGAGAGCAGCGTCAGCTCGATTCGATCCGCGGGCTGCTGTCGTCCGTGGAGGGTGCTCGCCGATGACCCCGCCGAACCCGCTGGTGGCGGGACCGATCGACCCGACGACACCGTTCAGCGGAGCCGGTCTGCTCGAGGACGGCTACGACCTCGTGAACGCGATCGAGAGCGGGGACTGGGTCTCCGGAGGACTCGCGTCCTTCTCCGCCCTCGCGAACACCGTGGCCACGGCCATGGACCCGCTCGGCTCGCTGATCGCTGCGGGATTGGGGTGGCTGATGGACCACCTCGAGCCGCTCAAGGGCTGGCTCAACGACCTGACCGGCGATGCGGGCGAGGTCGCCGGTTTCGCGGCGACCTGGGGCAACATCGCGCAGCAGCTGCAGCAGGCGGGCGAGACCCTCGACGCCCGCCTCTCCGACGTCAGCTCGATGTCGGGCGAGGCGATCGCGGCCTACCTCCGGCTGCAGTCCGACGTCGCCGCCCACATCTCCGCGGCCGCCGCCTGGGCCGGCGGGATGAAGACCGGCATGGAGACCGCGTCCATGCTCGTGCAGATCGTGCACGAGCTGGTCCGCGACACCCTGTCGCAGCTGGTCGGCTCCCTCATCTCCTATGCGAGCACGCTCGTCGTGTCGCTGGGCACCGCCACCCCGTACGTCATCGCGCAGGCCACGAGCCGCGTCTCGGCCATGACCGCCCGGATCTCCGGCACCGTGCTCAAGCTCGTGGATGCCGTGACGGCCCTCACGAAGCACCTCGACGAGCTCAAGTCGCTGTTCCAGCGCCTGGGCGACCTCTTCTCGCGCGGCCCGGGCGGTGGGCACGGGCCGTCCGGCCCCGGTGCTCCGCACAGTCCTGACGGCAGTTCGCCCGGCGGCTCGTCCCCCGACGGCTCGTCCCCCGACGGCTCGTCACCCGGGGGCTCCGGCCCCGCGGGCCCCAGTGTGCGCGACCAGAGCACGCTCACGGACGAGCAGATCCAGACCTACCTCGACCGCAACTACCCGGAATACGCTGAGGACTTCGCGGACAACGGCACGCTCCCGCCCGACGTCCAGATCCCCAAGGGACCGGACGTGCTCCAGCCCGACGGGAGCATCGACTGGAGCCAGGTTCCCGGCGAGGGGTACGTGCTGGACTCGAGCGGGGAACCGATCCGGCAGCCGCACACTCCACAGGTGGGAGACGTCCTCGACCGCTACGGTCCTCCGGAGGGCCGCTACACGTCCCCGGTGCCCGAGAACGGCCCGTACACCTACGATCAGCGGTCCCTCCCGTATGTGGAGAATCCGGCCCACTACCACCGCTATGAAGTGGTCGGCGACATGTCCGATCTTCGGAGCGTCTACGACCGCGCTCCGCAACACGTCAAGGACGAACTCCTGGCGGGCGGGTTCAAGCCCGAGTATCTGGGTTCGCAGGGCTACCGAGGAGACATCGCGCCCGGGTTCGGCTCGACGGGTGGCGGGGTGCAGGTCCAGCTTCCTCTCACGGCCGCACAGTTGATCACACTCGGCGTATTGAAGGAGATTCCATGACCGAGCTCACCTCCGACGACGTGCAGCGCATCATCGCCGATGAGAAGCTCACCGCCACCGCGAACTGGTTCGGCCCCACCGGTCGACCACAGTCATCGGCGTGGATCGACCGCGCCGGCGACGCATGGATCGTGTGGGAGACGGACGAGCGCGGCGGCAGATTCCACGATCCCGTCCGCTTCGACTCGGAGTCGGAGGCGTTGGACTTCTTCCTGCGGATCGCGCGCCGCTACCGGGCGTCGGACTCGCACGCCGTCCGGAGGATCGAAGGGGAGACCTCATGACCGCGCTCCGCACCAGCCTCACCGCGGATGAGGCGCAGTCGGAGACCGAGGCTCTCGACCAGTTCCTCCGCATGGCGCGTTCTCACAAGGCCGCCGACGCGCACGCCGTCCGACGGATCGAGGGCCGGGAATGACGGAGCTGTGGATCGGACCCGACGGCGTCGCGATCGATCGCGAGCCCCTCCCCCGCGGCGCGGAGGTGTGGGACATGTACGGGCCTGTCAACACGCGCTACGTCTACCTCGTGGAGAACGGACGGCCGGCCGCCTACCCGGAGCGCTCCCTGCCCTGGGTCGAGAACCCCGCGGCGTACCACCAGTTCCTCGTCGTCGGCGACTGCGTCCACCTCCGCGCGGCGTACGAGCGCTCGGAGGACGCCGTCCTCCGACGGGACCTGGACGACCTCGTGGACATCGGCTACTACCGCTGGGACGCCCCGATCTTCCGCGGCACGGTGGCCCCGGCCTTCGGCGACCCCGGCGGCGCGACCCAGCTCGTGCTGCCCCTCCCCCTCACGTTCTACCTGCGTCTCGGTCTGGTCCGGGAGCTGGCCGTCCCCGGAGCATCCGCATGAACCGCGACACCGTCCTCGCCGACCTCCGCGCGCGTGGCTCCGTCGGCTTCTGCTTCTTCGACGACCCCCGGGGCAAGACGAACACCGTCGTGGTGTCGTACGGCAGGGAGGGCTACCAGACCTGGATCCAGGACGAGCGCGCGCAGCCGATCGAGGGGTCGCTGCGGGTGTTCGCCGCAGAGCAGGAGGCGCTGGCCGACTTCGCCCATCGCGTGCAGCTCTGGAACCGCGTCAGCGGCGTGCTCTCGCCGGGGCCGTCGGGCGCGAGGCCCACGGCGGTCTAGGCTTTCGCCATGCACGAATCCGCAGAGCTGCGCACCGGGGGCGTCGTCGCCGCCGCGCTCGAACTCTTCAGCGCCCAGGGGTTCGACCAGACGTCCGTGGAGCAGATCGCCAAGGCCGCCGGCGTCTCCCGGTCGACCTTCTTCCGGCAGTTCGGCGGCAAGGAGGACGTGGTCTTCGCCGATCACGAAGTCCTGCTGGAGCAGCTCCGCGAGTTCCTCGACGAGGGGCACGACGATCCGTGGGGCGCGGTCTGCGCCGCATCGGAGTCCGTGTTCACGCACTTCGCGAACGACCCGGAACTCGCGCGACGGCGCTACCAGATCGTGCGGGAGGTGCCGGTGCTCCGCGAACGCGAGATCATCACCGTGTTCCGCTACGAGCGGCTGTTCGACGAGTACCTGCGCAGCGCCCTGCCGGGGGTGGATCCGCTGGACGCGGTGGGCTTCGCGGCGCTCGTGACGGCGGTGCACAACCACGTGCTGCGGCAGCTCCTGCGCGGACGCAAGAAGGTGCCGCTGTCCACCCTCCAGTCCGCGCTCGCGGACGCGCGTCGGCGGTACGGCGTGGGCGAGGCCGCCGACGCGGGCGCTCCGGACGACGTGGTGGTGGCGGTCTTCCCCCGCTCCATGCCGATCGCCGAGGTGACCAGGAGGCTCCGCTCCGAGCTCGACTGAGCCGGCCGGGGCGGTCGTGGTACCGAGTATCGAGGAGTACGATACCTGGTGTCACGAAGGAGCACCCATGAGCACTGAAGCCTCCCCCTTCCCCGGCGAGCGCGTCTCGTCCTACGACGTCACCGGGCGGCAGGACAGCGACTACTACGCGGTCTTCGCCGACATCCCCGCCGCCGACCGGGAGGCCTGGGACCGCGCGAAGGCGTACGTCGACGAGGTCGCCCCGCAGATGGCCGAGGCGTGGGACCGCGCCGAGTACCCGCTCGACGCCGCCCGCCGCATGGGCGAGATGGACCTCGTCATCGACGGCGTCGACCACCCCGCGCTGACCCGGCTCTCCCCGCTCGCCGCGGGCCTGGTCAACATGGAGATCTCTCGCGGAGACGGATCCCTCGGCACGATCCTCGCCGTGCAGGGGGGCCTCGCGCTGCGGACGCTCGCGCTGTTCGGTTCGCCCGCCCAGCAGGACCGCTGGCTCACGGCACTCGCCGACGGCTCGGTGCTCGGTTCCTTCGCCCTGACCGAGCCCGACCACGGCTCCGACTCCGTCTCGCTGGAGACCGTGGCGCGCCGCGACGGGGACTCCTGGGTACTCCGCGGTGCCAAGAAGTGGATCGGCAACGGAGCCTCGGGCGGGATCACGTTCGTCTGGGCGCGGGTCGACGACGAGTCCGCCGCCGAGCACGGGGCGGTGCGGTGCTTCCTCGTCGAGCAGGACGCCCCCGGATACACCGGCACCGTGATCCGCGGGAAGGCCTCCCTCCGCGCGATCCATCAGGCCCACATCCGCCTGGACGACGTGCGGGTGCCGCGGGACGCGGTGCTGCCGGGGACGAAGTCCTTCAAGGACGCCTCGACCGTGCTGTACGCCACCCGGTCCGGGGTCGCGTGGTCGGCGCTGGGTCACGCGACGGCCTGCTACGAGGCGGCGCTGGGCTACGCGAAGGAGCGCGTGCAGTTCGGCAAGCCGCTCGCGAAGTTCCAGATGGTGCAGGAGCGGCTCACGCACATGCTGGAGGATCTGACGGCGATGCAGCTCTACTGCCGCCGCATGGCCGATCTGGAGCAGGCGGGAGCGCTGCGGCCGACGCAGGCCTCGCTCGCGAAGTTCCACAACACCCGGGCGGCCCGGCGGATCGCCGCGACGGCGCGGGATCTCCTCGGCGGCAACGGCATCCTCCTGGAGAACGGCGTCATGCAGCACATGGCCGACATCGAGGCCATCCACACCTACGAGGGCACCGAATCCGTGCAGGCCCTGCTGCTCGGCCGCGACATCACCGGGATGAGCGCCTTCGCCTAGCCCTTCGAATCGCGCACTGTGCTGGATTCGGCGGCCGGATGCAGCGAAGTGCGCGACTCGAAGCAGAGGAGACGGTCGCGGTCGTCCCAGGGGTCGACGGGACTGAAGCCGCGGGACGTGTAGAGCCGGATCGCGGCGTCGCGCCAGTCCCAGACCGACAGCCGCACCGCGCCCTCGGCCTCCACCAGGACGGCGTCGAGCAGCCCGGAGCCGACGCCGCGGCCGCGGACCGCCGGATCCGCCCAGAGCCGCTTGATCTCGGTGTACCCGGCATGCGCAAGCGCGATCACCACGCCGACCGGAGCCCCGGCGAGCTCCGCCACGAGCACCCGTCCGCCGGCGTACGCGGTCGCCGGATCGCGGACCTCCGGCCGGTACCGCTCGGGGAGTTCGGCCTCGGGTTCCGCGGGGTCACCCAGGACGTCGTGCTTCTCCTGCTCGGTCTGCCGGAGATACGTCGACACCGCGGCACCGACGAAGGCCGCGTCACCCGGCCACTTCGCCTCGCGGACGGTGACGCCGCGGCGCGACGCGGAGGCGGCGGGCATCAGTCGCAGCCGCAGCCGCCGGCGGGGGTCTTCACCATGAAGCACACGTCGCACACGCCGTAGTCGCGCTCGACGGGCTTCGGAGCCGCGGGCGTGCGGGGAGCGGCGGGGGTGCGCGGCGTCGAGGAGCGCTTGGCCTTGACCGGGGTCTGCGGGGCGAACTCGCTCGGGTGCGTCACGTAGAAGTAGGGCGCGCGTCCCTCGCTGGGCTGCAGGCGGAGGCGAGTCGAACCGACGGTCACGACCTCGTCCTCGGTGAAGCCGTTGGTGTACGTGCGGCCGATGTGCAGCGCCGCCCCCTCGCGGCGGATCGCCTCGATGTAGCGACCGCGGTCGATCAGCGAGGTCACCCCCGCGGCCTCGACGATCTCGGTGATGAACGCGTGGTTCACCGGATCGATGCGATGGGCGCGGAGCGCCTCGGGAAGCGAGCGGTACGGACGGGAGGTGCCGGCGGGGGTCGGGCCCTGGACTTCATTCATCCCTTCCAGGATCGCACGGCGCAACCCCCTCCGCTGACCGCGGGCTCGCGTGCGAGACTGGCCGCATGGCACTCGCGACGATCATCGGATCCGGACCGAACGGCCTCGCCGCCGCCGTCTCCCTGGCCCGCGCCGGCTACCGCGTGCGCGTGCTCGAGGCCGCGGACACGGTCGGAGGCGGCCTGCGTACCCAGGAGGCCACCCTCCCGGGCTTCCGTCATGACGTCTGCTCGGCCGTCCACCCTGCGGCCGTCGCCTCGCCGTTCTTCCAGGCGTTCGGGCTCGACGAGCGGATCGAGTGGATCCGCCCCGAGATGTCGTTCGCCCATCCGCTGGACGGGGGCCGTGCCGCCATCGCCTGGCGCGACATCGAGCGCACCGCCACCGACCTCGGCATCGACGGCGACGCGTGGCGGCGCCGGCTCCGCCCCCTCAGCACCCACATCGACGGCGTCACGGACTTCACCGGGAACCAGCTCCTCCGCCTCCCGCACGATCCGATCACCGCGGTCCGCTACGCGATCCGCATGCTCGATCAGGGCACTCCCCTGGCGCGGGTCGCCTTCCGGACCGAGGAGGCGGCCGCGCTCATGGCGGGAGTCGTCGCGCACGCGAACTCCCCGCAGCCCACGCTCGCGGGGGCCGCGGCCGGGCTCCTGCTGGCCGGACTCGCCCACGCCGGCGGCTGGCCGTACCCCCGCGGCGGCTCGCAGGTGATCGCCGACGCCCTCATCGCCGACCTGGAGGCTCACGGGGGCTCGATCGAGACCGGCACCCGGGTCACCGATCTCGCCACGCTGGACTGGGGCGACCCCACCCGTGGCGACGTGCTCCTGCTCAACACCTCCCCCCGGCTCGCCCTCACCCACCCGGACATCCCGGCGTCGTATGCCCGTGCACTCCGTGGGTACCGCTACGGCGCCGCGGCGGCCAAGGTCGACTTCGCGCTCGACGGCCCCATCCCGTGGACGAACGAGCACGTGCGGAACGCGCCCACCGTGCACGTGGCCGGGACGAGGGACGAGGTGTGGAACAGCGAGAACGCGGTCGCCGTCGGTCGCGTGTCCGAGCGCCCCTACGTCCTGGCCGTCCAGCCGTCGCTCTTCGACCCGACCAGGGCACCCGACGGCAAGGCCGTGCTCTGGGCGTACATCCACGTGCCGAACGGCTCCGACCTCGACCCGACCGAGCTCATCACCGCGCAGGTCGAGCGCTTCGCGCCGGGCTTCCGCGACCGGATCCTCGCCCACCACGCGGTGCCGGCGTCCTCCCGCGAGGCGATCAACCCGGCCGAGATCGGCGGCGACATCTCCGGCGGCATCTTCGACATGCGTCAGGCCCTGCGCCGCCCCGTCCTCTCCCCCGCGCCGTGGCGCACGCCGATGCCGGGCGTGTACCTCGCGTCGGCCTCCACTCCGCCCGGGCCCGCGGTCAACGGCATGGCCGGGTGGCACGCGGCACACACCGTGCTCCACGACGCCGGCACGCCCGCGGAACTCGACGACCTGTTCGGCTGATCCGGCTCTTTCCCCCGCTCGCCGCCCGGTCCAGGATGGGTGCATGCGATACGAGATCCCGGCCCCCATGCTCGCCAAGGCCGTCGCGGCCGTCCCCGACCCCGACAAGACCCCGGGCGGGCTGCTCTACGAGCCGAAGTGGGACGGGTTCCGGGGGCTCATCGCCTGGGACGGCGAGACGGTCGAGATCGGGTCCCGCGGGGCGAAGCCCCTCACGCGCTACTTCCCGGAGCTCGTCGACGCGATCCCTGAGCTGCTGCCCGTGCCCTGTCTGCTCGACGGCGAGATCGTCGTGGCCACGGGTCCGCACGGCGCGCAGCGTCTGGACTGGGAGGCCCTCAGCCAGCGCATCCACCCGGCCGCCTCCCGGGTCGCGAAGCTCGCCGTCGAGACCCCGGCCCTGTTCATCGCGTTCGACCTGCTCGCCTCCGGCGAGGACGACCTGCGCGACCAGTCGTTCGAGACGCGGCGGGCCCGACTGGAGACGCTCATGGAGTCCGTGGAGCACCCGCTGCACCTGACCAGGACCACCCGCGACCAGGACGCCGCCGTCCGCTGGCTCCAGGAGTTCGAGGGCGCGGGGCTCGACGGCGTCGTGGCCAAGCCGCTGGCGCAGCCGTACGCCCCGGGGAAGCGCACCCTCTTCAAGATCAAGCACGCGCGGACCGCCGACGTCGTCGCCCTCGGCTACCGCATCCACAAGTCCGGCACCGGGGTCGGGTCGCTGCTCGTCGGGCTCTACGACGCCGAGGGGACCCTGCGTCAGATCGGCGGCGTCGCGGCATGGAGCGATGCGAAGCGGAAGCAGCTCGTGGAGGAGCTCGCCCCGTTGGTCGAGCGCGACGAGGACGGCGCAGCGGTGACCGGCGAGGGCGAGCGCTCGCGGTTCAGCGGATCGAAGGACGTGTCGTTCGTGCGGCTGCGTCCCGAGCGGGTGCTGGAGGTGCGGTACGACCAGCTCGAGGGCGCCCGCTTCCGTCACACCGTGCAGTTCGAGCGGTGGCGGCCGGACCGCGACGCCCGTTCCTGCACGTACGACCAGCTCGACACCGTCGAGGGCTACGACCTCGCCGACGTCCTGAGCTGAGCCCGCTCAGTCGTCGACGGGGTTGCCGTCGGCGTCCCAATTCGCGGCGTTCTTCTTGCTCGGCTGTACGCGCGGCGGCTCGCCCGGCATCTTCGGGAACTCCGGGGGGAAGGGCAGCTCCCCGAGGCCGTTCGCCGTGTCGCGCTCCCACCACTCCAGGAGCGTGTCGATGCGCCCGGGCTTCGCCTGCATGTCGGCCCACGGGTCGCCGACCTCTTCGAGCCGCTGGGGGATGCTGCGCACGGTGAAGGCGCGCGGGTCGAGATCGTCGAGCTCCTCCCAGTGCACGGGCGTCGCGACGGTCGCACCGGGGAGGGCACGCGGACTGTACGCGCCGGCCATCGTGCGGTCGCGGTTGGCCTGATTGAAGTCGACGAAGAGGCGCTCGCCGCGCTCCTCCTTCCACCAGTTCGTCGTGACCCGGTCCGGCATCCGGCGCTCGAGCTCCCGGCCGGCGGCGATCACGGCATGACGCACGTCGAGGAACTCGTGGGTGGGCTCGATCGGGGCGAAGACGTGCAGTCCCCGGTTGCCGCTCGTCTTCGCGAAGGCTTCCAGGCCGGCCTCTCGCAACACCTCCCGCAGGGCGTGGGCCGCGGGGACGGCCTCGGCGAAGCCGGTGCCCGGCTGCGGGTCGAGGTCGATCCGCAGCTCGACGGGGTTGTCGGAATCGGTCGCCAGCGACGCCCAGGGATGGAAGACGATGGTGTTCATCTGCACCGCCCACACGATCGCGCTGGTGCGGTTCAGGACGATCTGAGGATGGCGCCGGCCGCTGTTGTACGTGACCGTGACGGCGTCGACGAAGTCCGGAGTGCCCTTGGGCGGGTTCTTCGAGAAGAAGCCCTCCGGTCGCGGTCCTCCGGCGGATCCCACGCCGTCCCGGAAGCGCTCCAGAGACACCGGCCGGTTGCCGTTCGCCGCGAGGAACGGCACCGACACGAGCTGCACGTACTCGGCGAGCTCGGCCTTGGTGATGCCGAGGTCGGGCCAGACGACCCGGTTCGGGCTGGAGAGCGCGACCTCACGCTCTCCATCGGTGTCGGCGACGGTCAGGGTCACGCGTTCAGAGGCCATGCTCCGACCCTAGGGGGCGGTCACGACCCGCGGAACCCCCGACGACTCCGGGTGCGCGCGCCGTCAGTCCTCGATCCGCACCGCGCGCACGAGCACCGGCGCGAGGGCGTCGCGCTCCACCACCATGGAGGGCCCTGCGGAGTCGATGATGACGCCGGCCATCTCGGAGTGGCTCGACAGCACCTTCGCGAGCTGGTCCGGCTCGAACGGCAGCGGGCGATCGCCGCGGCCGAGTGCGATGACCTCCAGCGGGTGCGAGAAGAGCTGGAGGAAGCGGCGGCCGTCGGCGGTCTGCGCCTCGGCGATGCCGACCTGCCCGGTGCCGGATCCGTCGTTCACCGCCACCCACATGCGGGTCGTGGCGAGAGCCTCGCCCACCTTGGCGGGCGAGTCCTGCTCCCGCGGCGCCGCGAGCAGGGACTTCACGGTCATGTCGACGTCGGCCTGCTCGAGCGTCTTCTGCAGGAGCTCGGTGGGGAACACCACACGATGCGGCGCGGACGCGTTGTCGATGATGAGACCCGCGAAGTCGCCGGAGACGACCTGCTGCATGACCGAGGTCGTCGGCTGGGCGACAGCGGAGGTCGCGGACGGATCGGCTTCGAGTCGCACGGAATCCCGGACGGCGGCCGCCGAGCTGAACGCCAGCATGAACTGGCGCTCCCCGTCGCGGACCACGGCGACGGCGAGCGGCTTGCCCTCGCTGATCTGCGCGCGGGCATCGCCGTTCACGCGGATGTAGAGGTGCCCCTGGAGAGCCTGGCGGAGCACCCCGAGGAGCTGCTCGTTCGAGGCCCCCGCCTCGATCTGCGCCAGGGACTCGCGCAGGAGGACGTTGTCCTTCATGCCGGCCACGGTCTCGGTCTGCTCCGGCGGGAGCGCGGGAGCGAGCGGGAGCTTCCGCTCGGCCGCCGATGCCGCGGGTTCCGCGGTGGGGCTCGGCGGCGTCGGCGCGGCAGCGGGCGCTGCGGCTGCCGCCGCGGCCTCCGGATCCGGAAGCGCGACCTCGGGCCCGGCCTCGGCGCCGACACCACGGAACGCCTGCACCGAGATGCCGACAGTGGGCGAGGCCTCGGCCGTCGGAGCCTCCGACTCCTCGGTCGCCGTGCTCGCGTCCTCCTCGCTCTCGGTGGCCGGAGCGGCGGAGGGGGCGGGAGCGACGGCGTCGTCGCCGGACTTCTTGCGGCGGGAGAAGAGGGCCATGGGAGCCAGCCTAACCGTGTCTCCCCGCCCTCTCCGCCGCGACGTCAGAGCTTCTGGATCGGGGCGACCTTGATGAGCAGCTTCTTCTGCCCTGCCGTGTCGAACCGGACATGGGCGATGCGCTTGGCGCCTTCGCCCGTGACGGCGTCGACCCTCCCCTCACCGAAGTCGTCGTGCCGGATGCGGTCACCGGCGGCGAGCTCGAGGTCGCCGTTGTCACGCATCTTGGCGGTGACGCGGTTGGGGATCTTGTCCATCGCCGTGGAGAGCGGCTTGAGGGACTCACGGGGCAGGGCCTTCACGCCGAAGCGGTCGCCGGACCCTCCAGAGCGACGGGCGTTCAGCGCACGCGACTGCATGCCCCCGCGGGAGTTCACGTCGCCCGGGGACTGCCGCCAGTCGATGAGGGAGGCCGGGATCTCCTGCAGGAACCGGCTGGGCATGGCGACCGTCACCTCGCCGAACTGCGCGCGGGTCATCGCCAGGGACAGGTGCAGGCGCTTGCGGGCGCGGGTGATGCCCACGTAGAACAGGCGTCGCTCCTCCTGCGGGCCGCCGGGCTCTCCCGCCGAGATGCGGTGCGGGATGAGGTCTTCCTCGACGCCGGTGACGAAGACCGCGTCGTACTCCAGGCCCTTGGCGGTGTGCATCGTCATGAGCGAGACCGACCCGGACTCGTCGTCGAGGTCGTCCGCGTCGGAGACCAGCGCGACCTCGGTGAGGAAGTCGGTGATGGTGCCCTCGGGGTTGTTGCGCGCGAAGTCGCGGGTCACCGCCACGAACTCGTCGAGGTTCTCCACGCGGGCCTCGTCCTGCGGATCGCGGCTGGCGCGCAGCGCGTCGAGGTAGCCGCTCTTGGAGAGCAGCAGGCTGAGCCCGTCCGCCACGGAGGTGGGCGGCGGCACCTCGCCCGTCGGCGGCAGCATGATCGCGGTCGCCTCGGCGAGCACGGCGTCGAGCTGGGCGATGGCGGCCTGGATCTTCGGGCCGACGCCGAGCTGGCCCGGCAGCGACAGGGCGTCGCGGAAGGAGATGCCGTGCTCCTCGGCGAAGCGGGCGATGGCGGTCTCGGTGACGTCGCCGATGCCGCGCCGCGGCTTGTTGAGGATACGGCGCACCGCCATCTCGTCGGCGGGGTTCGCGACCGCCACGAGATACGCCAGCGCGTCCTTGATCTCGGCGCGCTCGTAGAACTTCGTGCCGCCCATGATCTTGTACGGCACGGCCGAGCGGATGAAGATCTCCTCCAGCGCGCGGGACTGCGAGTTCGTGCGGTAGAAGACGGCCATCTCCGCGTACGGCATGCCGGCGCGGTGCAGGGCCTCGATCTCGTCGGCGACGAACTGGGCCTCGTCGTGCTGCGAGTAGCCGGTGAAGCCGATGATCTTGTCGCCCTCGCCGCGGTCGCTCCAGAGCTTCTTGTCCTTGCGGTCGAAGTTGTTGCCGATGACGGCGTTCGCCGCGGAGAGGATGTTCTGCGTCGAGCGGTAGTTCTGCTCGAGGAGCACGACCTTCGCCCCCGGGAAGTCGCGCTCGAACTCGCTGATGTTGCGGATGTCCGCGCCGCGGAAGGCGTAGATCGACTGATCCGAGTCGCCGACCACCGTCAGCGACGCCCCGGCCTCACCGGCTCCCGGCGCCGGCTCGGGGTCGGGCTCGAAGATCATCATGCCGTTGGCGGCATACGGCTCCGGTGTCGCGCCGACGCCGGACACCGGACGGGTGAGCTCGTGGATGAGCGCGTACTGCGCGTGGTTGGTGTCCTGGTACTCGTCGACGAGGATGTGCCGGAAGCGGCGGCGGTAGGTGTCGGCGACCTGGGGGAACGCCCGGAACAGGTAGACCGTCTGCCCGATGAGGTCGTCGAAGTCGAAGGCGTTGGCCTTCTGAAGCTGGCGCTGGTAGTCGGCGAAGACCTCGACGAAGACGCGCTCGGCCGGGTCGCTCATGTTGGCCTGTCGCGCGTAGGACTCGGCATCGGAGAGCTCGTTCTTGAGCTTGGAGATGCGCCCCTGGACCGCCGCCGGGGTGAGCCCGTAGGCGTCGGCCTCGTGCTCCTTGACCAGCCGCTTGAGGAGGGCGCGGGAGTCTCCGGAGTCGTAGATGGTGAAGTTCTTGGTGAACCCAAACTGCTGCGCCTCGCGGCGGAGGATGCGCACGCACGCGGAGTGGAACGTGGAGATCCACATGCCGCGCGCGGCGTCGCCGATGAGCCCCTCGACGCGCTCGCGCATCTCGCCGGCGGCCTTGTTGGTGAAGGTGATGGCGAGGATCTGGCTCGGCCACGCCTCGCGGCTGCGCAGGAGCGAGGCGATGCGGCGCGTGAGCACGCTCGTCTTGCCCGAGCCGGCGCCGGCGACGATGAGCAGCGCGGGGCCGCGATACGTGACGGCCTCGAGCTGCTGGGGGTTGAGGCCGGTGAGGAGGTCGTCCTGCGCGGGGGCGCCGGAGGACTGCGGGCCGACGGATCCGGGGACGATGAGAGGGGCTTCGGTCATGACCTCTCGAGTCTAGGCGGCGGCACCGACATCGAGGTCCCGGCCTACCGGGTCTCGAGCGCCAGACGCCCCGCCAGCAGCACATAGGTCGCCGCGAACGAGCGCCGCAGCCACGCCATCACCGTCGGCCGGGTGAGGACGCGCGTGCGCATGGTCGCCGCGAAGATCCCGTACGCCGCGAACACGACGAAGGTGACCGCCATGAAGACCAGGCTCAACATGATCATCTCCGCAGTGGCCCCCGCACCTCCGGCGGGAACGAACTGCGGCAGGAAGGCGAAGAAGAAGATGGTCAGCTTCGGGTTCAGGAGGTTGAGGAGGACGGCGGTGCGGACGATCCGCCACGACGACGCGGGCACGGCGTCCTCCTCCGCCGACATCAGCGAGGAGTCCCGCAGCGTCCGCCACGCGAGGTACAGCAGGTAGGCGACACCGAACCACTTGATGACCTCGAACGCGACGGCGGAGGCGTGCAGGATCGCAGCCAGACCGGTGATCGCGGCCACCATATGCGGGACGACCCCCAGCGTGCAGCCGAGGGCGGCGACGACGCCGGCCCTCGCGCCCTGGGAGATCCCGATCGCCACCGAGTACACCGCCCCTGTTCCCGGGGTGGCGACGACCACCAGGGTCGTGAGGAGGAATGCGATGCTCATGCGGCCCTTCCGTCGCGGCGGTCGGTCCGCGTGTCCTGTCTACCGGCTCGACGCATCACGCGCATCCCCTCTTCCGCTCAGGCGATCCGCGTGCCGGGCGGCAGCCGTCGCGCCGGCGTCCGTGTGCGAGCCCACGCTCCCGCGAACAGCGCCCCGGCGAGCACGACCTGCACCCCGAGCCCCACGAACCAGCTGGGCACGGTCTCGTCGATGACTTCCTCGGCTGTCTGGGAACCGCTCTCCGGGTCACAGTCGTCCCACCGCTGCTCCAGCGGCGGGAGCTGCGCGCTGCGGACGCCCCACTTGATCTGCCCGTACAGATCGACCGGGTAGCCGTCCTTGCTGAACTCGGTGGGGGTCGCGTCGGCGAGCACGACGAACGGGTTGGCGGCGAGCGCCCACCACACGAGGTCGAACCGCGGCGCCTCGTACGTGTAGCTCTCCCAGCTCTCGCAGTCCACGTTGCCGTTGTTGTCGTAGGGGCGGCTGTAGTTCGTCGCCTCGCTGCGCACGGCCAGGCCGCCGAGCGCGAAGACGATGATCGTGCCGATGACGAGTGCCGAGACCACGAGGTAGGTGGACGCGACGGAGAACAGCGGGCGGGCGATGAGGCCGCTCAGCCCCACGCCGATCGCGGCGACGATGACGATCTCGGCGGCGAGGACGAGCAGCGCCACGAACAGCACGATCGGATCGGTCCCGCCCGCCAGCAGCGACGCTGCGAGGAAGGGAACCGCCACCAGGAGGAACGCGCCGCCCGTCGCGATCGCCGCGAGCAGCTTGCCCAGCATGATGTCGCCGGTCGACGCCGCGGTGACCTGGATCGGCGCGAGCGTAGCCGCCTCCCGGTCGCCGTTGATGGCGTTGCCGCTGAGCGTCGGCGAGACGAGCACGACGAGCAGCAGGACCACGTTGACGACGATGGACGACACGCCCGCCCCGACGTCCTCTCCCCAGGAGTACACGGCGAACGACAGGCCGGTGACGCCGAGGAGCACCAGCGCGAAGACGCCGAGGAGCACGTACCAGCCGACACTCCGCAGCCGCTGGGTCAGTTCCAGGCGCGCGATGACGCCGATGTTCGCGAGGCTCATGCTCCCGCCTCCGTTCCGTGGGGTGCCGCAGGCGGCGGGGGCGGCGGGGTCGTCGCCGCGGGCGGCTGCGGGTGCCGGAGCGCGAGGAACGTGTGCTCAAGATCGCTCTGCGCGGGTGCGAACTCCGCGACCGGCAGTCCCGCCTCCACGAGGAGACGCAGCGACTGGGCGGCGGCATCCTCCCCGGGGAAGCCGACGAGGACGGCGCCGCGGTCCACGACGAGGGACTCGGGAGCCAGCCCGAGAGTCGACGCGACCTGCCACGTGTCCGCGTTCAGGCGCTCCGCGGTGGCACCGGCGAGCCGCACCCGCCAGGCGCGGACCGTGCTCTGCGCCGGAGCGGCATCCACCACGGCCCCGCCGACGAGGAAGACGGCGTCGTCGACGACCTCTTCCAGCTCGGACAGCACGTGGCTGGAGATGAGGACCGTGCGTCCTTCGGCCGCGAAGCGGCGCAGCAGCACCCGCAGCTGCACGCGGGCCTCGGGATCGAGGCCCGACGCCGGCTCGTCAAGAAGCAGCACCTGCGGGTCGTGGACGAGAGCGCGGGCGAGGCCGAGCTTCTGCTTCTGCCCGCGGGAGAGCACCTTCGCGGCGGAGTCCGCGAGTTCTCCCAGGCCGACGAGACCGAGGAGGTGCTGCGCCCGGCGCTCCGCGTCCGCGCGGTCGATCCCGTAGAGGCGGGCCGTGGTCACGATGGTCTCGCGGGCCGTGAGCGAGGGCCAGGCGCCGAGGGCGTCCGGCATCCACCCCAGCACGCGACGGGCCGCGAGCGGATCGGCTTCGGGGTCGATGCCGCCGATGCGGATCGAGCCACTGTCGGGGGCGAGCAACGAGGCGAGCATCAGGAGCAGCGTCGTCTTGCCCGCGCCGTTCGGGCCCACCAGGCCCGTCACCCTTCCCGCCTCTGCGCGCAGCGTGGCCCCTCGCACGGCCTGCACGTCCCCGAACGCCCTGCTGACGTCGTCCACCACTATTCCGGTCATGCGGTCAGTCTGGCATCGCCGGGCGCGAGCGCCGGCGACCTCCGGGCTGATGCCCAGCCGCGCCGCCCCGCGGGTGACACAATCGCTGTATGCGCACGATCCTCAACATCATCTGGGTCATCCTCGCGGGCTGGGCGCTCTTCCTCGGCTACGTGCTGGCCGGCCTGCTGCTGTGCATCCCGATCATCACGATCCCGTGGGCCATCGCGTCGTTCCGCATCGCCGCCTACGCCATCTGGCCGTTCGGCCGCGAGGTCGTCAGCAAGCCGACGGCCGGCGTCGGCTCGTTCCTCGGGAACGTGCTCTGGGTCATCCTCGCGGGGTGGTGGCTCGCGCTCGGCCACATCGTGTCGGGACTGGCGCTGTGCATCACCATCATCGGCATCCCGATGGGCATCGCCGACTTCAAGATGGTCCCGGTGTCACTCATGCCCCTCGGCAAGGAGATCGTCTCCACCCGTCAGGGCGCGTTCGACCGCACGCTCTGACCCGACGGGTCAGCTGCGGAAGAACGCCACGCCGAGATCGGGGTGGTCGACGAAGACGCCGTCCACGCCCTGCCGGGCGATCACGCCCCACTCGGCCTCGTAGTCCCCGAACGCGCTCTTGCCTCCCGGACCGCGGTAGGGCGCCGCGAGGAAGGCGTTCTCCGGACGGCAGGTCCAGGTGAAGAGGGTCAGGCCGCGGGCATGCACATCGGCGACCAGCGTCGTGCCCGGCACGAGGAGCATCTTCTTGTCGACGCTGATCCCGTCGATCTGGCCGACCAGGCGATCCAGATTCCCTGGGGTCACGGTCTCCGGGTAGCTCAGGGCCTTCGATCCCTCGGCGACGAGCAGGTCGTACGGCTGTCCGGCCGCCTCGATGAGGTACACGAAGCTCGCATCGACGCCCGCGGCGCGGAGCTGCCCGAGCACGGTCGACTCGAAGCTCTCCACGATCAGCGGCAGCTCCCCCGCCGCCCATCCGGCGTCGCGCAGCTCCCACGCGATGAGGGGCGCGAGGTCGAGTCCGATGCTCGCGAAATGCGTGGCGTGCTTCACCTCGAGCACGACGCCGATCGACCGGTTCTGCTCCTGCGCGGCCGCCCGCACGAGGTCGAGGACGTCGCGCAGGCGCAGGATGGGTTCCGTGCCGTCGAAGGAGGCGCTGGACGCCCGGACCTTCGGCAGCCGCTCCCGGCACCGCAGCGTGGACAGCTCCGCCCAGGTGAAGTCCTCCGTGAACCAGCCGGTCAGTGCGGCACCGTCCACGCGCCTCGTCGTGCGGCGATCCGCGAACTCCGGGTGATCGGCGACGTCCGTGGTGCCGGAGATCTCGTTCTCGTGCCGCACGACCAGGACGCCGTCTTGGGTGGCGACCACGTCCGGCTCGACCGCGTCGACCCCCATCGCGAGAGCGAGCTCGTAAGACGAACGGGTGTGCTCCGGTCGGTGGCCCGGGGCACCGCGATGCCCGATGACGAGCGGGGATTTGCTGGGCACGCTCACAGCGTAAGGCACCCCGGGAGTGTCGCCTCACGGGTATCGTGGAGGAAAGCGACCTACGACCCCCCTTTTGGAGTGAGGCCCACCTGATGAGCAACTTCGCTTTCAACAATCCTGCTTTCCAGCAGCAGGACCCGCGCAACGTCGCGACCTACCCGGGCGCCCCCCAGGGTGCTCAGGGCGCCCAGGCCGCGTCGCTCCAGCACGGTGCGATCGATGCCGCCGCCAACGCGCAGCTCGAGGGCATGTACGCCGCCCCCGCTGCCGGCTCTCTCGAGACCGACCGGATGTCCGTCGAGGACACCGTGTGGAAGACCGCCGGCCTGTTCGGCATCCTCCTCGTCACCGCCGCCATCGGCTGGGTGCTGACCCTGGGCGGTATCACCGTCCCCGAGCGCGACCCGTACAGCGACTACGCCCCCAACCTGCTGCCGTGGATCGTCGGCGCGCTCGGCGGTTTCGTGCTCGCGATGGTCATCACCTTCACGTCGCGCAAGAAGGTCCGCCCCGCGCTGATCTTCGCCTACGCCGCCTTCGAAGGCCTGTTCATCGGTGGCATCTCCTCGTACTTCGAGGTGCTGTGGCCGGGCATCGTGTTCCAGGCGACGCTCGCGACCGTCTCGGTCGTCGGCGTGACCCTGGCCCTCTTCGCGAGCGGCAAGATCCGCGCGTCCAAGAAGGCCACGAAGATCTTCATGATCGCGATGATCGGCTACCTGGTCTTCTCGCTCCTGAACCTCGTCCTCATGTGGACCGGCGTTCTGCCCCGGGACCAGGCGTTCGGCATGTACAGCGCCGAGATCGCGGGCATCCCGCTCGGCCTCATCATCGGCGTCCTCGTCGTCATCATGGCGGCCTACTCGCTGGTGCTCGACTTCGACCAGATCCAGCAGGGCGTGCGCAACGGCGCTCCCCGCACCTACGGCTGGCTCGGGGCCTTCGGCATCATGGTCACGGTCGTCTGGCTCTACGTGGAGATCCTCCGGATCATCGCGATCGTCCGCGGCAGCGACTGACTCTCGCCGCGCACCAGAGGCCCGTCTCCCTGCGGAGGCGGGCCTCTTGCCATATCCGGGAGGGAGCGCGCAAGGGGTTGGCACGCGATTCCGCGGCCGGGCACAGTAGGTGTCACGAAGCCCCGGCACCCCGGGGCTCCTGACCCAAGGAGCTGACCATGAGTTTTCTCGGCTTTCTTCTTCTCGGCCTCATCGCCGGAGCCATCGCGAAGCTGATCCTGCCCGGCAAGCAGGGCGGCGGATGGTTCATCACCCTGCTGCTCGGCGTCGTCGGCGCCCTGCTCGGCGGCTGGCTCGGCAGCCTGATCCTCAACCGTCCGCTCACCGAGTTCTGGGACCTCGGCACCTGGCTCCTCGCCATCGGCGGTTCGATCATCGTGCTGCTGATCTACGGCCTCATCGCCGGCCGCGGCCAGCGGGTCAACGACTGACGCAGACCCCACTCGACGCGCTCCGCGTCACCCACGCCCGTCCCTCACGGCTGCGAGAGCATCCGTGAGGGGCGGGTCTTTTCGTGCCGCGGACGGTCAGCGCTCGGCACCGCGCGCCTTGCGCTCCAGGAGCTCGCGCTCGCGGTCGTTGCCCGCCAGCGCCGCGGCGGTCGCGAACTCGCTGCGCGCCTCGCTCTCCCTGCCGAGTCGGCGCAGCAGCTCGCCCCGCGTGGCCGGGAGCAGGTGGTAGCCGCGCAGCGCGCCGGACCCGGCCAGGTCGTCGAGCAGCCGCAGGGCGGAGGCGGGCCCGGTGGCCATGGCCACGGCGGCCGCGCGATTCAGCTCCACCACCGGGGACGGAGTGAGCCGGCCCAGCGCCTCGTAGAGGACGACGATGCGGTCCCAGTCGGTCTCCTCCACGGACGGCGCGACGGCATGGCGTTCGGCGATGGCGGCCTGCAGACTGTAGGGGCCGCGTCCGCGGCCGAGCCCGTCCGCCCGCGCCAGGGCTGCTCTCCCCCGCGCGATGCGGCTGCGGTCCCACCGCCGACGGTCCTGATCGGCGAGCAGCACCGGGTCGCCGTTCCGGTCGGTCCGCGCCGGGAAGCGTGCGGCGGTGAGCTCCAGGAGCGCGAGCAGACCGTGCACCTCCGGTACCCGAGGCTGCAGCGCGGCGAGCACCCTCGCCAGCCGGATGGCCTCGTCGCTCAGCTCCGGCCGCATCCACTCCGGACCGCTGCTGGCCGCGTGCGCTTCGTTGAAGATGAGATAGAGCA
This sequence comes from Microbacterium sp. UMB0228, assembly GCF_002871415.1. Lineage (NCBI taxonomy): Bacteria > Bacillati > Actinomycetota > Actinomycetes > Micrococcales > Microbacteriaceae > Microbacterium > Microbacterium sp. UMB0228. The sequence goes on along the minus strand of NZ_PNFU01000001.1, from coordinate 321,219 downwards.
CCCCAAGGACCGCGCCGAGCCGCGCCGCATGCTCCTCCCGAGGCGGCAGCTCGAACGGCGCGCGCGCGGCCGCCAGCGTCTTCTTCGCGCGCACGATCCGCTGTTGCACGGTCGCCGTGGGGACGAGGAAGGCGCGGGCGATCTCCTCACTCGTCAGACCGCCCACGACCCGCAGCGTCAGCGCGACCTGCGCCTCCCGGGAGAGCACCGGGTGGCACGCGATGAAGAGAAGGCGCAGCACGTCGTCGTCCACGGCATCCGGGTCCCACGGCAGCTCGTGCCCCTGCGCCTGCTCCTGTTCCAGGTCGTGCGCGATCAGCGCCAGACGGTCGTCCAGCCGCTCGCGGCGGCGCCATCCGTCCACCGCCTTCCGCTTCGCCACGGCCGTCAGCCACGCGGCGGGGTTCTGCGGCACGCCCTCGGCGGGCCATTGCCGCAGCGCGGCGACCAGGGCCTCCTGCGCGAGATCCTCGGCCAGGCCGAAGTCGCCGACCATCCGCGTCAGTGCGCCGACGATGCGCGCGGACTCGATGCGCCACACGGCCGCGACCGCCCGCTCGGCCGCCTCCTGCGCGGAGGCGGCCGAGCTCGTCACGGGGTCGGGTGAGCGGTCCATCAGCGGAGCGGCGTCACGCCTGCTCGGCGCGGCGGGCCTGCTCCTCCCGCCAGCCCGCCTCCTTCTCGATCCACTCGTTGTCGGCGGGGAAGTCCTCCGGCCCGGTCACCCGGCGCACCTCGAGGAATGATCCCGGTCCGAGCGGCGCCCGGCTCGCCCATTCCGCGGCCTCCTCCCGCGAGGAGACCTCGATGATCCAGAAGCCGTTGAAGAGCTCCTTCGTCTCCCCATAGGGGCCGTCGGTGATGAGCGGCTTCTCGGCGCTGAAGTCGACGACGAAGCCCTCGGCCGCGTCGGTCAGCCCCTCGCCCGCGACGAGGACGCCCGCCTTCATCATTGACTCGTTGTACCGGCCCATGGCCTCGATGACCTGCTCGAAGGGCATCTCCTGATAGGCCGCCACCGCGTCGTCGGTCGCGCGCATGATGAGCATGAACTTCATGATGTTCTCCTTGTTCCGAAGGGCCGTGTCTCGACCCTCTCATCACAGACGTCGAACGGGAACGGCGGAGATCGACATCGGGGCGGAAATTCCTCCCGGGCTTCTGCCGAGAGCCCCATCGGCATAGAGTTTCAGTTCAACCCCTTTCAGTGGAAATTCTTTTCCAGATCGAACGAGGACTCGATGAAGAGACGCATCGCCGCCACCGCCGCGGCCGCCCTGCTCCTGCTGGCGCTCCCCACGACCGCCGGTGCGGCCCCCGACGAGGAGCCGCTGACCCGGTACGTGAAGGACGCCTCCGGCACCTCCGGCTACGGCACGGAGCCCGTGTACACCTATCCGGGATCCGGCGAGCAGGTCGCCATCCCCACGACGCTGACGCCGGAGAACCGCCGCTTCTCCAGCGCCTGGGTCGGGACGATCGGCAACCTGAACTTCGGCAAACCCGCCGACGCGGCGGACTTCGACGCCCGCTACGCGACGGTGCTCGACGACTTCGCCTCCTGGAACATGAACGCCGTGATCTTCCAGGTGCGTCCGCTGCTGGACGCCTACTACCCGTCGGCACTCAACCCGTGGTCCGAGTTCCTCACCGGCACCCAGGGCGCCGATCCCGGCTATGACCCGCTGCAGCGCATGGTCGAGGCCACCCACGCCCGCGGCATGGAGTTCCACGCGTGGCTGAACCCCTATCGTGTGACCAACGCGAAGATGACCTCGCCGGGGATCCTCACCGCCCTCGGCCTCACCGCGGACCAGGTGAAGGCACTCTCCATCCCGCAGTACATCGCGGCACTGAACGACGCCGGCATCCTCGCCGACGACAACTTCGCCGTGCAGCACCCCGACTGGGTCCTCTCGTTCGAGGAGAAGCTGTTCCTCGACCCCGGCCAGCCCGAGGTCCCCGCGTACGTCGCGGCCACCGTCGCCGAGATCACGGAGAACTACGACGTCGACGCCATCCACTTCGACGACTACTTCTACCCGTACCGGATCACCGTCGACGGCCAGAACGTGTTCTTCGGCGCGCAGGGCGAGGACCGTGCGACGTTCGAGGAGTTCGGCCTCACAGCGGGCTATCCCGACACCGTCGCCGGCATCGAGGCGTGGCGGCGCGACAACATCACGGGTCTGATCACCCTCGTCGGCGACGCGATCAACGCCGGCAACGCGGCGCGCGGCACCGCCGTGCAGCTCGGCATCAGCCCGTTCGGGATCTGGGAGCACGAGGCGCTCGACCCGGCCGGATCCCACACGCCGACGACCTCGTCGCAGACGTACAGCCAGGCGGTCTTCGCCGACACCCGCGGGTGGGTGCAGGACGAGCTGATCGACTACATCGTGCCGCAGATCTACTGGAGCTTCGATCAGGCGGCCGCCCCGTACGGGGAGCTGGCGCAGTGGTGGAGCGACGTGGCCGCCGGCAGCCGCACGCAGGTCTACGTGGGGCATGCGCTCTACAAGCACGTCAACAACGGCGGCTGGGAGCAGGCCTGGATGAATCCGGAAGAGGTGCCGAATCAGCTCCGGTACAACCAGAAGCTCGACGGCATCGAGGGCAGCGTCCTGTTCAGCTACAACGACATGAAGCCGAGCGACCTGGCCGCTCTGCCCGCGGATCAGCAGCCCAAGCACCAGGCGAAGAACACCGCGATCGAGCTCCTCGAGGGCGAGGCCTTCGCCCACCCCACGCTCGTTCCGGCCAAGCCCTGGCTCTCGGACGGACAGGTGGCCGCCCCGGTGGCCCCCGAGGTCGTCGACGGCGAGCTCCGCTGGCAGGCCGGCGACGCACGGGAGGCCCGCCAGTATGCGATCTATCGCGGTACCGGCGATCCGGCGCAGATCGTCACCACCCCGGGCGCGCTGGTCGACACGGTCTGGGCAGGCGGTGCGGCATCGTTCCGCTTCCCCCTCCCCGCCGACGAGGCCCCGGCCGCCGCGCGCGCCGCGACGGAGACCTGGGTGGTGACCGCGCTGGACGCGGCCGCCGTCGAGAGCGCGCCGGTCGCTGTCGCGGTGCACGAGCCGGTGGATCCCACCGATCCGGGAACTCCGACGGATCCCACCGACCCCGCCACGCCGGAGGGCCCGGACTCCGGAGCCGGCGAAGACGCCGCCGCCTCTCCCGTCGGCGGCGCGTCGCGCGGCGACCGCGGCGACCTGGCCACGACCGGCAGCGATGTCCCGATGATGGCGCTGCTCCTGGGCGGACTGCTGCTGACCGCCGGCGCCGTCACGGTCGGAGTGACCGCCTTCCGGCGGCGCACGCGATAGGACCGTCGACCGCTGGGGCGTCGTCCGCGACTCCCCGGCGGTCGGCGACGCCGCGGACGGTCAGCGCCGCGAGGGAGCGCGGACGGCCGCGGCGATCGTCGCGGTCAGCGCCTCCACGGAGCGCGCCGGGCTCCAGGCCGCCGCGACGAGCGGCGCCTCCGTGCGGAGCGCCGCGAGCCGGTCCGGATCGGTCAGGAGGTCCCGCAGGGCCTCCCCCAGCGCCGTGACGTCACCGGCGGGCACGAGCACACCTCCGCCGGCGCCGAGCACATCGCGGATGCCGTACCGCACGTCGTACGACACCACAGGGGTGCCGTGCAGCAGCGCCTCGACCACGCCGAGCGGCTGTCCCTCGAACGCGGTCGAGGTCACCAGGACGGACGCACGATCGAGCACGGTCGCCGGATCGTCGGTGTACCCGCAGAGCCGCACGCGGTCGGCGCCGTCGAGCTCGGCGATCAGCGCCGCCAGTCGCTGCTCCTCCGCACCCGTGCCCCAGACCTCCATCCGGGTGCCCGGCACGCCCGCCGCCAGGAAGGCGCGGATCGCGTGGTCGACGCGCTTGCCCGCCGCGAGTCGGCCCAGCACGACGACGAGGCCGTCCTCGCGCAGACTCTCCCGACGTTCCACGGGCTCGATGGGGTTCGGCACCACGACGTGGTTCGCGGAGGAGCCGAAGCGCGCCACCACGTCGTCGCGCTGCGTGGCCGTCGGCCAGATCACCGCGTCGAAGCGGTCGGCCAGGCGGAACCACCGCGTCCAGAGCGTGTTCATGGGTGCGTCCGGCGTGTAGGGAGCCTCGACGTGCATGGTGTGGATGGGGTGCAGGATGCGCACGCGCGGGTCGTCCCAGTCGGCGACCAGTTCGCCGAGCTGACGGGATTCGCAGATCACGACGATCGGCCGGTCGTCCAGCGCCGCCGTGACGTGGTCGAGCCAGGCGCCGTAGAGCCCGCGGAAGCCGTGCAGCGCCCCGACGACCGCACCGCTCTCGTCGTGGACGAGGACGGGCTCGTCCGTGAGGTGCCAGTCCGGGTCGCCGGGGATCACCGGGAGGGCCACGAAGGGACGACCCTCCGGGTCCGCGAGCACCCGGTACTCCACGTCGGGGTCGGCCGTCACCGCGTCATCGGCCGCGTCCCGCAGCCAGGCGGCGGCTCCGCCCTCCGGGGCGACGGCCTCGTCGAAGAGGTTCCGCAGACGATCCGGGTCCGCGAGCGCGCCGCGGTCGGCGAACACGCGGCGATGCTCGGCGTGATCCGCGCGCGTTCCCGGGTCGAACGTGAGCAGCTGCGGACCCCGGCCCTCGCCGGCGCCCGCTCCAGCGAGCAGCCGGGCTCGCGCGAGCGTCGCGATGGTGTACCCGCCGTCCAGCCCGGGGATCAGACGGCTGGACAGCACCAGGTACTCGGCGTCCGGGAGGACCGGTGCCGAGACCGGGGGCATCGCGCCCCCTACTCCCACTCGATCGTCCCCGGCGGCTTCGACGTGACGTCCAGCACGACCCTGTTGACGTCGCGGACGCCGTTGGTGATCCGGTTCGAGATCTTCGAGAGCACGTCGTACGGCAGACGGGTCCAGTCGGCGGTCATCGCGTCCTCGCTGGAGACCGGACGCAGCACGATCGGGTGGCCGTAGGTGCGGCCGTCGCCCTGCACGCCCACCGAGCGCACGTCGGCGAGGAGCACGACCGGGCACTGCCAGATCTCCTGGTCGAGGCCGGCCTTGGTCAGCTCCTCGCGGGCGATGGCGTCGGCCTCACGCAGAATCTCGAGACGGTCAGCGGTGACCTCACCGATGATCCGGATGCCGAGACCGGGCCCCGGAAACGGCTGACGCCCGACGATCGCCTCGGGGATGCCGAGCTCGCGGCCGATCGCGCGGACCTCGTCCTTGAACAGGGCCCGCAGCGGCTCGATGAGCTCGAAGTCGAGGTCGTCCGGAAGACCGCCCACGTTGTGGTGCGACTTGATGTTGGCGGTGCCCGCACCGCCGCCCGACTCCACCACGTCCGGGTAGAGCGTGCCCTGCACGAGGAACTTCACCGGGGCGCCGCCGTCGGCCTTCGCCTCCTCCACGAGGTCGAGCTGCACCTTCTCGAACGCGCGGATGAACTCGCGGCCGATGATCTTGCGCTTCTCCTCGGGGTCCGTCACGCCCTGGAGGTGACCGAGGAAGGTCTCCGCGGCGTCGACCGTGATGAGGCGCACACCGGTGGATTCGACGTAGTCCTTCTCGACCTGCTCGCGCTCGCCCTTGCGGAGGAGACCGTGGTCGACGAAGACGGCCGTGAGCTGGTCGCCGATGGCCTTGTGCACGAGAGCGGTCGAGACGGCGGAGTCCACGCCGCCGGACAACGCGGAGATGACCCGGGCGTCGCCGACCTGCTCGCGGATGCGCTCGATCTGCTCGGCGATCACGTTGTCGGGGTTCCAGTCGGACGCGAGGCCCGCGCCCTTGTGGAGGAAGTTCTCGAGCACGCGCTGACCGTGGTCGGAGTGCTTGACCTCCGGGTGCCACTGCACGCCGTAGAAGCCGCGCTCCTCGTTCGCGAAGGCGGCGACCTTCGTGGCCTCCGTCGTCGCGAGCACCTCGAAGCCCTCCGGTGCCTTCGCGACCTGGTCGCCATGGCTCATCCACACGTTCTGTTCGGTCGGCTGCCCGCTGAGCAGCGTGCCGCCGTCACCGGAGATGACGGCATCCGTGGCGCCGTACTCGCGGAGGCCGGTGTGCGCGACCTCGCCGCCGAGGGTCTGGGCCATGTACTGGAAGCCGTAGCAGATGCCGAGGGTGGGGACGCCCAGATCGAAGACCGACGGGTCGAGCTTCGGCGCGCCCTCCTCGTACACCGACGAAGGTCCGCCGGAGAGGATGATCGCGACGGGGTTCTTGGCGGCGATCTCCTCGGCCGTGGCGGTGTGCGGCACGATCTCGCTGTAGACGCCGGCCTCGCGGACGCGGCGGGCGATGAGCTGCGCGTACTGGGCGCCGAAGTCGACGACGAGCGCGGGGCGCTGCTGGGTCTCGGACTGTTCGGTCAACGGACACCTTCCGGGGCGATCGCGGAGGCCTCGGCGGCCTCCCGGGTGGCGAGATAGGTCTTGACTTCACGGGCGACGATCGCCTCCATGAAGAACGACAGCAGCGGGATGACGCCGCCGAGCGCGAGGAGGATGAACCGGCGGAACGGCCAGCGCATCAGGCTCCACATGCGGAAGCACGCGAAGAGGTAGACCACGTAGAACCAGCCGTGGGCGACGAGGATGAACAGCGAGATGTTGAAGCCGTCCCCGAGGGAGGTCATCTCGCACGAGTTCGTCCACGGCGCGAACAGCGACCACCACTGGCAGTCCGGCCCCGCGATGACGCCGGCGAACCAGAGCGGGCCGCCCGATCCTCCGGCGAAGAGCTCGAGGTGGATCGGCGTGTACTTCAGCACCATCTCGGCGAGCAGCAGGAGCAGCATGACTCCCGTGATGATCGACGCGATCTGGTAGAACTTCAGCGCACCGCGGATCGCCGGAAAGCTGGCGACTTTCGGTTCGGGCATGCCCCCAGTCTAGTCGGCGGCGGGCGAGGCCCCGACCCCGCGGAAACGACGGAGGCCGCCGGGTCGCCCCGACGGCCTCCGCCTCGTCATCCGCCGATCGGCATCAGAACCATCCGGTCAGGAGGTCCCACAGCCAGTCGACGATGTCCTTGATGATCCCGCCGATGCCGCCGGCGCGGTTGACGGTGACGGAGGCCGTGGCCTCGTCCCCGTCGGCCTGCGCCACCGCGACGGTGTACTTGCCGGGCTGGGCGTTCTTCGGCACCGTCACCGAGGTGCTGAAGGTGCCGTCCTCCCGGACCTGCACCGTTCCCACCTGGACGCCCTGGCCCTTCTTCGACCGGAGCTCCACCGTGACGGTCTCGCCGGGCTGGTAGCCCTCGCCGGTGACGTCGAGCTTCTTGCCCGCGGCCACCTTCGAGGAGCCGAGCGCGATGGTCCCCGCGAACTCCTCCTCGCCGGCGATCGTGAACGGCACCTGCACCGTCGTGCCCGTCGCCGGGACGTCGACCGTGAGCTGCTGGTCACCGAACACCCCGGACGGCACCGTGAAGGTGAGGGTGGCGCGGCCGCCCTCGTCGGTGGTGTCCACGATGGTGGGGTCGACCGTGCCGGCCGCGAGCTGCGTGTCGCCGAGCGACAGCGTGACCGCTCCCGGCGCCGCCTCGCCACCGCTGAACGCCAGCGAGGAGAGCGAGACCGTCACCTGGTCGCCGGCGCGGTAGCCGTCGGCGTCCGCCGGACTGACGGTCACACCGACCGCACGCTGGGCGAGGTCCGGCGAGGCCGTCTTGTTCGCGTCGAACCAGTCGACCATCGACTGGAGGTCGATCTTGCCGGTGTCCCGCTTGCCCGCCCCCTCCTTGAAGGTGGCGAAGTTGTCGCCACCCGCCGCGAGGAAGGAGTTCGCCGCCACCGTGTACTCCCCGTTCGGGTCGATCGCGGTGCCGTTCAGCGTGATCGAGGTGATCCGCGAACCCGCGGCAGCCGTCGGGTCGTACGTGTAGACCAGACCCTCGGAGACGCCGAGCTTGAGGAACGGTCGGGCCGATCCGGCGGGCTGCCACTGCTCCTCCAGCACACCCTTCAGCTGCGTGCCGGTGAGGGTCAGCGTGACGAGCGTGTTGGCGAACGGCTGGACGGTCGCCGCCTCCCGATAGGTGACGTTGCCGTCGGGGTCCTCGGGGTTGCTCGACGCGTAGGTCAGGTTGGCACGGATGCCACCCGGGTTCATGAGAGCGATGTCCGCACCCGTGGACCACTTCTGCACGTCGGCGACGAAGTTGCCGATCGTGGACTCGCCGCCGCGGTTCTCGGAGCCGTTGGTCTGCCGCGCGCGGTTGAAGTCGGCGGTGATGTCGCCCACCTTCACCGCTCCCAGCACGTCGGCCTCCGCCTTCGCCTTGTCGACGATGGCCTGCACCTCCGGGACCGCCGGGTACAGCGGCTTGCCCGCGGACGTGAGGGGCTTGATCTCGTTGGTGATCGAGAGCAGCTCCTTCGTCTTCGGGTCGACCTGGATGTTCATGAGGCCGAGGTTCTCGCCGTACTGCCCCGCCGAGACGACCGGTCGGCCGTCGATGACGTGGTTGTAGGCGAGGTGCGTGTGCGCCGAAACGATCGCGTCCACGTCGTCGTCGACTCCGTAGACGATCTCGCCCAGCGGCGAGTCCTCGGTGATCGCGGACAGCGCGGTGCTCTCCGCACCCTCGTGCACGAGCAGGATCACGACGTCCGCCTCGCCGTTGGCCGGATCCCCGTCACGCAGGTCGTCGGCCACGGCGTTCACCGAGTCGGCGATGCTGCGCACCTCGAGATCCGCGATGCCCTCGGGCGAGACGAGCGAGTCGAGGTCCTCCGTGACGGCGCCCACGAAGCCGACGCGCACGCCGTCGAGCTCCTTGACCCACGCCGGGGCGAGCGCGGGCTCACCGGTCTCCGTGAGGAACACGTTCGAGGAGATGTACTCCCAGTCGGCGCGCTCCTGCACCCGGTCGCGCAGGTCTTCCCAGCCCTGATCGAACTCGTGGTTGCCCGCGGCGCTCACGTCCAGGCCGGCGGCGTTGAGCGCGTCGATCGTCGGGTTGTCGTCGTTGATGAAGGAGGTGAACGTCGACGCACCGATGAGGTCGCCGGCTCCGGCGAAGATCGTGTTCGGGTTCGCCGCACGGAATTGCTGCACCGCCCCCGCGAGCACGGCGGCGCCGGCCGCGGCCCCGTCGGCCTCGATACGGCCGTGGAAGTCGTTCACCGTCACGACGTCGATATTCACCGGCGGGATCTCCGAGGAGACGCCGACGAGGATCGGGTCGTGGTCGCTGGACCGGTACGGTGTGCCCTCCTCGGCGGCGCCGAACGCGTAGCCGCGGTCGCTCCACTCCGGCGAGTTGATGCCCCACACGCCGGCGCCCGTGATCGAGGAGACGAGCGACGGCGAGGCGATCACGTGGTCGAGCGAGCCGAGCTCCCCGTCGAACGTGTACGTGTACTGCCCTGCGGCCTTGTCGGCGGCCACGTCGCTCCACCCCTGCGAGGTGAACACGTCGATCGGGTCTTCCTGCCCGTAGGCGTTGAAGTCGCCGATCAGCAGCATGTCGCTGCTGCCGCTGCTCTCGGCCAGCTCATCCGTGAAGGCGAGGACGGCCTGCGCCTGCTTCACGCGGTCGGCGTTGAAGAACCCCTGGCCGTCGGCCGGCTCCGCGCCGGCACCCTGCGGCGGGGACTTCGACTTCAGGTGGTTGGCGACGACGGTGACGACGCGGCCGTCGATGTCGAACGCCTGCGCGATCGGCTCGCGGGCGTTGCCCCACACCGACTCGTCGGTGACGGTGGCGCTGTCGCCCACCGTGCTCACGGCGTCCTTCTTGAAGATGATCGCGTTGGTGATGTAGTCCGTCGTCGCCGGGTCCTGCAGCGCCTTCGGCGTGCGCACGTAGTCCCACACGTCCGCGCCCGCGTCGGCGTTGAGGCCGGCGACGAGGTCCTTCAGGGCGGTGTCGACGGGCTTGCCGAGCTTGACCGAGTTCTCGATCTCCATCAGCGCCACGATCTCCGCGTCGAGGCCGTTGATGGCCGAGACGATCTTGGACTTCTGGATCGCGAACTGGGCGGCGTTCGCCGCACCGCGGGCGTCCGCGTTCTCGCTCTTCAGCGTCGTGAAGTAGTTGTAGACGTTGAACGACGCCACCTGCGCGTCGCCGCCCACCTCGGGGGCCTTCTCGGGGCGCGGGTTCGTCGGCTCGAAGGTGACCTTGCGCTCCGCCGGGGAGGCGTCGTCGATCGGGACGACCGGCTGCAGGCGCCAGTCGTCGAAGCCCCACTGGAGCACGTAGCCGTTGGACCCGAAGTCGACGGTGTCGCCGTTGCGGACCACCGTGTCCTCCGTGAAGTACGGCTGCTGGCCCGGGTGGCCGTTGTTGGTCACCTGGATGGACCAGGCGTCGTCGAGCAGGATGCGGTTGGCGCGGTTCTCGGCCGCGATGGCGGCCGCGTCGGCCCCGGGACGCGTGGTCTCGGTGCTCTTGACGGTGAGGTCGTCGCCGGCGTTCAGCCACAGCGCCCCGTAGTTGTACAGCTGGTGGCTCGACGCGAGCCGATAGGTGCCGGTCGGGGCGACGTACATGTTCTCGTACTGCTCGCGGTCGGCACCGCGCACGGTGTCCGGGAGCGGCGTGAGCGCAGGCACGCCCACACCGGCGGTGACGACGGAGACGTCGGCCACCGCAGCGGGAGCGATCTGGGTCTGGCCGTAGTACTCGCTCACGGTGCCGGTCACCGAGACGAGGTCGCCGATCTCGAGCGTGGGGGCGAGCGCGTTCAGGAAGACGAACACGCCATCCGAGGCGCCGGGAGTCGCGTCGGTCTCGCCGCCCGAACCCTGCGTCTGGATCACGATGCCCTTGTAGCCGCCCGTCCGGTGATCGGCGGTGACGACGCCCTCGACGCGGACGCGCTGTCCGGCCAGCGGCGAGACGTCGCCGGTGCCCTGGACCTCGGCGATCGAGGCGGTCGTGGGCTCCGTCCCCGGCTCCTCGCCCGGGTCGGTGCCGGGATCGGTGCCGCCGGAGTTCTGCGGGGTGATGGTCGCCGACAGCGCGAAGTCCGTCTTGTTGTCGTCCGCGTCCGCGCCGTCCGTGCGGTTCAGCGACCGGACGTCGGTGTTGCTCGTGGGAGCGGTGGCGGCTGCCGTCTCGAAGGTGTTCGAGGTGCCGTAGCCGAGGAGGTCGATCACGCCGTCGACGCCGACCGTCGACCCGGGGGTCAGGGTGACCGCCGCGGTGCCCTCGACGAGTGCCAGCGTGCCGTTGGTGCCGCTCGGGCTCAGCGTCGTCGTGGCGTCGGGGGTCGGGAGGGCGGCGCCGTTCGTGCCGTTGCTGTTCCCCTGCACGAGGAAGTAGCCGCCCGCGGGGATCGTCCCCTTCAGCGGTGCGACGCCGTTGAAGGCGCCGGTCCCTGTCGCGGAGCGGTACTGCAGGGACAGGCCGTCCAGGGTGACGGGCGCCGTCGTCGGGTTGTACAGCTCCACGAACTTGTTCGTGAACGCCGCCCCGGCGCTGCCGCCGGACAGATACGCCTCGTTGATCACCACCCCGGTGCCGTCGGTGTTCGCCGACGCGGGCGCGGCCACCAGAGAGCCGAGGCTCAGGGCGGCGACGCACGTCGCGGCGAGAGCGCCCACGCGCCCTCGGATTCTGCGGTGCGAGACGGGGGTCAGGGTCTCCCCGTGCTCAGGAGCGGACATCATCGGTGCTGTCTCCTCGATCGTGTTCCGGCGCTGCTCAGGACGCTGTCATCGCACACATCGGGAACTCCCAGCGTGCGCACATGGAGCGAGCATACGGAGCGGTTCGGACATCCTCAACGGAGTTTTCCCATTGGTCACCGAGCGCTCACCGAATGGCCTCGACACCCCCTGACGAAGGTTCACACGGGGCCGACCCGACGCGCAGAAGCGCAGCATCCGACGCGCGGATGCGCAGCGGGTGTCAGGGAGCCGCGGAGCCCTGCGCCTCGTCGAACTCCTCCACCTCGCGCTCCCAGGCGTCCTTCGCCAGGCGGTACCAGAGGTAGAACGCGAAGCCGGCGAAGATGACCCACTCGGCGGCGTAGAACACGTTGAGCCAGTTGACCGGCGACTGCTCGTCGGGCGCCGGGGAGGCGATGTCGACGAGTCCCGCGGTCGCGGTCGTGGAGGCCAGGTAGGGGCGGTAGACGTCGAGCTGCTCGGTGTCGTGCCAGCGGCTCAGGAGAGCGGCCGGCGACATCCGGTCCATCTGCTCCGGATCCGAGCGCGGAGGCACCGCCGGCCCCTCATCCGAGATGATGCGACCGGCGACGGGGACCACGCCGCCGTCCGCCTCGGCTTCGAGGCGCTCCACCGCGGCATCGGCGGCCTCGCGATCCGGCGCCCAGCCGATCGCCACCGCCAGCGAGACGCGCTCGTCGACGCGGAGCTGACCGGTGACCCAGTACCCCTCGGCGCCGTCGTTGAAGCGGCTGCCCACGACGAGGAAGTCTCCGGGGATCCAGACGCCCTCGGTCTCCACGCGCTGTCCGACGAGGGGCTCGGGCAGGTACTCCCCCGGCTCCACGACTTCGTCGAGCGGTCGGACCTGCTCGGTCGCCCCCGGCGCCGGAGGATCGGTCTCGATCGCCCGCTCCAGCTGCCACTGACCGAGCCAGGCGAACACGCCGGCGACGACCAGGCACAGCAGCAGCATCGCGATCCAGCGTCCCCGCAGCATGACCTCACGGAGGGTCGGCGGGAAGGGAGCAGGTGCGGTCACGGTGATGCGGAGACCTCAGGCCTCGTACGGAGCCAGCACGACCTCCACCCGCTGGAACTCCTTGAGGTCGGAGTATCCGGTGGTGGCCATCGACTTGCGCAGCGCGCCGATGAGGTTCGCGGTGCCGTCGGCGACCGGAGCGGGGCCGTAGAGGATCTCCTCCAGCGTGCCGATGCCGCCCACCTCGACGCGTCGTCCGCGCGGGAGCTTGGGGTGGTGCGCCTCGGGACCCCAGTGGAACCCCTGGCCGGGGGCGTCCGTGGCACGGGCCAGGGCGACACCGAGCATGACCGCGTCGGCGCCCATGGCGAGCGCCTTCACGATGTCGCCCGAGGTGCCGACGCCGCCGTCGGCGATCACGTGCACGTAGCGTCCGCCGGACTCGTCGAGGTAGTCCCGACGCGCGGCCGCCACGTCCGACACCGCGGTCGCCATGGGGGCGTGGATGCCGAGGGTGGCACGGGTGGTGGACGCCGCACCGCCGCCGAAGCCCACGAGCACGCCGGCCGCGCCGGTACGCATGAGGTGGAGCGCTGCGGTGTAGGTCGCCGCTCCGCCCACGATCACCGGCACGTCGAGGTCGTAGATGAACTTCTTGAGGTTCAGCGGCTCCGCCACGCTCGACACGTGCTCCGCGGAGACGGTCGTGCCGCGGATGACGAACAGGTCGACCCCGGCTGCGGCGACGGTGTCGTAGAACTCCTGCGTACGCTGCGGGGTGAGGGAGCCGGCGACGGTGACGCCCGCCTCCCGGATCTCGGCGAGGCGGCGGGTGATGAGCTCGGGCTTGATGGGCTCGGAGTAGAGCTCCTGCATGCGCACGGTCGCCCGGTCCTCCGCGAGGCCCGCGATCTCGGAGAGCAGCGGCTCCGGGTCCTCGTAGCGGGTCCAGAGCCCCTCCAGGTCGAGCACACCCAGACCGCCGAGCTGCCCGAGCATGATCGCGGTGCGCGGGCTGACGACCGAGTCCATCGGCGCACCGAGCACCGGGATCTCGAAGCCGAAGGCGTCGATCGTCCACGCGGTGGACACGTCCTCCGGGTTGCGCGTGCGCCGCGAGGGCACCACCGCGATGTCGTCGAACGTGTACGCGCGACGCGCGCGCTTTCCTCGGCCGAGCTCGATCTCCATGGTCACCCGTCCAGCCTACCCGGCGCCCGGCGGCCTCTGCGGCGGTCAGCGCGCACGCGCCACCCGCCGCTCGTCCCACACCGGCTCGTCGGACTCGTAGACCTCGCCGTCCGTGCCGAACACGAGGAATCGGTCGAAGGAACGCGCGAACCACCGGTCGTGCGTGACCGCCACCACGGTGCCCTCAAAGCGTCCGAGCGCCTCCTCCAGCGCCTCGGCCGACTCGAGGTCGAGGTTGTCGGTGGGCTCGTCGAGGAGGAGCAGGGTCGCGCCGGAGAGCTCGAGCAGGAGCACCTGGAACCGCGCCTGCTGTCCGCCGGAGAGCGATTCGAACGGCTGCTGGGCCTGGCGGACGAGGCCGTATCTGTCCAGGGCCGAGCTCGCCGCGTCGCGGGGCATGCCGTCACGGAGGTCGTCTCCCCGGTGCAGGATCTCGAGCAGGGTGCGGCCGACGAACTCCGGATGCGCGTGGGTCTGCGCGAAGAGCCCCGGCACCACGCGGGCGCCCAGCACCGCACGCCCCGTGTGCGCGACGGGACGGAGCTCCTCCGCGACCGCGGTCACGTGCCCGAGGGACGGGTCCGGGTCGGTGCCGCCGCGGGCCAGCAGCCGCAGGAAGTGCGACTTGCCAGACCCGTTGGAGCCGAGCACGCCGACGCGGTCGCCGTACCAGATCTCGGTGTCGAACGGACGCATGAGGCCGGTCAGCTCCAGCCGGTCCGCGACGACGGCCCGCTTGCCGGTCCTGGCGCCGCGGAGGCGCATGTCGAACTCCTGCGCCGGGGGCCGCTCCTCGGGCGGGCCCGCCTCCTCGAACTTCCGCAGCCGCGTCTGCGCCGCCTGGTAGCGGGACGCGAAGCCGTCGTTCGCGGCCGCCTTGACCTTGAGGTTCGCGACGAGCACGCGGAGCTTCTCGTGCTGCTCGTCCCACCGCCGGCGCAGCTCGTCGAGCCGGTCCATCCGGTCGGTGCGCGCCTGGTGATAGGTGGCGAAGCTCCCGCCGTGCACCCAGGCGGTCGACCCCGCCGCGCCGGGCTCCAGCGTGATCAGCCGATCGGCGGCCCTGGCGAGGAGCTCACGGTCGTGCGAGACCAGCAGCACGGTCTTGTCGGTGGCGCGCAGCCGCTCCTCGAGCCAGCGCTTGGTCGGCACGTCGAGGTAGTTGTCCGGCTCGTCGAGCAGCAGCACCTCGTCCGGGCCGCGCAGCAGCGCTTCCAGGGCGAGCCGCTTCTGCTCGCCGCCGGAGAGGGAGGTGAGCTCGCGGTAGCGCGCCCGCTCGAACGGCACGCCGAGCGCCGCCACGGTGCACTGGTCCCACACCGTCTCGTGCTCGTAGCCGCCGGCGTCCGCGTACTCGGCGATCGCGGAGGCGTAGGCCATCTGGGTGTCGTGCTCGTCGCGGTCGATGAGGGCGTTCTCCGCCGCCTCGAGCGCCTCCGCGGCGGCACGGAGGCGCATGGGAGCCACGCGCACGAGCAGCTCGTGCACGGTCTGGCCCGGCTCGCCGTGTCCGACGAACTGGTCCATGACGCCGAGTCCGCCGTCGATCGTCACCACCCCGTCGTCGGCCGGCTGCTCGCCGCGGATGATCCGCAGCAGCGTCGTCTTCCCCGCACCGTTCGGCCCGATGAGAGCGCTCGTCGAGCCCGCCCCGACACGGAACGACACCTCGTCGAGAAGCGGTCTGCCATCGGGAAGCGTCAGCGAGATCCCGGATGCGTCGATGTACCCCACAGGCGTGGCCGTCCTTCCGCCCGCGGACAGCGAGCCGACCAGGCTATCAGTCCGCGCGGCTGAGGGTCTGCAGCACCTCGGTCTTGGGCGCCGCCGGCAGGAAGAAACGGAACTCGGTGCCCACCCCCTCCTCGCTGGTCACGTCCATGGACCCGCCGTGGGCCAGCACGATCGCCCGCGTGATCGTGAGCCCCAGCCCCACCCCCGGCACGGCGTTGCGGGTGGCCGTCGAGGCCCGGAAGAACCGGGTGAAGAGCATGCGCTGCTCGTCCTGCGGGATCCCGACCCCGGTGTCGGCGATGGCGACCTGCACCCCGCCGTCCAGGCGACGCACGGCGGCCGTCACCCGACCCCCGCGCGGGGTGAACTTGATGGCGTTCGAGAGAAGGTTGTCCACCGCCTGCCCGAGGCGTCCGGGATCGACGAGCAGCGGGATCGGCTCGTCGCCGACCTGCAGGTCCAGCTCGATCCCCTCGCGCTGCGCGTGCGGTCCCGCCGAGGCCACGGCCGAACGCACGAGCGCCGCGACGTCCGCCTCGTCCCGTTCCAGGGGGAAGCGTCCCGACTCCACCTGCGCCGTGAAGAGCAGGTCGCCGACGAGGTTCAGCAGGCGTTTCGCGTTGCGCTCGATGATGCCGACGAACTCCTGCTGGTCCTCCGTCAGCGGCTGACCCGGATCGTTCTGCAGCAGGTCGAGGAAGCCGATGATCGCGCTCAGCGGCGTCCGCAGCTCATGGGAGATCATCCCCACGAACTCGTCCTTCATGCGTGCGACCTCGACGGCTCTCGTCTCATCGGTGAGGACGAACAGGTAGCCCTGCTGCGCGCCCGACGGGTCCTTGTGCGGCGTCACGGTCACCCGGGCGGGTACCGTCGTGCCGCCCGCGGTCTTGACCTCGATGTCGCCGTCGACGGTATGCCCGGCGTCCGCCTGGGCGAAGAGCTCCCGGAGTCCGTCCGAGACGCCGGTGCGCGCGGTCGGATCGCTCGCCGCCCCCGCGTCCCCTTCGCGTGCGGCGGTGTCCTCGGCCAGCATGGTCAACGCCGACGACGAGAAGAAGCGATCGACACGCACGTCGTCGAGAGCCTCGTCGTGAGAGAGCCCGAGCAGGCGGACGGCCCCGGGGTTCCACGCCGTGACGCGCCCCTCGCGATCGGTGCCGATCACGGCCTGCGCGGTGATCGATGCCCACAGCCCCTCGAACGAGTCGAGCAGCACGCGGTACTCGTGCTCCTTCTGCCGCAGCTGCACGATCATCGAGACGTTCTCGGACAGCGCCTTGGTCCGCTCCGTGACCAGCTCCTCCGCCTGCTGCACCCGCAGGCGCTGTTGCCGGGAGAGCTCGTTGACCACGGCCGCGACGGCCGCGAAGACGAGAGGTCCGACGACGCCGCGGAGCCACACGACCGCGTTCGTCGGCGGTTCGATGACGTAGGGGATCAGCAGCGCGAGCGACGTGAACGCGCCGACGACGAAGACCCAGCGGATGCCGGGCGCCGCCGCGATCCAGATCACGGGGAGCAGCACGAGCGAGCCGAAGAGCGACGCCGCCCCTCCCGTCCCGGCGCGGAAGAGACCCAATCCCAGGATGTCGACCATCGGGACCAGGAGCACGATCCAGCCCTCCCGGATGTGCAGCGCGCTGAGCACTCCGGCATGGAGCGTCGCGACGAGGACGATCGCGAGGCCGGCCAGGGCGAGGGTGAGATCGGTGAACGGCAGGCTGGGGATGGCCCAGGTCATCACGCCTGCGATCGCGGCGGCGACGAGCGTCGGGATCTGCTTGACGATCGGGTTCGGGTTGTCGACGACCCGATACCAGCGGTTCTCGGCGCGCTCCAGTGGTGTCGCCCTCATCGCGGGACCCGTTCCACGGCGCGATGCAGGTCGGCCCCGGTGATCGGCTTCGGCAGGGCCGCGTCCGCCGGCGGGTACTCCGCGACGTCCAGCACCGAGCTGACGATGAGGAAGCACTCCGGATAGCGTTCGTGGATCAGGCGGCAGCAGGCCTGCCCGGATATGCCCGGGAGCAGCAGGTCCAGGACGGCGACCTGGGGGTCGATGTCCGGGAAGGCGGCGATGGCCGACTCCGCATCGGGCGCGACGAACACGTCGAAGCCCTCCCGGTCGAGGTACCGCCCCAGGAGGGTCGCCTGATCCGGAGCGTCCTCGACGACCAGGGCGAGCGGCCGTCCGGTCATCGCAGGAGCATCTCTCGGACGACGACGATCACGACCACGACGGCGAGGGAGATGAGCGCCTGCGGGATGAGGCGGCGCTCCTTCCGGCCGTCGGCCGCGATCTCCTCCACCTCGGCGTCGTGCGATGGTGCGTCGGTCATGAGTCGACCCGTCCGATCTTCTCGGTCTTGATCCAGGAGGCGTCCGCGCGACGCCACTCCTTGAGGTACGAGTCGGCGGTGATCGCGCACAGCAGCGATCCGTACCCGCAGACGTAGAGCAGCAGGCCCGCGAAGAAGCGTCCGGCCGGAAGCGGCTCGACCGCCCGCGCGAGCCAGATGCCGAGCATCGACACCGGCCCCCAGAGGGCGAACGCCATCAGCCACAGCACCCGCGTCTGCTCCGTCGACTCCTGCCCCGCCGCGCCGATCAGGCCGTCCAGGGCCCAGGGGAACAGCGCCAGGGCCATGAGGATCAGCGCCCCGAGCCCCGGGAACATGATCGCCTCGCGCCAGGACTGCCGCCCGATGCGCGGATCGAGCTGGACGGAGTAGAGCATCGAGAAGATGTAGATGGCCGCCGCGGCGATCCACATGAACCGGAACACGAACTCCGCGACGTCGCTGTGCAGGAGCAGGAGGACGATCATCGCGGTGGCGGCGAGGAGCAGGAGCGCCGGCATCAGCAGGATCGTGAACCAGGCCAGCCCGAAGGGGATGCTGCCCAGGTTGTGGTCGCGACTCGGACGGAACCAGAGCTTCTTGTAGATCGAGGTGAGCTGCACGTTGCCGCGCGCCCAGCGCAGCCGCTGCTTCCAGAGACTGTCGATCGTCCGCGGCTCCTCGGCGAGCACCACGGCGTGCGGCTCGAACACCATCCGGCGGCCGTGGAGCTGACTCTCGAAGGTCGTCATGGTGTCCTCGGCGAGCGTGCCCGTCGGGATGCGTCCGCCGATCGCCTCGAGGTTCGCGCGGGAATGCAGCTGGGCGCCCCCGGCGAGGCAGGCGATCGCTCCCCCGACGTTCTGCGTGCGCCGTGCCGAGAGCTGGCCGATGACGTACTCGATCGCGATGAACCGGGTGAGGTAGTTGCGGTCCCTGCTGCCCTCCGCGATGTAGGCCGTGACGGCCCCGACCTCCTCGTCGGCGAGGTGCCGGGTGAGCTTGCGCAGGGAGTTGCGCGCGAAGATCACGTCGGCGTCCATGATGAGCACCGCCTCGGTCCACGGGTCGGCGAGCACGACGTCGAGGCCGTGGTTCAGCGTGTGCGCCTTGCCTTCGCCGCCCTTCTCGCGTCGCAGGTGGACGACCCGCCCCGGATAGGTCGCCGCCTTCTGCTGGACGATGGCCGGGGTGTCGTCCGTGGACGCGTCGTCGACGACGAAGACGCGGAGGCGCTCGGCGGGGTACTCGAGCTGGAGCAGCCGCTCGATCGCGGGGCCGATGACGAGGCCCTCGTTCCATGCCGGGATGACCACGGCCACGTTCGGGTGGTACGGGGCGGCCTTGCCGTAGTGATTGCGGAAGGCGTGCAGCGGCAGCATGAGGAACTGCAGACCGGTGTTGACGACCGGCAGCGTGCCGATCAGCACGCAGAGGAGGAGGATGACGACGACGACCGTCTCGATCCAGGTCAGTTCGGGCATCAGTGTCCTTCCGTCCCGGTGAGCAGCGGGACGATGCGGGAGTACCGGCCGACGTCCGCGGCCACGTGGCTGTCGGTGGAGGCCACGATGCCGGCGCCCGCGCGCTCCAGGGCGTTCAGCGCCTCCGCGCCGGGGCACACCCACTTCTCGTTGACCTCGACGAGCGTGTCCGTCTCGGCGGCGGCTCGCGCCCACGCGTCGAGGCGCTCGACCCCGAGCTCCTCCTCCGCGAGACCGATCTTCGGCAGGATCGAGAAGCAGTGCGCGAGCTGGTTGCCCGGATGGCGGCGCATGGTGGCGATGACGGCGTCCACGAACTGGTCGAGGACGTCGGCCTGCGCCCAGCCCGCGGCGATGCGCTCGCGGACCGCGGTGGGTCCGAGCGGCCCGTCCACGCCGGGGAACTGATGATCGGCGATGAGGATCCGGTCGACGCCCGCCGGAAGCGCCGGGATGTCGAGCGCGCCCGAGGCGTCGAGGATCTTCGCCTCCACGCCGGTGAGCACCGTCAGTCCGTCCGGGACGGGCAGGCGGCGGACGGCGGCGAGGTACTCGGGTACCCAGGTCGTGGTCTGCCGCACGTGGTCGACGAGACGGACGGTGTCGAGACCGACGGCCGCAGCCGCGGCGACGTTCTCCTCCAGGGTGGAGACCGCGTCGTCGGAGAACGTGGAGTGGACGTGGTGGTCTCCGCGCAGGGCGGGATGACTCACAGCTCCTCCTGGTGACCGGCGTGCGCCGACACGAGCAGGTCGTCGACCTCGACGATCACATCCTCCAGGAAGCGCACGGAGGCGACCTCACGGAAGGGCACCTGCACCGGGATCTCCCGGCCGAGGAAGAGGTCGGCGACGAGCGACGGGATGTCGACCCCGGCGGCGATCGTCAGCGGGAGCGCCCCGGGGAAGCGCGGGTTGACCTCGAGCAGCACGGCCCGCCCGTCCCGATTGCGGCGGAGCTGTACGTTGGCGACGCCGACGAGGCCGATCGCCCGCGCGATGGCGGCGGCGGTCTCCTCGAGCTCGGGGTCGCGGAGGGTGCGGCCGGCGATCGCGACCCCGGAGTCCACACGGGCACGGGTGCGCGGCACCGCGGCGACCACGCCACCGGAGGCGTCGGCGATCACATCGACCGAGTACTCCTCGCCCGGGAGGAAGTCCTGCACGATCAGGCCCTCATCCGTAGGGAGGGCGGCGAGCGCCTCCGCGTCGGGGACGAGGCGCACACCGCGGCTGCCCGCGCCCTGCCGGGGCTTGGCGAACACGGGGAACTCCCACGCGACCTCCGCGGCATCCGGGCCGGCGAGCACGGTGCGCGGCACACGACCGGTCGGCGCGCAGCGCTCCGCGAGGGCGAGCTTGTCGAGGGCGGTGTGCAGCGTGTCGGCGGGCGGCGCGGCGAGGACCGCGGGGGCCAGCTCGTCCCGGCGGTCCGCGAGCGCGATCAGCTCCACGTCGACGGTGGAGATCACGAGGTCGAGACCGTCCTCGGCGACCATGCGCGCGATCGCCGGCACGAAGTCCGCGTCGCGTCCCGGGGGGACCAGACGACGCTGCGCCGGCGGGACGAGGTAGATGCCGCTCGCCCAGCCGTCCATGTCGGCCGCGAAGACCGTCAGATCGGACCGGCGCAGCAGGGAGCGGATCACCGCGACCCCGGCGGGGCCCCCGGCTCCGGTGACCAGTACGCGCTTCGTCATCAGCTCTCCCGTCGGGTCAGTTCATGGGCGCCGATGAACTCGGCGGTCTCGCGCACGACCTCCAGCGGCTCGACGGCCACGCCGCCGCCGAACCGCGACCAGTAGCGGGCGGTGGCCGTGACGAACTCCGGCTCGAGGTACTCCCGGTTCGCCGCGGCCTGGGACTGGAAGCACTCCAGCAGCCGCAGCTTGTCGTCGAGGAAGCGGTCGATGCGGACGAAGCGCGTGGGCCGGTAGTCGATGGTCGCGGAGGGGCTCTGGTAGCACGCGACCGTGCCGACGCGGCGCGTCGCGACGATCGTCGCCTCGTTCACGGCGCGGTGATCCTGATGACGGTCGTGGTGCGAGTGCGTGTAGACGATGGTCGGCTGGATCTCCTGCACGACCTCCTCGATGAGGCGGACAGTCGACCCGCCACCGGAGATCTCGGTGTCGACGAGGTCTTTCACGAACAGCCGGGCGCCCACCTGCTCGGCGGCGGCGAGGGACTCGTGCTGGCGGCTGTCCGCATCACCGCCGCGCGCTCCGCGGGAGAGCGTGAGGATGGTGATGCGATCGCCGGCGGCCGCATGGGCCGCGAGGATGCCGCCGACACCGATCTCGACGTCGTCCGGGTGCGCTCCGATCGCGAGGACGACCTCACCGGTCTTCGCCTCCGCCGTCCGACGCCGGGACTCCTCGACGAGCCGGGTGACCGACTCCACGAGCCGGGCGTTGTCGAGCGGCTTGGTGAGGAACTCGTCGGCCTGCGCCCGGAGCGCGGAGACGGCGTACTCGACCGAGACGTGCGCCGTCATGACGATGACCGGCACGGTGGGCATGAGGCGGCGCAGCTCCGCGAGGAGCTCCAGGCCGCTGAGTCCCGGCATCTCGATGTCGGTGACGACGACGTCGGGTTTCACCGCCGCGGCTTTCTCGAGCGCCGACCGGCCGTCGTCCGCGAGATCGACGACGCAGCCCGCACGCCGTTCCAGGACGGTCTTCACGAGCAGGGCGACGTCGTGGTCGTCGTCGACGACGAGAATGCGAGGGGGGACCTCAGCCATGTACAGCTCTCCTTGGGGAGATTCCCTGCCGAGGGGATTCGGCGGTGCGACCGCGGTGCCTTCATCACCGGGCCGCAGGGAAAGTCGAGCGGGGTACGTCGATTCTGGCACAGGGCTCCACCCCCGGCCCGCAGCGCTTCAGCCCGCGCGCGCCGCCCGCTTCTCCTCCTGGTAGAGCCGGATCGCCTCGTACCGCTCCGCCGATCGCGCCCGCCTCTTCGCCGCCTGCTCCTCGCGGTTCTTGGGCGGCGCCGAGGTCACGAGATCGTCGAGCAGCCGCCGCGTGGCCACGGCGATCTCGGCCACCGCGCGATCGAAGACCTCGCGGTTCGCCCGCGACGGCGCCGTCGTCCCGGAGATCTTGCGGACGAACTGGAGCGCAGCCTCGCGGCACTCCTCATCGGTGGCCGCGGGCTCGAGGTTGTTCAGAGGCACGATGTTCCGGCACATACCGGCACCGTACGCGCGGCACGGGCACCACGAAAGGGGGATGGCACGCCCGTCCCGCCGTCGCTACGCTCTGGGCTACGACCGGAACCGAGGAGAGATCATGACCGACGCACCGCCGCCCGACGCCCCGCCGCCCTACAACCCGCCGCCGCCCCGCAGCACGCCCTCGCCGTATCCCGCCGCCTCCGCTCCCCCGTCCGGCACCCCCTCCGCGCAGGACGTGCCGACGTCGCCCCCGGGGCGGGTGCTGTCGATCATCGGCCTCGTGCTGGCGTTCCTGCTGCCGCCGGTCGGCCTCATCCTCAGCATCATCGCCGCCGTGCAACTCGGCAAGGCGAAGGCTCCCAAGGGCATCGCGATCGCCGGCATCATCGTCGGCGCCGTCCTGACGATCTTCGCGATCATCGGCATCATCCTGCTGGCGACCGTGCTGGCCGGCGTGATCGGAACGTGCGCCGAGCTCGGCCCCGGGGTCTGGGACGTCGGCGGCGTCACCTACCGCTGCGGCTGACCGCACCGCTAATGATGAGGGGCCGGATGCAGCGCATCCGGCCCCTTTTGTGCGTCCCCCTGCGGGGGCGCGGTCACTTCTTGTAGTTCGGCGCCTCGACGACGATCTGCACGTCGTGCGGGTGCGACTCCTTGAGCCCGGCCGAGGTGATGCGCACGAACTTGCCGCGCTGCTTGAGCTCCTCGATGGTGCGGGCGCCGACGTAGAACATCGACTGCCGCAGGCCGCCGACGAGCTGGTAGGCGACGGCCGAGAGCGGGCCGCGGTAGGGGACCTGGCCCTCGATGCCCTCCGGGATCAGCTTGTCGTCGCTGGGCACGTCGGCCTGGAAGTAGCGGTCCTTCGAGTAGGACGTCTGCTTGCCGCGCGTCTGCATGGCACCGAGCGAGCCCATCCCGCGGTACTGCTTGAACTGCTTGCCCGACTGGAAGACGATCTCGCCCGGCGACTCGTCGGTGCCGGCGAGGAGCGAGCCGAGCATCACGGCGTCGGCACCGGCGACGAGCGCCTTCGCGATGTCGCCCGAGTACTGCAGGCCGCCGTCGGCGATCACCGGGACGCCGGCGGGGCGCGCCGCGAGCGAGGCCTCGTAGACGGCGGTGACCTGCGGCACGCCGACACCGGCGACCACGCGGGTGGTGCAGATCGAGCCGGGGCCCACGCCCACCTTGACCGCGTCGACACCGGCGTCCACCAGCGCCTGCGCGCCCTCGCGGGTGGCGACGTTGCCGCCGATCACGTCGATGTGGGCGAACGACTCGTCGGCCTTGAGACGCTTGACGAGGTCGATCACGCCCTGCGACTGCCCGTTGGCGGTGTCCACGACGAGCACGTCCACTCCGGCGTCGCGGAGGGCCTCGGCGCGCTCCCACGCGTCGCCGAAGAAGCCGATCGCCGCGCCCACCCGCAGCCGGCCCTGGTCGTCCTTGGTGGCGAGCGGGTACTTCTCGCTCTTGTCGAAGTCCTTGATGGTGATGAGTCCGGCGAGCTTGCCGTCCTCATCGATGAGGGGCAGCTTCTCGACGCGGTGCTTCGCGAACAGCGCGATGACCTCGCCCGCGGCGACGCCGACGGGGGCGGTGACGAGGTTCTCCCTCGTCATGACGTCCTTGACGAACGTGCTCTGACGCTCGAAGCCGGAGACGAAGCGCATGTCGCGGTTCGTGATGATGCCCACCAGGCGACCCTCGTCGTCCACGACCGGGAGACCGGAGATCCGGTACTTGGCGCACAGCGCGTCGACCTCCTCCACCGTCGCGTCCTGCGTCGTGGTGATCGGGTCGGTGATCATGCCGGACTCGCTGCGCTTCACGCGGTCGACGTGCGCGGCCTGGTCGGCGATCGAGAGGTTGCGGTGCAGGATGCCGATGCCGCCCTCCCGAGCCATGGCGATCGCCATGCGGGATTCGGTCACCGTGTCCATCGCGCTGGAGAGCAGCGGCGTCGCGACGGAGATCCGTCGGGTGATCCGGGACGACGTGTCGGCCTCACTGGGGATGACGTCGGTGTGCCCGGGGAGCAGCAGCACGTCATCGTAGGTCAGTCCGACGAAGCCGAAGGGATCGTGCTGGTCCATGGAATCTCCTCCTGCGCGAGTGGCGCGGATCCGGGTGCGAATGGGGGGTCGACGTCGGCCGGTGCGCGGGCGTGACCCGTATGGAGATTCTAAGCGAGACACGCCCGAGAACATTCCCAGGGCCCCGTCGTTACCGGACCGTTGGCCGGGACGATAGGTGATTCGCCGATCGCCCATTACGCTCAAGTGCGTCGTCCATCCCCGCGGTTCGACCCGAGCCCGCGGAGACAGCACTCACAGTGGAGGTTGCGTGGGACCCACAGCACTCGCCGGACCGCGAAAGCGCCCTTGGGCCTTCGCCTTCTTCGGAATCCTGATGGCGCTCGCGGCATCGCTCCTGCTCCCTCCCTCAGCGGCCTCCGCCGAGACCACGGACGACGGGCAGGAGGTCACCGACTTCTACTTCGCCGGTGTCGTCACCGACGGCGACGAGCCCGTCGAGGGCGTCGTCATGACGATCGAGGGCAACGGCTTCGACGCCGAGACCGAGACGGACGCCGAGGGCAAGTGGCGCCTCTACGTGCCGGAGAAGGAGACGTACACCCTCACGGTGGACGAGTCCACGCTTCCGGACGGCGTGATCGTCGACGCGACGCAGCTTCCCGAGGGCATCCAGCCCGTCGCCGGTACGACCGCCTCGTTCGAGCTGGAGTTCGGTCTCACCGGGACGAAGATCGTCAACCTCTTCCTCGGCGAAGGCGAGCGGGTGACCGTCTCCTTCCTCGATCAGCTCCTGTCGCGCCTGGTGGGCGGTCTGAACTTCGGCCTCCTGCTGGGGCTCGCCTCGATGGGCGCCGCGCTCATCTACGGCACCACCCGGCTGTCCAACTTCGCGCACGGCGAGATGGTGACGTGGGGTGCGGTGATCACCCTCGTCGTCACCTCCTTCTGGCAGCTCCCGCTGTGGGCCGGCATCATCGTCGCGGTCATCGGCGGCGCGGCGCTCGGCTGGGCGCTGGACGCCGGCATCTGGAAGCCGCTGCGGCGGCGCGGTCTGGGCGTCGTCCAGCTCATGATCGTCAGCATCGGCCTCTCGCTGGCCCTGCGCTACGGCCTGCAGTACATCATCGGCGGCAACACCTACCAGCTGCCCGGCGCGAGTCCGGAGCCGATCCGCCTCGGTCCGATCTCCCTGTCGTACATCGACATGATCGGCATGGCCACGAGCATCATCGTGATCCTCGGCGTCGCGTTCTTCCTCACCCGCACCCGCATCGGGAAGGCGACGAGGGCGATCTCGGACAACCCGCAGCTCGCCGCCGCCTCCGGCATCGACGTGGACAAGGTCATCCGCGTCGTCTGGATCCTCGCCGGCACGCTGGCCGCGATCTCCGGCATCCTCTGGGCCTACTTCCGCCCCGGCGTGAAGTGGGACATGGGCATGCAGATGCTGCTGCTGATGTTCTGCGCCATCACGCTCGGCGGTCTCGGCTCCGCGATCGGCGCGCTGATCGGCTCGATCATCGTCGGTCTCGCCGTCGAGGTCTCCACACTCCTCGGGGTGCCTACCGACCTCAAGTACGCCAGCGCCCTCGTCGCGCTGATCATCATCCTGCTCGTGCGACCGCAGGGCATCCTCGGACGCAAGGAAAGGTTGGGCTGACGCATGGACTTCGGAAGCATCTTCGGCAACACCGCCTCCTACCTGTTCAGCCCGACGACGATCGCCTACGCGCTCGCGGCCACCGGCCTCGCGGTGCACTTCGGGTACACGGGTCTGCTCAACTTCGGCATGGCGGCGTTCATGGCGATCGGCGGCTACGGCTACGCGATCTCCATCCTCACCTTCGGATTCCCGTGGTGGCTGGGCGTGCTCGTCGGCCTGACCGGCGGTGCGCTCTTCGCCCTGCTGCTGGGCATCCCGACCCTGCGGCTGCGCGCCGACTACCTCGCCATCGCGACCATCGCGGCCGCAGAGGTCGTGCGCCTGATGTTCGTCACGGAGCTCTTCAAGGACTGGACGAACTCCGCGGGCGGTCTGTCCGGGTACCACCAGAGCTTCCGCGACGCCAACCCGTTCCCGCCGGGGACGTACGGCTTCGGCCCGTGGACGTACAACGCCAACGACCTCTGGGTACGGGTGTTCGGACTGCTCACCCTCGCTCTGACGGTCCTCGTGGTCTGGGCGCTCATGCGCAGCCCGTGGGGCCGGGTGCTCAAGGGCATCCGCGAGGATGAGGACGCCGTGCGCTCGCTCGGCAAGAACGTCTTCGCCTACAAGATGCAGGCCCTCGTGGTGGGTGGCGTGATCGGTGCGCTGGGCGGCATCGTCTTCGTCCTGCCGTCGGCGGTCATCCCCGGCAGCTACTCCACGTCGCTGACGTTCTTCCTGTGGACGATCCTGCTCCTCGGCGGCGCGGCCACGGTGTTCGGCCCGACGCTCGGCGCCGTGCTCTTCTGGGTGGTGTTCGCCTTCCTCGGCGCGCTCCTCCCCGCGATGGCCACGGCCGGCTACCTGCCCATGACGAGCGCTCAGGCCGACGTGGTGCGCTACATCCTCATCGGCATCGTGCTGATGCTGATCGTCGTGTTCCGCCCGCAGGGCATCCTGGGGAACAAGAGGGAGATGACCTTTGTCAAGTGAGAACGACGCGGCCGTCACGCCCGCGAAGAGCGCTCCCCGCGCGAAGACCACCGGCCTCGCCGCGGGTCCTGCCGCCCCCGGAGTCAAGAAGGTCGACCCGATCCTCGTCGTGGACGCCGTGCAGCGGCGCTTCGGCGGCCTGACCGCGGTCGACGTCGATCACCTCGAGATCCCCCGCGGCGCCATCACGGCGCTCATCGGCCCCAACGGTGCCGGCAAGACCACGCTGTTCAACCTCCTGTGCGGCTTCGACAAGCCCAACAGCGGGACGTGGTCCTACGACGGCAAGAACCTGTCCGGCATCCCGTCGTTCAAGGTCGCCCGGATGGGACAGGTGCGCACCTTCCAGCTCACCAAGTCGTTGTCGCTGCTGACCGTGCTGGAGAACATGAAGCTCGGCGCGAAGGACCAGCGCGGCGAGGGCTTCTGGGCAGGCCTGTTCCCCTTCCTCTGGCGGAAGCAGGAGCAGGAGATCGAGCAGCGCGCGCACGAACTCCTCGTGCGCTTCAAGCTCGACGCCAAGGAGCAGGACTTCGCAGCGTCGCTCTCCGGCGGTCAGCGCAAGCTGCTGGAGATGGCCAGGGCCCTCATGAGCGACCCGAGCCTCGTCATGCTCGACGAGCCGATGGCCGGGGTGAACCCCGCCCTCACCCAGTCGCTCCTCGATCACATCCTCGACCTCAAGGACCTCGGGATGACCGTGCTCTTCGTGGAGCACGACATGCACATGGTCCGTCACATCGCCGACTGGGTGGTCGTGATGGCCGAGGGGCGCGTGGTGGCCGAGGGGCCGCCGGAGACCGTCATGGAGGATCCCGCGGTGGTGGACGCCTACCTCGGTGCCCATCAGGACGTGGACCTCGGTGCCGTCACCGGCCGTCTCCCGGTGATCTCCGACGCCGATGCGGAGCGCATCCGCGAGCAGATCGAGACGGAGGTCGAGGCCGAGGTCGAGGCCGAGGACGCCGCCGAGGAGGACAAGGCATGAGCACCGCAACCCCCGCCGAAAGCGCCGCCCGGCCCGATGATGTCGTCGTTGAGCTCAAGGACGTGCACGCCGGCTACCTTCCGGGAGTCAACATCCTCAACGGCGCGAACCTCGTCGCCCGCCAGGGTGAGCTCATCGGCATCATCGGCCCGAACGGCGCCGGGAAGTCGACCCTCCTCAAGGCGATCTTCGGCATGGTGAACGTCCGCGAGGGCGACATCACGGTCAAGGGCGAGAGCATCGTCGGCCTCAAGGCCGACAAGCTCGTGCGCCGCGGTGTGGCCTTCGTGCCGCAGACGAACAACGTGTTCCCGTCGCTCACCATCCAGGAGAACCTGGAGATGGGCCTCTACCAGAACCCGAAGATCTTCGCGGAGCGGCTCGAGTTCGTCAGCAGCATCTTCGCCGAGATCGGCAAACGCCTGAAGCAGCGTGCCGGCTCGCTCTCCGGCGGTGAGCGGCAGATGGTGGCCATGTCCCGCGCGCTCATGATGGACCCCTCGGTGCTGCTGCTCGACGAGCCGTCCGCCGGCCTCTCCCCCGTGCGGCAGGACGACGCCTTCATCCGCGTCTCCGACATCAACAAGGCGGGCGTCACGACGATCATGGTCGAGCAGAACGCCCGGCGGTGCCTGCAGATCTGCGACCGCGGCTACGTGCTCGACCAGGGCAAGGACGCCTACGAGGGCACCGGCCGGGAGCTGCTGAACGACCCGAAGGTCATCGGCCTCTACCTCGGCACCCTCGGGACCGACGCGGCCTGAGACACGGCCCAGGAACGACGAGGGCCCCGGATGCCGACGCATCCGGGGCCCTCGTCGTCGCTGCGTTACTTGATGCGCGAGGTGACGTTCTCGGAGTCGAACTCGTAGACGCCGATGGCAGCGCCCTTCGGGTCGTTGTTCTCGTCGAACGTGATCTCACCGGAGAGGCCGTCGTAGTCCGGCGTGCCGCCGTCGTTGATGATCGCGGCGCAGTCGGCGAAGTTGTCGCACTTCTCGCCGTCGCCGTCACCACCGGAGACGGTGATCATCTCCGCGGCGATGTCCGGGCCTTCGACCGAGCCGGCCTTCAGCGCGGCCAGAGCGATCAGCACCACCGCGTCGTAGGCCTCGGACGAGTACGTCACGGCGTCGATCGGGTCGTTGCCCTCGGCCGTCCAGACCGCGTTCAGCTGGTCGAGGAAGTCCTGCGGAAGCTCGGCGCCGGCGCGGGTGCCCTTCGAGCCCTCGAGGCTGATCGGGATGTCGGTACCCCAGTCCTTGAGGTTGCCGTCGACGAGGTACAGCGAGCCCGTGTCGACCCCGGCGTTGCCGAGCAGCGGAGCGATGGTCGCGAACTGGTCGTAGGAGACCACGGCGACCGCATCCGGATTGGCCGCGGCGATCTCCGAGACCTGCGCGTTGAACTGACCGTCGCCCTGGTTGTACGAGGCGTCGGCGACGACCTCGCCGCCGGTGCTCTCGAACGTGGCCTTGATCGCCTCGAACAGACCCGTGCCGTAGGGGTCGTTCTGGTAGATGATGCCCAGCGTCTTGTGGCCGTCCTCGGCGATCTCGTTGCCGAGGACCTCGCCCTGGAGGTTGTCGCTCGGGGCGGTGCGGAAGTACATCGGGTTGATGCCCGTGAAGTCCGGCGAGGTGTTGGACGGGGACACCGTCAGGATGTCCGCGCCCGCGTTGCCGTCGAGGATGAGCTTGGTGACGCTGGAGGACGCCGCGCCGATCATGGCGGTGATGCCGTCGTTGCGCAGGTTGGTGATGGAGGTCTCGTAGGCCTTGTTGTCGAGGTCGCCCTCGTCGGCCGTGCTGAGGTCGATCGTGATGCCCGCGTCGGCCTCGTTGATCTGGTCCACGGCGAGCTGGACGCCGGCCTCCATCGGCGCGCCCAGGAACGCGAGCGTACCGGTGGCGGGCAGCAGTGAGCCGAGCTTGAGCGTCAGGTCGGCGGCGGGCTTGTCGCCACCCCCGTCCGACGGCTCCGCGTCCGGCGTGCTGCTGCAGCCCGCGATGATGAGGGCGGAGGCGCTGACCAGCGCGATCCCGGCGAAGATCCTCGCGCTGCGCGAGCCCTTCAGTGCGTTCATGATGCTCCCTTGCGTAAACGAACGTGGACGGTGACCACAGTCGGGTGCTCTAACACTAGGGCGTGCACCCCGCGCGCAGGAGGGGCAAGTATCTCGGTGCGTTAACGATCCAGGACCGCTGTTTCCGCCTGTGGGCGGGCGGGATCAGGGCACCGCCGCGGGGGTGTCCCGCCGGCCGCGCCGCGCGGCGAGCAGCAGATCGACGACGAAGACCCCGATCGCGATCCACACCAGGACGAACCCGATCCAGCGCTCCGGCGGCATCGGCTCGTGCAGCACGACGACCCCGATCACGAACTGCAGGATCGGGGTGAGGAACTGCAGCATGCCGATGACGGTGAGATCGACGCGACGCGTGCCGGCCGCGAACAGCAGCAGGGGGACGGCCGTCGCCACTCCCGCGAACGCGAGCAGCACGGCATGCGGCCAGCCCGCAGTCCCCATGGTCAAACCGGCCGGCGTCGTCGCCACGATCACAAGCTGCACCACCGCGATGGGGATCAGCCAGAACGACTCGAGCGTCAGCCCGCTGACCGCGTCGACGGCGGGGCCGATCTTCTTCTTGAGGAGCCCGTACAGGCCGAAGGAGGCCGTGAGCGTCAAGGCGATCCAGGGGACGTGGCCGTACGCCACGACGATGACCACGACCGCGATGGCCGCGATCCCGACGGCCGCCCACTGCAGCCGGCGGAGGCGCTCCTTGAGCACGAAGACGCCGAGCAGAACCGTCGTGATCGGGTTGATGAAGTAGCCGAGCGCCGTCTCCACCACGTTCCCGCTCAGCGTGCCGAGGACGAAGACCTGCCAGTTGACGTAGATGAGAAGGCCGGCCAGGGCCGTCCACCCCAGCAGCCGCGGACTCCGGACGATGGCGAGGAAGGCGGCCCATCCCCTCATGACCGTGAGCAGCAGGAGGCAAAAGACGAAGGAGAGCAGCACCCGCCAGGCCACGACCTCCCAGGGACCGGTGGGCTGCAGGAGGAGGAAGTAGAGCGGCAGGACGCCCCACAGCAGATACGCGCTGCCGGCGTAGGCGACGCCCGCCGTCCGGGTGGCGCGGGTCGTCTCAACAGTCACCGCACAACCCTATGCCTGCGCCGCCGGGCGACGCGCCGTTCGGGACGCAGAAGAGGGCCCGGATGCCGAAGCATCCGGGCCCTCTTCGGACCGGGTTCCGTCCGGCGAGCGGAGGGAACCGGGTGTGCGATCAGCGGACGACGACCGCCAGGACGTCGCGAGCCGACAGGACGAGGAACTCGTCCGCGCCGAACTTCACCTCGGTGCCGCCGTACTTGCTGTAGAGCACGCGGTCGCCGACGGCGACGTCGAGCGGAACGCGGTTGCCGTTGTCGTCGATACGGCCGGGGCCGACCGCCACGACCTCGCCCTCCTGGGGCTTCTCCTTGGCGGTGTCGGGGATGACCAGGCCACTCGCGGTGGTCTGCTCGGCCTCGACCTGCTTGATGACGATGCGGTCCTCGAGCGGCTTGATGGAAACCGACACGGTCTACCTCTTCTTTCTTGACGCTGACACGAAAGACTCGTTCGCACTCTCAACCCGAGAGTGCTAATGCCAGTGTAGGCGGTCGGCTGGCACTCATGCAATGCGAGTGCCAACCCCGATCCGGCGGCGACCGCGTCCTAGGGTGGGAGGGTGGAGATGTCCGAGCTGCGCGCCCTGCTGACCCCTGCCGGCCTCGAGCTGCTCGATGCGCTCGGGCCGGTCACCTCCACCGCCGAGGCGGCGACCGCGGTCTCCCGACTGCGGGCCGCCGGACACTCCCCCGACCTCGTCTCCGCCGTCGTCGGCCAGGCGCACCTGCGAGCCAAGGCCACGGCGAAGTTCGGCCCCTTCGCCGCCCGCATGCTGTTCACCCGCGCGGGCCTCGAGCAGGCCACCCGCCTCGGGGTGGCCGCCCGCCACGCCCAGCGGATCCGCCGGGCCGGCCTCACGAGTGTCGCCGACCTCGGCTGCGGGATCGGCGGCGACGCCCTCGCATTCGCCGGCGCCGGACTGGCGGTGCACGCCGTGGATGCCGACGAGGTGACCGCGGCCCTCGCCGCCTACAACCTCGCCCCGTTCGGCGACGACGCCACGGTGCGCCACGCGACCGCGGAGGAAGCGCTCGGAGAACCGGTCCCCGGCCAGGCGATCTGGATGGACCCCGCCCGCCGCACCTCCGGGCACAGCGAGACCCGGCGCGTCTCCGCCGACGACTACTCGCCGTCGCTCGACTGGGCGTTCGCCGTCGCCGCGCAGCGCCCCACCGGGATCAAGCTCGGCCCCGCCCACGACCGCGACGCCCTGCCCGCGGACGCGGAGACGCAGTGGGTCAGCGCCGACGGGAGCGTGGTCGAGCTCGTGGTGTGGTCGCGCGAGCTCGCGAGGGAAGGGGTGCGGCGCTCCGCCCTCGTCATCCGCGGCGAGCGCTCGCACGAGCTCACCGGATCCGCGGATGCCGAGGATGCTCCGGTCCGTGCGCTCGGGGCCTTCCTCCACGAGCCGGACGGGGCCGTCATCCGGGCCCGGCTCATCGGCGACGTCGCCCGCAGCCTCGACGCGGGGATGCTCGATCCGCGCATCGCATACCTGACCTCCGACGCCGCCCTGACGAGCCCGTTCGTGCAGTCCTTCCGCGTCCGGGAGGCGCTGCCGATCACGCCGAAGACGATCAACGCGGCCCTGAAGGCCCACGGCATCGGCCGCATCGAGATCAAGAAGCGCGGGGTGGACGTCGATCCGGCGGCCTTCCGGCGCAAGCTGACCCTGCGCGGCGACGCCGAGGCGACCCTGATCCTCGCCCGGTTCGGCGATCAGCGCCGCGCGATCCTCGCCGACCGGGTGCCCGCCGCGGACTGAGTGCCCGTCAGCCCTCCGGGTCGCGGCCCGGGATGTCGACGCGGATCGGATCCCCGGGCGGCCCGGTGGTCACGAGGTAGGAGTCGCCGGAAAGCGTCCTCGCCGCGGTCGATGCGGTCGTCACGGTGAGGTAGGGCACCTGCCTGCGAGTGAACGCCACCTCCAGAACGGAGACGGAGAGGACCTCTCCCGATGTCTGCTCGGTGTCCACGACCTGCACGCCGAGGCCTGTCTCGATCGCCTCCGACATCGCCGCGCACTGCCGTGAACCGTCGACGTCGACGATGAGGCATCGCTGAGTGGGGCCTTCCTCCGACGCGCGGTCACCGAGCCAGACCGGCTGCCCCCGGAAGGACCCGAGGAGCGTGAGACCGAGCGTGTAACCGTCGTCGATCAGCTCCTTCGCCCTGGGGCGGTGCTCGGCACCGAACTGGTCGACCAGTGCCGAGGACTGCCCCCAGCGCTGGATGCTCACCATCGGCTCGTCCGTGGTGGAGAACAGCATGGTCGCGGTGATGCTGTCCACGGCGTAGGCATCTCCCTCGTCGGCTGCCGCCGGCCCGGGCACGGCGATCGAGGCGTAGAGGCCCGGGGCCACTTCTCCCTTCGGCAGACACGTAAACGCGGAGTCGGCGCCGGCATCGAGGATCAGACACCGCGTCTCCCCGGCGTCCTGCGTGGCGAACCAGGCGAGAGCCCCCTCCGCCTCCCCCACAGGGCGGACGGATCCGGGGTCGTAGCCCGAGTCGGCGAGTTCGGTCCGCCGGTCCTCCTGCGCCTCCGTCAGAGGGAACGCGTCCGACCGCGGGGCGAACAGCGCCCACCCGGCCCCCACGCCGATCGCGAGGAGAGCCGCCGACGCCACGAGTACCTTCGCGAGACCGCGGCGGTTCGCGGCCGGTGCCTCGGACGCCGAGACGTCCTCCGGGTTCTCCGGCGCGGCGTCTTCCGCGACCGGCTCGCCCTCCGGCGCCGGGAGAGCGTCCGCGACCTCCTTCCCACCGCCGGGGTCCGGGGATGCGGACGTCGCCGGTTCCTCGGACGCGGACAGGGCTGCGCGGCGACGCTCCGCCTGGAGCTCCTGCAGCCGGAGGGCCGCGGCAGCGTCGAGCCCGCCGTCACGGCCGTATGCCGCACGCTCCAGTGCCCTGCGCTCCGCGTCGTCGGCTCCGGACTGCGGTCGGTCAGTCTCCTCCCGCACCGACGTCGCTCCCTTCTCGGATGATCGTGAACGACGGCAGTCCGGCTCCGGTCGGCAGCTCGTAGGTCGTCACTCCCCCGGTCTCCGCATCGGTCACCTGCAGTCGCAGCCGCCCCTCGTGCTCCTGCAGAGTCTCACTCTCCTCGCAGGCCATCGGCGCGTCGGACGTCGACCCGTCGTAGACGAGGCAATGCCGCCCCGCCCCCTGCGCAGACGCCGTCCACACGGGGACGTCGCCGTCGTATCCGACGATCCATATCGAGTTCGGGTCGAACCCCTCCTCCGCCAGGCGTCGGGCGGTGCGGGTCTCTTCCTCGGTCGCGTAGGTGATGCCGCTGCCGCGGTCCGACCCGAACTCCGAGACGCCGACGCTCACCGCGGGCTCCCCGTCGCGAGTGAGAAGGAGCTGCGCCGAGACCTGCCTCGTGATGTCCTCGTCACGGTGCGTCGTCACCTCGCCCCACAGCCCTTCCTTCTGGACGTCTTCGCGCCGATTGCAGCTCGGCGTCGTGCTCTCCGCCGATCCGAGGACCAGGCAGACGCTCGCTCCGCCGTTCTTCGTCGCCATCCAGATGACCGCGCCCTCCTCCGCCGCGACGGCGCGCACCGATCCGGGGTCGTACGTCCCGGATGCGACGAGCTCGGACTGCCATCCCTGCTGCTCGGCGCTGAGCGCGACGGCGGCACCGCCGGTCCGGCCGAAGGCGAGCCACCCGATGCCGACCCCGAGGAGGACCATGACGACCGCGGCGAGCACGAGCATCCCGCGCGAACGAGCCCGCGCCTCCCTCAGGGCCGGGCCGTCGGTCCGGGCGGCGCCGTCCGTGGGCTCTTCGTCCGGCACCACGGGCGCGTCGTCTCCTGTCGGAGTCTCGCCGTCGTCCTGGACGGTGGCGACGGACTCCCGGGAGGGCGTGCTCGGTCCCGGAGACGGACGCCGCCGAGCATCGTCGAGCTGTCGCAGGCGCGCGGCCTCCGTGTCCGTGAGGCCTCCGCCGGGGCCGAAGGCCTTGCGCTGCAGGGTCCTGCGCTCCTCGACATCGTCGTCGTCCGTCATGACCATCCCGCCTAGCCGAGTCTCTCGAACTGCATCCCCGCCCAGACCAGCCATCCGAGGCTGTACACGGTCGCGCACAGCCCCAGCACGAGCGCCCAGCGGGCGATCGCGCGGTTCTCGACGGGGCGACGCAGCGACATGATGGCCGCGATCACCGCGACGACCGCGACCGGGATCCCCCAGCCCACGAAGAACGATGCGCCGAGCGCGACGATCGCCGCAAGCAGCGCCCACGGCGCCAGCCGCGTGTCGTCCACGGGCACGGGCTCGGGCTCGGACGCCGGCTCCCACGCGTCCTCCTCCCCGTGGTCGAGGTCGGGCCCGCTGACGACCACCGGCTCGATGCCCACCGGACCCGTGGGGAGCTTCGTATAGCCCTCCCGAGGAGCTCCGGGAAGGCGCGCGGTCCCGGCCGGGCGCTCGACCTGCCCGCTCGCGCGCTCGACCCGCGCACGGGGCGTGGCCCCGTCCGGTTCCGGTTCCTGCGCGAGCCCGGTCACGCCGGCACCGCCTCCGCGACCTGGATCTCCGTGACCGGCAGCGTCGAGTCCGCGCCGAAGCGGAGCGTCGAGGCGGGACGCCCCGAGGCGATGAGCTCGGCGGCGAGCGCGGCGATCATGGCGCCGTTGTCCGTGCAGAGGGACAGCGGCGGGATGCGCACGGTGACCCCGGCCTCGGCGGCCCTGGACAGCGCGACCTCGCGGAGCCGGCGGTTCGCGATCACGCCGCCGCCGAGCAGCAGGCGCGGCACCCCGAGGTCGGCGCAGGCGTTGAGCGCCTTGGTGACGAGGACGTCGACGACGGCCTCCCGGAAGCTCGCGGCGACGTCGGCGATCGGCAGCTCGCGCGCGTCGGCGCCCGCGGCGGCGTTCTCCGCCTCGAAGCGCTCGACCCAGCGGGCGACGGCGGTCTTCAGCCCGGAGAACGAGAAGTCGTAGCGATGCTTCGCGAGGTCGGAGGCACGCGAGAGCCCGCGCGGGAAGCGGATCGCGTCCGGGTCTCCGCCGACCGCGGCCCGGTCGATCTCGGGGCCGCCGGGATACGGCAGGGACAGCAGCCGGGCGACCTTGTCGAACGCCTCGCCCGCGGCGTCGTCCACGGTCTCCCCGAGCAGCTCGACATCGGTCGTGAGGTCGCGCACGTGGAGCAGGGACGTGTGGCCGCCCGAGACCAGCAGCGCGATCGTCGGGTACTCCAGCGGCGCCGCATCCGGGGTGAGGATGTCGGCCGCGATGTGGCCGACGAGGTGGTTGACCGCATACAACGGCTTGTCCAGGGCGACCGCGAGTCCCTTCGCCGCTCCCACGCCGACCATGAGCGCTCCGGCGAGGCCGGGGCCGCTCGTCACCGCCACCGCATCGAGGTCGGCGAGACGGACGTCGGCCTCGGCGAGGGCGGCGTCGATGGCCGGCTGCAGGGCCTCGAGGTGCGCGCGGGCGGCGACCTCCGGCACGACGCCGCCGTACCGGGCGTGCTCGTCCATGCTGGAGGCGATCGTGTTGGACAGCAGCGTGCGCCCCCGCACGATGCCGATGCCGGTCTCGTCGCAGCTCGTCTCGATGCCGAGCACCAGGGGCTCACTCATGCGGTCGCCTCCTCCGGCGTATCGGCGGGCGCCGGGTGGCGGCGCAGGTCCAGACGCATCACGATCGCGTCGACGTCGTCCGGCTGATAGTAACGGGGGCGCCTGCCGATCTCCTCGAAGCCCTCCGCGCGGTACAGCCCCTCGGCCGCCGGGTTGTCGGCGCGCACCTCGAGGAACACCTCGTGCGCGCCCCGAGCGGCAGCCGTCC
Source organism: Microbacterium sp. UMB0228 (assembly GCF_002871415.1). Taxonomy (NCBI): domain Bacteria; kingdom Bacillati; phylum Actinomycetota; class Actinomycetes; order Micrococcales; family Microbacteriaceae; genus Microbacterium; species Microbacterium sp. UMB0228. The sequence goes on along the minus strand of NZ_PNFU01000001.1, from coordinate 284,009 downwards.
GCAGCAGGGCACGCAGCAGCGCGCGCCCGCGTCCCTGCCCCCGGACCTCGGCGAGGAGGGCGATGGTCTGGATGTCGGCGTCCGCGCCGCCCTGCAGGGCTCGGACTCCGCCGTAGCCGACGATCGCCCCGTCCAGCTCGTCGACGAGGTACCGCCCGTGCGGGCTCGCCAGCTCGCTCGCCATGGTCTCCCGGCTCCACGCGTCGGTCGGGAACGAGCGCTGCTCGATGGCCATGATCGCGTCGAGGTCGTCCGGCCTGGCGTCCCGGAGGGTCATGCGCCCACCTTCTTCAGGGCACCGGGCAGGGTGACGTCCGGATGCCGCAGGTAGAGCGGCTCCTCGCCGGCCAGGACCCGGCCGGCGGCGAGCGCCCGCGCCCCCACCCGGGCGAGGTCGACCGCGGACAAGGTCGCCACTTCCACCCGGCGGAGGCCCGCGAGATGCTCGTCGGCGTCGGCGGCGCGCACGAGCACCGTGTCGGCGATCGTGCGCGGGATCCCGTCCTCGTCCTGCCCGTCGAACACGGTGACGGCGACCTCGCGGCGGCGGGCGTCGGTGACGACGGCGAACGGCCCGGTCACGGTGGCCTGGATCGTGAGAGCGGCCGCCGTGTGGCTCGGGACCGGGACGACGGGGACACCGCGGCCGAGGGCGAACGCCCGCGCGGTCGCGATGCCGATGCGCAGCCCGGTGAACGGGCCGGGGCCCATTCCGGCCACGACGTGCGTGATGCCGTCGGACCCGCCCTCGCGGAGCACGTCGCGCACCAGGTCGCCGATCACCTCGGCGTGGCCCAGCGGGTCGGCGGTACCGGCCTCGGCACGACGCGTCCCGTCCGGGTCGATGAGGGCGACGGCGGTGCCAAGGGAGGTGTCGACGGCGAGGATCACCTCTCCAGGGTAGTCGTCACCCCGCCCGTCTCGGCCGGTGCCGCGGCCCCTGCGCGGGTCAGCCCAGCGGCGCCCGCACGGGGTAGTCCTGGCCTTCGAGGATGACCTGCGTCGCCGCTCCCGTCGCCCGGTTCACGACGACCGGCGCCAGCAGGTTGACGCTGACGCCCTCGGCGGCGGGGTGGGCGACCACGAGCACGAAGGCGTCGTCCGCCGAGGAGAGAGCGAGATCGGCGACCTGCGCGTCCGTGAGGGTCGGCGCGTACTCCGTGAGGACGGTGTTCGGGTCGACCAGGTAGAGCCGCAGGGCGTCGTCCTCGACCGCCCGCATCGCGAAGAGCCCGTCCGCGCCCTCGACCGGTGCGAGGGCGAAGTCCACATGGGGGGACAGTCCGGGCGGCGGGGCCGTGAAGGTGAGCGCGGCGGTCATCGCAGGAAGTCCATCAGCGACGGCTGCAGCACGCGCGCGTTCACCGCGAGCGCCGAGCGGTACACGAGCTCCTGCGCCTGCAGGCGGATGAGCACTTCGACCGAGTCGACGTCCTCGACCGCGGCGCGGCGGGACTCGAGGGACACGGAATTCTGCACTGCCGCCTCCTTGGCGCGTTCGATCTGAGCCTGCCTGGTGCCGACCGCGCCCTGCACGCCCAGCATCGCCGTGCGGCGGTCGTCGATCTCCGCGAGCCGTGGTCCGACGTTGGTGCCGGAGCGGAGGTCGGCGACGATGCGGTCGACGAGGGCGAACACCGAGTCGTCGCCCGTGCCGAACACCGCCGCCCCGTCGGTGTCGACGCGGACGGCTGCCGCATCGGACACACGTCGCGTGACCTCGGAGCCGGCGACACCGCTGTACGAGTAGTCGGCGGCGAAGGCCGCCGTGTCCGAGGTGCCCGCGAACACGGACCGCCCGAGCAGCCGGGTGTTCGCCTGCGAGAGCAGCTCATCGCGGATGCCCTCCAGCTCCACCGCGAGGGCCTCCTTCGCCGCGGCGTCCAGCGCCCCGTCGTTCGCTCCCTGCGCGGTGAGGTCCCGTACCCGTGAGAGCAGCGAGGTGCTCGAGGTGATCGCCGTGTCGGCCGCGGTCACCCACGCCAGGCCGTCGTCGATGTTGCGCGCATACTGCTCGGTGCGCCGCTGCTCGGCGTGCAGGGCGAGGGCGGCTGCGGCGGCGGCCGGATCGTCCGAGGGCGCGGCGAACGCCTTCTGCGACGTGGCCTGCTCCTGCAGACGGGCGAGCTCCGACAGGTTGGACTGCAGCTGGCGCATCGCCGTCTGCGTCATCGTGGTCTGGGTCACGCGAGAGATCATGGGGCTCCTCCGGTCAGCGTCCGACGACGCCCGTGCGGTTGATGAGGACGTCGAGGGCCTCGTCGACGGCGGTGAGCACGCGGGCCGCCGCCTGATAGGCGGTCTGGTAGGTGAGGAGGCTGATCGTCTCCTCGTCGCCGTCCACGGCCGCGACCGACTGCTGGGCGCCGGCGGCGCCGACCGCCGCCGCATCCGACACCTTCGCACGCTGCACATCGGCCGCGGTGGCGACGCCGAAGCGCGTCACCTGGTCGGTCCACAGCGCATCCGGAGAGGTCGCCCGCTGCCCGATCTGGGAGATGAGGTCGGCGTTGGTCGCGTCCTTGGAGCCTGCTCCGCGGGCGGCGAGGGCCAGGTCGGCCGCCGAGGTGACGGCCACCTGCAGCCCGAGCGCGGCGGAGCCGGTCGCCGGCAGCGTGAAGAAGTCGCCCCCGGCTTGTCCGGACGTCGTGACACCGGCGCGGTGCTGCGCGTTGAGCGACTCCGCGAGCGCCGTGGCCACCCGGTCGTACGTGGCGGCGAGCTGTGCCAGCATCCCGCCGTCGGCGGCCGGGGCGAGCACCGCGAGCGAGCCGCCGAGCTCTCCGCCGTCGAGCACGAGGGGAAGATCCGGCACCGACTCCCAGACCACGCCGACGCGAGGTGCGCCGTCGATCGTCGCCGCACCGGTCAGGGCGAGGCGACGCGCGTCGCCCCCGGAGACCAGGGCGTTGCCGCCGAGGCGGACCGTGAGCGTGCCGTCCGCCTCCACCGTCGCGGTGCCGCCGGCGAGCCGGGCCACGTCCTCGGCGAGCAGGTTGCGGCGGTCGGTGAGCTCGTTGGCCGAGCGGCCCGAGGCCAGAGCATCGCGGATCTCGGTGTTCAGCACCGCGATCTGGTCGGCCGCGGCGTTGACCTGGCTGACGGTGCGCTCGGCCGTTCCCCGTGCGGCCGTCCACTGCGCGGCGACGGTGCGATAGCCGCCGGAGATGTGGGCGGCGAGCTCCTTCGCCGACTCCAGGATGCTCGCGGCCGCGGCCCCCGAGTCGGGAGTGTTGGCGAGATCCTGCCACCCCGCCCAGAAGTTCGTCAGCCGGTTCGCGAGGCCCTTGTCCGTCGGCTCCGCGAGCGCCGACTCGGCGGTCGTCGCGGCGAGCGCGCGGGTGGCCCAGTAACCGGAGGCGCCGAGGGTGTCGCGGACGCGGGCGTCGAGCAGCGCGTCGCCGAGTCGGGACACCCCGTCGATGGAGACGCCGTGTCCAGGGAGCGCGCCCATGCTGAAGCGCCCCGTCTGCGCGACGGCGGCGATCGAGGACGTCTCGACGCGCTGCCGCGTGTACCCCTCGGTCTTCTGGTTGGCGATGTTCTGCCCCACCACATCCATGCCCCGCCGGGCGGCGGCGAGGCCGCTGGCGGCGGTGGTCAGTCCACTGAAGGTCGACATGAATCCCTCTCGGTCACATCTCGGTGTCGATGATGCGGGCGGCGTCCTCGCGGGCGCGGTCGCCGCGGGTGGTGTATTCGCCGCTCTCCTGGCCGAGAGCGGCGATGGTCTCCTGGGTGGCGCGGAGCACTCCGCTGAGCTGCTCCGCGGCGGCGTCGCGCATCTGCTCGACCTCCGCCGTCAGCTTCACGAGCGCGCGCATGTGGTCGGTGAAGACGTCGCCCCAGGCCCCGTCCGGGGCGTGCTCGATGAGCTGGCCGATCGTGGCGTCCTGAGGAGCCCCCCACTCCTCGGCGACGCCGGCGACCTCGACGGCCCTGGCCAGGCTCGCGGCGCGCAGGCGGTCGAGCACCTGATCGATCTCCCTGGCCGCGAACTGGATCCAGTGCGACCGGCCGGCGGCGAGCAGCAGCTGTTGCTCGTCGAGCTTGAAAAGCAGCATCTCGAGCAGCTCGCGCTCGCGCCACAGCTGCATCGATAGTTCGTTGGCTCCCATGATCCCCTTGTCCCCAGCGATCCCCCGCCCCACGCAGGTGCGACCGGCCCGCCTGTTAACGGTTCATAAATCTCTATCGGCCACCGCGCCCCTAAGGTTACTATGTGGACTGGCGGCGGTTAGTGCTCCCCATGGACATATCCCGGACCTTGTGATATGACCATCTACCCCTCGCCATGGAGCTTCCGGAGTGCATCCAGAGAGGTGGATCATCCCCCATGTCGTCGCGCGCTGAGCGCAACCGCCTCGTCGAGGCCAACCTCCCCCTGGTCGGCTACCTCGCTGCAGACACCCATGCTCGGGCTACCCATATCCCCCGCGAAGAGCTCGCCGCCGTCGGCGCGCTCGCCCTCGTGACCGCCGCCGACGCCTATGACCCCGCGCTCGGCGTCCCTTTCGGCGCATACGCCCGCCGCCGCATCCTCGGCGCGTTCGCCGACGAGATGCGCGCCATGGACTGGGCGTCCCGCGGCATCCGCAAGCGCATCAAGGAGACCGTCGCCGTGCGCGACACCCTCACCGCCGCCCTCGGTCGCACGGCGACCGCCACCGAGATCGCCACCGCCATGGGCTCCCCCAAGGAGGCGGTCGTGGAGGCCCTCGCCGACGCCGCGCGCACCGTCGCCCCGCTCGACGACCCCGCCACCCGGGACCTCGTCGCCGACATCCCCCTGCCGGAGGAGTCTGCGCTGGTCGGCGAGCGACGAGAGGTGCTCGAGCACGCCATCGGCGCCCTGCCCGAGCGCATGCGGCGCATCGTCGTGGCCGTCTACGTCGAGGAGCGCCCCGTCAAGGAGATCGCCGAGGAGCTGGGCGTCACCCACTCAGCCGTCTCGCAGCAGCGGGCGGAGGCCGTGCGCCTGCTCCGCGATGCCCTGGATCGCTACTTCGCCGAGGGCGGCACCGAGACCACGACCACCACCCGCGTCTCGCCCGCCGCCCGCGACGCCTACTTCGGCCGCATCGCCGAGGCCGCCGGCGTCCGGATCGGCGACGTCTTCCGCGCCGCCGCCCCCGCCTAACGCGTCCGCATCCTCCGCCGATAGGTGAGGGCAGGAGACCACGGATGGTCTCCTGCACAACACATCACGGAGGAAACCCTCATGGGTATGCAGATCAACACCAACGTGGGCGCGCTCAACGCCTACCGCAACCTGTCCAACACGCAGAACGACCTGTCGAAGTCGCTCGAGAAGCTCTCGAGCGGTCTGCGCATCAACCGTGCCGCGGACGACGCCGCCGGCCTCGCGATCTCCGAGGGCCTGCGTTCGCAGGTCAACGGCCTGAACGTCGCGGCCCGCAACGCCCAGGACGGCATCTCGGTCATCCAGACCGCAGAAGGCGCCCTGACCGAGGTGCACTCCATCCTGCAGCGCGTGCGCGACCTGACCAACCAGGGCGCGAACGACTCGAACAACGCGAAGTCGCGCGAGGCCATCCAGACCGAGATCGGCGCCCTGGCCGACGAGCTCACCCGGATCGCCGACAGCACGAACTTCAACGGCATCAAGCTGCTCTCGGGCGGCACGACGCTGACGTTCCAGGTGGGTGCGGGCGCGGTCGCCGCCGAGGACCAGATCTCGGTCAAGCTGACCGACTTCGACGGCCTCGGTGCGGCGATCGACACCCTCGCGGCCGGCATGACGGACGCGGCGTCGTACGGTGCGGCGCTCGCCGGCATCGACACGCAGATCCAGGCGGTCTCGACCGCACGTGCCGGCTACGGTGCGCTGCAGAACCGCTTCGAGTCGACCATCAACAGCCTCAACGTGTCGGCCGAGAACCTCGCCGCCGCCGAGAGCCGCATCCGCGACACCGACATGGCGTCCGAGATGGTCAAGTTCACGTCGGCGAACATCCTGTCGCAGGCGGGAACGGCCATGCTGGCCCAGGCCAACCAGGCCAACCAGGGCGTGCTCCAGCTGCTGCGCTGATCCGCGCCGCCGCACGGAATCACTCCGGGGGTCCGGGTGACGGCTTCGGCCGTCGCCCGGGCCCCGCCGCACACAGAAGGGAAGCCGCATGTCGCTCTCGCTCGACGGCCTCGTGTCGGGGCTCAAGACCACCGAGGTCATCAAGGCCCTCATGGACGTGCACGCCATCCCCCGCACGCTGCTCAAGGCCAAGATCGACGACAAGAACGTCGTCATGACGCAGCTGCGCACCCTCAACACGGCCGTGCAGAACCTCGCCGCCGCCGCCGAGAAGGCCGCAGCGCCCGGCGGTCTCGACCGCTTCACCGGCAGCGCGTCGTCCGAGTCGGTGAAGGTCGCCCTGCGCACCGGCGCGGCGCCCGTGTCGACCGACATCGTCGTCGATCGCCTCGCCCAGGCGCACACGGTGGTCTCCGCGTCCGCGAGCCGCTGGCCCGCCGACCCGCCCGTCCTGACGCTCGAGGACGCCACGGGGAAGCGCGTCCAGGTGCAG
>NZ_PNFU01000001.1:266780-277410 GCF_002871415.1 Microbacterium sp. UMB0228 | reverse complement strand
TCGACGTCGATGCAGGACATCGCCCAGGCCATCAACGACGCCGACACCGGTGTCCTCGCCACGGCCGTCCCCGCCGGCAAGGATGCCGACGGCACCCCCGTCTACCGCCTGCAGCTCCGGGCCGAGGAGTCCGGAGAGGCGGGTCGCTTCCGCGTCTACGCGGGCGACCTCGCCGCGGTGGCCGCCGGCACCGCCACGGACGTGTCCACGGAGCCGGGCGCCGCCGTCATCGCCACGGGCACGGATGCACAGCTGCGCCTCTGGGCCGGCACGGCGGCCGAACAGGTCATCACCTCGTCCGGCAACACGTTCACCGATCTCTTCGAGGGCGTCGACGTCACGGTCTCCACCGTCTCGACGACCCCTGTCACGGTCACCGTCGCCGTCGACGGCGAGGCCAGGACCAAGGCCTCCGGCGAGTTCATCGCCCTCCTCACCGACATCTTCACCCGCATCGACAACGGCTCGAAGGCGACGGTCGCCGCGGGACAGGGCGAGAAGACGACACTCGGCGTCTTCACCGGCGACAGCACCATCCGCGGTCTGCGGACGGCCCTCGCCGACGCCGTGCAGCACCCCGTGGACGGCGTCTCACCCTCCACGATCGGCATCTCGACCGACATGTACGGCAAGCTCACGTTCGACGAGGAGAAGTTCTCCGAGGCGCTGGCGAAGGACCCCGCGGCCGTCGGCGCGCTCTTCTCCGCGGTCGCGGCACGCGTGGAGCAGACGGCGACCTCGTACTCCGACAAGTACGACGGGCTGCTCACCTCGCGGATCACGGGTCAGGAGAGCGAGGTCAAGAGCCTCGGCGAGCAGATGGAGCGCTGGGACGTGCGCCTCGCGCAGCGCAAGGCGTCGCTGGAGCGCACGTACGCGCGCCTCGAGGTGATGCTGTCGCAGATGCAGTCGCAGTCGTCGTACCTCGCCTCCCAGATCAACGCGCTGCCGAGCAGCCGCTCCGGGTCGGACTCGTGAGCATGAACGCCGCCCTGCGTGCCCAGCAGCGGTACCGCGAGGACGCCATCCTGTCCGCCCCGCCGGAGCGCCTGGTCACGATGCTCTACGACCGGCTCCTGCTCGACATCGAACGGGCCGAGACGGCGCAGCGGGCGGCCGACTGGACCGAGGCCAACACCCAGCTCCTGCACGCGCAGGCGATCGTGGCCGAGCTGTCGTCGTCCCTCACCGACGACTGGAGCGGCAGCGCCGGGCTGCGCTCGCTGTACGTCTTCCTCTCGCAGACGCTGATCGGCGCCAACATCGGCCGTGATCCGGAGCGCACGCATGCCTGCCGCGAGCTCGTCGTGCCGCTGCGCGACGCCTGGCACGCCGCCGCCCTGGCCGTCGCGGAGGTCCGCGCATGACGGACGAGGACTGGGCCGCTCTGCTCGACCGGCTCGAAGCGGACGCCGACCGGATCCTGGCCGCGCCGGCGGGAGCCGTCGAGGTGCACGACATCATCCCCTGGGCGCCGCCGTCCTCCCCGCTCCCCCCGCACCTGGCCGATCGCGCCCGCGCGGTGATCGACCGGCAGCACGCCGCCATGGAGCGCGCCCGCTCGGAGCTCGAGGGGCTGCGGCAGCACCTCGGCGCCGTCCGGCGGGTGCCGGCGCCCCGCTCCCCCGATGCCCCCGCCTACCTCGACGTGGACGGGTGAGGAGCCCTCCTAACGAAACCGCACGGACGGCCGACAGTCTCCCGAGAGCACGGATGGCTCGCAAGACTCGGCCAGGGAACGGCCACTTCACCCACACACGGGGAGCCGGTTCGTGTTCGACTCTGTGACCATCACCGCACTGACCAGTGCGCTGAACGGCCTCTCGCTGCGCCAGCGAGCCATCGCCGACAACATCGCCAACATCAACACCCCCGACTACCACGCCAAGCGCGTGCAGTTCGAGGCCGCGCTCGCCGACTCGATCGCCGCCGGTGACGGGGACGTGTCCGCCACGGTCGGGACATCGCTCGAGCCGACGCGGCTGAACGGCAACAACGTGAACCTCGACACCGAGACCCTGTCCAGCATCGACACCATGCTCCGCTATCAGTTCGCGACGCAGGCCGTGAACGGATCGTTCTCGTCGATGCGCACCGCGATGAGGACGTCATGACCTTCGACGCCATCGGGATCGCCGGCACGGGACTGACCGTGCACCGGAAGTGGCTCGACGCCATCAGCGACAACATCGCCAACATCAACACCGCGACGTCGACCGACGGCGCGGCGTTCCGGGCGCGCTACATCCTCGCGCAGACCAGCGACCAGTCCCCCGGGGTCTACGTCGCCGGGACCGTCCAGGGCGACGCGGAGGGCCGGCTCGTGCACCAGCCCGACCATCCGCTCGCCGACGCCGACGGCTACGTACGCTACCCCGACATCGACCTGGGAGACCAGATGAGCCAGCTGATCCTCGCGCAGCGCGGATACCAGGCGAGCGCGGCCATCGTGGACCGTGCCCGCACCTCCTACGAGGCCGCGCTGCAGATCGGGCGGAACGCGTGAGCGCCGTGGCCGGCATCGAGGCCGTCGCCTCGTCCCTCGGCATGACCACCTCGCCCGTGACGGGCGCCAAGACCGGCGACGACACGGCCTTCGCCAACAGCGTCACCGGAGCGATCGACGAGCTGCGCTCGCTGCAGTCCGAGTCCGACGCCCTGAAGGTCGCGGCCGTGACCGGCGACCTCGACGACATCCACGCCGCGATGATCGCCTCCTCGCGCGCCGCTGTCACGCTCGAACTCGTCGCCGCCGTCCGCAACAAGGGCGTCGACGCGTTCAACGAGATCATGCGGATGCAGGCCTGATGCCCCCGGCAGTGACCGGGGCGTTCCAGCGGATGCGGCGGGTGATCGCCGGATTCTCGCTCGCGCAGCGGACCATCGCCATCATCGGCATCGCCGTGCTCGCGCTCGGCATCATCGCCCTGTCCAGCTGGCTCACCCGCCCCACGTACACACCGCTGTTCTCGGGGCTGAACGCCACGGACGCGAACGCCGTCGTGGAGCAGCTGCGCTCCGCCTCCGTCCCCTACGAGCTCGCCGACGGCGGCGCCACCGTGCTCGTCCCGGAGAAGGACGTCTACGACCAGCGGCTCGCCGCCGCCTCCGCCGGACTGCCGAGCGCCGGATCGGCCGGGTACTCGCTGCTCGACGACATGGGCGTCACCACGAGCGAGTTCCAGCAGTCGGTCACCTACAAGCGCGCGATCGAGGGCGAGCTCGCCGCCACGATCTCCGCGATCGACGGCGTCTCCGCGGCCTCCGTGCAGCTCGCGATCCCCGAGGAGAGCGTCTTCGTGTCGGAGACCGTCGACGCGACGGCCTCCGTGTTCGTGGAGACCGCCGGACGCACGACGCTCGACCAGAAGCAGGTCGAGGCCATCGTGCACCTCACCTCGGCCGCCGTCAGCGGCATGAAGCCGGAGAACGTGGCCGTCGTCGACCAGACCGGGCGGACGCTGTCGACCGTGGGTGGCGGGGCCACCGGCGGCCTCGATCAGCAGGCGAGCGACTACGAGGCCCGCGTGGCCGCGAGCGTGCAGCAGATGCTGGACACCGTGGTCGGCCCGGGCAACGCGACCGTGACGGTGGTCGCCGAGATCGACCGCTCCGTGAACGAACGCGTCGAGGAGACCTACACCCCGGCCGAGGGCGCACCACCTCTCACCGAAGAGGTCCGCGAGCAGAACAGCAACGGCTCCACCTCCGAGGCCGGGGTCCTGGGTCCGGACAACATCGCCGTGCCGAACGGGAACGGAGACGGCACCTACCGGTCCTCCGAGGAGACGCGCACCAACGCGGTGAACAAGGCCACGGAAAGCACGTCCACCCCCGCCGGAAACCTGCTGCGGCAGTCGGTGTCGGTCGCCGTGGACGCCGGCGCGGGCGGAGACCTCAGCTCCGCGCAGCTCAGCGACCTCGTCGCCACCGCGGCCGGCATCGACCGCACCCGCGGCGACGAACTCGCCGTCGAGCTCGTCGCGTTCAGCCAGACGGACGCCGAGGCCGCCCAGGCCGCGCTGCAGGCGGCGAAGGAGGCCGAAGAGGGCGCCCGTCAGGCCGCGCTCCTGAACACCGTCATCATCGCCGCCGCCATCGCCATCCCGCTCATCGCCGCGATCGCCGCGCTGATCATCCGGTCCCGACGGAAGGCGGCGGGCGTGGAGGAGTTCGACCAGCTCTTCGGTGACCGGCCCGCCGAGCTCGCCGCGCTCTCCGCCGACGCGCCGACGGCCGTGCTGGAGGCTCCGACCACCCCGCTCGCCTTCCTCGAGCCGGTGCCGGATCTCGACCCGGACCCCGAGCCCGAGCCCGCGCAGATCAGCCTCGAGCGCCGCCGTGCCGAGATCGACGCCCTCACCCGGCAGGACCCGCAGCGCACGGCCGAGCTGCTGCGCACCCTCATCGACGACAGGTCACGGGCATGAGCGGACTCACCGATCGGCAGACGGCCGCCATCGTCCTCATGAACCTCGACCGTGCGCAGGCCGTCGAGGTCATGAAGCATCTCTCGGAGACCGAGGCCGAGGCCGTCGCCGCCGAGATCATCGGGCTGCAGGACCTCGATGCGGAGACGACCGCCCAGGCGCTGGGACAGTTCCATCGCATCGCGGCCGGGCACCTGCCCCCGGCCCGCGGCGGGCGCGACATCGCCGCCGGGCTCCTGGAGGCCTCCTTCGGGTCGGAGCGGGCGGCCGCCGTGCTCGGCCGCGTCGGCTCCACGTCGATGAGCGCCTCGTTCGACTTCCTCGCCTCGGCCGACGCCGCCCATCTCGCCACGCTCCTGGACGGCGAGCTGCCGCAGACCGTCGCACTCGTGCTCGCGCACCTCCCCGCCGATCAGGCCGCCGCCGTGCTCGCCGCGCTGCCCGACCCCGCCCGGACCGACGTCGCGCAGGCCATCGCCACCATGGGCACCGCCTCCCAGGAGGCCATCGCCATCGTCGCCGACGCCCTCAAGGCGCGGACCGGCAGCCTCGCGTCGCGGGACAGCCCCGAGGTGCTCGGCGGCGTCGAGCCGCTCGTGGAGATCATCGGCCGCTCGGGGGCCACCATCGAGAAGGCCCTGCTGGCGAGCATCGAGGACCGCGACAGCGCCCTCGCGGAGGACATCCGCTCGCGCATGTTCACGTTCGCGGACATCGTCAAGCTCGACGACCGGGACACCCAGCGCGTGCTGCGGGGCATGGACATCCGGTCGCTGGCGCTGGCCCTCAAGGGCGCCCAGCAGCCGATCGTCGATCTCATCCGCCGCAACGTGTCCGAGCGCAACCGCGAGAACCTCGACGAGGAGGCCAGGACGCTGGGCCCCGTGCGCGTCTCCCAGGTCGAGGAGGCGCGGGCCGAGATCGTCCGCACGATCCGGGCGCTGGAGGCCGCCGGAGACATCACCGTGCAGCGGGCCGACGAGGACGAGTATGTCTACTGACGCCTTCGCCCCCGCCGCGTTCCCCCGGCTCGGCGGCTCGGACCACCGCGGGGAGCAGGAGCGCGCGCGCCGCCGCGGGTACGCCGAGGGCCACGCCGCGGGCTTCCGGGCGGGCACGGCCGACGTCGAAGCCGCGCACCGCGCCGCCGCGGCCGAGCAGGCGGAGCGGGAGCGCCATCGCGCCGAGGAGATGGCCGCCGCGGTGGCGGCCCTGCACGCCGCGGCACGCTCCCTGGCGGAGCGGGAGGCGGAGCTGGAGGCCGCCGCGACGTCGCAGGTGCTCGCCCACGCGATCGACCTCGCGGAGCTCCTCCTCGCGGCCGAGCTGAGCGATGCGGGCACCGCGGCGGCCGCTGCGGCCCGCCGCGCCCTGAGCGCGACCGCGCCGGCCGCGGTACGCAGCCTCCGCGTCCATCCGGAGGATCTCCGGCTCCTCGCCGCCGAGACGGGAGACGACCTCGCCGCGTTCCCGCTCGTCGCCGACGACACCCTCGCCCGCGGCGACGCCGTGGCCGTGCTCGCGCACGGCGTCATCGACGCGCGGGTCGGGACGGCGTTCGAGCGTGCGCGCCGCGCCCTCGCGGAGGGCACGTCGTGAGCTCCTGGGCGGCGGTGCTCGAGGCGGCGCGGCCGGAGCGCATCGGCGAGGTCTCCCAGGTGCGCGGACTCAGCGTGCAGGTGCGCGGGCTCGACGGCGCCATCGGGGACGTGGTGACGCTCGACGGCATCGACGCCGAGGTCGTGGCGACGGGCGAAGACGGGCTGCGCTGCATGCCGCTCGCCCCGGTCGCCGGACTCACCGTCGGCGCCCCGGTGCGCGGCCGGGGCGGCCCGGTGCGCGTTCCCACCGGACGCGCGCTGCTGGGCCGGGTCCTGGACGGCCTCGGGCGTCCCATTGACGGCAAGGGTCCGCTCGCGGCGCCGCAGGTGAGCCTGGATCATGACACCCCCTCGATCATGGAGCGCGATCGCATCGACACCCCGCTCCCCCTCGGCGTGCGCGCGCTCGACACCCTCGTCAGCGTCGGCCGCGGTCAGCGCGTCGGGCTCTTCGCGGGATCGGGCGTGGGCAAGTCCTCGCTGCTGTCGATGATCGCCCGCGGCACCGAGGCCGAGGTCACCGTCATCGCCCTCGTCGGCGAGCGGGGTCGCGAGGTGCGCGAGTTCATCGAGGACGACCTGGGCCCGGAGGGACTCGCCCGCTCGGTCGTCGTCGTCTCCACCTCGGATCAGCCGGCGATGGCCCGCATCCGCGCCGCCTTCACCGCCACCCGGATCGCGGAGGCCTTCCGCGACGACGGGGCGCACGCGATCCTCATGATGGACTCGCTGACCCGCGTCGCCATGGCCCAGCGCGAGATCGGGCTCTCCGCGGGCGAGCCGCCGGCCACCCGCGGCTACCCGCCCTCCACCTTCTCGCTCCTCGCCGGACTGCTGGAACGCGCCGGCACCGACCGCACCGGCTCCATCACGGGCATCTACACCGTGCTCGTCGACGGCGACGACCACAACGAGCCGATCGCCGACGCCGTCCGCTCCATCCTCGACGGCCACGTCGTGCTCGACCGCGCCCTCGCCCTCGCCGGTCACCACCCCGCCATCGACGTCCTCGGGTCCGTGTCCCGCGTGGCCGGCAAGATCACGAGCCGGGAGCGCCGCGGACAGGCGGCCACCCTCCGCGCCGTGCTCGCGGCCCGACGCCGGGCGAACGACCTCATCGACATCGGCGCCTACCACGCCGGCGCCGACGCCCGTATCGACGCGGCGATCGCCCACGAACGGCCGATCTCGGCGTTCCTCACCCAGCCGCTCGACGAGACGAGCGCGATCGACGACTCCTGGGCCCGGCTGGAGAGCCTCGTCTCCGCCTTCGAGGGGGTCTCATGAGCAGAGGGTTCTCGCTCGCCGGTCTCCTGCGCGTCCGGGAGATCCAGGAACGCGCCGCCGCGCAGCGTCTGTCGCGCGCGGTGATCGACGCGCAGCACACCGAGGCCAGGGACCGGGCCCTGCGCGCGCACCTGGCCGGCACGGACACGGAGGCCGTGGACGTCCGTGCGCTCGCGGCGCTCGCGGCGGCCCGGGTCTCCGGCCGGGCGCTGCTGGCCGACCTCACGACGCTGTCCGCCCTCCAGCAGGAGACGGTCGCGGAGGCGCGGTCCGCGCACGCCGACGCTCGGCGCACGCTGCGCGGCCTCGAGCGTCTCGCGGACGGCCACGCCGAGGCGGTACGCGCCGCCGACCTGCACGCCGAGCAGGCGGAGCTGGACGAGATCGCCTCCCGCTCCCGGACGGAGGGCTCGGCATGACCGCTCTCGACCTCCTCGCCGCGCTGGACGTGCGCCCTCCGCGCTCCGCAGCCCCGGCCGGCCGCGGCGGCGCCCCCGGAGCCGCCGCCTTCGCCGACGCCGTGCGCGATGCCGCGCGGGAGACGGAGCCGGCCGGCCCCGCGTCGCCCGAGGACCCCGCGACCGACGCGGCCACCGGGAGCGACGGCACCGCGGCCGTTCCCGCCGACGGAGCCGTCGTCACGCCGCTTCCGCTCCCGGCCCCGTCGCCCTCGGGGTCGGTGGTCGCGCCGCCCGCGATCCCGACTGTCGTTCCGCCGGACGCCGGCCCGACGGCGGTTCCGACGCCGCCCGAGGGAGAGCAGACTCCGGCGACTCCGTATCCGGCACCTCCGTCTCCGGCGGGTCCGGCCATCTCCGGCACCGACGCGCTCCCCCTGCCCGCCGTCAAGTCCGCCTCCTCCGCGGCGACGCCTCCTCGTGCGGAGGCGGTGCCCACGGCGTCCGCCATGGCACCGGTCGACGCCGGAGCGGTCCGGTCGGCCCCCGCTCTCGCGTCGTCGACGCCATCGACCGCGCCTCCGACGACCGGAGCGGTCGTGCCGTCTCCGCCCTCCTCGTCCATCGAGGCAGCGGCCGGCGCGCGTACCGGCGAGGACGGCGGGACGAGCGCAGGATCGGACGGCAGGACGTCCCGCCTCGCCGGCCCGGCGCCGGACGGAGCGACGGCCGCGCTCGCGCTCCCGACCGAGGCCACGACCGTCCCGGAGACCCCTCCGGTGCTCGCGACGCCCTCCGTCCCGGTGCCGTCCGCCGCCACCCCCGCAGGTCCGACCGCCGTCGACCCGGTCGCGGCCGGGTCCACGCCCGCGCCGAGCCCCGTCGCCGCCACGGCCACCGCTCCCGTCGCGCCGCCGAGCGCTGTCCCCACGCCGGTCCGACCGGCTCTGCTCCCCCAGGTGGCGGTGCCGGTGCTGTCCCTGGCCCAGGCCCCCGACGGCGATCATCGGATCACGCTCACCGTCTCGCCGGAGAACCTCGGTCCCGTCACCGTGCGGGCCCACATTGCCGGTTCCACCCTCCGCATCGAGCTGCAGGCCCCGAGCGAGATCGGCAGGGACGCCCTGCGCGCCCTCCTCGTCGATCTCCGCCGGGACCTCGCGGTCGCCGCGCCGCACGCCACCCTGAGCCTCAGCACCGGGGACGGCTCGTCCTCCTCGCCCCAGCACGGCGCGACGACGCACGGCCAGACCGAGAACGGCGACCCGGACACCCCGCGCCCGCCGACCACCCCGCGTCCCCCGGCCTCGGCGCCGACCGCTTCCCCGCTCCCGCCCGCACCGCCCGCCGCACCCACCGGCGGCATCGACGTCTACGCCTGATCAGAGAGGACTCCATGACCACGGTCGACTCCATCACCGGCACCCTGCCCCCGGGTGCCACGCCGACGTCCGGTGTGCAGACCGGCAGCACGACGCCGGCGACAGAGCGCAAGAAGACCCTCGACTCGGAGGTGTTCCTCAAGCTGCTCGTGACCCAGCTCACCAACCAGGATCCGAGCTCGCCGATGAACACCAACGAGATGATCTCCCAGACGACGCAGCTCGCCTCGATGGAACAGCTGACGGCGCTCGCGTCGACGAGCACCGAGAGCTTCGCCCTCAGCATGCGGCAGACCGCCGCCGCCCTCCTCGGACAGGAGGCGCAGTACGTCGACGCCGACGGCGTCACCCAGAAGGGCGTCGTCACCGCGGTCTCTTATGCGGGAGCCGTCCCCACCGTGACCATCGGCGAGAAGTCGATCCCCCTCGACGCGATCTCCGGCGTCTCCCTCGTCCCCGGCACCGCTGCCTGACCCCGCTCCCCAGAAAGGCACCACCATGCTCCGTTCCCTCTTCTCCGGAATCTCCGGACTCCGCTCGCACCAGACCATGCTCGACGTCACGGGCAACAACATCGCCAACGTCAACACGACCGGCTTCAAGGCGTCCTCCGTGCAATTCCAGGACTCGCTCTCCCAGCTCCTGCGCAACTCGATGCTGCCGCAGCAGGCGGCCGGCGGGCAGAACCCCGCCCAGGTCGGACTCGGCGTGCAGGTCGCCGGCATCAGCACCAACTTCGCCGGAGGAGCCCCGCAGCCGACCGGCGTCCCCACCGACCTGATGATCTCGGGTGACGGCTTCTTCGTCGTCCGCTCCGGCGGCGAGACCCTCTACACCCGCAACGGCGGCTTCACGTTCGACGCGAGCGGCCGTCTCGTCGGCGCCGGCGGAGCCCTCGTCCAGGGCTGGACCGCCAGCAACGGGGCCATCGTCCCCGGTCAGGGCATCGGGGACATCACCCTCCCCGTCGGTGCCCTCAGCCCCGCGGCCGCCACCACCACCGCGCGCGCCACCGGCAACCTGCCCTCCGGCGCCGCGGTCGGCGAGACGCTCGTGCGCGACATCAAGACCTACGGCGCCGACGGCTCCGCGTCCACCCTGCGGCTGACGTTCACGCGCAGCGCGACCGGGTGGGACGTCACCGACGGGGCGGGCGCGAGCACGGCACTGACCTTCACCGACGGGGTGCAGAACGGCGCCGGGAGCATCGTGTCGGGCGGCGTCACCGTCGACCTGTCCGGTGTGACCGGCTTCGCGGACGTCAGCGACATCGCGATCAAGGAGCAGAACGGCAAGCCGGCGGGCACGCTGAGCTCCTACGCCCTGACGAACGACGGCAGCCTCGTCGGCACCTTCAGCAACGGCGACACCCAGGTGCTGGCACGCATCGCGCTGGCCGGATTCGTGAACCCCGGCGGCCTGGAGAAGGTGGGCTCCTCGCAGTTCCGCCCGAGCGGCAACTCCGGTCAGGCCGAGCTCGGACAGCCCGGCACCGGCGGCCTCGGCGGCATCATCAGCGGCGCGCTCGAGAT
>NZ_PNFU01000001.1:266219-266470 GCF_002871415.1 Microbacterium sp. UMB0228 | reverse complement strand
TTGGTGTAGCCGCCGTTGATGTAGACCTCGAAGTGCAGGTGGCAGCCGAACGAGCGTCCGGTGTCGCCGGCGTAGGCGATGACCTGACCGGACTGCACCCACTGGCCGCTGCGCACGACGATGCCGCCGGGCTTGATGTGGGCGTACCCGGTGCTGACGCCGCCGCCGTGCTGGATGCGCACGTAGTTGCCGTAGTTGCCGTTCGCGCCCGCGTAGTCCACCGTGCCGGAGTTCGCGGCATAGATCGGGGC
>NZ_PNFU01000001.1:12146-266130 GCF_002871415.1 Microbacterium sp. UMB0228 | reverse complement strand
GTGGAAGCTCGACGAGCAGCCCTGCGGACCGCAGATGGGGGTGCGCGGACCGTAGCTCGAGCTGCGCGCACCGCCGTGCGGACGCACCCACCCGCCGTTGCCCGGCGCCCCGCCTCCGCTGCTCGGCGCGCCACCCCCGGCGCTGGGGCGTGCTGCCGCTGCGGCGGCCGCCGCAGCGGCAGCGGCCTCGGCCTCCCGCTTGCGGCGTGCTTCCTCTTCCCGCCGCCGCGCCTCGACACCCGCCTGATAGCCGGCGACCGTCTGCGTCGTGGTGTCCTTGAGCGCCTGAAGCTGTGCCTTCAGCGTCTCGAGGTTCGCGGCCTGCTCGTCGAGCGCTGCCTGGGCGGCATCCGCGGCCTGCTGCGCCGCCACCATCTTGTCCTCGGCGACCTGCTGCAGACGGTCGCGCTCGTCCCTGGCGACCTGCGCCTGTGTGGTCAGAGCCTGCGCGGTGTTGCGCGCCGAGACGGCGTTGTCGTACGTCGTCTGGTTGTACTCGAGGAACTTGTTCATCGTGCCGAGCCGCGACAGCAGCTCGTCGGCGTTGGCTCCCGATCCGGCGAAGAACAGCTCCAGTGCGGTGTCGTCGCCGCCGCTGCGGTAGAGCTGGGCCGCGATCTGGCCGGCCTTCTTCGCAGTCTCGTCGGCGAGCGCCGCCTTCTCGTCGGCCTGAGCCTGCAGGGTGTCGGCCTCGGTGATCGCGGCGAAGTAGGCCTGCTGGGCCTCGAAGAACTCGTCGGACGCGACCTGGGCCGCCGCCTGGGTCTCCGCGACCTTGCTCTCCAGCGACTGGATCAGCCCCTGGATCCGGGTGACCTCGCCCGCCTTGGCCGCTTCATTGTTCTTCGCGCGCTGCACGTCGTCCCAGCTCGGGTACGACGCGGCGTGCGCGGCCGTGACCCCCGATCCGACGCCGAAGGCCGCGAGCGCGACGACACCCAGCGCGCCGATCCCGAAGGCACTGCGGCGACTGATCGGCTGGCTCCACAGCGCCCGCCGCTCGGCAGGCGTCGGCGCGCAGCCGCACTCCTCGGCCGCCGTCGCCGCGGCCTTCTCCACGTTCCGATCCCGCACAAGGCTCCCTTCGCCCGCTGCTCATCGTCTCCCGCCTCTGGTCCCTATCGGCGACGACGCGCCCGCCGTGAGAAAGATCCCGCCGGGTCCCGAGCCCGCGCTAACGCGGCGCAGCACCCGGCCGACAGTCCTCTCCGACAGCCCAGGACGGGCCGTCGGTTCCCCGCTCTCGGGCGGGGCGAGCTTTTTCCAGGATGGAGCCCATGATCGTCCTCACGCGCCTGAACCGTTCCCGGTTCGCGGTGAACCCCGACCTGATCGAACGTGTCCAGGCCACGCCGGACACGACGATCATGATGGTCGACGGCGCGACCTTCGTCGTCACGGAGACGATGGACGACGTGATCGCCCGGATCACCCGCTTCCGCGCCGGGGTCCTGGCGACCGCGGCCGCACTGGTCGCAGCCGGCGACGAGGACGGCGCTCCCGCCGTATCCGTCACGGGAGGGGACGCCTGATGGATCCGTCTCTCATCCTCGGGCTCGTCCTCGCGTTCGGTGCCCTCATCGCCATGATCAACCTGGAGGGCGCGACGATCGGGTCGCTCCTCCTGCCCGCACCGATGGTGCTCGTCTTCGGCGCCACGATCGCGGTCGGGCTGGCCAGCGGCACGCTGCGCGACGCCCTGCACGCCGTGAAGTCCCTCCCCCGCGCGTTCCGCGGCGAGCGCCGCACCGCGCAGAGCACCATCGACACGGTCGTCGGTTACGCGGAGAAGGCCCGCGCCGAAGGGCTCCTGGCGCTGGAGCAGGGGCTGGACGAGGAGAAGGATCCGTTCCTGCGGCAGGCCCTGCAGAGCATCGCCGACGGCACCGACGCGGAAGACCTCCGCGTGCTGCTCGAGGACGAGCTGTCGTCCACGGCCGCCCGCAACCGCACCGCCTCGCGCTTCTACATGACCCTGGGCGGCTTCGCCCCCACGGTCGGCATCATCGGCACGGTCGTCTCCCTCACCCACGTGCTGGAGAAGCTCGACAAGCCGGACACGCTCGGACCGATGATCGCCGCCGCCTTCGTCGCGACGCTGTGGGGCCTGCTGTCGGCGAACTTCATCTGGCTCCCGATCGGCGGCCGCCTGCAGCGTCTGGGCGAGCTGGAGCTCGAGCGCATGACGGTGCTCATGGAGGGCATGCTCGCCGTCCAGGCCGGTGCCGCCCCCGCGCACGTGCGCGAGCGCCTGAGCGCGCTCGTCTCCGACCGTTCCCCCGGCCGCTCCCGCCGCCGCGAGCAGCCGGCGGAGGCGGCGGCCGAGCACGAGGACCTCTTCTCATGAGCGTGCGCCCCCGACGCCGCGTCCAGGAGTCCGAGCACAGCGGGCCGGACGAGCGCTGGATGGCGTCGTACCTCGACATGGTGACGGTGCTGATGTGCATGTTCATCGTGCTCTTCGCCATGTCGACCGTCGACCAGGAGAAGTTCGAGGCCCTGAGCGCGTCCCTCGCGACCGGCTTCGGCCAGGAGCCCTCCGACGACATCGATGTGACCAGCGGCGTCGTCGTGCCGCCCGAGCTCGTGGACGACGAGGGCGAGGACTTCGCCGACACCGGGCTGGAGGCCGCACAGCGCGAGTTCGACGAGCTCTCCGCCCTCCGCGAGCGCCTGCGCCAGGTGCTGGCGGACCGGGGGCTCGAAGCCGACGTCACCTTCACGATCGACGAGCGCGGTCTGACCATCGGACTCGTGAGCGCGGAGACCTTCTTCACCACCAACAGCACGGACCTCAGCCCCGCCGCGACCCAGGTGCTCGATGCGCTCGGGTCGGTCCTCGTCTCGGCGCCCAACGAGATCTCGGTGGAGGGGCACGCCGACGCCCGCGGCTCGGTCGCCCCGTTCCCGACCAACTGGGAGCTCTCCGCCGGGCGCTCCACGCAGGTGCTGCGCTACCTCGTGGAGGCCGCCGGCCTGCCCCCTGCCCACCTCAAGTCCGTCGGGTTCGGCGACACTCGCCCGGTCGCTGCGGGCAGCACGCCGGAGCAGCTCGCGGAGAACCGCCGCGTGGACATCGTCATCCTCTCCGATGCCAGCGAGGAGGTGCGAGCGCTGATCCCGGCTGCGGGTGCCGCGCAGACCTCCCCGTGACCCGTCCCTAACGCACGCCGCTCACCGCCCGATAGTCGGGTTCGTGGTGATGGATGACGGCGTGCGCTCTCGGGCGCGCGCGGAGACGGCGATCGCCGACGTCGAGGTCTACGACTTCGGACGCGCGGCGACGCTGTCGCGCGAGCACGCCCGCACCCTGGAGCTCGCGTTCGAGACGTTCGCCCGGCAGTGGTCGGCCCAGCTCTCCGGCAAGATCCACGTGCGCGCCACCATCGCCGTCGAGCACGTCGGCATGCTCACATACGGCGAGTACGCGCAGTCGCTTCCCACCACGACGACCATGATCGTGTGCGCGCTCCCCGATTCGGACGAGCGCATGATCGTCCAGGTGCCGATCCCGACCGCGACCTCGTGGATCGTGCAGATGGTGGGAGGGCGATCGACGTCCACCGCCGAGGACCGCACCTTCACCCCCATCGAGCAGGCGCTGATCCGATCGCTGATCGCCGACGCCATCGACCACCTCACCGGCAGTCTCGACGGCCTGCTGCCCGCCGGGGTGGCCGTCGCCGGCATCCAGTACAGCTCCCAGTTCGCGCAGGTGGCCGCCGCCGGGGAGCCGGTGATCGTCGCCCGCCTGTCGCTGCGCCACGGCGGCCGGACGGTGCCCGCCAGCATCATGCTCCCCGCGTCGGTCCTCGCCGGCTTCGCGGTACGCGCCTCCGACGCCGACCGCACCGAGACCCCGGGACTGGTCCGGCGGCAGGTGGAAGCCGCCCCGGTCGAGGTGGCGCTGCGGCTGGCCCCCCGCACAGTGCTCCCCCGCGAGGTGCTCGATCTCGCCGTCGGCGACCTGCTGCCCCTGCCGCACGCCGCCGACCGTCCCCTGCTCCTCACCGTGGGCGACCAGACGGTCGCGACCGCCGCCGTCGGCAGCGCGGGCGCCCGGCTCGCCTGCGTCGTGACCGCCACCGTCCCCGAAACCGCCCCCGCTCAGGAGTCCGCGTGATCAGCACCACCGCCTACGAGTCCGCCGTCGCCGCCGCGTTCGCGGCCCGGCTGCCCACCGCCGCACCGGTCACCGCGCGCGCCTCGCAGGTGTCCGGCGACACCGGCGACGCGGTGGTCGCGCAGTTCGTCGGCGAGGCGAGCGCCCAGCTCGCCGTGCAGCTCCTCGACGCCGACGTGCTCGTCGACGGCCTCGGGGACCGCCCGCTCACCGACCGGCTGCTGGACGCGCTCGAGGCCGCGGCGACCGCCCTCGGTCCGGGCCTGCTCGGCGAGGCCGCGGTCGGCGACGCCTCGGCCGTGTTCGCCGACCCGCAGACCCAGCTCTTCGACCTCGTGGACCACACCGAACGGATCATCGGCCGCCTCGCCGTGCGGATCACCCACCGCCCCGCGCGCCCGACCGGGGCCGACGGCCGCCTGCACCGCATCGCGGGTGTCGAGATGGAGCTGACGGTGGAGATCGGCCGCACCCGCATGGCCGTCCGCGACGTGCTCGACCTCGAGCCCGGTCGCATCGTGGAGCTCGATCGCTCCGCGGGCGCCCCCGCCGACGTCAAGCTCAACGGCCGCACGATCGCGCACGGCGAGGTCGTCGTCGTCGACCAGGACTACGCGGTGCGGATCACCCGCATCCTCGAGAACGTCGAGGCCTGACCCTGGACGACCTCCTGCTCGCGCTGCGGGTCGGGCTGTCGCTCGCCGCCGTCCTCGGGCTGCTCTGGTTCCTGCAGCGCCGGGTCTCGAAGACCCAGGCGCGGCGCCGCGACGCCGAGGCGATCACGGTGCTCGGGCGGCAGGGCATCGGCCCCAAGGCGCAGCTCGTGGTCGTGCAGACCGATGACGCCCGCTACGTGCTCGGGGTCACCGAGCACGGCGTGAGCGTGGTCGACCGCCTTCCCCTGCGGCCGGAGCCCGCGGAACCCGCGGCGTCCGAGGAGGGGCGCCCGCCGGCCACCCGCACGGCCGACGACGCCGAGTTCGACCGCATCCTCGCCGCCGCCGCACTCACGAGCGCGCCCCCGGCGGTCAGCCCGGCACCGGAGCTCCGTCGCCGCGTGCGGCACCGCAACGACCCGCTCCGCGGCTCCATCCTCTCCCCCGACACGTGGCGGCAGACCGCCGAGGCCCTCCGGCGCGCACGATGACCGCGATCCGTGCCGTCGATCGCGGTCGCGCCTCGCGGCTGCTCGTCCTCGTCGCGGTCGCGATCCTCCTCGCCGTCGTCCTCGTCGCCCTCTCCGGCACCGCCGCGCACGCGGAGGTCACCCCGGACGACGGCGAGGGCGTGACGATCGACATCAACGGCATCGACGGCGGCCCGTCCGGCTCGATCCTCACCCTCCTGGGGATCACCCTGCTGTCGGTGGCCCCCGCGCTGCTGCTGATGATGACGTCGTTCACGAAGATCTTCGTCGTGCTCGCCATGACCAGGAACGCGCTGTCCCTCCCGACGATCCCGCCGAACCAGGTGCTCGCGGGGCTGTCGCTGTTCCTCTCGCTGTTCATCATGTGGCCCGTGCTGACCGAGATCAACACACTCGCGGTGCAGCCGTACATCGACGGGGCGCTCACGTTCACGCAGGCCGTGGACGTCGGGCAGGCCCCCCTGCGGGAGTGGATGCTGCACTACACGCGCGAGGAGGACCTCGCGCTGATGACCCGGATGGCCGGGCAGGACAACCCGGAGGACGCCGCGAGCGTGCCGATGTACACGCTCATCCCCGCGTTCATGATCTCGGAGCTGCGGGCCGCCTTCATCATCGGCTTCGTGATCTTCGTGCCGTTCCTCGTGATCGACCTCGTCGTGGCGGCGGCGCTGATGTCGATGGGCATGATGATGCTCCCGCCGGTCATGATCTCGCTGCCGTTCAAGATCCTGCTGTTCATCCTCGTGGACGGATGGGGGCTCATCATCAAAGCGCTCCTGGAGAGTTACGGAGGTGTGGGATGAGTCCCGAAGCCGTCCTCGACATCGGTGCCCAGGGCCTGCTGATCGCCGCCAAGCTCGCCGCCCCGATGCTCATCACCGCGCTCGTGGTGGGCTTCGCGATCTCGCTGCTGCAGTCCATCACCCAGGTGCAGGAGGTGACGCTGTCGTTCGTGCCGAAGATCGTCGCGGTGGGCATCGCCCTGCTCATCGCGGGGAACTGGATGATCGCCGAGATCATCGCCTTCACGAACGAGATGTTCGCCCGCATCCCGTCGCTGTTGAGCGGATGAGCCCGTGTTCATCCCGATCGACTTCGCGTGGCTGGAGGCCACCCTGCTCGCCGCCGTGCGCATCACGGCGTTCATCATGATCGCCCCGCCGTTCTCGTACGGGGCGATCCCGGTGCGCGTGAAGGCGATGCTCTCGATCGGACTGTCGCTCGCGGTGGGGGCTGCCGTCGCGCCGGGGTACGAGAGCCTGGACACCGGACCGTTCCTCGGCGCGCTCGTGATCCAGCTGCTCACCGGGGCCCTGCTCGGCTTCCTCGTGCTGCTGTGCTTCTCCGCGGTGCAGGCCGCGGGCAGCCTGATCGACGTGTTCGGCGGCTTCCAGCTCGCCCAGGCCTTCGATCCGGCGGCGATGGTCAACGGCGCGCAGTTCACCCGGCTCTTCCACCTCACCGCGCTGACGCTGCTCTTCGCCTCCGGCGGCTATCAGCTCATCCTCGCCGGGCTCGCCCGCAGCTTCGACGCGGTGCCGGTCGACGGCATCTTCCGCGTCGCGGGACCGACCGAGCTGCTCGTGGACGGGGTGTCCCAGATGGTGCTGGCGGCCGTGCAGATCGCAGGCCCGCTGGTCCTCGTGCTCTTCCTCGCCGACGTCGGGCTCGGTCTCATCACGCGCGTGGCGCCGGCGCTCAACGCCTTCGCGATGGGCTTCCCCGTCAAGATCCTCCTCACGCTCCTGCTCGCGGGCGCCGTGTACGTCGCGTTCCCGGGAATCGTCGACGCCCTCGCCACCCAGGCGTTCCGCCTGATGCAGGGGGTGACACCGTGAGCGGCTCGGACAGCGGCGAACGCAGCGAGAAGGCCACCGAGAAGCACCTCCGGGAGGCCAGGCAGAAGGGCCGGATCGCCCGGAGCCAGGACCTCACGGCGTGGCTCGGCATCGGCGCCGCTGCCGTGATGATGCCCGCCGCCATCGCCGCGGGGACCGCCGCCGGCACCGAGCAGCTGGTGACCCTCGCCGGACTCATGCAGGCACCCTCTCCGGAAGCCGCCCTCGCCGCCCTGGGGCGGGCCCTCGCCTCGGTGCTGCCCACGCTGGGCGCGCTGCTGGCCGCGGTCGCGATCGTGACGCTGTTCGGCGCGGTGGTGCAGGGCGGCGTGCACCTGCGGAAGCTGTCCGGGCGCTACGAGCAGTTCAACCTCGTCTCCGGAGTGCGGCGGGTGTTCGGCTTGCAGGCACTGTGGGAGGGGGCGAAGGCGCTGCTGAAGACGGCCGCCATCGCCCTCGCCCTGTGGGTCGTCATCTCCGGGCTCATGCCCGTGCTCACGGCGAGCGGCGCTCACTCGATCTCCCGGCTGCTCGGCACCGCGGCGGACGGCACCGCGGCACTGCTGCAGACCGCGATCGCCGTGGGTCTGGTGCTCGCCGCGATCGACATGTTCGTCGTGATGCGCCGCAACCGCAAGCACACGCGCATGACCAAGCGCGAGGTGCGCGACGAGAACAAGAACTCCGAGGGCGACCCGCTCATCCGGCAGCAGCGCCGGTCGCGTCAGCTCGCGGTGAGCCGCAACCGCATGATCGCCGCGGTCGCCGGCTCCGACGTGGTGGTTGTCAACCCCACGCACATCGCCATCGCGCTCGAATACGACCCCGGCACCTCCGCCCCGCGGGTCGTTGCGAAGGGCAGCGGCGTCATCGCCGAGCGCATCCGTGAGAAGGCGCTGGAGTCCGGCGTCCCCCTCGTCCGCGACATCAGCCTCGCCCGCGCACTGCACGCCGCGTGCGAGCTGGGCCAGGAGATCCCCGAAGACCTCTACAACGCCGTGGCACGGGTCCTCGTGTTCGTCGACGCGCTGCGGCGCCGAGGCGCCGCCCGCGGCATCCACTCGCTCCCCTACCGGAGGACCGTATGAAGAAGCTCCTCACCACGCTCGGGGTGCCGATCGGCGTCGTCGGCATCATCATGCTGCTCGTCGTCCCGGTGCCGCCGTTCCTGCTCGACGTGCTGATCATCCTCAACATCATGTTCGCGCTGGTGATCCTGCTGACGTCCATGTTCGTGAAGAAGCCGCTCGACTTCTCGGTGTTCCCCTCGCTGCTGCTCGTGGCGACGCTGTTCCGGCTCGGGCTCAACGTCGCCTCCACCCGCCTCGTGCTGGGCGAGGCGTACGCGGGACAGGTGATCGAGGCGTTCGGGGCGATCGCGGTGGGCGGCTCGCTCATCATCGGCGCCGTCGTGTTCCTCATCCTCGTCGTCATCCAGTTCGTCGTGGTGACCAAAGGTGCAGAGCGCGTGGCCGAGGTCGGCGCCCGGTTCACGCTCGACGCGATGCCGGGCAAGCAGATGGCCATCGACGCCGACCTCAACGCCGGCCTCATCAGCGACACCGAAGCCCGCGAGCGCCGGGCGGAGGTCGCCGCCGAGTCCGACTTCTACGGTGCGATGGACGGCGCCTCGAAGTTCGTCAAGGGCGACGCGATCGCCGGACTCGTGATCATCATCATCAACCTCGTCGGCGGCATCGCGATCGGCCTCGTCCAGCACGGCATGTCGATCGACCAGGCAGTGAGCACCTACAGCCTGCTCACGATCGGCGACGGTCTCGTCACCCAGATCCCCGCGCTGCTCATGGCGGTCTCGACCGGCATGATCGTCACGCGCTCGACCGCCGAGGCCGAGATGGGATCGGCGGCGTCGACGCAGCTCGGCCAGTCGCGCAACGCCCTCATCATCGCGGGATGCGCGGCCATCGTCATGGCGCTCATCCCCCACATGCCGATGCTCCCCTTCCTGGTGATCGGCGCCCTGCTGCTGCTCATCGCCCAGCGCATCACCGCGACCCGCAAGCGGGAGGAGGCGGAGGCGGCGCAGGCACCCGCTCCCGCGCCGGTGGACCAGCCCGAGGAGCTCATCGAGCGCATGCGGGTGCACCCCCTCGAGATCCTCCTCGCCCCGGACATCGTCGATCTCGTCACCGGCGGCCCCGACGACCTCCTCGCGAGGGTCAAGGCGCTGCGGCGGCGCATCGCGCTCGACCTCGGTCTGGTCACCCCGCCCGTGCGCACCAGGGACAGCATCGAGCTCCCCCAGGCGACCTACGTCATCCGCATCGCGGGCGTCGAGACCGGGCGGGGCACCGCGCCGACCGGATCGGTGCTCGCTCTCGGACAGGGACTGGACAGCCTGCCGGGGACCGCCGCCCTGGACCCGGTCTTCGGTCTCGAGGGCAAGTGGATCCCGATGGAGATGCGGCACAGCGCGGAGTTCGCCGGGGCCACCGTGATCGACAGGGCGAGTGTCATCATCACGCACCTGTCGAGCGTCATCCAGACGCACGCCGCCCGGCTGCTCACCCGGGAGGACGTGCGTCAGCTCACCGACGCGCTCAAGCAGGTCTCGCCGTCGGCGGTCGAGGAGCTCACCCCCGCGCTGCTGTCGCTCGCGGAGGTGCAGCGCGTGCTGCAGGGGCTGCTCGCCGAACGTGTGCCGATCAACGACCTCAGCCGCATCTACGAGGCGCTCGCGCTGCGTGCCAAGGTCTCGACCGACCCGGAGGGACTGATCGAGGCCGCCCGTGCCGCGCTGGGGCCGGCCATCGCCTCCCGCTTCGCGGAGGACGGCACCCTCCGGGTCGTCATGATCGCCCCGCTGCTGGAGCAGGCGATGTTGGAGAGTCTCCGCCCCGGCGACGAGGGCTCGCAGATCGTCTTCGACCCGCCGCGGATGGAAGCGGTGATCGCGTCGGTGAAGCAGGCCGTGGCCGCGCAGACGGATGGCGGTGAACCGGTGCTCGTGTGCGCCCCCTCGCTGCGTCCGGCCGTGCGACGGCTCGTGTCGGCCCAGACCGACGGCCTCCCCGTCCTCTCCTACACCGAGGCGACGTCCGCATCGCTGACGATCGAGACGATCGGCGTGGTCCGCGACTCCTCCACCGCGTCGCTCGGGGCGGCCCCCGCCGCACCAGTAGGCTGAACGAATGCTGGTGTTGACGAGGCGGATCGGTGAGAGCGTGCGCATCGACGGCGAGATCGAGGTCACGCTGCTCGACATCAAGGGCGACAGCGTGCGCATCGGCGTCAAGGCCCCGCGCGAGACCCGCATCCAGCGCACCGAGATCATCGAGGCCGTCGTCGCCGAGAACGTCTCCGCCGCCGCCGACACCGACGCGAGCGCCGCGGACGCCATCACCGCGGCACTCGCGCGAGGGCGCGAGAAGCAGACCCCCTAGGCCCCGCGGGCCGGCGTCGTCGCGGCGCGGCGCTCCGCCGCGTTCCGCACGGCGTGCAGGGTCGCCGTCAGCACGGAGCGGTCGCGGCCGGCCGCCCATTCCGAGCGTGCGCCGTCGCGGTACTCGATCAGGGTGAGCGCGTCGCTCTCCGTGCCCGTTCCGATGCTCGTCTGGTGCAGACTCAGGACCTCGACGGGCAGACCGATTGCCGCGAGCGCCGTGCCCAGCGCCTCCACCGGACCGACGCCGTCGTGGCGGGTCCACGTCTCGACGCCGTCGGCATGGAGCGTGATCGTCGTGCACCCTCCCGCGACGTCGGCATCCGCCCGCAGCCTCAGCGGTCTCGTGTCCGCGCTCGCGAGGTAGGCGGCGTCGAAGATGTCCCACACCTCCGCGGCCGTGATCTCGCGTCCGGTCTGCTCGGTGCGCCGCTGGACGAGACGGGCGAGGTCGATCTGCAGGCGCCGCGGCAGCTCGATCCCAAAGGCGTCTTCCAGCAGGTACGCGATGCCGCCCTTCCCGGACTGCGAGTTGACGCGGATCACGGCGTCGTAGCTGCGGCCGATGTCCGCCGGGTCGATGGGCAGATACGGCACGTGCCATTCGATGTCGCCCTCGGCGCGGCCTTCCTCCGCGGCACGGGCGCGATGCTCCGCGAACCCTTTCCGGATGGCGTCCTGATGGGTGCCCGAGAAGGCGGTGTGCACGAGGTCGCCGGCATACGGGTGCCGCGCATGGATGTCGATGCCGTTGCAGTGTGCGACGGTCCGGCGGATCTCGTCGATGTCGGAGAAGTCGATCATCGGATCGACGCCCTGCGCGTGGAGGTTGAGGGCGAGGGTCACGAGGTCGACGTTGCCGGTGCGCTCCCCGTTGCCGAAGAGGCACCCCTCGACCCGCTGCGCGCCGGCGAGGACGGCGAGTTCCGCGCAGGCGATACCGGTGCCGCGGTCGTTGTGCGGATGCACGGAGAGGATGACCCCGTCGCGACGGCCGAGGTTGCGGTGCATGTACTCGATCTGGTCCGCGTAGACGTTCGGGGTCGCGACCTCGACGGTCGCCGGCAGATTCAGGATCACGGGGCGCTCGGGCGTCGCGTCCCACAGGGTCGTCATCGCCTCGCACACGTCGAGGACGAAGTCCGGCTCGGTGAGGGTGAACACCTCGGGAGAGAACTCGAAGCGGACGTTGTCGAGGTCTCCCGCGAAGCGGAGCACGTCCTGCCCGCCGGTGAGGATCAGCGCCCTCAGCCCCTCCCTGTCCTGGCCGAGGACGACGTCGCGCCACGTCGGCGCCGTGGCGGTGTACATGTGGATGACGACGGGGTTCCGGATGCCTCGCACGGACTCCACGGTGCGCTCGATCAGGTCGCGCCGCGCGGGCGTGAACACCACGATCGTCACGTCGGCAGGAGCGAGGTCGGTCTCGGCGAGGAGCCGGACGAAGTCGTAGTCCGTCCGGGAGGCCGAGGGGTACCCGACCTCGATCTCCTTGTAGCCCATCGCGACCATGAGCTCGAAGAAGCGCCGCTTGCGGGCCGGGTCCATCGGCTCCGCCAGCGCCTGGTTCCCGTCACGGAGATCCACCGGGACCCACAGGGGTGCCTGCGTCAGTCGTGCGCTCGGCCAGGTCCGCGTCTGCACCGGTACGGCGACGCGGGAGTACACGTCGCGATATCGATGCGAGGGCATCTGCGAAGGCCGCTGTTTGTTCCAGTGCGGGGCATCATCGGGGAGGGCGCCGGACGGGGTGGCGAGGGTCGGGAAGGCGCGGCGTGGGGTCATGGTCTGGTTCCTGTTCAGATCGCGGGGAAGGCGACCGGCGCGTCCTGCGCCCCACGACGGGGAGCCGGTCTGACTAGACCCCGTCGTGGCGACGAAGAAGGAGGAACCCGAGTGTGCGCATAGGGGAAATGTAGCACAACTTCTCAGACAAGCAGAGCAGTTGATGGGCCTGCGAGAATGGACCCATGACGACCGTGCGCCGTGAATCCCTCGCCGAACAGGCCGCCGAGCTGCTCCTGGCACGGATCGGAGCCGGTGAATGGACGATCGGCGGCAAGCTGCCCGGCGAGACCACACTCGCTCCGCAGCTCGGCGTGGGTCGCTCGACGGCACGCGAGGCGATCCGCATACTGGCCGGGCGCGGTGTGCTCGCCACCCGCCAGGGCGCGGGCGTCTTCGTCACGGCCGTCGAGCCCATTCCGACCTGGGATGCCGTCCTCGACCGCGCCGACATCATCGCGGTCCTCGAGGCCCGCACCGCGATCGAAGTCGAGGCCGCGGTGCTCGCTGCGGAGCGCCGGACCCCGGCCGACCTCGACGAGCTGAGGCGCACGCTCGCCGAACGCGACCGTCGACGCACGGACATCCGCGCGCACGTCGAGGCGGACATGGCCTTCCACCGGGCCGTCGTCGTCGCCTCCGGCAATCCCGTGCTGCGAGAGCTGTTCGACGGTTTCGCCCCGCGCTCGCTGCAGGCCATGATCGACATGCTGCGCATCCGCGGCCATCACGGCGACGCCGCCGACCAGGACGCGCACGCGCGTATCGGCGATGCGATCGCCGCACGCGACCCCCGGACAGCCGGCGCCCTGACCCGCGAGCACCTCGATACGGTGAAGAGGCTGTTCGGCTGACGCCGGAAGGCGAGCTCAGACGGCGGTCAGATCCGACTCCTGCGCCCGTTTCCACTGATCCCCGCCGGCCTCGCGTGCCCGATCGGCCGCCGATGCCGCCGCCGCGACGAGCGTGTCGTAGTCGTATCCCGCGACGGATGCCGTCGCCCAGCCGATGCTGGCGGAGGAGCGGATCCCGCTCGCGGGCGCCTCCAGATCGATGATCGACACGGATGCCAGGATCGCCCGCAGGTGGAACCGCACCGCTTCGTCGCTGCCGTGGATGATGACGATCGCGCGGTCGTCGGCGACCCGCTCCGCATCGGCTGTCGCCGGAAGCACGTCGCCGATGTCCGCGTGGAAGCGATCGGCGATGCGTCGGAAGCCGGCGCTGCTCGACGCCTCGCGGAGGTCGATGGGGTCGTCCAAACGGATGTCGAGGATCGACCAGGCGGGGTCCTTCTGCGCTGACGCCTTGCGAAGCCGCTCCCTGGCGCGCTCCGCCGCACCGTCCGCCCCGGGCGTCGCGCTCTCCACCCGCACGAGGAGCACGAGGGTGAAGGCTGCGCACGTGCTCACGACTATCGTCCCCACCGCGTTCATCCCGCGCAGCGCGCTGAGCTGCTCCTCCGTGCTCACGCCTCCCGAGACGAGGGCGGAGCCGGCGCTGACGACGGCGACCACGACGAAGCCGCACGCGGCGAGCGCGAGAGGCAGCACGACGTCGCGCGACGCCGGCTGCCCTCGGAGCAGCTCCCAGGCGAGCAGGCCGGCGAAGACCGCCATCGCCAGGAAGACGACGTGGAAGACCGGCAGATACCAGCGCGTGCCCGCCGTGAGGATCAGCGCCGTGGGGACGCCGACGAGCGCGAGGACGACCGGCAGCCAGGGCGCTGACCGTCCGAAGTGCATCCGCACCCCGAGCCACACGAGCGGCACGAAGGAGACGACGATCGCGGAGGCGGCCGCGCGCAGCACGGGGCTGCCGGTCTGGTGACCGGCCAACCAGAGGTAGGCGCCGAGCATTCCGATGCCGAAGGCGACGCCCCAGACGATGGTCGCCCTGCTCGGCCGGGCCAGGGTGGCGAGACCGACCACGATCGCGGTGAGCACGGTCACCACCGCCACCATGCTCGTGGTGACGTCGACGCTGACGGGCACGAGCGGTGTCATACGGAGTTCTCTTTCGGTCGTCGGGGGAAGCGGACGGTGACGGTGGTGCCGACGTCCACCTCGCTCGCCACGAGGATGACGCCGCCGTGCGCGACCACGATGTCCCGTGCGATGCCCATGCCGAGACCGGTGCCGGCGATGCCGCCGCGCACGGCGCTGTCGGCGCGGAAGTAGGGCTCGAACAGCCGCGGCAGCTCCTCCTCGGCGATGCCGATCCCCGTGTCCGCCACGGTGACCTCGGCGTGTCCGCCCGACTCCGCCAGCCGCACCGTGATGCGTCCGCCCCCCGGCGTGTACTTCACGGCGTTGCCCAGGATGTTGTCCAGCACCTGACGCAGCCGGAACGCGTCGCCCGTGATCACCATCCGCTCGGCCCCGTCGAGGACGAGCTCCTGCCGCGCGGCCCCCATCAGGGGCGCGAACGACGCGGCCGACTCCTCGACGACCACGCGCAGGTCCACCGGCTCGAAGGGGTCGTGCGAGACCCGCCCCGTCTGGGCCTGCATGCTCGTGACGAGATCCTGCAGCCGCTCCCCGGCGTCCGCGATGACCTCGATCTGCGCGGGCACCCGGCCGGGGAGGTCGTCGCGCTCGCGCAGGAGCTCGACGTGCCCGATGATCGCGGTGAGGGGGTTGCGCAGCTCGTGGGAGATCACCGCCGTGAGGGCCCGCCGCTCCTCGGCGGCTTCCAGGAGCGCGGTGACGTCGTCGATGACGACGAGGGTGATGCGCTCCCCCTGCCGGGCTCCGGCGATGAGCTGCGTGGTCACAGCGAGGGCGTGCCACTGCCCTGCCCCGTCGTACAGCCACACCCGCTCCTCCCGCATCGGCTCCCCCGCGGCCGCGCGCGCCAGCGTCGTGCGCTCCGGGGCCAGAGCCGTCCCGCGCCGGGCGTCGTACTCGACGGACGCCGACGGGAGCGCCGTGCCGAAGCGGTCACGACCGTAGAGGGCGCGGTAGGCGTCGTTCATCTGCAGGATGCGACCGGCGGAGGTGACCACGACGAGCGCGATGCCGAGCGCGTCGATGATCTGCGTGACGCGCTCCTGGTTCGTCTCCGCCCGCTCCGCCGCCCGGTTCACCTGCTCCGAGCGGCGTTGCAGGAGCCGCCTCGCCGCGCCGGAGCGCTGGGCGCCGATGCGGACGGTCACGCCGAGGAAGCTCAGGGTGATGACGACCGTGAGCACGCGCAGCAGCACGTCCTCCGGCGGCCCCGAGCGGTCGGCGAAGAACACCAGGCAGCCGCCGCTCAGCGCGATGCCGACGAACACCCAGGGCATCGAGAAGTAGGTCGCCAACCAGACCACCGGGAACACCCAGAGGAAGCCGAGCCGGAGATCCGGCACGTTCGTGGTCAGCCCGACCCCGAGGACGTCCAGCAGCGGAAGGGCGGTCACCGCCGTGCGCGGCAGGCGTCGCCACGGCACCATCAGCGCCACGAGGGTGGTGACCACGATCAGGCCGATACCGCCGATGAAGAGCGGGATCGCGATCGTCTGCGGCTTGAAGCCCGCGACCATCACCACGATGGCGACGATGCTCGCGGTGAACACCAGCTGCCACCGCCAGATCGAGACCGTGCGGATCATCAAGGTCCGCCTCCCGGTCGATCCTCAGCATTCACGCAAGATTACTCAAAGATCCTCACTTCTCGCTCTTCAGGCGTCGTTCCCGTCCTACGATTCTGAGTGGGAGCCGACGCTGCGACTGGGGATTTCGCAGAAGCTGGGGCCGCGCGAGTGGGGATTCGCAGGCATCCGGGGCCGCGGTGGGGGAGCCGCGGCCTCGCCCCTCCCGTCAGGAGCGCCGGTCGTCGGACGTGAGGCGGTACCCGACACCGCGCACCGTCTCGATGTAACGAGGGGCGGTGGGACTGTCGCCGAGCTTCCGACGCAGATTGGCCATGTGCGTCTCGATCGCCCGCTTGTCGGGTTCACTCACCCGATCGAAGGCGTCACCGGAGGCTCCGCGCAGCCCGAGCGCGAGGTCGGCCTTGCTGCAGACCCGACGGCCGGCCTCGAGGAGCGCCGCGAGCAGGTCGAACTCGGTGGGGGTGAGCTCGACGGGGCGCTGGGCGACGAGCACGAGGCGCGTGTCGAGGTCGAGACTGAGATCGCGGTGCACGAGCCCGCGCCATGTGGCGACGGTGGCGTCGGCGGCGGCACCGGCCGGAAGCGGGATACTCGGGGCGAGGGAGGCCGCGGGGACGGGGGTCGGAGCCGCCGGGCCCTGCGCGGCGGCGAGAGGGAGCGGGTCCGTCGCCGGGGTGCGGGTGCGCCGGAGGAGCGCCTCGATCCGCGCACGCAGCTCGCGCGGCCGGAAGGGCTTCACCAGGTACTCGTCGGCGCCGGAGGTGAGGCCGAGCACCACGTCCGACTCGTCGGCGAGGGCGGACAGCATGATGATGAAGGTGTCGCTGACCTGTCGGATGCGCCGTGCGACCTCGAAGCCGTCGATGCCGGGGAGGTTGATGTCGAGCGTGGTGATGATCGGACGGTGCGCCGTGACCGCCGCGAGCCCCTCGGGACCGGAGCCGGCCAGCACGGTACGGAACCCCGCGGCGAGGAACACCTCGTCCAGCAGGGACCGGACGCCGGGGTCGTCCTCGATGATGACCGCGACCAGCGGCTCCCCCGCCGTCACGCGCGCTCCTCACGGGCGATCGTGACGACGCGCGGCGCGTCGGCGTCGAGTTCCGACGGGTCGAGGTGCTCGTCCTCGCCGGCACCGACGGGGCGTTCGATCTCGATGTCCCACCAGGCGTCGGCGAGCTCCTCCGCCATACCGCGGCCCCATTCCACGACCACGACCGACCGCTCCAGGTCGAGGTCGAGGTCGTCGAGCTCGGCCGCGGAGCCGAGGCGATAGGCGTCGACGTGCACGAGCGGCGCGCGGCCGACGAGCGACGGATGGGTGCGGGCGATCACGAACGTCGGGCTCTGCACGGGCCCCCGGACCCCGAGCCCCTCGGCCAGCCCGCGGGTGAACGTGGTCTTGCCCGCCCCCAGCGGTCCGGTGAGGATCAGGAGATCACCGGGCTCGAGCTGCTCGCCGATGCGCAGGCCGAGCTGCTCCATCTCCTCGGAGGTGGAGATCCGGCGGCGTCCGAGGAACGCGGGATCCAAGCTCACGTCGTCCTCCGCGGCACCCGGTGACCGATGCGGGTGACGATCTCGTAGCCGATCGTGCCGGCGGCCTCCGCCCACTCCGTGGCCGACGGCACGCCGAGGGTCGGATCCCCGAACAAAGTGACCTCGTCACCGACACCCACCGGCGCATCCCCGACGTCCACGACGAACTGGTCCATCGCGATCCGTCCGACGTTCGTGTAGCGGCGCCCTCCGATCGACACGGGCAGGCGTCCGGAGGCGCTGCGGGGCACGCCGTCGGCATAACCGAGGGGCACGAGCGCCAGGGTGGTCTCGCGGTCCGTGCGGTGCGCGTAGTCGTAGGAGACCCCGGTGCCGGCGGGGACACGACGGACGGCCGCCACCGCCCCGCGCAGGGTCATGGCCGGGCGCAGACCCAGGTCCGCGGAGGAGCGGTCGTCGAAAGGCGAGAGGCCGTACGTGCCGATGCCGATGCGGACGGCGTCCAGCCGTGTCTCCGGCAGGTCGATCGCGGCGGCGGTGGCGGCGATGTGGCGGATCTCCGGACGCACGCCGAGCGCCGCGGCCTGCGCCACCCCCTCCTCGAACCGGGCGAGCGCGGCGCGGTCGTCGGCCGGTGAGGCGTTGGAGAGGTGCGAGAAGAGGCCCACGATGCGCAGGCGGCCGATGCGCTCCAGCCGGGCGGCCTCGGCGAGCACCGTCCCCCAGTCGTCGGGAGCGATGCCGTTGCGCGACAGCCCGGTCTCGAGCTTCAGGTGCACGGCGACCGGGCGGTCCGCGGAAGCGGCGGCGGCGGCCGCCTGCAGCTGGTCGTACGACGAGATGCCGACCTCGACCCCTTCCGCAGCCGCCTCCCGGAACCGCTCCCCCGGGGCGTGCAGCCAGGCCACCACGGGCGCGTGCACGCCCTGACGCCGCAATTCCAGCGCCTCCGGGATCTCGGCCACGCCGAGCCGCGTCGCACCGGCGGAGAGCGCGGCCACGGCTGTCGCGGCGGCGCCGTGGCCGTAGGCGTTGGCCTTGACGACGACGAGCACCTCGACTCCGGTGAGCCGGCGGAAGTGCCGCACGTTGTCGGCGATCGCATCGAGGTCGATCGTGGCCTCGCGGAACGGGACGGTCACAGCGGGGCTCCTTCGGCGACGACGAAAGCGGCGGCGAGGCCGGCATCGTGGGTGAGGGTGAGGTGCAGCGTGCGGATGCCGCGTTCCTCGACGACCGTGGCGGTGGATCCGGACAGCACGAAATGCGGCTTTCCGGAGGCCTCCGAGGCGATCTCGATCTCGGTCCAGTGCACCCCGTCGGAGCCGCCGAGGGCCTTGATCAGCGCTTCCTTCGCAGCATATCGCGCGGCCAGAGACGGTAGCCGGAGCTCCCGTTCGGACGGGGCGAACAGCCGCTCGCGCAGGCGAGGGGTACGGGTCATCGTGCGCTCGAACCTCGGGATGTCCACGAGGTCGATGCCGGTGCCGATGATCACGCGTTCAGCCTACTCGGGCTTGCCCACCCACCCCTCTCCGTGCGCCCCACCCCTCTGCGTGCGCACGCAGAGG
The DNA here is from genome assembly GCF_002871415.1 of Microbacterium sp. UMB0228. Classification (NCBI taxonomy): domain Bacteria; kingdom Bacillati; phylum Actinomycetota; class Actinomycetes; order Micrococcales; family Microbacteriaceae; genus Microbacterium; species Microbacterium sp. UMB0228. Next base: position 247,162 of record NZ_PNFU01000001.1, on the reverse strand, counting down.
GGTGGGAGGAACACAAGGGGATGGGTCGGCGGTCACTCCACCGTGACGGACTTCGCGAGGTTGCGCGGCTGGTCCACGTCGAGACCCTTCGCGGTGGCCAGCGCCATCGCGAAGATCTGCAGCGGCACCACGGCGAGCAGCGGCTCGAACATGGGTCCGGCGAGCGGGATGTGGATGACCTCGTCGGCGAAGGGCAGCACGGCGGCGTCGCCCTCCTCCGCCACCACGATCACGCGGGCACCGCGGGCGCGGATCTCCTGGATGTTGGAGACGACCTTGGAGTGCACGAGGGCGGAGTTCCGCGGCGACGGCACGAGCACGAACACCGGCTGTCCCGGCTCGATCAGGGCGATCGGACCGTGCTTGAGCTCTCCGGCGGCGAAGCCCTCCGCGTGGATGTAGGAGATCTCCTTGAGCTTGAGCGCACCCTCGAGCGCGATCGGATAGCCGACGTGGCGACCGAGGAAGAGCACCGAGCGGGTGTCCGCCATCCAGCCGGCGAGCTGCGCGACGTGCTCGTGCTCGCTCTCCAGCACCTTCGCGACCTTCTCCGGCAGCGCGGCGAGCTCTTCGACGTCCGTGGAGGCGTCGGCGACGACACCGCGGACGCGGCCCATGTGCAGGCCGAGCAGCAGCAAGGCCGTGATCTGGGCGGAGAACGCCTTGGTCGAGGCCACGGCGACCTCCGGGCCGGCGTGGGTGTACACGACGGCGTCGGACTCGCGCGGGATGGTGGCGCCCTGGGTGTTGCAGACCGACAGCGTGCGGGCACCGCGCTCCCGGGCGTACTTCACGGCCATGAGCGTGTCCATGGTCTCGCCGGACTGGCTGATCGAGACCACGAGCGTGTCGGCGCCGATGACGGGGTCGCGGTAGCGGAACTCGTGGGCGAGCTCGACGTCGACGGCCACGCGGGCCCACTGCTCGATCGCGTACTTGCCGACGAGCGCGGCATAGGAGGCCGTGCCGCACGCCGTGATGATGACGCGGTTGATGCCGACGAAGAGGTCGTCGAGGCCGTCCAGCTCCGGGATCACGACCTGGCCGTCGCGGATGCGTCCGCGGATGGTGTTCGCGACCGCCTCGGGCTGCTCCGCGACCTCCTTGGCCATGAAGCTCGACCATCCGCCCTTCTCGGCGGCGGCGGCGTCCCACGAGACGTCGAAGGGCTCTGCGGTGACGGGCGTCCCGGCGAAGTCGGTCACGGTCACCGCGTCCGGGGTGATCGAGACGATCTGGTCCTGACCGATCGCCAGTGCCTTGCGGGTGTGCTCGACGAAGGCGGCGACGTCGGAGCCGAGGAAGTTCTCCCCCTCGCCCAGACCGATCACGAGCGGCGAGTTGCGGCGGGCGCCGACGACGAGCCCCGGGTGGTCCTGGTGCATGGCCAGGAGCGTGAAGGCCCCCTCGAGGCGGTTCACCACCGTGCGGAAGGCGAGGGCGAGATCGCCGCCGTTGCCCGCGTACTCGCGACCGAGGAGGGCGGCGGCCACCTCGGTGTCGGTCTCGCTGCGGAAGGCGACGCCGTCGGCGAGGAGCTCGTCCCGCAGGGCCGCGAAGTTCTCGATGATGCCGTTGTGGATCACCGCGAGCTTGTCGTCGTCGGCGAGGTGCGGGTGCGCGTTGACGTCGGTCGGGCCGCCGTGCGTCGCCCAGCGGGTGTGGCCGATGCCGGTCGTGCCGTCGGCGAGGGGGGCGTCGCCGAGCGAGTCGCGCAGCATGGCGAGCTTGCCCGCCTTCTTACGCATACCCAGCGTCCCCTCGCCGTCGATCACGGCGATGCCCGCGGAGTCATAGCCGCGGTACTCGAGCCGGGCGAGGCCGGCGAGAAGGATGTCCTGGCTGGGCCGCGGGCCCACGTATCCGACGATTCCACACATGCGGATAAGGGTAAGCGGCATTTTTTGCGAACCGTCCGAACAATCGGACGCCGCCGCGAGCGCTCAGAGCTTGCGCAGGAGCACGCTCTCCACGTCGTGATCCGCACCCTTCCGCAGCACGAGCCGTGCCCGATGCCGAGTCGGCATCACGTTCTCGACGAGGTTGGGCATGTTGATCTCGTTCCAGTATCCCAATGCAGTGGTGATCGCCTCCTCGTCCGTGAGGTGCGCGAACACGTTGAAGTACGAGTTCGGGTTGCTGAAGGCACCCTGCCGCAGGGCGAGGAACCGGTCGACGTACCACTTCTCGATGTGCGCCGTGTCGGCGTCCACGAAGATCGAGAAGTCGAAGAGATCGCTCACGGCCACGTCGTTCGGCGCCGGCGGGGGCTGCAGGACGTTCAGCCCCTCGACGATCACGACGTCCGGCCGGCGCACCACCACGTGGGCGTCCGGGACGATGTCGTACCGCATGTGGGAGTAGAACGGCGCGCGCACTTCCGGGGCCCCGCTCTTGACCTCCGTGAGGAACTGGATCAGCGCCCGGCGGTCGTACGACTCGGGGAAGCCCTTGCGGTCCATGAGGCCGCGACGCTCCAGCTCGGCGTTCGGATAGAGGAAGCCGTCCGTCGTGACCAGCTCCACCCGCGGCGTCCCCGGCCAGCGGCTCATGAGCTCGCGGAGGAGCCGGGCGATCGTCGACTTGCCCACCGCGACGGAGCCGGCGACGCCGACGACGAACGGCGTCGTGGTGTCGTCCTCTTGCAGGAACGTCGAGGTCGCGGCGCCGAGCTGCTTGGTCGCGCTCGCGTACAGACTCAGCAGCCGGCTCAACGGGAGGTAGACCTCGCGCACCTCGGTGAGGTCGAGCCGGTCGCCGATGCCCCGGAGTTCGACGACCTCGGTCTCGGTGAGCGGCTGGTCGAGTCCCGCGGCGAGACGCGCCCACTCCGCGCGCCCGATCTCCCGGTACGGCGACAGCGGCAGCGTGGGGTCGACGGTGGTCACGTCGTCCATCGTAACCGCGCGCGAGTATCCTCATCCCGTGCGCCTCGGAGTCATCGACATCGGATCGAACACCGTCCACATGCTCGCGGCCGACGTGCGCCCCGGCGGACGACCGCTCGCGACCACGAGCGACCGGACCGTGCTGCGCCTCATGCGCTACCTCGACCCCGACGGGGCTATCGCGGAGGAGGGTGTGCGCGCCCTGGAGGCGGCCGTCGCCCAGGCACGCCGCGTCGCGAAAGCGGAACGCGTTGACGCACTGCTCGCCACCGCCACGAGCGCCGTGCGGGATGCGCGCAACGGCGAGGAGGTGATCGGCCGTATCGAGGCCGTGCTGGGCCAGCCGCTCCAGGTGCTCGACGGAGAGACCGAGGCGGAGCTCACCTTCCTCGCCGTGCGCCGGTGGTTCGGGTGGTCGGCGGGTCAGCTCCTGCTCCTCGATATCGGCGGCGGCTCGCTGGAGATCGCCGCGGGCGCCGAGGAAGTCCCGGATGCGGCGGCCTCCGTGCCGTTGGGCGCGGGACGTATGACGGTGCGCTTCCTCCCGCACGACCCTCCCGGCGAGGACGACGTGGACCGGCTCCGCGCGCATGCGACGACGACGCTGGCCTCCGTCGTCCCCGCGTTCACCGCGCTCCCCCGTCCCGACCACGTCGTCGGATCGTCCAAGGCCATCCGCTCCCTCGCGCGTCTGGTCGGCTACCCCGTCCCCGGCTGGTCGGGGAGCGAGCGGATGCTGCTGCCGCGCGCGGCCCTCGGGTCGTGGATCCCCCGCCTGGCGCGTCTGCCCGCATCGGCGCGGCAGGAGCTTCCCGGCATCACCCCCGACCGCACCTTCCAGATCGTCGCAGCGGCGGTGTCGCTGCACGCGGCGATGACGGCGCTCGACGTGGAGGAGCTGGAGGTGTCGCCGTGGGCACTGCGCGAAGGGGTGCTGCTGCGGTACATCGAGCAGCACGGCGGCCGATCCTGAGAGGCGCGCTCCGGGGGCGTGGATAGCATGACGCCATGACCTCGACCCTCGCCGTTCGCCGCCTCCGTCGCGGCACCGCAGCGGCGCGGTTCGCTCTGGCGGCGTACCTGCTGTTCGTGGGCTTCACCGTCTGGTTGCCGGCGACGGTGTCGTCGAAGGTCACGGGTCTCGTGGGCATCATGTCCGCGTGGGTCGCCCGCACCGGCATGGCTTCGTTCGAGCAGAGCGCCGTGGTGCTGGAGGTCCTCGCGAACGTGGCCCTGTTCATACCGCTCGGTCTGCTGCTGCCCATCGCCTGGCCGCGGCTGCGGGTGTGGGGCGCGACCGTGGCCGGGGGACTCCTGAGCGTGCTGATCGAAGTGGTGCAGGCCTTCTTGCCTTCGCGGGTGCCGGCGCTGAGCGACGTCCTGGCGAACACCACCGGCACGTTCCTAGGTGCTGGCCTCGCCTGCCTCCTCCTCACCGCGGTGTCAGCCGGCCTCCGTCGCGTGCCAGACCCTTCCCGACGATGACGCCCCCTGCGCCGTCGCGACCACCATGCCGCGATACTCTCATCACTATGCGCGCATCGATGTCGGCCGAGGCCGTTCCGCCGGATGGTCGGCGTCGGGAGTTCGACGTCGCCGGAGCGCTCCGATGAACGACGCCGTCGAAGAATCCGGACACCCGCGCAGCCGCCGCGAAGCGCGCGCGCGCCGGGGCGGATCGTCGCCGGAGAAGACGACGCCGTCGGGCGCGCAGCCGCGGCGGGGCCGAAGCCGGCGTCGTCGTGCTCTCGCGCCGGTGCTGATCGGGGCGGCCGCTCTGGTTGTCGTGGGCGGAGCGGCGGCCGCGTTGCTCTACGTGCAGGCGTCGAGTGTGCGCTCGCACCTGACGGCGGCGATGAGCAGCATCACCACGGTGCAGGCAGCCGTTCTGTCCGCTGACCGTCCGGCCGCAACCGCAGCCGCCGCACAGCTCTCCGACGAGACTGCGGCAGCCGTGAGCACGACGGGAAGCCCGCTGTGGGCCCTGGCCGCCACGCTGCCGGTGATCGGCGACGATCTCGCGGCCGTGCGGTCGGTCGCGGAGATCGCCGACCAGCTCGCCCGCGATGTCATCGAACCCGCGACCTCGATCGACCTGGACGCGTTCCGCCCGGTGGATGGACGCGTGGATCTCGATGCACTGTCGGCGCTGGCGCCCACGATCGATCGCATCGCGGCCGGTGTCGCGACGGCTGCGGACACGATGTCCACGATCGACCGGTCGCAGCTCACGGACCAGGTCGCGACGGGCGTGACCATGGTCGACGAGGCCTTGTCGAAGGCGACGCCGCTCCTCGCCCCCCTCCGAGACCTCGCCCGACTGCTCCCGGACGCCCTCGGCGCAGAGGGACCGCGCGACTATCTGCTGATGTTCCAGGGCAACTCGGAGGCTCGAAGCCTCGGCGGGAACGCCGCCGTCTTCCTCATCCTGCGAGCCGACGCCGGTCGTCTGGAGATCACCGGCTTCGCCGACAGCTCCGACTTCGCGCAACCGACTCCTGAGCCCGTCGCACCCCTCGATCCGGAAGCCGTCGCCATCTTCGGCGACAAGATCGGGAAGTACACGCCGGATTTCACGATGGTGCCCGACTTCCCCTCGGCGGCGTCCATCATGCAGGGTTGGTGGGCGCAGATCGGGCCGACGGACTTCGACGGCATGGTGTCGGTCGACCCGGTGGCGCTCTCCTACCTCCTCAGGGCGACCGGCCCTCTGATGCTGCCGACCGGAGATGCGCTGACCGCCGACAACGCCGTCCCGCTCCTCCTCAACGAGGTCTACTTCCGCTACGAGGATCCGACGATGCAGAACGCTTTCTTCGCCGGTGCCGCCTCGAGCGTCTTCAGCGCACTCACCAGCGGGGCCTTCGCGCCCGACGTGCTGATGGCAGCCCTGTCCCAGGCCGTGGACGAGCGCCGTCTGCTCTACCTGTCGGACGACGAGGACGAAGCCGCGCTGGTCTCGACCTCACCCCTCGCCGGAACCCTCCCCGCTGACACGGCGAACGCCACAGAGATCGGCGTCTTCGTCAACGACAACACCGGTTCGAAGAAGAGCTACTACCTGGACATGTCGACCACGCTGTGCCGTGGCGAGGGCACGATCGAGGGGACGACGACGCTGACGTCGACGCTGGACGCGACCACCGCCTCGCAACTCCCGTACTACATCACCGGGCCGTACTACGCCCCCGCGGATATCAGCACCTACGTCGCGATCTACGGCCCGACCGGCGGCACTCTGAACGAGATCCGCGTGGACGGCGTGCCGGTGCAGCCGATCTCTGCCGGTCAGCACCTCGGGCGCCCGGTCGTGAAGGTCGAGGTGCTGCACCATCTCGATGCCGAGCACAGCATTCAGTTCGTCTTCACCCCTCCGCAGAGCTCGCACGGTGCACTGGGACTGGTGCAGACCCCGCTCTCCCGCCAGAGCCCCGTGCAGATCACCGACGCCTGCGCCCCTTGATGTATACCCACGATCCGGAGCCCCGATGACCCCCACCGCCGCACTGCGCCGCACCGTCGCGAAGCTCCTGCGCGGCGCCTGGCGGCTGGGCGAGCTCGCGTGCTCGTCTGCCCGCAAGACCCGCCTGCGCCTGATGTATCCCGGCTTCGATGCGGACCGCACCACCTTCATCGGCCCCGGCTGCGACATCAGGGTGTCACCGGGCGGGACGTTGCGCGTGCGCTCCTGCGCGGTCACCCGCAACGTGACACTGACGGCAGGGCCGGGGGCGCGGCTGTCGATCGAAGCCCACTACCTGGGTCCTGGCACCGTGGTGGTCGCCCGCGAAGAGGTCCTCCTCGGCAGAGGCACGAAGGTGGCGGAGAACGTGGTCATCCGGGACGCCAACCACGACCACACCGTCCCGCTCGCCGAGATGCGATTCGTCGCCGCGCCCGTGGTGATCGGAGAGGACGTCTGGCTCGGCGCGAGGGCGACGGTGCTGGCGGGAGTCACGATCGGCGATCACAGCTCCATCGGAGCGGGAGCGGTCGTCACCCGCTCGGTGCCGGCGGATTCACGGGCATGGGGCGTTCCGGCTCGGGTGCAGTGAGTCCGCGACGTCGAGGACGGAAGACGACGCAGACAGCCACGCCACCGGCGATCGCCATCACCGCCAGCACGAGATCGCGCGCGACGGCCAGGCCTTCGGCGCCCGCCAGCGTCGCGCCGACGCTGTAGAGCGCGAGCGCGAGCGGCACCGAGGAGAGCCCGACGAGTGTCGCCGCGCGGTTCCACTCTCCTCCGATGAGGACGAGGTTCGCCAGCACGATCAGCGCGTAGAACACCTCACCGGGAAGGAGGAGCCAGGTGATGGTGACGGCATCGGCGTACGGAGTGCCGAAGAGCGGAACAGTCAGCCAGGTCGCGGCCAGCCCGACGACGGTCGCCGTGACCGCGGTCGCGAGCACGGATAGCACCGCAAGCCTCGCCATACTGCGTAACCCGCCGCCTTCGGCGACTCGAGCCGGAGCGAGTTGTGCGATCGCCGTCGGGACGATGCGGATGATCTCCGCATAGGTGGCCGCCAGCCCGTACACCGCCACCACGGTGGCCGACGTGACGGCTCCGAGGACAAGCCGGTCGGACCGGGCGATGACCACGATGGCGAGCGGGAGGACGAGGGTGGACGCCCCCGCGAGGAAGAGCCGCGATACGCGGAGGCCGGATGCCCACCCGCGCACCAGGTCGCCGTCCCGGAAAGCGAAGACCACGGAGAGGGCCGCGACGACAGCCACCGCACCGTACTGCGCCCCGACGAGGAGCGCTGCCGTAGGTGTGATTCCGCCCCCGCGGCACAACGCGAGCGTCAGGCCCATGCTCACCAGGCCCGCGACGGCGCTGACGGCGGCCCAGCGAGCACCGGCTGCGTACCGCATTCCGGCGAAGCGCGCGTCCGTGAGCAGGGCGATGCCGACCTGGGACGAGGTCGCAAGGGCGACCGCCGCGACGATCGGCGCCGTGGCCATCCTCGGGTCGGTGCCCTGAAGAAGCACCGCGGACCCGCCCCCGACGACCGCCGCTACCACGATCACGATGAGCCCCGCCGCCGTGAACGCGCGGCGGAGCTCGACCGCCTCGTCGTCGCCCGCTCGCGGCAGCCTCGCCCTGAGGGTGTTGCCGATACCCGCACTGACCAGCAGGGAGACGATCGCGGAAGCGGAGAGCACGAGGATCATGAGCCCGCGCTCTCCGACCGGAAGCCATGCCGTCGCGAGGAACCCAGCCAGCGCATTCGCCGCCAGTTGCGCACCGGATCCCGCGATCATCGCGGAGACGGCCTTGATGAGGTTCCTCATCGAGTCCCCCCGCCACCCCGGTCGCGTGACCCGAGGAACGCCGCCCCGACCAGGACAAGACCGATGAGGATCTGCGGGAGGACCGGAGCGAAGGAGTTCCGTACCGCGGTCACGATCGGCAACATGATGACGGCGGCCAGCGCCGCCCCCTTCGGAGTGCCGGGCAGCCGGTCGATTCGCGCCAGCACGAATCCCAGCACGCACATGACGAGGACGACGCCCAGCACATCGAAGTTGCGGTACCCCTCCGCGATCGGCGAGCCGCCGATGGGGCCGATACGGGTGAAGACCTCGACGTTGAACAAGCGCAGGTCCTGGTCGCCCGGCGGGGACGGCACCCCCAGCAGCCGCTCCGCAACCCTCACCACCGGCGCGATGAACGTGACGCCGTTCATCGGAGGCAGTCCCGCCGACATCCACTGCTCAACCTGCACCACCGGGAACAGGGAATAGCCCATCTCGGCGGCGCCGTCGATCGGGTCGATCCGCGTCCATCCCCCCGCGAGCAAACCGCTGAACCCCTGGGCTCTGGTCTGCCGGATCACGCTGATCGCCGAGAGCACCGCGGCAGCCACGAGCACGAAGATCCACAGCTGCAGGCGTCGCCGCTTGGCTTCGATCATGACCAGGGTGACGAGCGGGAAGAGTACCGGGCCGCGGAGCCCGAGCGGCAGCGCCAAGGCGGCGAGCGCCAGCATGCTGGCCCAGCCGACGATGCGGCTGCGTCCGCCACTCGCCACCAGCAGACACAGCCCCAGTCCGAGCAGGAGGGTGCCGTAGCTGAACACCGACTCGCCGGCGACCACGTCGAGGAACTCCAAGTAGCCGCCCACTCCGGCGAGGCCACCGTTGGACCACAGCGCGGAACCGATCATGCCCACGCCGACGACCGCTGCCACACCGCCGACGACCGGAAGTCTCCCGGTCGGAGCCGTCGCCGCAGACGGGAGCGAATCCCCCGCACGCCCGAGCTGTCCCAGTGCGACACCGGCACTGGCGCTCGCCGCACCGATCACGGTGAGGGAGGTCGCTGGAGCGAGCCGCTCGGCCGCTATCCAGGAGTTGTCGCCGCCGCCCAGCAGCGCCGCGTCACCATGGAGCACGTACGCGATGACGAGACCGCCGTGGAACAGAGCGAAGACGAAAAAGTAGAGGAAGGCGCTTCCCCCTGCCCCCGCACGCGGGTTCCACGCCGTGACGACAAGGCCGGTGAAGGCGGAAATGAGCAGACCGGCCTGCGCCGCGCTCGTCTCCCCGCCTCCAGTCGATGTGCTCCAGGTCAGTGTCACCAGTCCGATAGCGAGGCCGAGACACACCCTCATCCATCGACGGTGTCGGCCGGCGGTGTCTGCGACGAGCAGAAGGTCACCAGAGCGCGAGCCAGTCATTCACGCTCCTCTCCAGGGTGAACCTCGAGCGTCGTACGGCTTCCGCCAGGGAGCGGCGGTCCGCAGAACTCATGTCCATCGCTCGGGCCACCGCGGCCGCCCATTCGGAGACGGCGGCGTTCGGGGGGACGAAAAACACGCCGGGGAGCGCCTCGAGCTCACGGAGGGTCGGGAGATCGGAGGCGACCACGGGAACGCCGCTGGCCAGGGCCTCCAGCACGACGCCAGGAAGCCCTTCCCGGAGCGAGGGCAGCAGCAGGACGTCGGCCTCCCGGAGGATCGGTGCCGCGTCGTCGACCACGCCCGCGACACGGAACCCTCCGTCACCGGGCAGCTCGCCGAGATCCGCCGTCCCGCCGGGACCGACCACCCACATCTCCACGGGCTTCATGGCGCGGAGCGCCCGGAAGATCGGGACGAGGACACGGCGGTTCTTCTCCGGCGACGCCCGGCCGACATGCACGACTCGTGGAGGGCGCACGTCCTGCTCCTCCCCCGTCGCGTGGAAGCGCCCGACATCGACGCCGTTCACCAGTACGCGATTGTCGACACCGAGCCAGCGATGGAGCCTCCCCCACCGTCCGACGAGAAAGCGGAGAGCCGCATCGCTGACTCCCGCGACGTGGGTCGCCGAGAAGGGCAGCAGCGCCCGAGCAGCGGTTCGATACGCCGCCCGCAGGCCACCGCCTCGATCGTCGCCCGTGCTGTGGGCGCGGGCGATGCGCCGCCGCACCCCCGTCCTGCACACGGCCAGCAGGAGGAAAGCACTCGCGAGCGAGACGTGCGAGACGACCACGTGCGCCCCGTGCTCTCGCACGAGCCGTCGAAGCGCACGGGCGCGGGCGAGCGTGCCACCGGCGGGGGCCGCCGACACCACCGCACCGGCCTGCCGGAACCGCGGGGCGAGGGCTCCTTCTCGTCCGGAGAAGCAGTAGAAGACCTGCGTGGCGCGAGCGGCGGGGATCGCTTCGCACAGGTCGAGGGCCACTTTCTCTGCGCCACCGTGATCGAGACTTCCGATGACGTGGACGACGACCGTAGGCTTCACCTCATCCACCGTCGGCCAGGCCGATCAGCGTGCGCTGCCAGTCTGCGAGCGCGGCGGCGCGCGCGGACGACGAGAACCGCCGGGTCGCGGTGATACCGGCGGTCGATAGCTCGCGGCGCCGCTCCGGCGACCGGAGCAGCTCGCGCAGCAGTCGGGTCATCGCCGTCACGTCGCCCGGGGCGAAAGTCGCGGACGAGGGCAGGAGCTCGGGCACCCCTCCGACGCGACTGGCGATGGCCGGTACGCCGATTGCCATCGCTTCGATGAGCGCACGGGGCATCCCTTCCGTCAACGAGGGGAGAACGAACAACGTCGCTTCGGCGAGCACCGCCGCCACGTCCGCCGGATCACCCAGATACCCGGTGAATCGGACGGCGTCGGACACCCCGTGCTCTCGGGCGGTCTCGTACAGGAACGGCATCCTTCGTCCGGAACCGACGATGGTGAGCGTGGCATTGGGGAACTCGTCCCGGATGCGTCCGAGCGCTTCGATCAGGTGGTGATGTCCCTTGTACAGCTGGTCGACGGAGCCGACCGACACCAGGTGCGGTGCTCCGCCCTCCGCTCCCTCCCAGCTCGGCTCGTCGGCGATCACCACGTCGGAGAAGGAGGCGACTGCGGCATCCGGCGCGGGCGGGTAGCGACGCTGCAGCTCCCGCTCCGTGACGTACCTGACCGCTCCCGCTCGACGGACGACGAAGCGCGTGACCACACCGACGACGGGCCGCAGAAGCCGGCCCGCCGTACCCAACGCGCCGGACCGCAGGACGCCCTCGGCATCACCCACGACTTCCGCGGCGACCGGGATACCGCGCCGACGCGCCGCGAGTGTCGCAAGGGTGCCGAGTACACCCGGAACCTTCACCAACACGAGGTCCGCGCCGCTGACACTCCGACGGATAGCAGCCCACGTGGCCGGAAGGCGCAGGACCGACTGATGAAGCCCGACGTAGTGCGGCAGCGCGAGCGTCTCCCCGCTCAGCGGTGACCCGACGGGATCTTCAACGAGCAGGGCACGAGCGGCGAGCACTGGAGACAGGGACTCCCCCGGCAGCTCTCGCGCCCAGGCGTCGGCGTTCACACCGGGATCCTCGGAGAGCAAGCGTCCGGACATGTCCATGGCGAAGCGCGCTTCCGAGAAGACGAGAACCCGAGGCGCGGCTCCGGTCACCGGCGTGCTCCGTCGAGCACGACGTGCGCCACGCGTGCTGCTGCGTCAGTGCTGTCGAACAGCTCCACGGCTCTCGCCCTCGCCGCATCGCCCATCGCAGAAAGCCTATCGTCCCGCCACGCTCGGTATGCCTCTTCGAGCGCGTCGCGGAGAGCATCAGGGTCGCCGGCGGGGATCACCCAGCCGGTCGCCCCGGGGGCCATCGTCTCTGGCAGACCGCCGGCGTCGCTCACGATCGACGGCACCGCCATCGCCGAAGCCTCCAGCGCTGCACCATGATTCTCGGACAGCGACGGGCTGACGCTGACATCGGCAGCCGAGTAGGCCGCTCGCACGTCGTCCACCGTGTCCAACCACGTGACGCGCAGCTCCTCGAGCGATCGGGGAAGGGCCTCGATGAGCTGCCGTCGATAGACCTCCCCCTCCGGACGGAATCCGCCGCCGACGATCGTCAGGTGCGCATCGTCGTGGTCACGGACGAACGCGGCCCACGCCTGCAGGAGCTCCGCGTGTCCCTTGATACCGTGCCCGCGATGCACGAGACGCTTGGGGGCATACACGAACGCCACCATGATCACCTCGAAAGTGGAGCCAGGGCGGTGCGCCTCGGCCGCCACCGGCCGGTCACCGCCGCGCGGTGGCATGAAGACGCGGGTGTCCACGCCGTAGGGGATGCTCACGAGCTTGTCGGCGCCGGGGACCACCTCGGCGTATCGGCGTAGGGTGTCGTCCGACCCGCAGACGATGACGTCGTCGGCATGGTGAAGAACCCGCTCGGCGAGCCGGATCACGGGTGTCTCGAGATGCAAGGGTCCCGCAACCATGTGCACGGTCCTGGTCCGGCGACCGAGCAGTGCCATCCGCGTCGCCAGGGCGCTGGCATAAAGGTGGTAGAGCACGGCGTCCGGATGGAGAGAACGCAGGTCGCGGGAGAAGGACAGGAAGTCACGGACGTTCGCCGGCTTCGGGACGAGCCCGAACTGATAGCGGGTCCGCCGGATCGCGAGGCCGTCGTCGACAGCAGCCATCTCGGCGAGACGGTCACCGAGGCGACCGGGCGCATCGGGGAGGAACACGGTGACGAGCGCACCTGCTTCGCGCAACGCGCGTACCTGCGGGAGGATCCATAGTCCCCCCGCCGCGGTTTTCAGGACGATGGCGACGGTCCGCGTCATCGGGCCGGCACTCCCTTCACGATCCGCTCGGCGACGACGTCGCGGGTGACACAGGCACCGGCGCCCACCGTCGCGCCAGCCCCGACCTCGAGCCCCTGCAGCACCACGGCCCCGGCCCCGACCAGCGCCTCCCGTCCGACGATGACGTTCCCCGAGATGACGGCGCGTGGATTGATGGAGACGTCGTCCTCGAGCGTTGCATCGTGACCGATCGTGGCGCCCGGGTTCAGGTGGACGCCACGGCCCAGGCGCACCGAGGTGGAGACGAGGACCCCGGCACAGATGATACTTCCCGGGCCCACCGTCGTGAGTGATCCGATGACGGCTGTGGGGTGCACGAGGGAGTGCAGCTCGTACCCGAGGGAGAGGCACTCCGCTGTCACTTTGCTTCGGACCCGGGGGTCCCCGATGGCCACAGCGAGCCGCACCCTCGCCTGTGCGCCGAGATCCTCCCGCGTACCGAGGTACCTCACGCCGACACGGTCGAGCTTCGCCGCGTCCTGCTCCGTGATCGCATCGTCCACGATCCCGAGCAGATCGACGTCGATCAGTCCAGCGGACTTCGCCGCCAGGTAGGTGTCGAGGGCTTCCCGCCCGAAACCTCCTGCTCCGATGATGACCAGCGAGGTCGGCGAAGAGGTCATGCGTGACCGGTCCCTTCGAATGTGTGGGCGCTGACCGAGCCGGGGGCGGCGATCCCTTCGCGTCGGAGGACGAGGCCCACGGTTCGCGCGAGGATTCGAGCATCGAGACGCAGGCTGCGGGCATCGACGTAGGCCACGTCGAGTGCAAAGCGACGCTCCCAGCTCACGGTGTTCCGGCCCGCGACCTGCGCGAGTCCGGTGAGACCCGGACGAACCTCATGCCGCCGAGCCTGCTCCGGCGTGTAGCGGTCGAGGTACTCGACGAGCAGGGGTCTCGGACCGACGACGCTCATCTCCCCTCGCAGCACGTTCCACAGCGATGGGAGCTCATCGAGACTCGATCCGCGGAGAACGCGTCCGAACTTCGTCACGCGCTGGGCGTCCGTGACCAATCGGTGCCGGTCATCGACGCTGCGCATGGAGCGGAACTTGTAGAGCGTGAAGATCCGGCCGTGGCGGCCGGGACGAGGCTGTGCGAAGATCACCGGGCGACCGACATCGATGGCGACGCAGACCGCGGTGAGGGCGATCACCGGCAACAGGAGAACGAGACCGATGACAGCGCCGAGGATGTCGAGCGTTCGCTTCACCGGGTCATACGAGGAGGCGACTCGGACAGCCATCATCGCCGCCCGTCCAGGAACCCGCCAATCCGGGTGAGCACCCGCTCCCGCTGCTCGTCCGTCAGCGCCGAACCACTGGGGAGGGTGAGCCCACGGCGGAAGAGCTCGTCCGCCGCTCCGGTGATGATTCCTCGTGCACCGGCGAACACGGGCTGCGCATGCATCGGTTTCCACAGGGGACGCGTCTCGATGTCGTCATCGCCGAGGTGAGCGGAGAGCTCCGCAGGCGTCCACCCGGTCTCGTCCGCATCAACGAGAATCGAAGTGAGCCAGGCGTTGTCGGTCTCGTCGCCTGCTGCGCCGAAGACCTCGACGCCCCGGACGTTCGAGAAGAGGGCCTTGTACGCCGCTCGCATCTCTCGGCGCCGGCCGATCATCTCGTCCAGGCGTCCGAGCTGTGCGCGGCCGAGTGCTGCGAGCAGGTTGCTCAGGCGGTAGTTGTAGCCGATGTCGGTGTGCTCGTAGTGGACGACGGGCTGGCGGGCCTGAGTGGCGAGATAGCGCACGCGGCGGGCGATATCGCCGTCATCGGTGAGGAGCATCCCCCCGCCGGAGGTGGTCATGATCTTGTTTCCGTTGAAGGACACCGCCGACGCCGACCCGAAGCTGCCCGCCGCCCGCCCCGCGTGGGTGGCGCCCAAAGACTCCGCGGCATCGGCGAGCACGGGCACGTCGAACTCGGCGGCGATCGCGAGGATGGCGGTGTAGTCGGCCGCCTTCCCCAGCAGGTCGACCGGGACGATCGCCGGCACGCTGGCACCGGAGGCACGGAGCTCATGAAGAGCCGTTCGCAGGAGAGCCGGGTCCATGTTGCCGGTCGCGGGATCGGCGTCGATGAAGTACGGCTCCGCTCCGGTGTACACGATCGCGTTCGTGGTGGCCGCGAAAGTCATGGTGGACGTGGGAACCACTGTTCCCGGCCCCGCTCCGAGCACGATCAGCCCCAGGTGCAGCGCCGCGGTGCCGGAGCTGAGGGCGACGCCGTGCGCGACGCCGACTCGCGCCGCCAGCTCTCGTTCGAATGCATCGACGTCAGGGCCGAGAGGAGCGATCCAGCCTGACCTCATGGCGGCGAGGACCGCCTCCTGCTCCGCCTCGCCGATGTCGGGCGATGACATGTAGATACGTTCTCTCACGGTGCGGCCTCCGTGTCGATGAGATGCATCGGCGCGACCGACACCGTGCTGTTCGACGGAGGCGTGGTGCCCATCCGTGAATACCACCCGGCACGGTCCAGTTGCTCGGGTGCGATCGGGTGGGCCTGCGTGTGCGACACCTTGGGGTGGAAGGGCCGCTCGAGGCTCTCGTGGTCGCCGACGAGCTCTTCGTGCAGCTTCTCACCTTCCCGGAGGCCCGTGAACACGATCTCGATCGCCTTGCCCGACATCGCGATCATCCGCTTGGCCACTTCGAGGATCGACACCGGCTCGCCCATGTCCAGGATCAGCACCTCGCCGGACCGCCCTACGGCGCCAGCCTGGATGACGAGCTGGCAGGCCTCGGGGATGGTCATGAAGTACCGCGTGACGTCGGGGTGCGTGACGGTGAGCGGTCCGCCGGACTCGATGAGCGCCTGGAAGGTCGGCAGCATGGAGCCCCGGCTTCCGATCACGTTGCCGAACCGCACGGAGAGATAGCGCATCCGGGTTTCCTCTCCGGCCCAGGCAGTGATCTTCTCGGCGAGGCGCTTGGAATGACCCAGTACGCTCGTCGGATTGGCCGCCTTGTCGGTGGAGATGTTGACGAAAGTCGTGACCCCGGATTCGCGGGCCGCTTGCACCACGTTGAGAGTCCCGAGCACGTTGGTCTTCCAGGCCTCGTCCGGGTACTGCTCGAGCATCGGGAGGTGCTTGAGTGCCGCTGCGTGGAAGACGACTTCAGGCCGCCGCTCGGAGAAGACACGGCGGAGGATCTCGGGTTCCCTGATGTCCGCGAGGACGACGTCCTTCGTGTCGAGTAGCCCGTGCCCTGCGGTGCGGATCTGCGCGAGCTGGAGCCCGGTCTCATCGCGGTCGAGCATGGTGAGCTCAGCGGGGCCGAACTTCGCGAGCTGTCGGCACAGCTCCGAGCCGATCGAGCCGCCGGCTCCCGTGACGAGCACCCGCCTGCCGGTGATGTAGCCCGCGATGAGCTCGACGTTCGTGTCCACCGGGTGGCGGCCGATGAGGTCCTCGATGCTGACGTCACGGAGATCGGCCGGCGATTCCTCGCCGGAGCGGATCTGCGTGAGGCTCGGCGTCACCGAAACGCTCATCCCGGCGGCCTCTGCGCGATCCGTGAGTTCACGCAGCAGCGCGCCGTCGGCGCGTGCCACGGCGATCACGAGCGCGGTAGCGCCGGTCCTCGCGGCAGCCTCCGCAAGGTCACTCGTCGAGCCGATGACGGGCACACCGCGCAGGCGCAGGTGCTTCTTGGCGGGGTCGTCGTCGAGGAGCCCCACGGGCCGGATCGGAGATGCGGGGTCGGTGAGGATGCTGCGCAGCACGTTGTCGCCGAGGAACCCCGCGCCGACGATGATGGCCGGCTCCGCCTCATCGCCCGGCTTGCGCGTCCGCTCCGCGAGCAAGCGGGTGAGGTACCGAACGCCGTACATCGTGAGAAGGACGAAGGGGAAGGCGAGGAACACCGTACCCCGCGGGATCCCGACCGCGTTGCCGAACAGGACCACGAGGATTCCCAGCAGGATGGACTCCCCCATCACGACCAGTCCGAGCGAGCGCACCTCCTCGAAGGAGCCGTAGCTCAGCCTCCCGCGGTAGAGCGCGAACTGAAGCCCGAGCAGGACGTGCAGTGCCGCCGCGACAAGGGCGAGGGCCAGCGTCGCCGCCCAGGTCGCCGCCGTCATCGCGAACTCGAAACGCAGCACCACGGCGGCGACGACTCCGAGCGCCCACGCGCCGGCGTCCACAGCCGCGGCGAGAGCGCGACGCCGCTGTGGGGTCGCGGCAACACCTTCAGGACTCACCGTCGTCCTCCCGCTCCCCGGATTGCACCGCTCGCGCTGTCCCTCGCGTGGGGTTCAGCTGAGGCACAGCCTATCCATATATCGGTTCGGCCCTCGCGGACGACCGAGGTCGACTCGGAACACGGCTACGCTGACCTCGACCGCCATGAAAGGCTCCCGTGTTCGAGATCACCACCATCTGCACCGGCAACATCTGCCGCTCCCCGCTGGCCGAACAGCTGCTCCGCGCCGGTCTGGCCGATCTTCCGGGGACGATCACCAGCGCGGGTACCCGAAGCCTCGCGGGCGCGGGTATGCCGGAGGAGGCGATCGCCCTCGCCACTCGGTACGGGGTCGCCCACGACGTCGCAACAGCGCATCGGTCCCGCCAACTCACCGCCTCCCTGCTGGAAACACCTGACCTGATCCTGGCGATGTCACGGGAGCATCGCCGGTCCGTCGTGGAGCTGGCACCGGCCCGTCTGCGAGCCGCCTTCACGCTTCGCGAGTTCGCCCGCTTGGCCGCCGACGCATCCGACACCGAGCTTCGAGAGGCGGCGTCTCACCACGCCGATCCCTCCTCGAAGCTGCGCGCCGCCGTCGGGGTAGTCGCAGGCCGTCGCGGCATGGCGCCGCCGCCCCTCAGCGCCGAGGACGACGACATCGTCGACCCGTACCGCCGGTCCCTGGCGACATACGAACGATCCGCCGGTCAGCTCGTGCCAGCCGTCTCGCAGGTCGTCCGGGTGGTCCGTCTCGCCGTCGCCGAGCGCTGACCTGCCGTCACCCGCGAGCGCCGATCACGGCTGAGGTTCGGTTCCGCTCTCGGGAGCCGTCTCGACCTCTGGCGGCGCAGTGGGGTCCCCCCCCTGCTCCTCGGCGCTCTGGTCTGCCTGCCCGCGTTGTGCCTGTTCGACCTCGAGACGCTCGCGACGGTCGTCGGCCCGAAGAGCCCGGACCGCCTCCTGATACGCGAGGAGCGCCGCCTGGCCGTCGGGCTCGTTCAGCGCCGCAGTCGCGACGCGCGCGGCTGCCGCCGTGACGGCGTCACGGAACTGCGCAGTAGCCGCCGGATTCGCCCGGACCTCACGTTCAGCCCGGTCGGAGAACCCGGCGGCGAAGGAGCTCAGGGCCTGAATGAAGGGAGGGCGGTGCGATTCGGCGGTGGCTCGGAGCAGACGAACCTGAGTGAGTCTCTCGTCGACCAGTTGCGCCTGCGCTCGCACATCGTCGATGGCCGCTGCGACGTCCGGGAGAGATCCGGTGTCCACCGGCGACGGCGGCTTCAGTTGCGGCAGCGCCGGCGTCACCAACGTCCGCAGTGCGCCGATGTAGGTGTCGGCCGCCGCGACCGCCGCGTCGCGCGCCACGGGATCCACGACGGTGACGTCGAGTTCGACGAGCATCGAGCGCGCGGCGGCGGCCGCCTCGCTCTCCGCTGACGTCTGGGCGTTGAGGCGCCCCGCGGCGGCCTGCAGTCCCTGCATGGCGCTGTCGAGGGCCGCCCGGTCCTCCGTCAGGGCCTCCGCAGCCGTCTCGGCAGGCGACGTGCTCGCCGCCTTCACGCCTGCGAACCCCGCAGCTCCCACAACAGCGGCGATGGCCAGAGCCGCCGCGATGGCGCTGACCCCGTCGATACGGAGCCGGCGCCGGCGCGCTCGACGCGATGGCGCGGCCGGAGCGCGCGGGGGCGAGACGCCCTCCACCGCCCCCGCGGGCCGAGGAGCGGTGACCATCTCTCGCAGCCGCAACGTCTCCGCGTCGCCGTGGACGCGGAGGGGTTCCCTCCGCGGTTCCCCGATCAGGCGTTCCAGCTTCGCACTGACGACCGTCGAGCCGTGATCGCGCGCACCGCTCGGGGCGTGACGATCGCCCGCGAAGAGATCGTCGAGCGTGCTCATCGGGCTGCTTCCGTACGAGAGGGGCGTGAGGAGGATAGTCTCGAGAAACACTACTACCGGCGTCGGACGACGAAGCGGTCATGTTCGGGGGACGATGGAGATTCACGATTACGTGCGCGTCCTGCGACGCAATGCGGTGCTGCTCGTCTCAGCGGTGCTCATCGGTGTCGCAGGCGGAGCCTTCGTCGCCCTGAACGCTCCGGCGCGGTACGACTCGACGACCACGTTGTTCGTCTCCGTACAGGCCTCGTCGGCGGACTCGACCGATCTGAACCTCGGTCGCACTTACGCCCAGCAGGCGGTGTCCAGTTACGTCGCGCTCGTGCCCAGCGCCCTCGTCCTCCAGCCTGTCATCGACGACCTGGGCTTGGACCTCCGTCCCGCGCAACTGGCCGAGAAGGTCACGGCATCCGCCGAGCTGAACAGCCTGGCCATCTCCGTGACCGTCTCCGACGGCAGCCCGAGTCAATCCGCCCGCCTCGCCAACGCGATCGGAGAGAGCTTCGCGACGGTTGTCGTCGAGCAACTGGAGAAGCGCGCCGACGACTCGGCGAGTCCCATCCGCATCGACACGCTGCAGATGGCGCAGGTACCGGTGACCCCCGTCGCCCCGAGCTTCGCGACCTCGCTGATGCTCGGCGCGATCGTCGGCGCCGCTGCCGGATTCGCCCTGACGGCACTTCGCACCATCGTCGACACACGCGTCCGATCCATCAGCGACGTGGAGCGCGCGACCTCGCTGCCCATCCTCGGCGCTATCGCCTTCGATCCCGCAGCTCACCGGCGACCCTTGATAGTCGCCGCCGATCCGCGCGATCCTCGGACGGAGGGTTTCCGCGCCCTTCGCACAAACGTCGACTTCCTCGCCGCAGCCGGCACAGCCCCGGTTTTCGTCATCACCAGCGCGGGCCCAGGAGAGGGGAAGTCGACGACCGCGGCGAATCTGGCGATCGCGTTCGCCCAGTCCGGCTCGCGGGTGGCGCTGGTGGACGGCGACCTGCGCATGCCGCGCGTCGCGGACTATTTCTCGATCGAGGGAGGAGCCGGGCTCACTGACGTACTCGCCGGGCGCCTCGCTGCGAGCGAGGCGCTGCAGCGCTGGGGCCGCGGCGCGCTCTTCCTGCTTCCCGCCGGCACCATCCCCCCGAACCCGGCGGAACTCCTAGGCTCCGCCGCGATGTCGTCCCTGCTCGCCGATCTCCGTGCCGCATTCGACATCGTCATCATCGACGCGCCACCGGTTCTGCTCGTCACGGATGCCGCAGTGCTTGCCGGCCGAGCCAACGGAGCGCTCCTTGTCGTCGCCGCCGGAAAGACGACGGTCCCACGGCTGCGCGCAGCCATCGACAGCATCGACAAGGTCGGCGCCACGGTTCTCGGCACCGTCGTCACGATGCTGCCCGGAACGACCTCCAGACGGTCTCCGTCGTCGAGACAGCGAGGCGCGAAGATCCTGCGCTGAGAACTCACCCGCCCACCCCGCTATGCGAGAATGACCGCATTCTCCCCCCCACAGACTTCAGGAGATCTCCCGCGTGGAACTTCGCGACTACCTGCGCATCCTGCACAGGAACTGGATCATCATGCTCGTGCTGCTGCTGATCGGCGTGCTCGCCGGAGCCGCGTACGCCCTCGCCCAGCCGCCGAGATACGTGGCGTCCACCCAGCTGTATGTCTCCGTGCGCAGCGAGGGTGCCGCGACCGGCGACCTCGTCCAGGGCACGACGTTCGCGCGGCAGATGGTCACGACGTACGTCGACGTGATCGGCACCGAACTGGTTCTGCAGCCGGTCATCGACGAGCTGGGTCTCGATACGACCGTCACAGGTCTCGCCTCTCAGGTGACGGCGACGACTCCTCTGAACACGGTCACGATCAACATCACCGCGACGGACACCGATCCCGAGCGGACGGCGCAGATCGCGAACCAGACGGCGATCAGCTTCGCCGCTGCCGTGCAGAACACCCTGGAGAAGCCGACCGCCGAGGGCGCGACGAGCCCGGTGAGCATCACGGTCACCGACCCGGCGACCGCTCCGACCGCTCCCTCCAGTCCGAACGTCCCGCTGCTCATCCTGCTCGGTGGCCTGCTCGGTCTCGGCGCCGGCGCGGCCATCGCCGTGTTGCGGCAGATCCTCGACGTACGCATCCACACGCTCCACGACCTCGAGCAGATCACGGATCGCCCGATGCTGGGCGGCATCGCCTTCGATCCCGAAGCCCAGAAACGTCCACTGATCGTGCACGCTGACCCCCGCAGCCCGCGATCGGAGTCCTTCCGGACCCTCCGCACCAACCTGCAGTTCCTTCGCGTGGACTCGGGCCCACGGGCGATGGTCGTATCGAGTTCCGGGCCGGGCGAAGGCAAGTCGACGACGACGGCCAACCTTGCGATCGCCCTGGCGGAGACAGGGGTCAGGGTCGCCCTGATCGACGGGGACCTCCGTCTGCCACGCATCGCCGACTACATGGGAATCGAGGGTGGAGTCGGTCTGACCACGGTGCTCATCGGACGTGTCGACGTCGCCGACGCGCTGCAGAAATGGGGACCGAACCAGCTGTATGTGCTGCCCAGCGGCCCCGTTCCGCCGAACCCGAGTGAGCTCCTCGGGTCCTCGGCGATGGACCAGATGTTGTCGTCGATGACGGAGTACTTCGACTACATCCTCATCGACGCGCCGCCGCTCCTGCCCGTGACGGACGCCGCGGTGATCGGCAAGAAGACAAGCGGGGTGATCCTGGTCGCCGCCTCCGGAAAGACGAAGAAGCAGGAGCTCGCCGGCGCGATCCGCACCCTCGAGACAGCGGGCGTGGCGATGCTCGGCACCGTCGTGACGATGCTCCCGACCAAGGGCCCTGACAGCTACGGCTACGGCGCGTACACCTATGGCGCGACCACCACGATCGAGCAGGATCCGGTCCAGCTCAAGAGGTCGGACGCCCGCCCCCGGAGAGGACGAGCCAAGGCGACCGCCTGACTCGTCCCCTCAGGCCTTCGGCGACGTGACCCGGAACACCACGCCGTGGTAGAGCACGAAGCGCAGCAGCACCACGATGACGATGCTGACGAGATTCACCACGTTGACGGCCACCGCTCCCGGTGTGCGGCCGAGCACGCCGCCGATCGCCTCGACGCCGACCCACACGAGCACGGCGCCGAGCGCCGTGCATACGGCATTCGTCGCGAGGAACAGCAGCACCTCGGCGGTCCGCCCGCGGCGATCGCGGTGGCGGAACGTCCACTCGCGGTTGCCGATGTACGCGTTCACGAGGGCGACGAGCGATGCCATGATCTTGGCCGCCACGACGTCCCATCCCCACACGAAGACGAGGAGGTTGAAGACGCCGACCTCGATGAGGGTGCTCAGCGCGCCGACGACGAGGAACCGACTGCCGACGCCGGCGAGGCGGCGCAGTCGCGAGGGAGGATTCATGGCTCAACTAGGCTACTTGCTGAGCAGCCCGCCACCCGTCACCCGCACCTGAGGACTCCGTGACTCTCCGCCACCTCGCCATCGTCATGCCTGCCTACAACGAAGTAGAAGGCATCCGGGGCTTCATCGATGAGATCCGCACCGCCGTCACCCCGCTGACGGAGGTGGTCAGCTTCCATGTCGCCGACGATCGGTCGACGGATGCCACCGCGGCGGCCTTCGACGGCGTCGCCGACACGGTGGTGGAGGTGCAGGCCGTGAATCGTGGCCACGGCCCGACGGCCCTCGCGGCCTACCGCGCGGGCCTCTCCGTCGATCCGGAGGTCCTCGTGCACGTCGACGGCGACGGCCAGTTCCATGGCGCGGACTTCCCCCGCCTGATCGAGGCGCTCATGTCGGAGAACGCGGATGTGGTGCACGGGGTACGGGACGGCCGCACCGACCCCTGGTATCGCAGGGTCCTCACCGGCGCGGTCGGGCTTCTCATCGCGGTCGCCGCCGGCCAGCGCATCCCCGATGTGAACACCCCCCTCCGGGCCTACCGACCGGAGGCGCTGCGCGTGCTGATCGACGCCGTGCCTGCGGACGCCACGGTGCCGCACGTGCACTTCTCCCTCGCGGAAGCCCGGGGCGGCTTCCGAGTGCGCTATCTGCGCGTGGAGAGCATTCCGCGCCGCGGCGCATCGAGCACCGGAACCATGTGGGGCCGAGCGGGCGGGATCTCCCTTCCGCCCAAGCGACTCCGCACGTTCGTGCGCGCCGCTCTCGCCGAGGCCTGGCAGCTCTCCCTCCGTCCGTCTGCTCCGTTGCGGCACCTGCCGCGACCGGAGCATGTGGGATCATGAGCCGGGCTCGCACCCTCCTCTTCTGGGTGGCCGCGGCCGCCCTGCTGGCCGGGCACGTCGTGGTCGTCTGGCACAGCCTGCTCACCCGTCCGTTCTGGGAGGACGAGGCGTTCAATCTGACCGTCCCCCGCAACCTCCTCGCGGGCCTCGGCTATGCGAGCGACGGCGCCCTCTCCGGTTCGACGATCACGCCGTTCGACCCACGGATCTCCACCGGACCGGTCGTGCTTCTGCCTGTGTCCGCCCTACTCGCCACCGGGATGGACCCGGTGCTGGCGGCGCGCCTCGTCCCTCTCGCCTTCTGGGCCCTGCTGGTGGCGGGCTCGGCTGTCCTCGGGTGGCGGATCGCCGGACCGTCAGCGAGCCTGCTCGCGGCGGCCGTCCCGCTCGCGTTCACGGCGGATGCCGGAGTGTCGCCGATCCAGGGTCCGGCCGACCTCCTGGGCGAGATCCCCGCCGCCGCTCTGCTCGTCTGGGCGCTGGTGGTCCTGCAGCGCCGGCCCTGGCTCGCCGGTCTTCTGGTCGGTCTCGCTGTGCAGTCCAAGCTCATCGCCCTGCTGGCGCTGCCCGCCTTCGCCGTCGCCCTGTGGGTGCTGGCCGAGGGATCGGGCTGGGCGCGGATCCGGAGGACGCTGCGCCGCTCCTGGCTCCCGCTGGCTCTGGTCGCCCTGCCGACGGCGCTCTTCGAGCTCGCGGCGCTGCTCTCGCTCGGCCCCGCGGCCTTCATCGAGCACGTCCGCGAGCTCATCCGGTTCGTCCGCAGCGGAGGACAGGGAGACGCGGGGACGTCCCTCATCCAGAAGCTGGCCACGCTGGCCGACTCCTGGTCGCTTCCCGCGTGGGTCGCGCTCGTCGGCGCCGCCATCGCGCTCGGCCTCGCCGCGACCGGCGTGATCCGCCGCTGGCGCTCCTCGCGGGAAGCGGATCGCGTGGTGATCGCCTATGCTCTCGCCGCCGGCGTGGGCGCTCTCGCCTTCGTCGGATGGTGGGCCACGGCCTCGCGGCTGCCCCTGTGGGTCCGACACCCGGCGCCGGGCATCCTCGCCTTCTTCCCCGTCCTCGCCGCCGTGGCTGTCTGGGCCGCGACACGGGTGGTGGATCGAGGTTGGGCGAAAGCCGCCGCGGCGGTCCTCGCGCTCATCGTCGCGGCGGGAGCCGCGGTCCACGTCACGAGTGCGTCCGCCCCTCGCCCGTTGACCCTGGAGCAGCAGCGACAGGCCGTCGCACCGCTCGCGGACTGGGTGCGGGAGAACGACATCGCCTGGATCGCGGCGGAACCGTGGGGCATCGCCGTCGCGCCCGTCGTCCTCTCCGGCGCGCATCTCGGTCTTCACGACGCGCCGGCGATGGCCGACACCCCCCGCCTCACCGCCGCACTCTGCACCACGGAGACGCTCGTGGACGCGGGCCTGTACCGGATCTGCGCCGCGCCCTGAGAAGGGAGCGGCGGTGACCGGACCCGCACCGCGGGTCAGAGGGCGAGGCGCTCCTGCACCACGGCAGCCAGTCGTTCGGCGTGGGCCCGTGCCGACGCGGAGTCGGCCGCCTCGACCATGACCCGCACGAGCGGCTCGGTGCCGGACTTGCGCAGCAGCACACGCCCGGTGTCTCCCAGCTCGGCTTCGACGTCGCGCACCGCCTGCTGCACGACCTCGTCATCGGCGACGCGATCCTTGTCGACGTCGCGGACGTTGATCAGCAGCTGCGGGTACACGGTCATGACGGACGCGAGCTCGGCGAGGGACTTCCCCTGCCGTGCCATCTCGGCCACCAGGTGCAGACCGGTGAGCAGGCCGTCGCCGGTGGTGGCGTATTCGCTCATGATGACGTGTCCGGACTGCTCGCCGCCGAGGGCGTAGCCGCCGGCGTTCATGTCCTCGAGCACGTAGCGGTCGCCGACGGCCGTCTGCCGCACCGTGATCCCGTGCTCGCGCATCGCGACGTGCAGGCCGAGGTTGCTCATGACCGTGGCCACGAGGGTGTCGTCGGTGAGACGACCGCGCTCCTTCATCGACACGGCGAGGATGGCCATGATCTGGTCGCCGTCCACGACGTTGCCCTGTGCGTCGACCGCGAGGCAGCGATCCGCGTCGCCGTCGTGCGCGATGCCGACGTCGGCGCCGAGCCGGACGACGGCTTCGGCGAGGTTGTCGAGGTGGGTCGAACCGACGCCGTCGTTGATGTTCCAGCCGTCGGGGTCGGCACCGATCACCGTGACCTCGGCGCCCGCGTCGCGGAACGTCTCCGGCGAGACACCGGAGGCGGCGCCGTGGGCGCAGTCGAGCACGACGTGGATGCCCTCGAGGCGATGCGGGAGCGAGGCGAGCAGATGGACGACGTAGCGGTCCTCGGCGTCCGAGAAGCGGTCGATGCGGCCGACACCGGCCCCGGTCGGGCGCAGCATCTCGCCGTGCATGGCTTCCTCGATGCGCTGCTCCACGATGTCAGGGAGCTTGCGTCCGCCGCGGGCGAAGATCTTGATCCCGTTGTCGGGCGCCGCGTTGTGCGACGCGGAGATCATCACGCCGAAGTCGGCGTCGCGGTCCGCGACGAGGAATGCCAGCGCCGGCGTGGGAATCACCCCGGCCTCGAGGACGTCGACACCTGAGGAGGCGAGCCCCGCGGCGACGGCGGCAGTCAGGAAATGCCCGGAGACCCGAGGGTCACGGGCGACGACGGCGGTGAGTCGCTTGCCTTCGGCCTTGCGAGCCTCCGCCGTACGGCCCTGGCCCAGGACGACAGCAGTCGCCTGGGCCAGGGTGAGCGCCAGGTCGGCGGTGAGGATGCCATTGGCGAGTCCTCGCACGCCGTCCGTGCCAAAGATCGGCATCGGAGCAGTGGACCTTAACGCTTCGAGTACTGAGGCGCCTTACGGGCCTTCTTGAGTCCGGCCTTCTTGCGCTCCTTGACGCGAGCGTCGCGCGAGAGGAAGCCGGCCTTCTTGAGGGTCGGACGGTTGTTCTCCGCGTCGATGCCGTTGAGGGCACGGGCGATGCCGAGACGCAGCGCGCCGGCCTGGCCGGAGTCGCCACCACCCGAGATGCGGGCGATCACGTCGTAGGCACCGGCGAGGTTCAGCGCGGTGAACGGGTCGTTGATGAGCTGCTGGTGCAGCTTGTTCGGGAAGTAGTCCTCGAGCGTGCGGCCGTTGACCGTGATGGTGCCCGAGCCGGGAACCAGACGCACGCGGGCGATCGCCTGCTTGCGACGGCCGACAGCGGCGCCGGGGACGCTCAGCACGGGGCGGGGAGCCGCCTCGACCGCGTCGGTCTCCGGGGTCGACGTCGAGAAGTTCTGG
This sequence comes from Microbacterium sp. UMB0228, assembly GCF_002871415.1. Classification (NCBI taxonomy): domain Bacteria; kingdom Bacillati; phylum Actinomycetota; class Actinomycetes; order Micrococcales; family Microbacteriaceae; genus Microbacterium; species Microbacterium sp. UMB0228. Next base: position 220,502 of record NZ_PNFU01000001.1, on the reverse strand, counting down.
AGGTTTTCGGTGGAGTCCTGGATGTCAGCCACGAGTATGTCCTTAGTCTGTACGGCGCTTACTGGGCGACCTGGTCGAGGGTGTACGGCTGGGGCTGCTGCGCGGCGTGCGGGTGCTCGGCACCGGCGTACACCTTCAGCTTCGACAGCTGCTGGCGGCCCAGGCTGTTCTTCGGGAGCATGCCACGGATGGCCTTCTCCACGGCGCGGACCGGGTTCTTCTCGAGGAGCTCGGCGTAGCTGACGGCCTTGAGGCCACCCGGGTAACCGGAGTGGCGGTACGCCATCTTCTTCTGGAGCTTCTGACCGGTGAGCGCGACCTTGTCGGCGTTCACGATGATGACGAAGTCACCCGAGTCGATGTGGTTGGCGAAGGTCGGCTTGTGCTTGCCACGCAGGAGCGTCGCCGCGTGCGAAGCCAGACGGCCGAGAACGACGTCGGTGGCGTCGATGACGACCCAGTCGCGCTGGACTTCGCCAGCCTTGGGGGTGTAAGTGCGCGTCACGATAGTGCTGCTTTCTTGTCGAACGGAGGTGTTCGTGAATCCCACTCCGGGGTGGTTCTTCCCTACGGGGAGGAACACGCCAGTGGAGGGCTCACGTTCGGATGTGCGTCTTCCCCGCAGGACAGGGAAGGGCACCAAAGAGTCAGCATACGCCACCGGAACGGCATTCCCAAACCCGCCGGCGGCCCGGACTCAGTCCGGGCGGACCGTCACGAGGATCGGGCGGTGGTCGCTGGAACGCTGCGGCAGCGTGGTGATGCGCTCGATCTCGAAGCCGGACGACGTCGCGAAGTCGTAGTGCCCGCGGAAGACGCGGTAGCGCGTGTAGGTGTGGTCGTCGCTGAGGGAGAGCGCGTAGCCCTGGTCGCGCACGGCCTGCCCGAGGTTCTCCTTGAACACGGGGTAGTTGTAATCCCCCACCATGAGCTGCGGCAGCCCCTCGCCCAGCGTCGCGAGCTCGGCGAGCGCCGCACGGATCTGATGCCGCCGCAGCGAGTTCAACGCCGTCAGGGGCGCGGCGTGGAAGGACGCGACGATGAACTCGCCGCCGTCGTCGATGTCGCGCAGGCGCGCGCCGAGCACGCGCTCGTGCGCCGGCTTGGCGATCCGATCGTGCAGCGACTTCTTCAGGCCCAGCGTGCGGATGCCCTGCAGACGGTAGGTGCTCTCGCGATAGAAGAGCGCGAGTCCGAGGCGGTTGCCCTGCGTCGCATCCGCCAGCACGAGACCGCCGATCCGGTCCGGCAGCTCCGGGACGTCGCACTCCTGCAGGCAGAGGATGTCGGGATCATGCTCATCGACGAGCGCCGCGAGCTCGCCGGCGGCCCGGTGCTTGCGCAGGTTGTAGGAGATGACCTTCATGATCGTCCCCACGCTACCCGCCCCATCTGTGCCCCGGCTCCGGATCCGGACGATCAGTCGGTCTCGTGGTCCCGGCGGGCGCGGGTCTGGGCTGCCCGCGCGGCGAGGAGGTCGTCGGCGGGGTATCCGACCTCGGTGAGCGTGAGCCCGCGGGCGGCGAGCACCTTGAACTCGCTGGTCCGCGTGAGGGCATCGCGGAGCACGACGAGGTCGCCGACGTCGAGGCGCCCTTCCCCCACCGCCGCGCAGGCGCCGACGAGGGCCCGCACCATGCTGTGGCAGAACGCGTCCGCCTTCACCTCCGCGACGAGCACCCCGTCCGCGTCCCGCTGCCACCGGTAGTCGAGCAGTGTGCGGATGGTCGTGGCCTCCTCGCGGGGCTTGCAGTAGGCGGCGAAGTCGTGCAGACCGATGAGGGTCCGGGCGGCGGCGTCCATGGCCTCGGCGTCCAACCGGCCGCGGATCGTCGTGGTGTCGAGACGCCGCAGCGGGTCATAGCCGGCAAGGTCGTCGGCCAGGCGATAGCGGTAGCGCCGCCAGACGGCGGAGAAGCGCGCGTCGAAGCCCTCGGGGGCGAGGGAGGAGCGCACGACCGTCACGTCGGGGTAGGCGCCGAGCACCCCGCGCATGCGCGCCGCGATGCTGCCCGCGGGATCCTCGGCGGCGCGGCCGTGTCGTGCCTGGATCCGGGCCCACTGCGCCTCGTCGAGATCCACGTGCGCGACCTGTCCGCTCGCATGCACGCCGGCGTCCGTCCGCCCGGCGACGACGAACCGCACGTCGGAGCCGACGATCCGGGCGAGCGCCGCCTCCAGCGTCCCCTGGACCGTGCGGAGCGTGGGCTGCGTGGCCCACCCGCGGAAATGGGTGCCGTCGTAGGCGATGTCGAGCCGGATGCGCACGAGGCCAGCCTAGGACAGCCGCGCGCGCACCCTGCGCTCAGATGCCGCCGTCGACCGAGCGGATCATCGCGCCCGGCTCCTCCGGCACCATCACCTCGGTCTCACGGTTCAGGCTCTCGCCCCGGAAGAACCGCTTCGACCGCGGGAAGAGGTACCAGAGGAGCATCAGGACGAGGCCGATCGCCAGCGACCCGATGCCGATCACGAACGTGCCGCCGATGCCGAAGAGCACGGTGTAGCCGTAGTCGACATCCCACATGTCGATCGCCGACTGCACGAACGCGCCGGTCAGCAGCAGCGCTCCGAGCAGCGGGAAGATGCCCTTGAAGAACAGGTCGCGGGTCGAGCGGCGCAGGTCGGCACGGAAGTACCAGACGCAGGCGAAACCGGTGATGGCGTAGTAGAACGCGATCGCGAGGCCCAGCGAGAGGATCGAGTCCTGCAGGATGTTGTCGCTGATGAGGGTCATGCCGACGTAGTAGAGGGAAGCCACCACGCCCATGACGATGGTCGAGAACGACGGCGTCTTGTAGACCGGGTGCACGTCCTTGAACTTCGCCGGGAGCGCCCGGTACACGCCCATCGCGAGCGTGCCGCGGGCGGTCGGGAGGATGGTCGTCTGGGTGGACGAGATCGCCGAGATGATGACCGCGACCACGAGCACCCAGCCGAACGGTCCGAGCAGCCCGTCCTTGATGGCCAGGAAGAAGTCGTCGGCGTTGGCCTCGTTGCCGAGTCCCGTGCCGTCCTCGCCGAGTCCGGCGTACATCATCGCGGCGATCGTCACCGCGACGTACGTCACCAGGAGGATGACGCAGGTGAGCACCGCGGCGCGACCGGGGATGCGCTTCGGGTCCTTCGTCTCCTCGTTGAGGGCGAGGCAGGTGTCCCATCCCCAGTAGATGAAGAGCGCGAGGAGGATCGCCTCGGTGAAGCCCGACCAGTCGGTGAAGCCGAAGGGGTTCAGCCACTCCCACGAGAACGGGGTGGCGGCGGGGGCGTCGCCCGTGAAGAACTGCCAGAGGGCGGCCACGATGAAGACCGCCAGCGCGAGGTACTGGATCGCGAGGAGCACGTTCTGGATGCGCTCGCCGATCTCGACCCCGCGCCAGCTCACCCAGGTCATCGCCGCGATGAACAGCACGGCTACGACGACGACGCGCCAGTCGTTGTTCTCGAGGTCCTGCCCGATCAGCGACCAGAAGTACACGGAGGCGATCTGCGCGAGGTTCGCGAGCACGACCATGCCGGCGACCGCGACGCCCCAGCCGCCCATCCAGCCCACCCACGGCCCGAAGGCCTTGGTGCCCCAGGTGAACGTGGTGCCGCAATCGGGGACGGCGTTGTTGAGCTCGCGATAGGCGAAGGCGATCAGCAGCATCGGCACGAAGGCGATGATGAAGGCGATCGGCGCCTGCGCGCCGACGGCGAGCACGACGAAGCCGAGCGTCGCCACGAGCGAGTAGACGGGGGCCGTGGAGGCGAGCCCGATGACGGTGGAGCCCCACAGGCCGAGGGTGCCTGCGGCCAGGCCCTTGCCGTCGGGGCGTTCAAGGTGGATGGGCGTCGTTGCCATGTCCTGAACAGTACGGCTCGCCGCGGTATCCCGTCAATCCTTTTGTTTCTGCAACGGAATCCATGCGTCGCGTTCAGATACGCGAAGGATTCCGTGGGTCAGTCGCGACCGAGCATTCCGTCGGCGTGTGCGGCCACCCACTCCATCAGAGGAAGCATCCGCTCCATCAGGTCACGCCCGAGCGGCGTGAGGCTGTACTCGACATGCGGCGGCACCGTCGGCAGCGACTCCCGGTGCACCAGGCCGTCGTCGGTGAGGCTCCGCAGGGTCGACGCGAGCATCTTCTCGCTGATGCCGTCCACCTCCCGACGCAGCTCGCCCCAGCGCCGCGTGCCGTCGGAGAGGCAGGAGAGCACGAGCACGCCCCACTTGCTCATGATGTGGTCGAGGATCACGCGCGTGCCGCATCCCTGGTCGAAGAGAGCGGGCTGGGAATCGCGGATCTGCGCAAAACTCACCGTCATGTGGGTACCTTACCGAAAAGTGGGTACCCGCCGAAAGGAATGCGGAGCACGGCTGCCGGGGTTGTCCGGGGAGTCAGCAACGAAAGGACTCCCATGACCATCCTCGTCACCGGTTCGACCGGTCACCTCGGCCGCCTCATCGTCGCCGCCCTGCTCGCGCGCGGCGTCGACCCGCAGACGATCCGTGCCGGCGCCCGCGACCTCGCCAAGGGGGCCGACCTCGGCGTGCCCGTCGTCCGTCTCGACTACACCGACCCGGCTTCGGTCGCGGCGGCGCTCGACGGCGTGGACACCGTCGTGCTGGTCTCCGGCTCGGAGGTGGGCCAGCGCGTCGCGCAGCATCAGGCGGTCATCGAGGCCGCGAAGGATGCCGGGGTGTCGAAGTTCGTCTACACGAGCGCTCCGAAGGCCACTACAAGCTCCCTCGTCCTGGCTCCCGAGCACAAGGCCACCGAGGAGCTCATCGCGGCCGCCGGCCTTCCCGCGGTGATCCTCCGCAACAACTGGTACACCGAGAACTACGCCGCCGACCTCGCTCGTGCAGCGGAGACCGGCACCCTCAGCGCCGGCACCGGAGAGGGCCGCGTCGCCTCCGCCAGCCGGAAGGACTACGCCGAGGCCGCCGCCGCCGTCGCCACCGAGGACGGACATCTTGGTGCGGTCTACGAGCTCGGCGGGGACGTCGCATGGACCTACGCCGACCTCGCGGCCGCGATGACCGAGGTGACGGGCCGCGAGGTCGTGTTCGTCCCGCTCTCCGCCGACGAGCAGCTCGCCGCGCTCCGCGCCGCCGGCCTCGACGAGGGCACCGCCGGGTTCGTCGTCGCCCTGGACGCCGGCATCCGCGACGGCGCCCTGGCGGACACCGACGGCACCCTCCGCCGCCTCATCGGCCGCCCGACGACCCCGCTCGTCGAGGGCCTCCGCGCCCTGGTGTGACCCGCGGAGCGCCGCCGGTCCCCGTCACGGGCGGCGGCGCTCCCCCAGTTCCGTGGGGCTCTGCACGTAGGCGACGGTCAGCGTGAGGCTCCCGCGGCGCAGGCCCCCGGCCCGCAGCACCGCGTCCACGGCGTCACGGGCATGCCGCAGCGTCGCGACGCTGCGCACCCGCCCGTCGACGCCGATCGCCGCCTCCACCGCCACGCCGTCCGCTCCGGCGGCGACGGACACGATCGGTTCGACTCCGCGCTCGTTCCCCCACGCCGACGCGCCCGCACGTAGGAGGTGGGAGACGAGCGACCCCGACCGGTACACGCCGCGCACCCCGGAGCAGGCGCGCAGCGCCGCCTCGATCCGGCGCGCGAGACCCGCGCGCTCCTCCTTCGACAGCTCGGTGCCGGTCATCGCGACCCCTCCCTCACGTCCGTGATCGCGACGTCGATAGCCACGACCTGCAGCTCGGTATGACGACGCAGCCGGGCATCCACCTCGGCGCGCAGCCGGTCGGCGACGCGACGGAGGGGGTCGCCGAGGCGGACGCTCGCGTCGATCGCGACCCGCACCGGCGCTCCGGGCTCGGTAACGTCGCCCTCCAGCCGGCACCGGCCGACCAGCACGCCGGGGACGGCCTCCTCCGCGGCGCGGATCAGTCCGCGCACGGCGCCTTCGGTGATCGCCAGCTCCACGTCCGGATCATCGGAGGCGTAGGGGATGCGGCGCCCCGCCTGGGCGTCCATCGCGATGCCGCTGAGGATCCTCTCCACCCAGCTCTCGTCCGCGGCAGGCGCGGAGGAGACGTCCTCATCCATCAGGGCGCTGCCCAGCCCGCGCAGCCTCTCCAGGGCGTCGAGCGCGAGCTGGCACCCCGGCGACTCCTCGATGGCGGGATTCCGCGGGGTGCGGGCGGCGTCCAGGTAGTCGCTGAGCTCCTCGATCGTGTGCCCGTCGAGGTCGGCGGGCTCCAGGCCGAGGCGGCGCAGCTGGTCGTCCTCGTGGTGATCGGTCATCGCCACGCCTCCATCCGTGTGATCAGGAACCGTCGCGCGCGGGACAGCAGTCCGCGCACCGTGCTGACGGGGATGCCGAGCTCCTCGGCGATCTCGTCGTAGCTGTAGCCGGCCAGCTCCCGCAGCACCCAGCATTCGCGCTGGGCCTCCGGGAGTTCGCGCAGGGCCGCGCCGAGGGCCTCGACGCCCGCTCTCGCCTCGACGACCGCATGGGGCGACGCCTGCGGCGGCGCCGGTCGGTCGATCTCGTCCACGTCGAGCGCGGGGCGCGTCCGGCGCAGCCGATCCACCGCCTTGCGGCTCACGATCCGCATGAGCCAGCTCTTGACCTTCGCGGGGTCCTCCAGCTCACCGAACCGCTGCCATGCCGTCACGAATGCGTCCTGCACGATGTCGTCGACCTCCGCGGACGCGTTGAGCATCCGCTGCGTGTAGGCCCTCATCATCGGCGTGTACCTCCGCACGAGCACCGCGAACGCGGCGACGTCGCCGTCCATCGCACGGCCGGCGACGATACGGTCCCCGGCGTGCTCCAGCGCCTCACCCCAGTGATCGGCTGCCATTCCCCCACCCCTCGTTCACGGTTCCCCAGGCATTCGGAGCCCGCGCCGCATCGGATCGGATCGACCCTCTGCGCGCGAGCGGAGGAGACGCCCCTCCGGGCGTCTCCTCCCCTTCCGTCACTTGGTGAACGTGTCCTTGACATCCTCGGCCGCGTTCCTGACGTCGCCCTTGGCCTGCTCGGCCTTGCCCTCGGCGACGAGCTTGTCGTTGTTCGTGACCTCGCCGACGACCTCCTTGGCCTTGCCTGCGACCTTCTCGGCTGCGGCCTTGATCTTGTCCTCCGCGCTCATGGCGCCTCCTTTCCTCACACGACCCCGACGGTCGGGGTCGATGTCTGTGTGCTGTGCGGCTCACGCGCCGCCGTACTCTTTCCGGCCACCAGCGAACGGCGCATCCGCTGCCGGGAGCGGAAGAGCTCCCGCCAGCCGCGGTCCGCGATGTGCACGATGACCGGCATCCGCGTCCCGGTGACGGCGTCCCACTCCTGCACGACCGCGTCGGCGGCGGCGAGCACCTGCCCCAGGGCCGCGCCGGGACGTGGAGTGACCACGAGGCCGAGAGCGATCTCGCGGCCGGCCTTCCGGCTTGTCACCCGGGCGGCCAGCACGTCCGCTCGATCGGCGAGGGGGCTTGCGAGCAGCTGCTCCGCCACACTCCGGTCGACGGTGGTCGTGCCGCCCTCACCGACGAGCCGGAGAAGGGTGCGCTCCCGCCGCGGCCTGCGGGTGAGCAGGAACGCGAGGAGGAGGACGACGAGCAGCACCGCGGCGGCGAGCCCCGCGAGCGCCCACAGCGGCACGAAGCCCGCACCGGGGATGTCGAGGCCCCAGGCCCCCGACCACGCCACGACACCGTCGGCCTCGGCGAGCACATCCTCGGCGGGGGCCGGAAGCGCCCCCGCGCCCCGCAGTCCCGCAGCGAGGAGGACGACGCCCCCGCCCAGAAGCATCGCGGCTCCTCCGAGGAGGACGATCCGGTTCGCGACGGTCCCTGCCGACGTCATGCGATCACTCCTTCCCGTGCCACCTGCACCCGCGGCGAGAGCCGGAATCCGGCCTCGTCCAGCACGCGCAGGGCCGCGTCTCCCGCGGCGGCCGCATCCACCGGGACCCCGCTCGTGGGCGTGACCCGGATCAGCACTGTGCGTCGTCCCACGGTCACGCGCACCTGGCCGCGTTGCACGCCGATCCGGCGCGCCGTGCCGTCGGCGATGGCGTCGGCGAGTACCCCGTCGTCGATCACCAGCGCGGCCCGTGCGGCGAGGCGCGTGCGACGGGCCCGCCGACCGGGAAGCACGGCGAGTCCGAGGAGGAGCAGCGCCACGACCACGAGCACGGCCCCGGCGGCGATCATCACCGCAGGCGCCGCGGCGGAAGCCGTGACGGGCGTGAGCCATCCGGTGACCTGCGCGCGGAACCCCGCGTCGAGAGTCCCGGCGACCACCGCGCCCAGCAGAGCGAGGAGAAGCATCACGAGGACGACCGCGAGCGCGATCGCCGGGCCCCGGCGGGTCGCCCTCGCCTCTCGACGAAGCAGTCGCCGCGACGTCGTCGTGTTCGCCGTCATGCCACTCTCCTTTCTTCCTCACGCCGGACTCCGGTGAAACGCACGTCCACCGCTCCCACGCGGCGGGCCGCCAGCTCGCGCATCCCGCGGACGACCGCGTCGCGCACGGCGTCGGCGCGGACCGCCACGGGACCGCCCGCGCGGCTCCCCAGGACGACCGGGACCGCCACGGAGATTCGCAGGTCGCCGCGGCTGTCGGCGAGGTCGACGCTCGCGTCTCCCGTGCCGACTCCGGCGACATCGCGGACGATCCCCAGCGCGAGCCGATGCAGCGCCCGGGCCTCGACGACCGTGGCCCCCGCCACGGTCGTCGGCCCGTCCGTCACTGCGACGCTCATGAGGACGATCGCCGCCCGCGCACCACGTCGGCGAGCGCCCGCACGTCCAGGCGACCGTCGACGATGCGGCCGACGACCGCACCGACGAGCATCGCGAGGGTGACGAGCAGGAACGCCCAGAACCCCCAGACGATCCAGGTCAGCGCGAGCACCGTCGCCGCAGCTCCGCCGATCACCGAGGCGTTCACTGGACTCGCGCCTCCGGAGCCTCGTCGTCGTCCTCGGAGGGGATGTGCACGTCGTTGACGGTCACGTTCACCTCGGCGACCTCCATGCCCACCAGCTCCACCATGGCCCGGTGGATCGCGGCCCGCACCTGGTCGGCCACCTTCTGCAGGGACACGGGGTACTCCGCCACGATCGTCACGTCGACGGCCACCTGCGTCTCGCCGACCTCGACGCTGATCCCCTGCGCGAGGTCGGTCGTGTTGAGGGCGTCGCGGATGGCGCCCATCATGCGTGCGGCGCCGCCGCCGAGCGCGTAGACCCCGTCCACCTCTCGTGCCGCGATGCCGGCGATCTTCGCGACCACCGCATCCTCGATCGTGGTCTTCCCCGCCGCCCCCTGCGCCGCCGGAACGACCTGAGCCTTGGGCTGGGTGCCCCCAGTCACGTTCGCCATCTCGAGCTCCTTCATCCGTGTGACCACGCGGTTCCCGCGCGGGCCGTGTTCTCACGACACCACTAAGACGGTCGGGGAGCACAGAATGTCACAAACTTCTCCGAACGAATTTCGGCTCGCCTCTCGGCGGCGACTCTCAGTGCACTCCAAGGTTCAGAGTGCAAAGTTGCACTTTATGGAGAACAGTGCAGAATCCACACGGGAGCAGCGCAAGCGTCGGACCACGCGCGCGCTCACCGAAGCCGCGCGCCGCTTGACCACCGAGCGGGGCTTCGCCGGCTTCACCGTCGAGGAGCTGTGCGCCGACGCCGGGGTCTCCCGGCGCACGTTCTTCAACTACTTCGAGAGCAAGGAGAACGCCGTCTTCGGCTTCGCCGTCATCGACTCCCGCCAGGAGGAGCTCGAAGCGGCCTTCCTCGACCGCGAGGGCGATCTCCTGGACGACTTCGTGCAGCTCACCATCGAACGCTTCGCCCTCTTCGATCCCATCGAGCACGCCGCGGAGCTGTTCGCCGTCATCGAGCAGGAGCCGCGGTTGCTGCGGGCCGCCTTCGAGCAGCAGGAGAAGCACGAGCGCCGCGACATCGCCCTCGTGGCCCGCCGCCTCGGCGCGGAGCCGGACGCGGAGCTGCGCGCGGAGGTGCTCGTCCACTCCGTCGGCGCGCTCGTGCGGTTGTGCATGGAGCAGCTGCTGCACCACCACTCCACCGAACCGTTCGCCGACCTCATCACCCGCCGGCTGCGCCTCGCGCGCGACCTCTACTCCCCTTCACAGAAAGCCCACTGATGTCCGCCACCGCCACCGCGGATGCGCCCTTCCTCCTGACGAAGCGCCGCATCTGGATCATCTTCAGCGCCCTGATCGCGGGCATGCTGCTCGCGAGCCTCGACCAGACGATCGTGTCGACCGCGATGCCCACCATCGTCGGCCAGCTCGGCGGCGTCGACCATCAGGTCTGGATCACCACGGCCTACCTGCTGGCCACCACCATCGTCATGCCCATCTACGGCAAGTTCGGCGACGTGCTGGGCAGACGATCGCTGTTCCTCGTCGCCATCGCCCTGTTCACGCTCGCCTCGGTCGGCTGCGCGTTCGCGTCGGACTTCTGGATGTTCGTCGTCTTCCGCGCCCTCCAGGGTCTCGGCGGCGGCGGGCTCATGATCCTCTCGCAGGCGATCATCGCCGACATCGTGCCGGCCAACGAGCGCGGCAAGTACATGGGCCCGCTCGGCGCGGTGTTCGGCCTCTCCGCGGTCGCCGGACCGCTCCTCGGCGGCTTCTTCGTCGACCACATGACCTGGCAGTGGGCGTTCTACATCAACATCCCGGTCGGCATCGGGGCGTTCCTCATCGCCCTCGTGGCGCTGAAGCTCCCCAGCAAGAAGGCGGAGAAGCCGATCGACATCCTCGGCGTGCTCTTCCTGTCCGCGGCCACGACGTGCCTCATCTTCTTCACCGACTTCGGCGGCGACGCCGCGTTCGGCTGGGATTCCCTGGCGACCTGGGCCTGGGGCGCCGGGCTCGTGGTGTCGGCGACGGCGTTCGTCATCACCGAGTCCCGCGTGCAGGACCCGATCATCCCGCTCAGCCTCTTCCGCAACCCGATCTTCGTGAACGCCACCGCCATCGGCCTGGTCCTCGGCATCGGCATGTTCGCGGCGATCGGCTTCGTCCCGACGTTCCTGCAGATGTCGTCCGGAACGTCCGCCGCCGCGTCCGGGCTGCTGATGATCCCGATGATGGTGGGCCTCATGGGGACCTCGATCTTCTCCGGCATCGCGATCTCGAAGACCGGGAAGTACAAGATCTACCCGATCCTCGGCACCATCATCACCGGCATCGCGATGGTCGCCATGACCACCCTGTCGGCGGAGACGCCGATCTGGCTGATCTGCGCGTTCCTGTTCGTCTTCGGCGCCGGGCTCGGCCTCATCATGCAGGTCGTCGTGCTCGTCGTGCAGAACGCCGTCCCGGCAGGCGAGATCGGCACCGCCACGAGCACGAACAACTACTTCCGCGAGGTCGGCGCCTCGCTGGGGACCGCGGTGTTCGGCACGATCTTCACCACGCGGCTGACGGAGAACCTCCTCGGCGTGTTCGCCGGCGCCGGGGCATCCCCCGAGGCCGCGTCCCAGGCCGCATCCACGATCGACCCCGCCACGCTGAACAGCCTGCCGGACGAGGTGCGCGACGGCATCGTCACGGCGTACGCGGACGCGCTCGCCCCGGTGTTCTGGTACCTCGTGCCCTTCATCGCGCTCGCGCTCATCCTGTCGCTGTTCCTCAAGCAGATCCCGCTGTCGGACCAGGCCGGGCTCGTGGCCCGTGGTGAGGCGATCAGCGGCGAGGAGGCCGAGCGTCTGGAGGCCGAACTCCGCTCGGCAGGGCGCGGCGATGCCGGACGCACGGACGCCGAGCCGGGAGAGACCGGCTCGGCGCCCACAGGCAGGTAGCCCGCGCTAGGGGAGGTCGGCGACGTCGACGTCGTCGTCCTCCCCGCCGCCCGTCGCCGGAAGCTCGTCGGGCTCGGGGTCGTGGTCGGTGGTGACGAAGTCGGGGTCGACGCCGATGGCCTCGATCTCCTCCTGGTTGTCCTGGCTGTTCGACGTGTCGGACATGGCGCCTCCTGACGTTGGGGATCCGGACCGCTAGTCTGCGCGGACGCACGGCCTCCCGCAGAGGGGGTTGACACGGCGTGTCGCAGGCCGAGCGCCTGCCCGCCCGACACGGAGCCGCCACACTAGAGCTGTCCAGCCCTTTCCCGTCGAGGAGCATCCGTGATCGAGACCGCCCCCCACCGTTCCGCCTGGCAGAACTTCTGGGACCGCGGGGGCTGGTGGCGTGCGCTCCTGCTCGCCGCCGTGTACTACGGGCTCTACCAGGCGCTCTCGCTCGCGTTCCTACCGCTGTCCGCCCGGGTCGACGACCCCAACAGCGCGGCGGGCGTCCTCGTCTATGACACCCTGCCGATCCTCGTCGGCGGTCTGCTGCTGGTCGCCTTCATCGCATCGGTCCGGTGGTGGCGACCGGTCTTCGGTCGCCAGCCGATCCGCGGAGCCGGGTGGATGTGGGTCGCGGTCGCCGCAGTGCTGGTGTTCAACATCCTCCGCTTCCTCACGGTCGACTACAGCCGCGTAGGGTTGGACGCGGTGGCGACATGGCTGCTCGCGGGACTCGCCATCGGCTTCGCGGAAGAGGTTCTCACTCGCGGACTCGTCGTGAAGCTGATGCGTGATGCGGGCGCGCGCGAGCTCGTCGTCGCGGTCGTCTCGGCGGCGGTCTTCGCCGCTCTCCATGCGGGGAACCTGTTGACCGGGCAGGACCTGCTGCCGACGGCCTTTCAGCTCGTCTACACCTTCGCGTTCGGCATCTGCATGTACCTCGCGCTCCGCGTCACGGGGACGATCATCGCCCCGATCCTCCTCCACGCGAGCACCGATCCGAGCATCTTCCTGCAGACGCTGTACCCCGCCGAGGGTGGGCTCACGGCCGTCGCGGGGCTCGGCAACATCGTCGTGATCGTCGCGGGTCTCGTGCTGATGATCTTCATCCGCGGGCGGGTCGGCACCTCCGCACGCGACACCTTCGCTCCCCCGCACTGACGTCCCGCATCACGGCGCAGCCCGGCGAGTGCCCCGGCGAGGGCGCCGGTCAGCAGCGCGCGCCCGTACCCTCCGGCGACCAATACGTCCCACGACTCCTGCGGCGCGCGGCGTATCGAGCCCGAGGCCGTGGCCGCAACCCTCCGCGACGGCCTCCTCCAGGGCTCGCCGGGCGTCCCGGAACACGATGGTCGCACGGCGATCGGGCGCAGACACGGCTGACCTCGTCCCTCGATGCTCGCCATCTCGGTGGCCAGCTGGGAGGCCGACGCGTCACACACTCTCGGACGCTCCGCGCGGGGTGAGGACGGTATCCCGGCACGGAGGTCGGAAACGACAAAACCCCCGGAAGGTTCCGGGGGTTTTCATCTGTAGCAGGAGCGGGGCTTGAACCCGCGACCTCACGATTATGAGTCGTGCGCTCTCACCAACTGAGCTACCCTGCCGCACGGCATCCGCATCGCAGATGCGAACTCCGAGCCCCGAGTCAGGATTGAACTGACGACCCCTTCCTTACCATGGAAGTGCTCTGCCACTGAGCTATCGGGGCGTGCTGCCCCTCGCGGGGCAACCACACGAGAATACCATCCTTGTGGCGTCCTCATGAAATCGAGACGGTCACTCCTCCGAGGTGAGCGACGTGCGTCCGGCGTTCTTCTTGAGCCACGGCATCGGGTCGATGGTCGTCCCGTTCACGATGAGCTCGAAGTGCAGGTGCGCCCCGTAGGAGCGGCCGGTGTTACCGGTCTTGCCGACGATGTCGCCGACCTTGACCTTGTCGCCCGCCTTCACCTGCAGCGAGCCGTACTGCATGTGCGAGTAGTGGCTCGTGATGACCGAGCCGTCGATGACGTGGTCGATGTAGACCGTGACACCGTAGGCGGCACCCTGCTCGGTCGCGATGCGGACGGTGCCGTCGGCGATCGCCTGGATGGGCGCACCGTTGCCCGGCACGAAGTCGATGCCCTCGTGGAGGCGGCCGCTGCGCATGCCGTAGCCGTAGCTCATACCCACGCCGACGAGGAACGGCCACTGGATGGCGGCGTCCGGGTCGTTCGTGAAGATCTCACCGGAGTAGTTGATGCCCTGCTCGGCGGCGACCTCGACGAGGGAGACCGTGCTGAAGTTGTCGGCGCGAGAGAGCGGCTCGTTCTGCACACCGGACGGCGCGACGAAGGCCTGGATCTCGTCGTCCGCCGAGCCTGCCGCATCGGCGGCGGCCGCGGTGACGAGGGACGTCGAGGCGAGCGATCCGCCCTGGGCGGCCGCGACGGCCTCCGCGGGCAGGGTCATGGACACGGCCAGGAGTCCGGCGAGCCCCATCGCGCCGACGGTGGCACCGGCGGCGAGGGTCTTGCGAATGCGGCGGGTGCGGCGAGGGCCGACGGCCGCGAGGCCGGCGGTGTCGATCTTCGGCGCGGCCTGCGATGCGGCGTTCGCAGTGAAAGTCGAACGGCGGGACGCCGACGGCGTCGGGATGGAGCCGGTCTCACGGAAGGCGCGGGAGGCGCGCTCGAAGGCGTCGCCCTCGGCGTCAGCCTCGGCGACGAAGGGCTCGGATGCCGGGGCGATGTCCTCGACCGGGACCGTGTCCTCGGACTTCTCGACGATCTTGGCGACGACGGGCACCGCGGGGACATCGGCGATGGCCGGCGCAGCCGCGGCGATGAAGGGCTCCTCGGGTGCGAGCGGTACCGGGGGCACCTCGGCCTGACGCTGACGCGCGGCGCGACGGGACAGGGGGATGACAGCAGCGAGGGCGATCACGGTCTCCGCGTCAGCGAGGGGTGCCGTCGACCCGCTCGCCGAGGCCTCGGAGGCCGCAGTGCGAGGGCGGCTGGACCGGCGCGTGGGCGCAGCGGCAGCCTGGGGGTTCTCGAAGGGCAAAGCTAATCTCTCGGTCGTTCGTGATGCTCGGGGGCGCAATGACAACTCTCACCTTCGGGTGGTGAAAGTAACGATCGGGTAAACACTACCCCGATCCTCCTGTGAAAGCCATGGATCGGTCAGGGTTTTTCCTCATCGAGGATATCCCGGAGTCGGTCGTGCACGGTCACGCCACCCGCGATCAGGAAGGGCCGCGGCGATTCCCGATCGATCCGGCTCACGCGCCCACCCGCTTCCTGGACGAGCAGGGCACCCGCCGCGTGATCCCACGGTTTGAGGCCGCGCTCGAAGTATCCGTCCAATCGGCCCGCCGCCACGTAGGCCAGGTCCAGGGCCGCCGATCCCATACGGCGGAGATCCCGGGCGATGGGCATCACCCGGCGGACCGTCGCGAGGTCGCCGTCGTGCGTCGCCGGGTCGTAGCCGAACCCGGTCGCCAGGAGTGCCCCGGCGTCGGTCACCGCGGTCACCGCGAGCCGGACGCCGTCCGACCAGGCACCGTGCCCGCGTGCCGCGGTGAAGGTCTCGCCCACAGCGGGCGCGTGCACGGCGGCGGCCAGCGCCACCCAGGCGTCAGGCTCCGGCGGACCGCTGACGGCCGCGATGCTCACGTTGTACGCGGGGATGCCGTAGGCGTAGTTCACCGTGCCGTCGATCGGGTCGACCACCCACGTGATGCCGCTGTCGCCGGTGGCCGCCCCCGACTCCTCACCGAGGAAGCCGTCCGCCGGCCGCGCCGCGCGCAGTCGCTCGCGGATGAGCGCCTCCACCTCGCGGTCCGCCTCGGTCACGATGTCGGCGAGCGTCGACTTGGTGGCCGCGAGCCGGACGCCCTCCCGGCGTCGGGTGCGGGCGAGCGCACCCGCCTCCTCGGCGATCTCCGTCGCCAGCGCGCTGAGCTCGAGAGCGTCGATCACGGCGCCGGGTGCGAGGGCGCGGGCGGCGGCGGCGGGAAGGCCGGGGGCTCGCCCTGGGCGGGCGGAGCGGGCTGCGGCGGCGCCGGCTGCGCAGGTGCCGACGAGGGCGACGCCGGCTGCGGCGGCGCCGGCAGGTCGGGCGCGGGAGGCACAGGGCCAGGAGCGGGAGGCGCCGCGAAGTCCGGGAGGGCCGGAGCGGTGGGCGCCAGGGGCGGGGTCGCCACGGAGAACCCCGCGGCGGCCGCCTGACCCAGGGCCTGGGGAGCCGCCGAGGGGTACCCCGTGTAATAGGCGTTCCAGTCCGGGCTTCCGTCGGGAAGAGCCGGGAGCGGCGTGATCCCGTCGGCGTAGGTCGGCCAGGACGGTGCGGAGGCGACGGGCCGGGCGGCAGGAGCCTTCTTCGGCGCGAACAGGGCGTTGAGCAGCGGAATCAGCGTGGTGCCGACGGCGACGAGGATCGTGAGGGCGACGACGATGCGCCAGTACAGCTCGGTGTAGTCGAAGGTGTTGGGGAACGCGAGGAAGAAGACCAGCAGGGCGACGAGGGCGCCGAGGAAGACGATCGTCACGATGTGGATCACCTTCGTGAAGGTCGTGACGTGGCGCTGCGCGGCACGGGTGAAGAGCCGCACATGGAGCAGTGCGAGCTGCAGGATCCCGATCACGAGCAGCAGCTGGAAGAAGCGCTCCGCACCGAAGTAGAGCCCGTCTTCCGGGAGCCAGATCTTCACGAGGCCGACGAGGAGCGCGATGACCCACGTGACCATGCTCGCGAGCTGGAGCCAGTCCGGACGGTTCGTCGCGAGCCCCGCTTCGAGGATGGCGATCCCGGCGAAGGCGGCGAGCAGGAGGATCGTGAGGAAGGCGCGACCGATGAGGCCGTTCTGATCGCCGACCAGGACCCATACGACGCAGACCAGAGCCGCGGCGATGAGGGCGCCGATCGCGACCCACAGCGAGCCCCTGATGAGCAGCGACATGTTCTTCTTGTCACCCTGCGGCTGCAGCCGGGCGGTGTCCGGATGGGACATGGGGATCCTCTCGTCGAGCGGCGATGCCTTCATCCTGCCACGCGCGGGCCCGCTTGTTCCGGCTTCCCTCGAGTCCGAAGGAGATCGGGAACGGACCGCGATCTGGGGAGGAAGGGTCAGCCGGCCTTCTTCGCGGAAGCCGCCGCGAAGGCTGCGACCCGCGCCTGTGCGTCCGGGGTCTCCAGGGCGGCACCGATGGACCGGGCCTCTTCGCTCAACTGATCGGCGAAGGTGCGCTCCGGTTGCGACCGCACCAGCCGCTTGGCCTGGCCGTACGCGTCGGCGGCCCCGGCGAGCCAGAACCGCGCGACCTCCTCGGCCCGCGCACGGACCAGGCCGGCCTCCGTCCTGCCGTCCTCGCCCTCCACGACCTCGGCCACCAGCCCCCAGTCGAGGGCCTCCGCGGCCGTGAGCAGGCGGTCCTGCAGCACGAGCTGGAGGGCGCGGCGCTGACCCACGGCCCGCGCGAGCTGCGCCGACACGGAGAGGTCGGGAGTGAGGCCGATGTTCGCGTACAGGCTCCCGAGCTGCGACCGCGAGCCCACCACCGCGTAGTCCGTGGCAAGCAGGATGCCGAGTCCGCCACCGGCCGTCGTCCCGTGCGCCGCGGCGACCACGGGCACGCTCGACTCCGTGAGCGCGCGGATTCCGGTGTTGATGACCTCCGCCAGCGCGGTGATCTCCGCCCCGGACGACCCCATGGTCGTCGCCATGTCGATCACGTCACCGCCCGCGCAGAACGCCGGTCCCGCCGCGTCGATGAGGATGGCCTGCACGTCGTCGCGCGACGTCGCCTCGACGGTCGCATCCCGCCAGGCGTACGCCAGATCGGCGTTGAAGGCGTTGAGGCGGGTCGGACGGTTGAGCGTGAGCCGCGCCAGCCCCTCGTCGACGGCGAACAGGATGGCATCACTCATGGCTTCTCCTTCGAGCACAGGCGGATGCCTCCAGGCTAGTCGCGCTCAGGCGCCCTCCCAGACGCGAGCGACGAACCGCTCCATCCGTCGCCGGGTGCCATCGAGCCGGAAGTCGACCTGTCCCGCCGCCCGGATCTCGTTCGGTGCGAGCGGATGCGCGAGGCGTACGTTCTCGTGGCAGGACAGATCGGCGCAGATGTAGGTGCCGACCGAGTCGCCGCGCTCCCCCGCCTCTCCCGTGCGTCGCGCCGCAAACAGCGCCACCTGGTTGCCCGGCTGCATCGTGTGGCAGATGTTGCACATGCCCGAGCGCCCGCGCCCTGGTTCCGACGCCCGCAGCACCACGCCGACCACACGCCCCTCGTGCGGGATGAGGACGTAGCCGCGCTTGCCGGCACTCGGGTCGCGCCAGGCGAAGAAGTCGAGGTAGTCCCAGTCCACGAGGAGGAAGTCGTGCGGCATCTCCATGACGCGCAGCTCGTCGGCGTCCGCGTTCACGAACGAGGCCCGGACGTCGGCTTCGGTGAGAGGTCGCATCGCTCCAGTCTAGGAACTCGGCGCGGAGGTGAGGCCGGGAACGGGAGAAGCCCCCGCGAGCGGGGGCTTCCGTGGTGGCGAGTGAGGGATTCGAACCCCCGAAGTCGAAGACGGCTGATTTACAGTCAGATCCCTTTGGCCACTTGGGTAACTCGCCAGAGCGCACCCGTCCGACTTGAACAGCCAACCGGGGGCACGAAGAACAATCATACCTGCCGGATGCGGGCGCGAGAAATCGAGGCGTCAGCTTCCGTACACGCCGCGGTCGGCGGCGGCGAGCGACTCCGGTGTGCGCAGCAGCCCGCCCTCGGCGCGGCAGGTTGCGGCGGCCACATCCATCGCGCGCTCGAGCAGGGCGGACCAGCCCTCGGCCGCCTTCGGGGAGCCTTCCACCAGCCCGGCGGCGACAGCGGCGAGTGTCGCGTCCCCCGCTCCCACGGTGTCGACCACGCGACCAGGCAGCGCCGAGATGGGCGCCGAGACCGACCCGGCGTCCGACTCGAGCACCGCGCCCTCCGCCCCGGCCGTCGCGAGCACCGCGGAGACTCCGAGGTTCCGGAGCCGCGCGCGCAGGGCGTCGAGGTCGCCGTCATAGAGCACGGCGGCGTCGTCGGCGCCGACCTTCACCAGGTCCGCCCGCGCCGCCAGCCGCTCGAAGCCGCGGACGAACTCCTCGCGGTCGGACAGCATGCCGGTGCGCGGGTTCGGGTCGATCGCCAGCCGCGCACCCTCCACCGCGGCGGCGAGGGCGTCGACCTCGGCCGGGACATCGAAGGGGAAGCAGCTCACGGCGACGATGTCCGCCTCGGCGATGGCCGCCCTCGCCTCGTGGGCGTACCGGATCGTGCGCTCCTGGGCCGCGCGGTTGAAGACATAGCTCGGCTCGCCGTTCGCGGCCCGCGTGACGACGGCCCGCGACGACCCGTGCGGTGCCGCGCTCGCGATCAGCCGCACGCCGTGATCGGCCAGATACTCGCGGATGTGCGCGCCGGCGACATCCTCCCCCACCATCGCGATGAGCGTCGTGGGGATTCCGAGCCGGCGCAGCCCCACCGCGACGTTCAGGGCGGCTCCGCCGACGAACTCGCGGACGCCGGCCTCATCCCGGATCTCGTCGATCAGGGCGTCTCCGATGACGACGGCCGCGCCGCCGGGGGAAGTCTCAGTGGTCACTCGCCGACCCTACCGCGCCCGCCCCGGTCACAGCTTCGGAGATGACACCCGACACCCCGATGGATGAGGCCCACCGGCGGCGCGCCGCGCCGGATCTCCGAAGCCATGCACACCCCGACCGCGCCGAGGGACGACGAAGGCCCCGGGGAGAACCCCGGGGCCTTCGTTCACTCACTCACACCTCAGTTGTAGGTACCGGGGGTGATGTCGTCCGTCGAGAACGCGTCGAAGTCGACGTAGCCGAAGTCGCCGTCCGCGTACGCGCCGTCGGATGCGAAGATCCGGTTCGGGTAGCGCTCGCTCTTGGCTTCCTCGGTGGCCTCGACCGTGACGTCGCGGTACTTCGAGAGACCGGTTCCGGCGGGGATGAGCTTTCCGATGATGACGTTCTCCTTGAGACCGACCAGCGGGTCGCGCTTGCCCTCCATGGCGGCCTGCGTGAGCACGCGGGTCGTCTCCTGGAAGGACGCAGCGGACAGCCACGACTCGGTCGCGAGCGACGCCTTCGTGATACCCATCAGCTCCGGGCGACCGGACGCGGGGCGCTTGCCCTCGGCCACGGCCTCGCGGTTGATCTGCTGGTAGCGCTTCAGGTCGACCATCTCACCGGGCAGCAGGGTCGTGTCGGCGTGGTCGACGACGGTGACCTTGCGGAGCATCTGGCGGACGATGACCTCGATGTGCTTGTCGTGGATCGGCACACCCTGCGAGCGGTAGACGCCCTGGACGCCGCCGACGAGGTACTTCTGCACCTCGCGGGCACCCATGACGCGCATGACCTCCTTGGGGTCGAGCGTGCCGACCTGCAGGGGCTGACCGACCGAGACGTGCTGGCCGTCCTCGACGAGGAGGGTGGCACGCTTCAGCACCGGGTAGACGACGGGCTCGTCGCCGTTGTCGGGCGTGAGGATGACCTTCTTGGCCTTCTCGGTCTCGTCGATCGTGATGCGGCCGTCGGCCTCCGCGATCGGCGATGCACCCTTGGGGGTACGCGCCTCGAACAGCTCCTGCACACGGGGCAGACCCTGCGTGATGTCATCCGCCGACGCCGAACCACCGGTGTGGAAGGTACGCATCGTCAGCTGGGTACCGGGCTCACCGATCGACTGGGCCGCGATGATGCCGACGGCCTCGCCGATGTCGACGGTCTTGCCCGTCGCGAGCGAACGGCCGTAGCACTGCGCGCACACGCCGACGGCGGAGTCGCAGGTCAGGACCGAGCGGACCTTGATGGTCTCCACGCCCGCGGCGACCAGCTTGTCGATGAGCACGTCGCCCACGTCGTCGCCGGCCGCGGCCAGGACCTCGCCCGACGCGTTCACCACGTCGGAGGCCAGCGTACGGGCGAACACCGAGTTCTCGACGTTCGCGTCGCGCACCAGCTCACCCTGCGAGTTCGGAGCGGCGATCGGGAGCTCGAGGCCCTTCGACGTGCCGCAGTCCTCTTCGCGGATGATGACGTCCTGCGAGACGTCCACCAGACGACGGGTCAGGTAACCCGAGTCGGCGGTACGCAGAGCGGTGTCGGCCAGACCCTTACGGGTACCGTGCGTCGCGATGAAGTACTCCGCCACCGACAGACCCTCGCGGTACGAGGAGATGATCGGACGCGGGATGATCTCACCCTTGGGGTTGTTCACCAGACCACGCATACCGGCGATGTTCCGGATCTGCAGCCAGTTACCACGAGCGCCAGAGGACACCATGCGGTTGATGGTGTTGTCCTCCGGGAAGTGCGCCTTCATCGCGGCCTGCACCTCGTCGGTCGCCTCGGTCCAGATCTTGATGAGCTCCTGACGACGCTCGGCGTCGGTCGTGAGGCCCTTCTCGTACTGGGACTGGACCTTCGCGGCCTGCTTCTCGTAGCCCGCGACGATCTCCGCCTTGTTCGGCGGGGTGAGGATGTCGCTCAGCGCGACGGTCACACCCGAACGGGTCGCCCAGTAGAAACCGGCATCCTTGATGCGGTCCAGCGTGGCGGCCGTCTCGACCTTGGGGTACTCCTCGGCCAGCTTGTTGACGATCTGCGACAGCTTGCCCTTGTCGGCCTGCTCGCGCACGAACGGGTAGCCCTTCGGCAGCGCGTCGTTGAAGATCGCCTGACCCAGCGAAGCGTCGACCAGGCCGTGCTTCTCGTAGCCCTCGGGAGCTTCGCCCTCGAGGAAGGCCAGACCCGGGATGCGGATGCGGACCTTCGCCTGCAGGTCGAGCGTGCCCTCGTCGTACGCGAGCTGTGCCTCGCCGACGGAGCCGAACGCACGGCCCTCGCCCTTGGCGCCGGCCTTGACCGTGGTCAGGTGGTGCAGACCGATGATCATGTCCTGCGAGGGCAGGGTGACCGGACGGCCGTCCGACGGCTTCAGGATGTTGTTCGACGCGAGCATGAGCACGCGGGCCTCGGCCTGAGCCTCGACCGACAGCGGCAGGTGCACGGCCATCTGGTCACCGTCGAAGTCGGCGTTGAACGCCGCGCAGACGAGCGGGTGCAGCTGGATAGCCTTGCCCTCGACGAGCTGCGGCTCGAACGCCTGGATGCCGAGACGGTGCAGGGTGGGTGCACGGTTCAGCAGCACCGGACGCTCGCGGATGATCTCCTCGAGAACGTCCCAGACCTCGGGACGGGTGCGCTCGACGGCGCGCTTGGCGGCCTTGATGTTCTGCGAGTGACCGAGGTCGATCAGGCGCTTGATGACGAACGGCTTGAAGAGCTCGAGCGCCATCTGCTTGGGCAGACCGCACTGGTGCAGCTTGAGCTGCGGGCCGACGACGATGACCGAACGGCCCGAGTAGTCGACACGCTTGCCGAGCAGGTTCTGGCGGAAGCGACCCTGCTTTCCCTTGAGCATGTCGCTCAGGGACTTCAGGGCGCGGTTGCCGGTACCGGTGACGGGGCGACCGCGGCGGCCGTTGTCGAACAGCGCGTCGACGGCCTCCTGCAGCATCCGCTTCTCGTTGTTGACGATGATCTCGGGGGCACCGAGGTCGATCAGGCGACGGAGACGGTTGTTGCGGTTGATCACGCGGCGGTACAGGTCGTTCAGGTCCGAGGTCGCGAAGCGGCCACCGTCGAGCTGGACCATCGGACGCAGCTCCGGCGGGATCACCGGGACGACGTCGAGCACCATCGCGGCCGGGCTCATGCCGGTCTCGAGGAACGAGTTGACGACCTTGAGGCGCTTGATCGCACGGATCTTGCGCTGGCCCTTGCCCTCCGAGATCTGCAGGTGCAGGCTCTCGGCCTCGGCGGCCAGGTCGAACGCGGCCAGGCGACGCTGGATCGCCTCGGCACCCATGTAGGCCTCGAAGTACTGGCCGAAGCGGTCCTGCAGCTCGTGGAAGACGTCGTCCTCCGGGCGCAGGGCACCGACCTCGAGCGTGCGGAAGTCCTCCCACACGCGCTCCAGCTTCAGGATCGCCTCGTCGGCACCCTTGCGGATGAGCGACATCTCCTTCTCGGCGGCGTCCTTGACCTTCTTCTTGGCATCGGCCTTGGCACCCTCGGCCTCGAGGGCCGCGAGCTCCTCCTCCAGCTTGGCCAGGCGCTCCGCGATCTTCGCGTCGCGGCGGTCGCCGAGCGTCTTCAGCTCGAGACGGATGTTGTTCTCCTGGGTACCCAGGTCGCGGTGACGGGCCTCCTCGTCGACCGAGATGACCATGTACGCGGCGAAGTAGATGACCTTCTCGAGGTCCTTCGGCGCCATGTCCAGCAGGTAGCCGAGGCGCGAGGGCACGCCCTTGAAGTACCAGATGTGGGTGACGGGAGCGGCGAGCTCGATGTGACCCATGCGCTCACGACGGACGGAGCTCTTGGTGACCTCCACGCCGCAGCGCTCGCAGACGATGCCCTTGAAGCGGACGCGCTTGTACTTGCCGCAGGCGCACTCCCAGTCACGGGACGGGCCGAAGATCTGCTCTCCGAAGAGACCGTCCTTCTCCGGCTTGAGGGTGCGGTAGTTGATGGTTTCGGGCTTCTTGACCTCGCCGTAGGACCACGCGCGGATGTGGTCTGCGGTCGCCAGGCCGATGCGAAGCTCATCGAAGGTTGTGGACTCGAGCACTAGTTCTCCTGTGTCGGAAATTCTTTTTGAGAAGTCTGGGCTTCGACCGGCTCAGCCGTCGCGGGGACGGCTGAGCCTGTCGAAGGATTAGATCTCGTCGATCGAGGCGGCCTCGAAGCGGCTGGAGATGTTGATACCGAGTTCCTCTGCGGCGCGGAACGCCTCGTCGTCGGTGTCGCGGAGGTTGACCAGCGTGCCGTCGGCCGAGAGGACCTCGACGTTCAGGCAGAGCGACTGCATCTCCTTCATGAGCACCTTGAACGACTCGGGGATGCCGGGCTCCTGGATGTTCTCGCCCTTGACGATGGCCTCGTACACCTTGACGCGGCCGAGGATGTCATCGGACTTGATCGTGAGGAGCTCCTGGAGGGCGTACGCCGCACCGTAGGCCTCGAGGGCCCACACCTCCATCTCGCCGAAGCGCTGTCCACCGAACTGCGCCTTACCACCGAGCGGCTGCTGGGTGATCATCGAGTACGGACCGGTGGAGCGGGCGTGGATCTTGTCGTCCACCAGGTGGTGGAGCTTCAGGATGTACATGTAGCCCACGGAGATCGGCGCCGGGAACGGCTCGCCGGAGCGGCCGTCGAACAGCTGCGTCTTGCCGCTCGAGTCGATCAGGCGCAGGCCGTCACGGGTCGGGAGCGTCGAGTCGAGCAGACCGGAGATCTCCTCCTCGCTGGCACCGTCGAACACCGGGGTGGCGACCTTGGTGCCGGGCGCGGCCTCGAACGCCTGCTGCGGCAGCTTGGCGGCCCACTCCGGGGTGCCCTCGACCTTCCAGCCCTGCTTCGCGATCCACCCGAGGTGGGTCTCGAGGACCTGGCCGAAGTTCATTCGACCCGGGATGCCGAGCGGGTTGAGGACGATGTCCACCGGGGTGCCGTCCGCGAGGAACGGCATGTCCTCGACGGGCAGGATCTTCGCGATGACACCCTTGTTGCCGTGGCGGCCGGCGAGCTTGTCGCCCTCGGTGATCTTGCGCTTCTGGGCGATGTAGACCACGACGCGGCGGTTGACGCCGGAGCCGAGCTCGTCGTCGCCGTCCTCGGCGTTGAACTCCTTGACCGCGATGATCGTGCCCTGCTCACCGTGAGGCACCTTCAGCGACGTGTCGCGGACCTCGCGGCTCTTCTCGTTGAAGATCGCGCGGAGCAGACGCTCCTCGGCCGACAGCTCGGTCTCACCCTTCGGCGTGACCTTGCCGACGAGGATGTCGCCGGGGCGGACCTCGGCGCCGATGCGGATGATGCCGCGCTCGTCGAGGTCCTTCAGCAGCTCCGGGCTGACGTTGGGGAGGTCACGGGTGATCTCCTCCTTGCCGAGCTTGGTGTCGCGGGCGTCGACCTCGTACTCCTCGATGTGGATCGACGAGAGGGTGTCGTCCTTCACCAGGTCCTGGCTCAGGATGATGGCGTCCTCGAAGTTGTAGCCCTCCCACGTCATGAACGCGACGAGGAGGTTCTTCCCGAGGGCCAGCTCGCCGTTCTCGGTGGCGGGGCCATCGGCGATGACCTCTCCGACCTCGACACGCTCACCGGCCGAGACGACGACCTTCTGGTTGTAGGAGGTGCCCTGGTTCGAGCGGTCGAACTTGCGCAGGTGGTACTCCTGCGTGCCGCCCTCGTCGAGCATGACGACGACGCGGTCCGCGGAGACCTCGGAGACGACACCGGCCTTCTCGGCGGTGATCACGTCACCGGCGTCGATGGCCGTGTAGCCCTCCATACCGGTTCCGACGAGCGGCGAGTCGCTGCGGAGCAGCGGCACGGCCTGACGCTGCATGTTGGCGCCCATGAGCGCGCGCTGCGCGTCGTCGTGCTCGAGGAAGGGCACGAGCGAGGTCGCGACCGACACCATCTGGCGCGGCGAGACGTCGATGTAGCCGATCTCCTCCGGGAGGAACAGGTCGACCTCACCGCTGCCGCCCTTGGGGCGCGCGAGCACGTGGCTCTCGCGGAAGCGACCCTTCGCATCGAGCGGCGCGTTGGCCTGCGCGATGTTGAAGTCGACCTCCTCGGAGGCGGTCAGGTAGTCGATCTGGTCGGTCACGACACCGTCGACGACCTTGCGGTACGGGGTCTCGATGAAGCCGAACGAGTTGATGCGCGCGAAGGTCGCGAGCGCACCGATCAGACCGATGTTCGGGCCTTCCGGCGTCTCGATCGGGCACATGCGGCCGTAGTGCGAGGGGTGGACGTCACGGACCTCGACGCCGGCGCGGTCACGGCTCAGACCACCGGGGCCGAGAGCCGACAGACGGCGCTTGTTGGTCAGACCCGCGAGCGGGTTGTTCTGGTCCATGAACTGCGACAGCTGCGAGGTTCCGAAGAACTCCTTGATCGCGGCGACGACGGGGCGCACGTTGATCAGGGTCTGCGGCGTGATGGCCTCGATGTCCTGCGTGGTCATGCGCTCGCGGACGACGCGCTCCATGCGGGACAGACCCGTGCGGACCTGGTTCTGGATGAGCTCGCCGACCGCGCGGATGCGACGGTTGCCGAAGTTGTCGATGTCGTCGGTCGCGAGGCGGATCTCGGTCTTCTTGCCGCCGCGGATGCCCTCGAAGGTCTCCTCGGTGCCCGCGTGCAGACGCACGAGGTACTTGATCGTGGCGACGATGTCCTGCACCGTCAGCACCGACTCCGTCAGCGGGGTGTCGAGACCCAGCTTGTGGTTGATCTTGTACCGGCCGACCTTGGCGAGGTCGTAGCGCTTCGGGTTGAAGTAGAAGTTGTCGAGCAGCGCGCGGGCGGCCTCGGCGGCCACCTGCTCGCCCGGACGCAGCTTGCGGTAGATGTCGCGCAGCGCGTCTTCCTTGGTGACGATCGTGTCCTTCGCGAGCGTCTCCTCGATGGAGGTGTAGCCGGCGAACTCCTCGAGGATCTCCTCGCTGGTCATGCCCAGCGCCTTGAGGAAGACCGTCACGGACTGCTTGCGCTTGCGGTCGACGCGGACGCCGACCTGGTCGCGCTTGTCGATCTCGAACTCGAGCCAGGCACCGCGGCTCGGGATGACGCGCGCCGAGACGATGTCCTTGTCACTCGTCTTGTCGGGGGTCTTGTCGAAGTAGACACCCGGCGAACGCACGAGCTGCGAGACGACGACGCGCTCGGAGCCGTTGATGATGAACGTGCCCTTGTCGGTCTGGAGCGGGAAGTCGCCCATGAAGACCGTCTGGGTCTTGATCTCACCCGTGAGGTGGTTCATGAACTCGGCCTCGACGTAGAGCGGGGCCGCGTACGTCTTGCCACGCTCCTTGCACTCCTCGATGGAGTACTTCTCGGGCTCGAGGTACGGGTTCGTGAACGACAGCTGCATCGTCTCGCCGAGGTCCTCGATCGGGGAGATCTCCTCGAAGATCTCGCCCAGACCGCTGTTCTCGTTCACGTCGGTGCGACCGGCGGCCTTGGCCTCGGCCACGCGCGCCTTCCAGGCGTCGTTGCCGACCAGCCAACCGAAGGACTCGGTCTGCAGGGCGAGAAGGTCGGGGACCGTCAGCGTGTCGGAGATCTTGGCGAACGAGAGACGGGAAGCTCCGCGTCCGTTCTTGGTGGTGGTGGATGTGGATGCGTTGGGAGCAGCAGCCAAGGGAATAACCTCCGTGAGCCCCGCAGGGCTTCTCGATTCCTTTGTCGTCAGGTGGAGTGCGCTCAGAAGCTCACGAGATGCCGACCACCATATGAGGGCAGGGAGAAGCGAGCGCAACTACCAACTATAGACGCGATCTCGCGACATGGCAAGCGCAATCCTTGACCAATCTTCGATGCTGCGGTAATGAGACCGCCGAGACCCCGCCTGGGCGCCGAAACCCCGCCCTCGCCGCGGAGGCAGGGCGGGGTTTCGACCCGAAACCGGGGTCTCGGGTCAGGAGGCGATGTTGAGCTCGTTGCCGGGGATCGAGGCGAGGAGGCGGCGCGTGTAGGGGTCGCGAGGATTCGTGAAGATCTCCTCCGACGACGCGGCCTCCACGAGCTTCCCGTCCTTCATCACGCACACGTAGTCGCTGATGAGCCGCACCACCGCGAGGTCATGCGAGATGAACAGGTAGCTCAGGCCGTACTCGCGCTGGAGGTCGCCGAGCAGCCGCAGGATCTGGTCCTGCACGAGCACGTCGAGTGCCGACACGGGCTCGTCGCACACGATGAGGTCCGGCGAGAGGGCCAGCGCTCGCGCGATCGCCACACGCTGACGCTGCCCGCCGGAGAGCTCGGACGGGTAGCGCCGCAGCATCGACTGCGGTAGCGCGACGTCGTCCAGGAGCTGTCGCACGCGCTTGCGCCGGTCCGCCCCGCTCCCCCGCTTGTAGAACTCCAGCGGCTCCGCGATCAGGCGCTCGATCGTGAACATGGGGTTCAGGCTGGAGTACGGATCCTGGAAGATCGGCTGCACCCGCTGCCGGAAGTCCTTCGTCTCCGCACGGCTCAGCGTCGAGATGTCCTTGCCCTCGTAGCGGATGAGGCCGCTCGTGGGCTCGATGACCTTGAGCAGCATGCGCGCGGTCGTCGTCTTGCCCGATCCGGACTCCCCCACGATCGCGACGGTCTCCCCACGCGGGATCGCGAGCGAGACGTCGTCGACGGCCACGAAGTCCTCGTGCTTGCCGCGCACGGGGTACACCTTCGTGAGGTTCTCGATCTCGACGATGTTGCCCTTCGACGAGCTCAGGGACCCAGACTCACTGTGGGTCGCTGAGCCCGTCGAAGCGTCCTCCTGGGTTGCTGAGCCCGTCGAAGCGTCCCGGACGAAGGCCTCCGGACGGAGCCGGGCCACCGCCACCGACGGCGCCGCCTTCACGAGCGACTGGGTGTACGGGTGCTGCGGGTCCTCGAGGATCCGCCGCGCCGGCCCTTGCTCGACGACCTTGCCGCGGTGCATCACGATCACGCGCTCGGCCCGCTCCGCGGCGAGACCGAGGTCGTGCGTGATGAGGAGCACGGCGGTGCCCAGCTCCCTCGTCATCTCGCCGATCTGGTCGAGGATGGTCTGCTGCACCGTCACGTCGAGGGCACTGGTGGGCTCGTCCGCGATGAGCAGCCGCGGCTTGCACGCCAGTCCGATGGCGATGAGCGCCCGCTGGCGCATGCCGCCGGAGAACTCGTGCGGGTACTGCTTGGCCCGACGCTCCGGATCGGGAAGACCGGCCGCGGTCAGCGCCTCGACGACCTTGGACTGCACGTTCTGCCGGGTGGCGAGGCCGTGGGCGAGCAGCGTCTCGGCGACCTGGGTGCCGATCTTCGCGACCGGGTTGAGGTTCGACATGGGGTCCTGCGGCACGAGCCCGATATCCCGTCCGCGGATCGATCGCAGCTCGCTCTCGGAGGCACGGGAGATGTCGCGTCCGTCGAGCTTGATGCTGCCGGCGGCCACCTTCCCTCCGCCCGCGAGCAGCCCGATGATCGCCATCGCGGTGGTCGACTTGCCGGAACCGGACTCGCCGACGATCGCCACGGTCTCCCCGGGGCGGATCTCGAGGTCGACGCCCTCGACGGCATGCACGACGCCGTCCATGGTGGCGAAGTCCACCGCCAGGCCCTCGACCGACAGCAGGGGCTGGTCCGCCATGCCGTTCTCCTTCGCGGCGCGCACGGCGCCCTCGTCGCGGATGTTCATCGTGCCCTCGTCCTCGGGTCCATGGCCTCGCGCAGCGCCTCACCGAGCAGGGTGAAGCCGAGCGCGGTGACGGCGATGCAGATGCCGGGGAGGAACGCCAGCCACGGGGCGATCGCCAGCTCTGCCTGCGCGTAGGTGAGCATGCGACCCCACTCGGCCGTCGCGGGGCCGCCGCCGCCGAGACCGAGGAACGACAGCGCCGCCGCATCGATCACGGCGGTCGCGAGGGTCAGGGTGCCCTGCACGATCACGGGCCCGATCGCGTTCGGGAGGACGTGCGACATCGTGATCCGGCCGCGGCCGAGGCCGAGCGTCTGCGCCGAGAGCACGTAGTCGCTGGAGCGCTGCTGGAGCATGGACGCCCGCAGCAGGCGCGCGAAGATCGGCACCTGGGAGGCCCCGATGGCGATCATCACGGCGTACGGCGTCTGTCCGAGGATCGCGGCGATCGACACCGCCAGCAGGAGGTTCGGCACCGAGAGGATGATGTCGACGACGCGCATGATGACGGTGTCGACCCAGCCTCCGAACGTGCCGGCGAGGAGTCCGAGGATCATGCCGCCGACGAGACCCATCGCGGTGGAGACCACGCCGATCAGCAGCGACGCCTGCGCGCCCCAGATGAGCTTGGACAGCACGTCGCCGCCGAACCGGTCCAGACCGAGGGGGAACTGCGGCAGCTCGCCCGGGCCGGGGATGTGCGTAGGCGTGATCTCCTTCGCCCCCGGGAGCGCCGTCTCGGGGTACGGAGCGAGGACCGGCGCGAGCACCGCGACGAGGAGGAAGAGGAGCACGATGACGGCGCCGATCCACGCCGTCGGATTGCGGCGGAGCCGGCGGAACACGTCGCGCCAGAACCCGCCGCCGCTCTCCTTGAGGTCGGCCTGGGCGATGGCGACGGTGTCGATGCTGCCGCCGCTCTCGGCGGACGGCCCCTGTGCGGGTGGGAGGGCGATGCTCATGCGAGCGCCTCCTTTCGGATGAGGGAGGAGGACATCACTGCACCCTCACTCTCGGATCGATGAGGCTGTACGACACGTCCACGGCCAGGTTGATGAGGGCGTAGGCGATCGCGATGAAGATGATGAATCCCTGCAGCACCGGGAAGTCGCGCGTGAAGATGGCGCGCGCGAGGAACGATCCGATGCCGGGGAAGGCGAACACGGTCTCGGTGAGCACCGCCCCCGAGATGAGGAGTCCGGTCTGCAGTCCGATCGTCGTGATGACGGGGAGCATGGCGTTCCGGAGGATGAACCGGCTGCGCAGCGTGCCGGAGCCCACGCCCTTCGCCCGCCCCGTCCGCACGTAGTCGGCGTTCTGCACCTCCAGCACGCTCGCCCTGGTGATGCGGACGATGATCGCGAGCGGGATGGTGCCGAGCGCGAGCGCCGGGAGGATCAGATGGAGGATCGCATCCCACGCGGCGTCGAACTCCCCCGTGATGATGCCGTCCCAGACGTAGAAGCCGGTGGGATGGGTGGCATCGATCCGGGGGTCCTGGCGGCCGTCCGAGGGGAGCCACCCCAACTGCACGGCGAAGACGTACTTGAGGATGAAGGCCAGGAAGAAGACCGGGATCGTAATCCCGATGAGGCTCAGCACGACCGACGCGTGGTCGGTGAACTTGCCGTGGCGGCGGGCCGCCCAGTACCCGAGCGGGATGCCGACGCCCACCGCGAAGATGAGCGCCGCGACGCTCAGCTCGATCGTCGCGGGGAAGCGGCGGAGGAACTCCTCCGTGACCGGCCGGTTGGTCTGGATGGAGGTGCCGAAGTCGCCCTGCAGCAGGCGCGTGACCCAGATGAAGTACTGCTCGATGAGGGGCTTGTTGAAGCCGTAGAGCTCGTTGACCCTGGCGATGGCCTCCGGGGTGGCCTTCTCGCCGAGGAGGGCGACCGCGGGGCCGCCGGGGAGGGCCCTGACCCAGGCGAACAGCAGGATGCTGAGCCCGAACAGGGTGGGGATGAGGAACAGCAGTCGCCTGCCGATGGTGCGCAGCACAGAGTTCTCCGTCGATCAGAAGGTACGCCGTGCCCCGGTCCCGCGAGGCGGAACCGGGGCTCGGCATATCAAATGGTCAGGCCTACTTCGTGAGGACGATGTCCGTGAAGACCTCGTCGTTCACCGGGCTGGCGGGGTAGCTCTCGACGCGCGGGTCGAAGGCGAGCGTCGGCGCCGGGTGCGCGAGCGGGACGCCGGGGATGAACTCCGCGACCATCTCGTTGATGTCCTCGTAGAGGGCCGTCTGGTCGTCGAGGTTGGAGACCCCGCGCGCCTCGGTCAGCGCCTGGAAGAGCTCCGGGTTGTCGAAGCCCCACTCCGAGCTCTGCTGGCCGAAGAACACTCCGACGAAGTTGTCCGTGTCGTTGTAGTCGCCGGTCCAGCCGAGCAGGTGGATGCCGTGGTCGGCGGTGCCGCTGGTGCGGTCGAGGTACTCGACCCACTCCTCGGAGACCGGAGTGGTCTCCACGCCGACCTCCGAGAGCTGCGAGGACAGGACGGTGTAGATCTGCTCGGGGTCCGGCATGTACGGACGCGAGACATTGACCGGGTAGTTGAAGTCCAGCGACAGCGGGTTCGCCTCGTCGTAGCCGGCCTCCGCGAGCAGCTCCTTGGCCTTCTCCGGGTCGTAGTCGTAGGTCGTGACCTCGTCGTTGTAGCCGTTGACCACCGGCGGGACGAACTGCGTCGCCTTCTCGGTGCCCTCCGGGAGGACCTGGCTGATCAGGGCGTCCTTGTCGATCGCGTAGGACAGCGCCTCGCGCACCTTCGGGTCCTGCAGCTCCGGGATCGCCTGGTTGAAGGCGAGGTAGAGGATCGTGAACGGGGGACGCGACACCATGGTGAAGTCGTCCTCCTCCAGCGCCTTCGTGTCGGCGGGGCCCACGAGGTCGTAGCCGTCGATGGAGCCCGACTCGAGCGCCTGACGACGCGCCGTCGGGTCGTCGATGGTGCGGAAGATGATCTGGTCGATCTGTCCGGCCTCGCCCCAGTAGTCGTCGTAGGCCTTGAGCGTGACCTGCTCGCCCGGCGCCCACTCCTCGAACTGGTAGGGGCCTGTGCCGACCGGGTGGCCCATGGCGTACTCGGACAGCTGCGGGGCCTCGGCGGTGCCGCCGACCTCGTCCGCGCCGAACTCCTGCATCGCCGAGGGGCTCTGCATGCCGAAGGCCGGGAGCGACAGCGAGGCGATGAAGCCGGCGAACGGCTTGTTCAGCTCGATCGTGACGGAGTTCTCCCCGTCGGGCGTGCAGGACTTGTAGACCGCGTCCTCCGGGTTGGAGGCGTAGCCCTTGAAGAGCTTGTTGTAGTAGTACCCGAAGGCCTCGGAGGCGGCGAGACCGGTCCAGTTGTACCAGCGGTCGAAGTTGGCGCAGACGGCCTCGGCGTTGAACGGGGTGCCGTCCTGGAAGGTCACGCCCTCCTTCAGCGCGAAGGTGTGAGACATGCCGTCCTCGGACGACTCCCACGACTCCGCCAGCAGCGGCGCCGGGTCGGCCGTGCCGGGCTCCGTGCCCACCAGACCCTCGAAGATCTGGCGGGAGACGCGGAAGGTCTCGCCGTCCTGCGCGAACGCCGGGTCGAGGCTCGCGGGATCCGACGAGGCGGCGAAGACGAAGGTGCCGTCGACATCACCGGAACCCTCCGACCCGTTGTCCCCGCGCTCGCTGGCGACACATCCGGCGAGAGCGAGAGCGGCGATGGTCGCTCCGGTGATGACGGCGATTCCTCGCCGAGGCATGGCTGACTGGTGCATGGGTGTATGACCTTCCCTGTCGGGCGCTTCCTTGCGCGTCTCCGGGCATCGTCGCCGCGGAGACGGTGATTCCTCGAAGGTACCCAGCGGCCAGGCGGATGCCAAGAGTCCGATGTTGCGATCCGGTATCGACGCGGTGCCGCCCGTGATCCGGTAATGTCCAGAACGTGCCGGACACCACTCCCCGCGTCGTGTGCCTGGGCGAGGGCCTGGTCGCCCTCGTCGCCGCCACCGCCGGACCGCTCGAGACCTGCCGCACGTTCCACCGCTCCCTCGCCGGGGCCGAATGGAACACCGCGATCGCGCTGTCCTCCGCGGGCATCCGCACCGCGGTCGTGTCCCGTGTCGGCGACGACGGCTTCGGACGCTTCCTCACCGCCGAGCTCCGTGCGCACGGCGTCGACGATCGGGCCGTGGAGATCGACCCGATCGCACCGACGGGCCTCTACGTCAAAGAGCTCTCCCCGCGGGCGGACGGCGCCGTGGAAGGGACGATGCACTACTACCGTGCCGGGTCGGCCGCGGCGGCGCTGTCGCCGGCCTCGCTGGAGTCGCCCGTGGCGGTGGACCTGCTCGCCGCGGCGGCCCTCGTGCACACCTCCGGCATCACGCCCGCGCTCTCGCCCTCCGCACGCGCCGCCCAGGAGGCCCTGGTCGCGGCGCCGCGACCGGGCCGTCTCGTCAGCTTCGATCTGAACTGGCGCCCCGCGCTGTGGCGGGGCCGGGAGGACGAGGGACGCGCCGTCCTCACCGATCTCGCCCATCGCGCCGACGTCCTGTTCTGCACCCGCCCCGACGCCGAGGCCGTGTTCGGCACGAGCGCACCGGACGAGCTGCGGGCACTGTTCCCCGAGCCGCGCTACCTGGTCGTGACCGAGCCCGCCGGCGCCGTGGCGTTCGACGGCGCGGACCGGGTGGGCAGCGAGGCTCTCGATGCACCCGTCGTGGAGACGATCGGCGCGGGCGACGCCTTCGCCGCCGGCTTCCTCGCCGGCGTCCTCACCGGCCTGACGCTGCACGGGAGCCTGGCCCGCGCCCACCGCATCGCGACGCGCGCGATCGCCAGCACGCGCGACCACGTCGACTGAGCAGGCGGCGGCTCAGTCCGCGGGGTGCCCGCGCCGTGGCGGGACCGCGTCGTGCGTGCGCTGCAGGGACACCGCGACGTGCTCGCCCCGGTGCTGCACGATGCGCACGAACAGCACGTCGATGAGCGCGAGCTGCGCGATCCGGCTCGACATGGCGGCCATCCGGAACGGCGATTCCTGGGCCTGGCTGAGGAGCACGACGTCGGCGAGGGCCGCGAGCGGGGAGTCGGCGGCGCTCGTCACGGCCACCGCGAGTGCACCCGTCGCCCGCGCGACCTCCAGAGCGCGGACGGTCTCGGCCGTCTCACCCCCGTGCGAGAAGGCGATCGCCACATCCGCGGAGGATCGCAGCGCGGCCGCGGTCATCGCGAGGTGCGGGTCGGCCGAGTGGCTCACGGAGCAGCCGATCCGGGAGAGCTTGAGCTGCAGGTCCTGGGCCGTCAGCGACGACGCCGCCTGCCCGAACAGGTCGATGTGCCGCGCCACGACCACCGCCCGCGCCACCCGGTCGAGGGCGTCCGCATCCAGAGCCCTGGCCGTCTTCTCGATGGCGTCGATCTCCTGGGCCGCGAGCTTCGCGGCGATCGCGGCCGGGCCGTCGTCGCGGCCGATCGCCGTGGAGTCGAGTCCGAACCGGGCCTGCTGCGCCTGGGCCAGGGTGACCGCCCGCGCGACGGCGACCCTCAGCTCCCGGTAGCCGCTGTAGCCCAGCGACTGCGCGAAGCGGGCGACGGTCGACAGCGAGGTCTGGCAGAGCTGCGCGAGATCGTTGATCGCGAGGTCCACCACGAGGGTGGGGTCTCCGAGGATCCTCTCGGCGACGCGTCCCTCCGCCGCGCTGAGCTTGGGGAGGGAGCGCCGCACCACGGCCAGAACGTCGTCGTCCATGCGCTGATCCCGTCTCAACCGGCGGCGGTCGTCCTCTGTCGCGGCCGGAACCGGCCGAGGAGCGCGTCCCGCGCGGTCTGGGCACCGAGCCGGCTGGCGGCGCCGACCTCGACGGTGGGCAGCGGCAGCGGCTCCTGCACGGGCAGGCCGACGTTCACCACGACCGCACCCGGGTCCCGGACCGCGGTCCGCTCGATCAGTGCCCGCTGCGCCGGCTCCGCATCCGGTCGATCCACGAGGACGACCGTCGTGCCGGTCGCCGCGGCGACCTCGTCGATCACGGCGTCCTGCTCGGCCACGGGCCGTGCGGCCACGTCGAGCCGCACGCGGATGCCGTCTCCCGCGAGCGCCTCCGCGACGTACGAGGCGGCGCTGTCCACCGCGAGCGTCGAGCGACGTCGCGCATCGATCACCGCCAGGGCCTCCGCAGCCTCGGGGGCATCGCCGGCGAGCGACACGGACCGGCGGACGATCTCGGCGGCGTCGAACACGGCGTCCTCCTCGTCCGAGGTCGCGCTCGCGCGCAGTCGGGTGGCGAGGGCCGACACCCGCGCGGCGGCCTCCTCGACGCGCTCCCGGGAGAGCGAGCCGTCCCGCAGCGCGGCGACGATCCCGTCGCGGGCGGCGAGGAAGTCGCGACGGTCCTGGTCGGGAAGAGCGGCCTCGCCGGGGTTGGTGGGGTTGCCGATGCACAGCAGGTCGGCGCCGGCGGCCAGAGCGAGGGCGGCGCCCCCGCCGAGTCCGACGGTCTCGCGGATCGCGGCCATGTCCAGCGCGTCGGTGATGATGACGCCCTGGAAGCCCCACTCCCGCAGCATGCCGAGCACGCGCGGGTTGAGGGTGGCCGGCTGCGCGCCCCACGCGGGGACGACGATGTGCGCGGTCATGATCGCGTCCACCCCCGCCTCCACGGCGGCGCGGAACGGCTCGAGGTGCACGCGCTCGTACTCGGCCACGTCGAGCGCGATCTCGGGCAGCGCGTGGTGGGAGTCGAGGTGGGTGTCGCCGTGACCGGGGAAGTGCTTGACGCACGCGGCCGCCCCGCCGTCCTGGATGCCGTCGACCGTGGCGACGACATGGCGCGTCACCAGCGCCTCCTCGGACCCGAACGAGCGCACGCCGATGACGGGGTTGCGCGGGTCGGTGTTGACGTCGGCGACCGGACCGAGCACGACGTTCGCACCGACGGCGCGCACGCGGCGGGCGAGTTCCGACCCGGTCCGCTCCGATGCGACGACGTCGTCGAGGGCGCCGAGCTGCGCGGCACCGGGGAGGGTGGAGCCGCTCCCGGACTCCAGGCGCGTGACGCTGCCGCCCTCCTCGTCGACGCCGATCAGGGCGTCCGGGTTCGCGTCCAGGATCTGCGCGCTCAGCGCCGGCAGTCCCTCGCCGACGTTCTGGCCGAAGTACACGACACCGGCCAGGCCGTCGCGCAGCTCCTCCACGAGCCAGGCGGGGGCCGTGGTGCCGAGGAATCCGGGCCAGAGCACGCCGTTCGCGAGGCGCTCGAGCTCGTCGGTCATCCCTTCACCGCCCCCGCGACCATGCCGGCGGAGAGCCGGCGCTGCACGATGACGAAGAAGATCATGACGGGCACGGTGATGATCGTCGAGGCGGCCATGATGCTGCCCCAGTCGTTCGAGTACAGACCGAAGAACGACTTCAGACCGATCGAGACCGTGTACTGGTCGGTCTGCGCGCCGAGGATCGTCATGGCGAAGATGAACTCGTTCCACGCCGTGATGAAGCTGAAGATGCTCGTCGCGACGAGACCGGGCATCACGAGCGGCAGCAGGATCGAGCGGAACATCCGCCACCAGCTCGCGCCGTCGATGTACGCGGCCTCTTCGAGCTCGACCGGGACGGCCGCGACGAAGCCGCGCAGCATCCAGATGCCGAACGCGAGCGACAGCGCCACGTAGACGACCATCAGGCCGATGATGCTGTTGAGCAGACCGAGGCTCTTCACCTGGAGGAACAGCGGGATGACGAGTGCCTCGAGCGGCACCATCTGCACCACGAGGATCATCATCAGCACCGTGGTGCGGAACTTGAAGCGGAAGCGCGCGACGGCGACCGCCGCGAGCAGGCAGACGATGGCGCTGACGAGCACCGTGACGAGGGCCACGATCGCCGAGTTGCGCAGGTACGTGCCGAAGCCGCCCTCCGTGAGCACGAAGGCGAAGTTGTCCCACGTGAACTCCTGCGGCAGGAGCGACTGCCCGCCGCTGGACGCCTTGGCGTCGAAGGCGCTGGAGACCATCCAGTAGACGGGGAACAGCGTGAAGACGAGGACGGCGGCGACGCCGATGCCGAGTCCGATCCGCGACCGGAGCCTGGGGCGGGGGTTCACAGCTCGTCCTCCTTCATGAGGGAGCGGATGTAGACGATCGTGATGCCGATCAGGACGAGGGTCAGCAGCACCGCGAGCGCGGCACCGAATCCGTAGCGGTTCTGACCGAACGACTCCACGTACGACCACACGCCGAGGTTGAGCACCTGACGGTTGCCGCCGCTGCCGCCGGGCATGAGGTACACCTGCGCGAAGACCTTGAAGTCCCAGATCGTCGACAGGATGATGACGACGGAGAAGACGGGCTTCAGCGTCGGGAAGATGATCTTCCAGAAGCGGCGCCATGCGCCGGCCCCGTCGAGCGCCGCCGCCTCGAGCATCTCCTTCGAGACGCCCAGGAGCCCGGCGAGCACGGTGATGGCCACGAACGGGAAGCCGTGGTGGACGACGTTCAGCAGCACGATCGCGTAGAACGACCACTGGTTGGTGAACCAGTTGACCTGACCGTCGATGAGGCCGAGGTCCTGCAGGACGCTGTTGAAGATGCCGCGGTCGGCATCGAAGATGAAGGTCCAGACGTAGGTGCCGGTCACCGCGGGCATCGCCCACGCGACCATGATGCAGCTGGAGACGATGGTGCGCCACACGGTGCCCAGGCGCGCCAGCAGCAGCGCGACGAGGGTTCCGAGTGCGACGGTGGTGAACACCGCGACGGCCGCGAAGCCGACCGTGTTGGGGAGCACCACCGTCCACAGGGTCGGATTGGTGAGCGCCTCGGCGTAGTTGGCCAGCCCGATCCAGTTGCTCTCACCGGTGTTGATCTCGCGCAGACCGTAGTCCTGCAGCGAATAGAGGAACACCTGCACGAGCGGCCAGAGCATGAGCCCCGCGAGGATGATCAGCCCGGGGGCGAGGAGGAGCCAGGGGCGGGCCGTGACGATCGAGAGACCGCGACGCTTCCGGCCGCCGGCCACGGAGGCGGAGGAGGGCTCCGCCTTCGTGGCCGGCAGTGGCGCTTGCACCATCGACATGGAAGGAATGGTTCCTTACTGGTTGAGCAGTTCGGTCATCTCGGCGGCGGCGTCCTTCGTCGCGGTCGCGACGTCCTTCTGCCCGCTGAGGATGGCCTGGATCATGGCGTTGGTGGTCTTCTTCGCCTGCACGGCGCCGAAGTTCGGCGTGACCGGGACGGACGCGCCGCCGTCGACCATCTGCTCGGCGAACGGAGCGACGAGCGGGTCGGTCGAGGCGAGGGCCTCCTCCATCGCGGACTGGACGCCCGGGAAGTAGCCGGTCTCGTCGGACCACTGCTCGGCGAACTCACCGGTGGTCATGAGCTTGACGAACTCCCACGCGAGGTCGGCGTTCTTCGTGGTGTTGAACACCGACAGGTGCGAGCCGCCGAGCACGGACGGAGCGATGCCGCCGTCCTGGCCGGGGATCACGGCCGCGCCGATCTTGCCCTCGAGCTCGGGGTTGGCCTCGATGAGGGCGTTCGGCGTCCAGGAGCCGGAGAGCATCATCGCGACGTTGCCCTGCGTGAAGGCGTCCCGGAGGTCGGTCTCCTTCCACGTGGTCGCGCCGGCCGACGAGAAGCCGTGCTCGGTGGCCAGGCCCGTGTAGAACTCGATGCCGGCCTGCGACTCGGCGCTGTCGAGCTCGCTGGTCCAGGTGTCGCCGTCCTTCGTGGCGATCTCGCCGCCGGCGCCCCAGACCCAGGGGTAGACCTGGAACTCGGCGTCACCCGCGACGGGGAAGGGCAGCATGTCGGGCTTGGCGGCCTTGATGGCCTCACCCGCGGCGACGATGTCGTCCCAGGTCTTCGGAGCCTCGAGACCGAGCTCCTCGAAGACGTCGGTGCGGTAGACGATGGAGCGGACACCCGCGTACCACGGCATGCCGTAGAGCTCGTCCTCGTAGGTGCCGGCGACGGCGAGGCCCTCGACGAGGTCGTCACGCAGGCCGTCTTCGGCGTCGACGTACTCGTCGAGCGGAAGGAGCGCGCCGGCGTCGGCGAACTCCGCGGTCCAGGTGGTGCCGGTCTCAGCGATGTCCGGGGTGGTGCCGCCGGCGATCGAGGTGACGAAGCGGTCGTGGGCGTCGGCCCACTGGATCTCCTCGATGGTGACCTTCGCGCCGGTCTCCTCCTCGAAGGCGTCCGAGACCTTGTCGTAGAAGGCGGTCGCGTCGGGGTTGGTCCCCTTCATGATCCAGACCGTCAGCTCCTGGCCCTCGCCGTTGGTCGAGCCGTTGTCGCCGCTGCCGCCGGCGCAGCCGGCCAGAGCGATCGTGGCAGCGGCGCCGAGCGCCACCGCCGGAAGAATGCGCTTGTGCATGGGGGGATCTCCTCTTTGAAAGTCCAGGTGTGCATCGGGTGCGTACCGGGGATAGGAAAAAGTATTCACGACTAACTAATTCCCTGCAAGTTGCTCCCAGAATCGTCATACCCCCGTAACATCGGGCCTCCGGGGTAGGCTCCCCGCATGCCCCGCCGAGGATCAGACGTCGACCGCCCTCCGCTCCCCCGGCACGCACCGGCGTCGACGCGTGGCCGGACCTCCCGGGTCCTGCGAGGCCTCGGGATCGGGCTCGCCGTCGTCCTCGTCTCCGCCGTGGCGGTCGCGGGATTCCTCGTCTGGGACGTGTTCAACCGCGTGGGGGACGGGGCCGTCACCCTGGAGGGCGCCCCGAAGGTCGACCCGCCCACGGTCGGCGCCTACCCCGACGACAAGGCGTTCAGCCTCCTCATCGTGGGGACGGACGAGTGCGGCCCGAAGGCCACCGCACTCTTCGACGAACGCTGCGCCGAGGCGGACGGACTCAGCCGGAACGACGTGAACCTCCTCGTGCACGTCTCCGCCGCACCCCGGAACGTGACCGTCGTCTCGCTCCCCCGCGACCTCGGCGTCCCCGTACCGGAGTGCACCCGTGAGGACGGCTCCGTCGCATCCGCGATGGAGAAGGCGTCGATGAACTCGCTGTTCGAGCACGCCGGCCTCTCCTGCATCGCGAAGACCGTGAGCGAACTGGGCGACATCCCCATCGAGTTCGCCGCCAAGATCAGCTTCGACGGCGTCATGGCCGTCACCGACGCGATCGGCGGCGTCGAGGTCTGCATCGCCGGGGACGGAATCCGCGATCGCCACACGGGCATCGACTGGCCGGCGGGCCTGCGGACGGTCTCGGGCGTGGAGGCCCTCCAGTTCATCCGCACCCGGCACGGTGTGGGGGACGAGAGCGACCTCGCGCGCATCTCCAACCAGCAGCAGTACATGTCACGGCTGGCCAAGAAGGTGCTCAGCGAAGACACCCTGACCGACATCCCCAAGGTGCTGCGACTGACGAACGCCATCGCCGACAACATCGATCCCAGCGACGAGCTCGCCGACCCGCTGCGCCTGGCCCAGCTCGCACTCGCCCTCAAGGATGTGAACTTCAGCGACTTCGTGTTCGTGC
Organism: Microbacterium sp. UMB0228; assembly: GCF_002871415.1. Lineage (NCBI taxonomy): Bacteria > Bacillati > Actinomycetota > Actinomycetes > Micrococcales > Microbacteriaceae > Microbacterium > Microbacterium sp. UMB0228. Next base: position 179,940 of record NZ_PNFU01000001.1, on the reverse strand, counting down.
AGTACCCGAACATCGCCGATCCGTTCGACGACGACAAGGTCGTGCCGGACGAGGAGGCCGCGGCCGCGCTGTGGGATGCGGTGCGGGCCGGACAGCCGCTCCAGCTCACCGGCGACGTGACGACGCACCGCGGCGTGGAGCTGGTCACCCCCGCGCCCACGGCGCCGGAGACGCCGGAGACGGAATCCACTCCCGAGGCGAGCGCCACGCCGGACGCGCGCGCGACGCTCCCGCCGGAGGTGTCGGGGCAGACCCTCGAGCAGGAGACCTGCGCAGTGGGCAACCAGCGCTGACCACCGCGGCCGCGGCGTAGGCTCGACGGCATGGGACGGACGCGATCACGGGACGCCGAGCACCCGCAGACCCGCCTCGACCATGGCGGCCTCGCCCGCATCGTCCCCTCGGAGTTCACGAGCGGCTTCGAGCTCGTGGTCGACGACACCCCGCAGTCGCACGTCGATCTCGACGACCCCACGCACCTGCACTTCGAGTACATCGTGCGGATGGGCGCGGTGATCGATCAGCTCCGCCCCGGGCCGCTCACCGCGGTGCACCTCGGCGCCGGGGCCCTCACCATCCCCCGCTACATCGACGCGACCCGCCCCGGGTCACGCCAGCAGGTCATCGAGTTGGAGGCCCCGCTGGTGCAGCTCGTCCGCGAGCACCTCCCCCTGCCGAAGGGAGCGGCCATCCGGCTGCGCATCGGCGATGCGAGGGAGGGGGTCCGGAAGCTTCCGGCGGCCCTGCACGGCGCCTGCGACCTCGTCGTCTCGGATGTGTACTCGGGCGCGCAGACACCCGCCCACCTCACGAGCGTCGAGTTCTACCGGGAGCTCGCCGCGCTGCTCGCCCCCGGCGGCGTCCTGCTCGTCAACGTCGCCGACGGCCCCGGTCTCGCATTCGCCCGTCGACAGGCCGCGACCATCGCCGAGGTGCTCCCGGAGATCGGGATCCTCGCCGACACCCAGGTGCTCAAGGGCCGCCGCTTCGGCAACCTCGTGGTCGCGGCGTCCGCCGCTCCTCTCCCGACGGAGTGGCTGCCGCGGATGCTCGCCGCGGGTCCGCATCCCGCGAAGATCGCCCAGGGGGACGAGGCCCGCGCCTTCCTCCAGGGCGCCCGGATCGTCACGGACGCCGACGCCGTCGCGTCCCCGCGACCCGATGCCTCGCTGTTCCTGCGCTGATCGGGCGCGCCGCCCCGAGGAGCGCGGAAGCGACAGGCAGACTGGACGGGGACAGGTGCGGGGACGCGCGGAAGGAGAGCAATGAGTTTGATCCGGGGATACGACCGGGAGAGCCTCCGCGAACAGGTCGATCTCGACGAGTGCGCGGCACGCCTGGCCGAGATCGAGGAGCAGCGCAGCCTTCCCGCCCTGCTGGAGCGGGTCTGGCTGCTGAAGGTGCTGGGACGCCTCGACGACGCCCTCGCGCTCGCCGACGAAGCCGTACGGCAGGCCCGGATGGCCGGTACCCGCAAGGACGTGCTCCGCGCCCGTGTGCTGCACGCGACGATCCTGCAGTACCGGGGCGCATACGCCGCCGCCGAGCAGGAGCTGGCGACCTGCGCCGCGGAGGCGGAGGGGCAGCGCTGGCTGTCGATCGCCGCTTTCGCCTATCAGCACCACGGCAAGAACGCCTACGACGCCGAGGACTACGAGACCGCGCGGGAGAGCTTCAAGCAGTCGCTGTTCCTGCGGCGCGAGTCCGGCGCGGAGGACCGGGAGCTGGAGACCGTGCTCCTCGCCATCGAGGCCGTGGAGCGCCGTCGTCCGGCGCAGCTCGTCGCCGGCTGACGTCGTTGCGCCCGAGTGTCCGCGGCATGCCTTAGCCTGAGCGCATGGCGGAACTTGACCGCGTGCGCGTCTGGGGCGAGGCACTGATCCGGTTGCATCTCGACGACAGCTGGTCGTTCGACTTCGACCATGCCAAGCGTCGCGCCGGCCAGTGCGACTACACGCGCAAGCGCATCACCGTGTCGCGGTATCTCGCCGCCCGCTTCGAGGACGACGAGATCCACCAGGTGCTCCTGCACGAGGTGGCCCACGCCCTCGCCGGGCACCAGGCCGCCCACGGCCCCGCCTGGAAGCGCGTGGCGCGCGACCTGGGCTACGTCGGCGGCACGACGCACCACGGGGAGACCGCCGTCGAGCTCGCTCCGTGGGTGGGCCGCTGCCCGGCCGGTCATGTCACGTATCGACACCGCCGCCCGAGCCGGGCCACGTCCTGCGCCCGCTGCTCCCGCACGTTCGATGCCCAGCACCTCTTCGCCTGGACGCGTCGCGAGATCACGACCGACGCCCGCCTCGCCGCGCAGGCCCCGCGCTGAGGGCCGAGGGAGCGGGGTCGCACGCTCAGACCGCTGAACCGCCGGAGCGCGGCTGCTCTTCGGACGCGGAGGCGTCCTCCTCGGCCGGCCCGGCGTCCTCCGCAGCAGGCGCGGCGTCCTCCTCCGCGTCCGAGGGTGCCTGACCGGCGGCCGCGTCGCGATGTGCCGCGGGTTCGGTCGACGGGGTCAGCCCGGACTCCGACTCGGCTGCGGTCTCGTGGTGACGGCGGCGTCGACGAACGAGCGCGGTGAGACCCCGCCAGCCGAGCAGGAACACGCCAAGCACGAGCGTCGCCACGATGACGAAGGGCACCTCCGCGGTGTCTCCGCTGAGCAGACGCAGCAGCATGCCGACGACGACCGTCACCACCCACACCACCGCGCCCCACGGCAGCGACCACGGCCGCCGCGGCCGTGCGGGGAGCAGCAGCGCAGCGGCGTGCCCCAGCAGCAGGGCCACGAGGAACGGCCACGCCGTGAGGAGGAACCCTGCCGGGTCCTCCTGGTGGGAGGCGCGACCGATGGCGGCGAAGACGAGGACGAGGACGGCGTCGACGAGGAGAGCGGGGAGGAACCTCATTCCTCGACCCTACGCGGATCGCGTGCTCACTCGAAGCGCGTGAACCGCCCGTCGCGCAGAACGGGGACGGCGTCCACCGCGTCCAGGACGGCGGCGTCCGCGGTGCTGGTCGGCACCAGTCCGGCGGCCCGGATGCGATCGGTCGCGGAGACCCCGGCCTGCAGCTCGCGTCCGGAGCCCGTCGCCCCGATCAGGTGCTTCAGTGCACGCCGCAGCGCGCGGAAGCCCTCTGCGGCCACGGCGGCGTCCGGGGCCGTGTGGTCGATGCCGAGATCGGTGAGCGCCGCCGCGATCGCTCCGGCCCCGAGCTGGTCCTCCACGGCGACGCGCAGCTCCCCCGCGGCATCGAGCTCGCCGGCCGGGACGAGCGCCACCGAGGTGCGGCCCTGGCGGCGTTCCTGCTCCACCTGCACGGCCCTGGCCACGGCACCGGCGTTGCGGATCGAGCCCAGCAGGACCGTGGCCCCGGTCGGGGCGGCGGCTGCCACCGCCGCCCCGTTCCGCGACCAGTCGAGCGCTCCGGCCAGCTCGACCTCCGCTCCCGCGGCCACCGCATCGGCGACCGTCGAGGAGAACCGGAGGACGTCGATCACCACGACGACGTCGGCCGGGGCGAGGCGGGCGAGCCCGGACATCCCCCAGTCGAGTCGGACCTGATACGGGGACTGATCGAACGGCGACGGCATCCGTCCAGCCTAGAGCCGTCAGTCCGCCGCGAGTGCCTCGACCGGAGCCACCCTGGTCGCCAGCCGGGTCGGCGTCGCGGCGGCCACGAGCGTGAGCAGCGCGGTCGCGGCGACGATGATCGCCACGGGAAGCCACGGCACCTGCGGGGCGATCAGACCGGCGGGCGTGAACTCCGGCAGGACCGGAACGGAGCCGAGCAGCGACTGGGCAGCGATCCACCCGTAGAGCACCCCGAGCACGAGACCGGTGAGGGTCGCCGCCACCGTGATGTGCGTCGCCTCCAGCAACACCATGCGGCGCACCTGGCGGTTGGACAGACCGATCGAGCGCAGCAGTCCGAGCTCGCGGCGCCGCTGCACGACGCCGATGGTGAGGAGGTTGACGAGGCCGACGGCCGCGATCACGGCCGACACCGCGACGAGCACCATCATGATGGCCGCGAAGGCGTCGTACGGCGCGAAGAACTCCGCCGGGATCTCCTCCGTGGTCTGGCTGGTCATCAGGCGCTTCGACGACTCCAGCGCCACCGCGAACATGGTCACCAGGGTCACGCCCATCACGACGCCGATGGCCATCCGCGACGACCGCTCCGGGTAGCGCAGGGCGTTCTCGGCCGCGAGGCGTGCGGTCGCGCTCGAACCGAACAGGCGCCCCACGAGCCGGAGCACCGGCGGCATGAACAGCACGGACCCCAGGGCGAGCCCGGTGAAGGAGAGGATGCCGCCGAAGAATGCGACCACGACACCGAGCGGTGTGACGAGTCCGAGGACGACGCCGCCCGCGAGCAGAGCCGCGCCGGAGATCAGCAGCACCCAGGCCCCGACATGGCGACCCTTGCGCCCCGAGACCTCGTCACGGGTGCGCTCGACGGCGCCGCCCAGAGCCTGCAGCGGCGTCACCGCGAGCACGCGACGCGAACCCACCCAGGCGGCCGCCCAGGTGGTGAGCGCGACGCCGACCGCCGGGAGGGCGAGAGCGGGCTGGGCGAGCGAGAAGGACGACGGCGAGGTGGCGACGAGCTGTCCGCCGAGCTGGACGGCTGCCGCGGAGAGGAGGAGTCCGGCGAGCAGGCCGAGCCCCGCGCCGAGGAGCCCGACGACGAGCCCCTGCCGGCCGACCTGCGCCCGCTGCGAGCGCGCGGTCGCCCCGATGAGACGCATGAGCGCGATCTGCCGGGTGCGCCCCGCGATGATCGTCGAGAAGGTGTTCGCCGTGACGATCGCGGCCACGTACATCGCGACGGCGGTGAGCAGCACCGACAGGATCGCGACGACGACCGCGAGCGTGCCGCTGTCGCCGATGAACGGATCGGCCTGGAGCACGGCGCCGATGTAGGCCGTGATCTCGACGAGGAAGACGCCGAACGCCGACGACAGCGCGGCGACGAGGACGCTCGCGCCCATGCCGCGGTCGCGGAGCCAGGCCAGCCGGGGTCCGGTCGTCCGCGTCTCCGGGACGACCGTGGCGAGCGCGGTCATGCCGACACCTCCGCGGCGAGCATGTAGGCCGAGATCTGCTCCGCGGTCTGCCGCGGGTGATCCGCCACGATCCGGCCGTCGCCGAGGTAGAGCACCCGGTCGGCGTGGCTCGCCGCGATCGCGTCATGCGTGACCATCGCGATGGACTGGCCGTGCTCCCGGCTGGCGGCCGCGAGCAGGCGCAGCACCTCTCGACCGGTCTGAGAGTCGAGGTTGCCCGTGGGCTCGTCCGCGAACACGAGGTCGGGGGCGGTGGCGAGGGCGCGGGCGATCGCGACGCGCTGCTGCTGCCCTCCCGAGAGCTGGTGCGGCCGGTGACCGAGGCGCTTGCCGAGGCCGAGCGTCTCGATGAGACCGTCGATCCGTGCCCGCTCGATGGCGCTGGGGCGGCGGCCGTCCAGCTCGAACGGCAGCAGGATGTTGCCGAGGGCGTCGAGCGTGGGGACGAGGTTGAACGCCTGGAAGATGAACCCGACCCGGCGGCGGCGCAGGATGGTCAGGTCGAGGTCGCCGAGACCCGTGATCTCGGTGTCGCCGATCCACGCCCGCCCCTCCGTCGGGCTGTCGAGGCCGGCCATGATGTGCATGAGGGTGGACTTGCCCGAGCCGGACGGACCCATGATGGCGGTGAACTGTCCGCGGCGGATGCCGACGCTCACGTCGTCGAGCGCGCGGACGGTGCCCTCGCCCGAGCCGTAGGTCTTCTTCAGGTGCTGGACGCGGGCGGCGAGCCCGAGGTCGGTGGTCGTGATCTCCATGTCCACGACGCTATTTCCGCACTCCGCCTCGTCGCGTCGCCCGCCCGGAGCATCCCGCTACATCGGGAGGATGATCCCGCGTCCTCCCGACCCACCCCCTTGCGTTCCTCCCACCCCTCTACGGACCGCCGCAAGGGGCCGGGTCGGACGGAAGGGGGTGGGTCGGGATCAGGCGAGGCCGTGCTCGAAAGCGAACACGACGAGCTGCACGCGGTCGCGGAGGGCGAGCTTCGTGAGGATGCGGCTGATGTGGGTCTTCACCGTGGCCTCGCTGAGGAACTCCCGCGCCGCGATCTCGGCGTTCGAGAGTCCCCGGGCGGCGAGCGCGAAGATCTCCCGCTCCCGCTCCGTCAGCTCGGCGTACTGCGGCGGCACGGGCTTCGGAGCCTCCGCGAAGTGCTCGAACAGCTCCCGGGTCGCCGAGGCCGCGATCACGCTCGACCCCGCGTGCACGGTCCGGATCGCGGCGAGCAGGAACTCCGGATCGGCGTCCTTGAGGAGGAAGCCGCTCGCCCCCTGCCGGATCGCCCGCGCCGCCGCCTCGTCGAGGTCGAACGTCGTGAGCATCACGATGCGCGGGGGTTCCGGACGGGACAGGATCTCGGCGGTCGCGGTCAGCCCGTCCATCACCGGCATCCGGATGTCCATGAGCACCACGTCCGGCCGGGTCGCGGCGATCACGTCGAGAGCCTCGCGCCCGTTGCCCGCCTCCCCCACGACCTCGAGGTCCGGCTGGGAGGCCACGAGCATGCGGATACCCGCCCGGAACAGCGCCTGGTCGTCCACCAGCACGACTCTGATCACTGCGGGGCTCCGATCGGAAGGCTGCTCTGGACGACGAACTGCGCACCACGGCGCTCGGCTTGCAGACTACCGCCCACGAGCTGGGCCCGCTCGCGCATGCCGATGAGCCCGTGTCCCCCGGGGGTCCCCGGCGTCGACTCCGGCGAGACGGTGTTGCGGACCTCGATGTCGACGCGATCGGGCAGCCACGCGAGATGCACGTCCACCGCGCCGTCGCCGTGGCGGATCGCGTTCGTCAGCGCCTCCTGGAGGATCCGGTAGACGGCGAGCTGGATGGCCCCCGGCGGCTCCCCCGGCGGCATCGGGTCGACCGTGACCCGCGGCTCGATGCCGGCCTGGCGCACCTGGCCGAACAGCGTCTCGAGATCGGCGAGGGTCGGCTGCGGACCGTCGCCCTGCCGATGACGGAGCTGGGTGAGGAGCATCCGCACGTCGCTCAGTGCTCCGCGGGCGGTCTGCGCGATCGTGCCGAGGGCCTCCGTCGCGATCTCCGGCTTCACGGCCGCGGCATAGCGGGCACCGTCGGCCTGGGCGATGACGACCGCGAGCGAGTGGGCCACGACGTCATGCATGTCCCGCGCGATGCGCACCCGTTCCTGCTCCTCGGCGGCCAGGGCCTCGGCCTGCAGCTGCGCCGAACGCGTGCGCCGGTTGCGCAGCACGACCCGCCAGAGGAGGCCGCACACCCACGCGAACCCCAGCGCCATGATGGAGGCCGCGACGAGCAGGGTGCCTCCGGTCACGAGCTCCCAGCCGCTGCCGGAGCCGAACATGACGCCCCCGACGACGACCATGTACAGCGAGGCGACGATGCCGCCGACGATCACGGATCCGAACCCCCACCAGAGCACGCGGCGGGTGCCCCACGCGGAGGTCGCGTACAGCACGAGGAGGATCGCGAAGTCGGTCGGCAGCGGCCCGAACCCGGCGAGCATCTGCACGACGGCTCCGGCCCAGGCCGCGGCGAGCGCGAGGCCGGGGGCCAGACGTCCGATCGCGACACCGCCGAACAGGAACACCGACGACGAGATCAGACCGATGACGTTGACCGCGGAGGACCCGGCCACGTCCGGCTGGGGCGCATAGAACACGACACCGAGCGGCGTGAGGAGCGCGAACAGCAGCACCGCCCCGACGATGTCGAGGACGAGGCCGGTACGGGACAGCGGACGGATCACTCCCCCACGCTACGCGAGCGACTCGGGCGCGGCATCCGTCGCGGGATGTATCCGTCAGGCGCGGGCGAGGATCTCCCCGTGCGGCACGAGGAACCAGCCGTCGCCGTCGTCGGCCCAGCGCTTCCAGGCGTCGCTGATCTCCTGCAGGTCGGCCGCGGAGGCCATCCCCTCGTCCACGAGCTGCCGGGCGAGCGCCGACTCCAGGATGCGGTCGGCCCACATCCCGCCCCACCAGGCGCGCTCGGACGGCGTCGCATAGCACCAGGTCGACGCGGTCGCCGTGACGTCTTCGAAGCCCGCGGCGCGTGCCCAGGCCAGGAGGCGGCGGCCGGCATCCGGCTCTCCGCCGTTCGCCCGGGCCGCGGCGCGGTACAGCGCGAGCCACCGGTCGAGCTCCGGGAGCACCGGGAACCACAGGAAGCCCGCGTAGTCGGCGTCGCGGGCGGCGATGAGCCCCCCGGGCTTCGCGACCCGGCGCATCTCCCGCAACGCCTGCACCGGATCGGCGACGTGCTGCAGCACCTGGTGCGCGTGCACGACGTCGAAGGAGTCGTCGGCGAAGCTCAGCGCGTGCACGTCCTCGACGGAGAAGGCGATGTTCGCGACTCCCCGCGCGGCGGCGAGGTCGCGGGAGAGGGACAGCGCGGCGTCGTCGATCTCGGTCGCCGTGACGTGCGCGACCACTCCCGCGAAGTCCACCGTGATCGATCCGGGCCCCGCTCCCACGTCGAGGAGCCGGGTCTCTGCCGTGAGGTGCGGTCGAAGGTAGGCCGCCGAGTTCGCGATGTCCCGCACACTGTGCGAGCGGAGGACGGATTCGTGGTGTCCATGCGTGTACGAGGCCATGCGCTCAGTCTGGCACTCCCGCCGACCCACCCCTTTCCGTGTGTCCCGGCCCCTTCCGGACGCCCGCAAAGGGCCGGGGCGGCGCGAAAGGGGTGGGTCGACGGTCTAGAGCGAGGAGACCATGCGGCGGATCGCCTCGCGGTCGGGCTTGCCGGAGGAGAGGACGTCGAGTTCGTCCACGAGGATCAGGCGGGACGGACGCGCGTGGACGCCGATCTCGCCGGCCACCGCCTCCCTGGCCTGGGCGAGCTGCTCGGACTCGCTGCGCCGCAGGGCCTCGCCGCGCGCCGCGACGATGACCGAGGCCTCCCCCCAGCGCTCATCGTCGACAGCCACGACCACGGCCTGATGCAGCCCGGGCACAGCGCGGACGATGCGCTCCACCCGGTCGAGCGAGATGTTGATGCCGCCCGACACGATCACGTTGTCCGCGCGACCGTGCACGCGCACCACGCCGTCCTCGAGGAGCCCGAGGTCGCCCGTCCGGTACCAGCGGATTCCGTGCTCGTCCCGCGCGAAGGTGCGCGCGGTCAGCGCCGGGTCGCCCAGATAGCCCTCCGCGAGCATGGGGCCGGCGATCCGCAGCTCGCCGTCGACCGCCCGGACGTTCACGGTGTCGAGCGGGACGCCGTCGTACACGCAGCCGCCGCTGGTCTCCGTCGAGCCGTAGGTGCGGACGAGACGCACCCCGAGGTCGGCCGCCCGCTCCCGCAGCGGCTCCGGGAGCGCCTGGCCCCCGACGAGGATGGCCTCATACGCCTGCAGCGCCGCGAGCACTCCCGGCTCGGCACTCGCGTCGAGCAGCGTCGCGATCTGCGCCGGGACGAGGGAGGTGTACAGGGCGGGGAGGACGCCCGCGGTCGTGGCGTGCCGCATGCTCCGCGTGGCCTCGGCGAACGCCCGCGGTGTGAACCGTCCCTGGATCCGGGTCGGCTCCGTGCCCGCGAGGATCGAGCGCACCATCACCTGCAGCCCCGCGACGTAGCCGGCCGGCAGGGCGAGCAGCCAGCGACCGCTGCCGATCCGGGCGCAGGTGGCCTCCGCACTCGCCCGCAGTGCCTCGCCGCTCAGCGCCACCCGCTTCGGGACGCCGCTGGATCCGGAGGTCGCGATCACTGCGGCGATGCCGTCGTCCACCTCCGCCGGAGCGTCGGCGAGCATGCCGAAGCCGAGAGCCGGTCCCTCGTCGAGAGCTCGGAGCAGCGCCTCCCGCAGGAGCACGGTGTCTTCCGCGTCGGTCGGGATGAGGGCGGTCACGATCGTCTCTCCGGCTCAGTAGTGCCAGGGGAAGGACGACCAGTCGGGGGCGCGCTTCTCGAGGAACGAATCCCGCCCCTCCACCGCCTCGTCCGTGCCGTAGGCGAGACGGGTGGCCTCGCCCGCGAACACCTGCTGCCCCACGAGCCCGTCGTCGACGGCGTTGAAGGCGAACTTGAGCATCCGGATCGCCGTCGGCGACTTCGTCAGCACGGTGCGCGCCATCTTCAGCGCCTCACGCTCGAGTTCGGCGTGCGGCACCACGCGGTTCACGGCCCCCGCCTCGTAGGCCCGCTGCGCCGAGTACTCCTCGGCGAGGAAGAACACCTCCCGCGCGAACTTCTGTCCCGTCTGCCGAGCCATGTAGGCGGAGCCGTACCCGGCATCGAAGCTGCCGACGTCGGCGTCCGTCTGCTTGAAGCGCGCGTGCTCGGCCGACGCGATGGTCAGATCGCACACCACGTGCAGCGAGTGCCCGCCACCCGCCGCCCATCCCGGGACCACGGCGATGACGACCTTCGGCATGAACCGGATGAGCCGCTGCACCTCGAGGATGTGCAGCCGCCCGACAGCCGCCGCGGACGCTCCGCTGACGACGGCGGTCTCGGCGTCCGAGTATTTGTACCCGTCCCGGCCGCGGATGCGCTGATCCCCTCCGGAGCAGAACGCCCACCCGCCGTCCTTCGGGCTCGGTCCGTTGCCGGTCAACAGCACCGCCCCGATCCGCGCGTCCTGTCGCGCGATGTCGAGCGCCCGGTAGAGCTCGTCGACCGTGTGCGGGCGGAAGGCGTTGCGCACCTCGGGCCGGTGGAAGGCGATGCGGGCGACCCCGCCGTCGCGGCTCACGTGCGCCGTGATGTCGGTGTAGTGCTCGGCGCCGGGCGCCAGCTCCCACTCGGCGGGATCGAACAGGTCGGAGACGAAGGCATCGGTCACGGTCTTCAGCCTATTCCCCGGGCACGCGCCGTCTTCATCCACCCGTCGACGATGTCCCAGGCCGGGAAGGCCACGAGGCCGATGCCGGTGATCACCGTGAGCACGCGCATCGTGCCGGCATCCACCCCGTTGTCCGTGAACACGAACTCCAGGAAGGCCGGGTTGAGGAGCTCGCCCTGCAGGAGCAGGGTGAGGGCCCACACCGCGAAGGCGACGGCGAGGACGGTGTTCACGACGGCGGCGGCGACGGTCCACCGCCGACGCGCGTACACGGCGACGGCCAGGACGGCCTCCGCGATCATGAGCGCGAGGAGGATGCCGATGCCCACCGGCCAGAGCGCGGGCGCCAAGATCGGGATGGAGTCGCCGCCCGTCGGGAAGAATCCGAGCGTCGCGTCCCACACGATCGCGCCGATGCCGGCGAGGAGGAACACGAGCGAGGCGATCACGTCGGCGCGGGCGGCCCCGTGCTCCGTCGGCTCCGGAAGCTGATCCACGTTCCATCGCACGCCGGTGTCCGCGCCGGTGCGCTCCAGCACGACGAAGACGAGCGTGACCCAGAAGCACAGGTGCACGATCACCGACAGCGTGACCGAGACGACCGCGCCGATGACCTCACCGGGTCCGCCGCCGTTGATCAGCTGCCCGATCGCGACGCCCACCGCGGCGAACGGCGGCACGATGAACAGGAGCAGCTTCAGCAGCCGCCACCAGGTGAGGTAGTACCGAGGGCCGATGAGGTGCAGCGGGCGGTCGGCGTATCCGGCGGCGAGGATGCCCGGGTCACCGAGGTCGGTGAGGACGGCGCGCTCCGCCTCCTCCTGGCTCTCGCCCTGTTCCCGCCGCGCGTCGACGGCATCGGCGATGGCGGCTTCGAGTTCGGCGCGGACCTCGCTCTGCGCCTCCGGCGCGAGGCTGCGGATCGTGGCGCTGATGTAGCGCTCGGTGAGGGTGCTCGCGGTCATGTCAGTTCTCCTCGGGGGTGAGGGAGGCGATCGCGGTGGTGAGCGCGCGCCATTCGTCGGTGAGGGTGTCGGCTAGCCGGGTCCCGGCCTCCGAGGTGCGGTAGAACTTGCGGGGCCGGGCCTCGTCGGTGTTCCACTCGCTCGTCAGGTACTCCTGCTTCTCCAGACGGCGGAGCAGCGGATAGAGCGTGTTCGCGTCGGTGGCGAACCCGCGGCTCTCGAGTTGCTCGAGCAGCGCGTACCCGTACTCCGGCGTGCGCAGCAGCTGCAGGCAGGCGAGCACCACGGTGCCGCGGCGCAGTTCCTGCAGATGCGTGTCGAGCGTCTCGTTCATGTCGATCACAGTAGTGTGCGTCACACACCATTGTCAACGACACATATCGCGCGACACGTCTTTCACCCGCCCCGAGCGCCCGCGTGCACTGGTCCTGTTGCGCGACCGGGGTAGTCGACGAGCTTCAGCGCTGCCTCTCGATTCAGCGGACGGTCATGCGGCGGATCTCGGCGGCGTAGGCGTCGAGCACGCCGAAGATGCCGCGGTGCTGCCAGACGCGGTTTCGGCTCTTTCCCGAGGTCTCGGTCAGGACTCCTCGCTCCGTCAGCGCGTCGAGCGCGCGCAGCGCCGCCATCTCTCCGAGACCGAGCTCCGCCATGAGGTACTTCGTGTTCACGGCGGGCTGGCCGACGAGGTAGGGGAGCACCTTCCACGCCGCGGCATCCGCACGGATGCCCTTCATCTCCTGACGCGACTCGTCGAGCTGCTCCACCAGGCCATCGACCAGCCAGGTGCCCGTCTTCGCAGCGATGCGGCTGGCCATCGCGAACTCGCGGACGATCGGGCCGGCGTCGCCGTCGCGGAACGCTCCGAGGGCTGCGAAGTAGCGCTCGGTATCCACGAGAAGTCCCGCGGAGATCGGCACCGCGGTGGACCCGACGAGCTTCTTGTTGCGCAGGATCGACTGCGCCAGGGCGCGCCCGGCGCGACCGTTGCCGTCGACGAACGGATGGATGGTCTCGAACTGGGCGTGTGCGACGGCCACCTGCACCAGAACCGACACGTCTTCACGGTCGATGAAGGAGACCAGATCCGCGATCGCACCGGGGATGCGGTCATGGTGTGGAGCGACGAACGTCGCGAAGCGGGGGCCGGCGTTCCCGGTCCCGATCCAGACCTGCTCCTGGCGGTAGCGGCCGGCTTCGTGCTCGAGACCGCGCTGATGCGTGAGCAGCGCGCGATGCATGGCGAGGATGGAGTCCTCGTTGATGTCGTCAGCCATCTGGAGCGCGGCTTCCATGGCGCGGACGTTGCCGATGACTGTCAGCGCGTTCGCCTTGTCGCCCTCTTCGATCTCGGCCAGGGCGAGCTGCTTCGCCGAGGTCGTCAGCTGCTCGATCTGCGAGCTCGAGGCCGACTCTGTGCGAAGCAGTATCGCCGTCATCGGGCCGAGAGCGGGGTGGTCCGTACCGAGCTTCTTCTGCGCGTGCTGATCGAACTCGACCAGTTGACGGGTGGCATCCTCGACGTCGGCCGAGTCTTCACCGGATAGCAGGGGATGCCACTGAGCGATCGGCGCCGTGACGGTGGCGTCGTACCGACCCGTCTGGCGCGACACCTCGGCGCGGGAGAACATCTCAGGGGCGCGCGGCACCCACTCGAAGGGCTCGTGCGAGACGGGTTCAATCACAATGGGTGCAGGGGCAGCTTCTGTTGCCATTCACCAAGCTTACCAACGCTTACTGCACTATCTGTTGGTTGCGCGACGTCGAACCATCGGGACGAAACCCGCGTGCGGCATCATCACGGTGGTCGTGGCGCACAATGGGGTCATGATCCCCGCCGTCACGGAGCTCCTCGATTCCGCCCGCGTCGTTGCCCTGCCGATGCAGACCCGCTTCCGCGGCGTCGACACCCGGGAGGCCCTGCTGTTCGAGGGGCCGGAGGGCTGGGCGGAGTTCTCGCCGTTCGTCGAGTACGACGATGCCGAGGCCGCGACCTGGCTGGCCGCCGCGATCGACTACGCCTACGCGCCGCAGCCCGCGCCGCTGCGGGAGCGGGTCGGCGTCAACGCCACCGTGCCCGCCGTCGACGCCGCCCGCGTGCCCGAGGTCCTCGCGCGGTTCTCGGGGTGCCGGACCGCGAAGGTCAAGGTCGCCGAGCCGGGACAGGTGCTGGCGGACGACGTCGCCCGGGTCCAGGCCGTCCGCGAGGCGCTCGGACCGGAGGGTCGCATCCGGATCGACGCGAACGGTCTCTGGAACGTCGACGAGGCCGAGCACGCCGTGCACGCCCTCGCCGCCTTCGACCTGGAGTACGTCGAGCAGCCCTGCGCGTCGGTGCCCGAGCTCGTCGAGCTGCGCGGGCGCATCGCCTACATGGGCATCCCGGTCGCGGCGGACGAGAGCATCCGGAAGTCCGGCGACCCCCTCGCCGTCGCACGCGCGGGCGCGGCGGACATCGTCGTCATCAAGGCCCAGCCGCTGGGCGGCCTCACCCACGCCCTGCAGATCGTCACCGCGGCCGGCCTCCCGGCGGTCGTCTCCAGCGCCCTGGACACCGCGATCGGCCTGTCGCAGGGGGCCGCGCTGGCCGCCGCGCTCCCCACCCTCGACTACGACTGCGGTCTGGGCACGGCCTCCCTGTTCCAGGACGACGTCGCCGACCTCCGCCCCGTGGACGGAGAGATCCCGGTGGGGCGCCTGTCCCCCGACCCGGCAGCGCTCACCCGTCTCGCCGCCGCGGACGAGCGTCGGGAGTGGTGGCTGGCCCGACTGGCCCGCTGCCACCACGAGCTGCTCGCAGCCCGCAGCGCCTAGGACTCGACGAGGAGTTCCACGAGCCGCCCGAGCTCCTCGCCGCCGGAGTGCCGCAGGGCCGCGTCGTCACGACCGGCCATGGCACCGCGGACCGTCATGCCCTCCCAGAGGATCATGAGCATGCGCGCCGCATCGGTCGCGGGCAGCCGGAGACGCAGCGTGCCCGCCGCCTCCACGATGTCCTCCACGATGCGCGCGATGCTCGCCACCATCTCGCGCTCCTGGGTGAGGTAGGCCTCGCCGAACTGCGGGTCGCGCAGGGCGCGGATCCGGATCTCGCTCATCAGCATCACGCCCAGGCGGTCGTCGCTGCCGAGCTCCATGATCTGCTGGACGAGATCCTTCGGGTCGCAGTCATCGGCGAGCTCGCCGTCCGCCCGCATCTGCTCCACGCGAGTCCGCACGGCTGCCACCCTCGCGTCGGCGACCCCGGCCGCGAGGGTCAGGAACAGCTCGTCCTTCGAGTCGAAGTTCGAGTAGAACGCCCCGCGCGTGAACCCGGCGCGCTCGCAGACCGCCTCGACCGAGGCCCCGTCCAGGCCGACCTCGGCGAACACCTGCGCGGCGGCCTCGAGCAGCCGCGCCTTCGTGTTCTCCCGGCTGCGGGTGGCGGTTGTCGACATCGGAACCTCCTGGCCTTCCCTCTCGATGATTCACACCCGGTGCACAGACTCCGGATAGCGGATGACCTTACGATACATCTATGTATCGGATACACCTGTGTATCCACCCGGCACCTCACGGAGATTCGCGTGTCCACACTCCTCTCGTCCCTCGGACGCTGGTCCTTCCGCCACCCGTGGCGCGTCCTCGTCTCCTGGCTCCTCGCCCTCGGCATCGCCGGAGCCGGAGCCGTGGTCCTCGGCGCCGGCACCGACAACACGTTCTCCATTCCCGGGACCGAGTCCCAGGCCGGCCTCGAGCAGCTCTCCCGCTCCTTCCCCCAGGTGAGCGGCACGAACGCCCAGTTCATCGTCGTAGCCGCGGACGGCGACGAGATCACCGATGACGCGTACCGCGAGCCCATCGAGGATGCCGTGTCGGAGCTCGGCGACCTCGACGAGGTCCTCGCCGCCACCTCGCCGTACGACGAGATGGTCAACGGCATGATCAACGACGACGACACGGCGGCCATCGTGCGCCTGCAGTTCGACGGCGAGTCCACCGACGTCTCCGAGGAGACGAAGGACGCCCTGCGCTCCACCGTCGACGAGCTCGCGGCCGACCTCCCCGACGGTGCGCAGGCCTCTCTCGGCGGCGACCTCTTCGCGATCTCGATCCCCGGCGTCACGCTCACCGAGGCCGTGGGCCTGCTCATCGCGCTCCTCGTGCTCATCGTCACGTTCCGCTCGTTCGTCGTCGCCGGGCTCCCCCTGCTCACCGCCATCCTCGGCGTCGGCATCTCCATGGCCGGGATCTTCACGGCGACCGCCTTCGCGACCGTCTCCTCCACCACGCCGCTGCTCGCCCTGATGCTCGGGCTCGCGGTCGGGATCGACTATGCGCTCTTCATCGTCGCGCGCCACCAGGACCAGGTCCGGGACGGCGTGGAGCCCGAGGAGTCGGCCGCCCGCGCGGTCGGCACCGCCGGATCGGCGGTCGTCTTCGCCGGCGTCACCGTGCTCATCGCACTGATCGGCCTGGGCTTCGCGGGCATCCCGTTCCTCACCACCATGGGCGTCGCGGCGTCGGTGGCCGTCGCGGTCGCCGTGGCGATCGCGGTGACCCTGACCCCTGCGCTGCTCGGATTCCTCAAGGGCCGCGTGGCCGGACGGCCGAAGCGCGCGAAGGCCCCGAAGAAGGCGGCCGCGAAGGACGCCGTCACGAAGCCCCGCGGCAGCCGTCGGTGGGTGGAGGGCGTGACGAAGCACCCCGTCCTCGTCTCCCTCGCGGTCGTCCTCGGCCTCGGCATCGTCGCCGTCCCCGCTCTCAGCCTCGACCTCGCCCTGCCGAACGCCGGCGTCCTGCCGAAGGACTCCGAGGCGCGACAGAACTACGACCTCGTCGGCGAGCAGTTCGGCCCCGGCTTCAACGGCCCCCTCATCCTCACCGGCACCATCGTCACCTCCACCGACCCGCTCGGTCTCATGGAAGACCTCGGAGACGCGGTGGCCAAGGTTCCCGGCGTGAAGGAGGTCGCCCTCGCGACGCCGAACGAGACCGCCGACACCGGCATCGTCCAGATCATCCCGGAGACGGCTCCCGACGACCCCGCGACGGCCGACCTCGTGCGCGAGCTCCGCAGCCACCACGACGAGTGGCTGGACGAGTTCGGCATCGACCTCAAGGTCACCGGCTTCACCGCCGTCGGCATCGACATCTCGGATCAGCTCGGGGCGGCTCTGCTGCCGTTCGGGATCTTCGTGATCGGCCTCTCGCTGATCCTCCTCACCATCGTGTTCCGCTCCCTCTGGGTGCCGATCACCGCCGCGGCAGGCTACCTGCTGTCGATCGTCGCCGCCTTCGGCGTTGTCGGGGCGGTCTTCGAGTGGGGCTGGTTCGCCGACCTCCTGCACGTTGCAAAGGTCGGCCCGATCATCAGCTTCATGCCGATCATCCTCATGGGCGTGCTCTTCGGCCTGGCGATGGACTACCAGGTGTTCCTCGTGTCGCGGATGCGCGAGGACTTCGTGCACGATCCCGACCTCCGCCCGGGTGCGGGATCGGTGAACCGCGCCACCCGGCGGGCCGCAGCTCTGCGCGCCGTACGGAGCGGGTTCACCGGTTCGGCGAAGGTCGTCACGGCCGCCGGCCTCATCATGTTCGCGGTGTTCGTCGCCTTCGTGCCGGAGGGCGATTCCTCCCTCAAGCCCATCGCCCTCGGACTCGCCGCCGGCATCGCTTTCGACGCCTTCCTCGTGCGCATGACGCTGATCCCGGCGCTCATGGCGATCCTCGGCGAGCGCGCCTGGGAGATCCCGTCCTGGCTCGAGCGGATCCTCCCCCGGGTGGACATCGAAGGCGAGGCGGTGGAACGCGAACGGCACCTCGAGGCGTGGCCGGGCGACGGCTCGCTCGTCGCGGCCGATGACCTGGAGCTCGGCGCGGGCGCCGCGGCGACGGAGCGACTGTCGCTGCGGCTCGCTCCCGGCGCAGCCCTGGTCGCGAGCGGCGCGGACGCCGGGACGCTGCGGGCCCTCGCTCTCACCGTCGGCGCCCGCATCCCCCCGACCGACGGACGCCTCCGCGTCGCCGGACACCTGCTCCCCGGTCGTGCGGCCTGGGTCCGTTCCCACGTGGGCTGCGTGCTCGCGGAAGACGACGCCCCGGTGCTCGCCGACCTCCGCGAAGCCCTCCGCGGTCGTTCCGAGCTCGTGGTGATCGACGGCGCGGACCGGCTCCGCGGCGGCGAGCGCGACCAGGTCGCCGCGATGCTGCGCGACGCGAAGGCGCGCCGAGAGCTCGCCGTCTTCGCCACCGCC
This sequence comes from Microbacterium sp. UMB0228, assembly GCF_002871415.1. NCBI lineage: Bacteria > Bacillati > Actinomycetota > Actinomycetes > Micrococcales > Microbacteriaceae > Microbacterium > Microbacterium sp. UMB0228. The sequence continues at coordinate 161,889 of NZ_PNFU01000001.1, read as the reverse complement.
GTCGACGCCGACGCGGCCCGTTCCCTCCTCGCGGACGCCGGATGGCCGTCCGCCGACGTACTCGACACGCGCGCGCCCCGCCCGAGCGCCGCAGAAACGACCGAGGTGCCCGCATGACCCTCCCCCTCGAGCGTGCCCGCTCACGCAAGCCCATCACCTGGCTCACCGTCCTCGGCGTGCTGCTGCTGCCGGCGGCGATCGGCGGCATCCTCATGGCGGCGCTCTACAACCCGACCGAGCGTCTCGACTCCATGACCGCGGCGATCGTGAACCTCGACGAACCCGTCGAGATCGACGGCCAGACCGCTCCCCTCGGGCGGCAGCTCGCCTCCGGGCTCGTCGAGGGCTCGGACGATCTCGACTCGAACCTCACGTGGGTCATCTCCAACGAGGAGGACGCCGCCGACGGGCTCGCCGACGGCACCTACCAGGCCGTCATCACGATCCCCGAGGACTTCTCGGCCGCGGCGACCTCCGCGGGTCAGGCGGTCGCGGACGGCGGCGGGGACGCGGAGCAGGCGACGATCCAGGTGACGACGCCCGACGACGGCCTCGTGGCCGACGACCTCATCACCGGGCAGATCGCCGATGTGGCGGCCTCGACGCTCGGCACCACGCTGTCCGAGGCCACGACCGAGAACATCCTCGTCGGCTTCACCACCATCGGCGATCAGATCGGCGATGCGGCGGACGGGGCCCTGGAGCTGGCAAAGGGGGCGCGTGACGCGGCGACCGGCGCCGCGGCCCTCCCGGAGGGTGCGACGCAGCTCGCCGCGGGTGCCGGAGAGCTGGGCACCGGGGCCTCGACCCTCGCGTCCGGCCTCGACACGATCGCGGGGCAGACGCGGCAGGCGGCGACCGGGGCCGGCACCATCGGGGCGGGACTCAGCTCCGGGGCGACCGAGCTCCAGGGCCGGGTCGCGGGCGTGCAGCAGCTCACGGGCGGGATCCAGTCGGCAGCCGCGTCGGCGGGATCGGCCGCAACGGACTCGGCCGCGGTCGCGCAGACGCTCGGCAAGATGGCGACCACCGCGTGCACCGCCGATCAGTACTCGTCGGAGTGCAGGCAGCTCTCCGACCTCGCCTCGAAGGCCGAAGCAGCGGCGAAGTCTGCGGGGACCGCCTCCGGCATCCTCAACAGCCCCCAGGTCGCGGGCGGAATCGCCGCACTTCCCGGATCCTTCTCCACGCTGGCCACCCAGCTCGGCGAGGCGGGTGCCGGGGCGACCGAGCTCGCCGGCGGGCTCAACCGTCTCGCGACCGAGGGTGTGGATCAGTCGGCCGCGGGAGCGCGGGCGCTGTCGTCCGGCGCGGCGCAGCTCGCCGACGGCGCGACCCAGCTCGCCGACGGCAGCACGGAGCTCGCCACCGGCCTCGACACCCTCGCGACCGGCACCGGCGACCTCGCGGGCGGACTGCGCACCGCGGCGGACTCCCTTCCCTCCTTCACCGACGAGGAGTCGACATCGCTGGCGTCGGTGATCGCCGACCCGGTGGCGACCGACTCCTCGATGGGCTCGCTCTTCGGCCCCACCGCGATCCCGCTGCTCACCGCGGTGGTGCTGTGGTTCGGCGGTCTCGCGTCGTTCCTCGTGCTCCGTGCCCACACGGCGCGCACGCTCACCTCGCGACGCTCCTCCGCCTCCCTCACCCTCCGCGCGTTCTGGCCGGCCGCGGCGATCGGCGCGGCACAGGGCCTGCTCGTCTCGCTCATCGTGCAGATCGTGGCCGACTACGACGTGGCGGAGTGGTGGGCGTTCGCGGGGACCGCCGTCCTCGCCGGGATGGTGTTCGCGGCCGTGAACCAGGCCCTCGTCGCGGTGTTCGGTGGCATCGGACGCTGGATCGCCGCACTGATCGGTGTCATCGCCGTCGCGACGGGACTCATCTCGACCGTGCCCGACTGGCTCGCGAGCATCGGGGCCGCCCTCCCGACCGCACCGGCCTTCGCGGGTCTCGTGGAGGCGAGCGGGGCCGCCGTCGCCGCCCTCGTCGTCTGGGGCGTGCTGTCGCTCGTCGCCACGACGGTGGTCGTCGCGGTCCGCCGCACGACCACGGCCCGCGCCGTCGTCACCGCCTGACCCCGGGCACAGCTGCGGAGATCACGCACGACACGCCGCCGGGCACCCCGCTCCGGCGGCGTGTCGTGTGGCGATCTCCGAAAGAGTGCCCGGACGCGACGACGGTACCCCGTACCCTCGTGCCATGCGCCGACCGTTCATGGACACTCCGGACCAGCTCGCGAGCCTCGACGGGCAGCAGTATCTCGTCCTCCGGCCGACCGGGGCCGTCGCCGCAGCATACCGGGCCATCCAGGAGGCCGCGCTCGGTCGTCTGGACACGCCGCTCCGGCATCCGCACACGGAGCACGTGACGCTTCGGGGCTTCTTCGAGCCGGAGCGTCGGGAGGAGCTGCGGGCCGTGATCCGGGCCTGGGCCGCGGAACAGGGTCCTCTCGAGCTCACCGCCGACGCCGTGGACGTCTTCCCCGCGCCGTGGCAGATCGTGATCCTGCGCCTCGCCCGCACGCCCGCGCTCGTGCAGGCCTACGCCTCGCTGACGGAGGTGCTCCGGCCGACGGACTTCCGCCGCCTCGACGAGCTCTCCGTCGAGGACTGGACCTTCCACCTTTCGGTGCTCTACGGCAAGACGCTGAATCCCGAGACATGGCAGCAGCTCGCCGCCACCGAGGCTCGTCCGCTCACACCCGCCCCGACGGAGGTCGTCACCGAGGTCGAGTTCGTCTGGTACGAGGGCGGTGTCGAGCACGCCGAGGTCATCCCCCTCGGCGGCTGAGCCCTGCTCCGGCGGGCACGACTTCGGAGATGGCGGACAACACGCCGTGACCGAGCCGCGCCCGTCGGCGTGTCCCTCGCGATCTCCGAAGCTGTGCTCGGCGGGCTCAGCTCAGGCCGGAGTAGGCGTGCAGGCCCTTGAAGAAGACGTTGACGATGGTGAAGTTGAAGATCACGGCGGTGAAGCCGACGATCGAGAGCCAGGCCGAGGGGTTGCCGCGCCAGCCGCGCGTCGCCCTGGCGTGGATGTACCCGGCGTAGAGCACCCAGATCACGAAGGTCCAGGTCTCCTTCACGTCGAAGCCCCAGAAGCGGCTCCACGCGTAGTACGCCCAGATGGACCCGGCGATGAGCGTGAAGGTCCAGAGGATGAAGCCGATGATCGTGAACAGGTACGCCAGGCTCTCCAGGCGCTCCGCCGGCGGGAAGGTGCGCAGGAATCCGGGGCCGGTCTTCGCCGCGCCCTCGCCGAGCAGCCGCTCGCGTCGCGCCTGCATGAGCTGGATCACCGAGAGCGCGAAGGCGAGGGCGAAGAACGCGGTCGCGAGCGAGGCGACGAACACGTGGATGATGAGCCAGACGCTCTTCAGCGGGTCCATCAGCGGGGAGACCTCGACGTAGAAGTTCGTCGCGCCGAGGCCCAGGAGGACCACTACGAGGCCCGTGATGAAGGTGCCGAGGAAGCGCAGGTCGAGGCGGGTCAGCACCACGAGGTAGACGGCGATGATGAGGAGCGTCCCCACCATCGCGAACTCGTACAGGTTCGCCCAGGGCACCCGTCCCGCGGCGATACCGCGGGTGAGGGTCGCCGCGAGGTGGAACACGAAGCCGAGCACCGTGAGCGAGGTGCCGATTCGCGCCATGACGAACCGCTGCGGCGCCGCCGTCGGTGCTCCGGTCGCATCGAGCGGAGCGGAGACGCCACCGGAACGACCGGCGGCCACGAGCTCGCCCTCGCGGACGGTGTGGGCGTCGGCCGTCGCCTGCGAGCGGCGCGCGAGATCGAAGGCGTAGGCCACGAAGGCCGCCGCGTAGATCGCGATCGCCGTCCACAGCAGGACGGGCGAGATCACGGTGAGCTCGAGCATGGTGTCAGTCTACTTTCCGGGTGCCGGGGCCGCAGGGTCCGCGGCGGCGTCCGCGGCATCCTCGTCGGCGTCTTCAGGGGTACGGGCGGTCGTGCCGCCCGCGGCGTCGAGCAGCCGGGCGTGGCCGGCACGGAGGTCGTCGACGGCGCGGGCGAGCGTGGGGTCTTCCCCTCGGGCCAGGGCCGCGTACTCGAGGTCGACCGCGCCGTCCGCCGCGGTGGCCTTCACCCACACGCGCCGACGCGGCACGAACAGGGCGAGCATGAGGCCGCCGAGCGCCAGCAGTGCGAACCCGAGCACGAACACCCCGGACTCGTCGCGGTGGATCTGCAGGGAGGCGAAGCGCTTGACGGACTCCGAGGCGTCGGTGGCGCCCTCGGGCGACTCGTCGTCGAAGGTGACCGAGCCCAGGCCGTTCGGCAGCTGCGCGGTCTCACCCGGGGACAGCTCGATCGACTCCACGTCGGTGCTGCGTCCGGTGAGCTTGGTCATGTCGGAGGTGTCGAGCACGTAGACCGAGCGCGGCACGCCGTCGTTGATCCCGAGGTCGCCCGTGTACACGTCGAGCGTGAGCGTCGGGTTGGTGAGGTCGGGGTAGGCGGAGAAGAAGGCGCCCGTGTCGAGCACGCCGGTGGTCGGGTAGAAGAAGCCGACGAGGCCCACCTGCTCGGCCAGGCCGTCCGGCACCTTGAGCACGCCGAGCGAGGTCATGTTGTTGTCCTGCGGGAGGAACGGCGTGCTGTTGTGGAACACCACGTTGCCCTCGGGGTCGCGCACGGTGACCGTCGGGGCGTACCCGTTGCCGAGCAGGAACACGTCGTCGTCGGCCACGCCCAGCGGCTCGTTGACCTTGACGGCGCCCTCGCGCTCCTCGCCGTTCTCCTGGATGGTCATGTTCGCAGAGAAGTTCCCGGCCTGGCCGGAGCCGGGCTCGCCGAACGGCTGATACGTGACGTCGAAGGAGTCCAGCCGCATCGAGTACGGCGCGAAGGAGTCGTCGGCCACGAAGCGCCCGCGGTTCATGGAGTCGTAGTCGAGCAGCGTGTTGGCGAAGGTCTCCCCCTCGACGAGCACGCGCTGGCCCGTGTACGCGAAGCCGCCGCCGACGCCGATCGTCACGAGCACGCCGACGAGGGCGAGGTGGAAGAGCAGGTTGCCCGTCTCCCGCCAGTAGCCGCGCTCGGCGGACACCGAGTACGTGCGGCCGCGGTCGTAGCGCTCCACGCGGTAGCCGAGAGCCTTGAGCTGCTTCGTGGCGACGTCGATCGAGGCGGCGGCCTCCGCAGCGGCGTCCCCCGTGCGCGTGCCGGAGTCGGCGACGGTGTCGCGGGTGACGGCGCGGTAGTCCTCCAGGCGTCGCAGCCGCGCGGGCGTGCGCGGCGGGCGGGCCTGCAGCGCCTTGGCGTGGTGCTTGATGCGGGGGATGACGCAGCCGACGAGCGAGGTGAACAGCAGCAGGTAGATCGCCGAGAACCAGGGCGACAGGTACACGTCGAAGAGCTTGAGCGCGTCGAGGACCGGGAACAGGTCGGGGTTGTCGCGCTCCCACTGCGTCACGCCGTTCGGGTCGGCCATCCGCTGCGGGAAGATCGATCCGGGGATGGCCGCGATCGCCAGCACGAGCAACAGGACGAGCGCCGTGCGCATCGAGGTGAGCTGACGCCACCCCCAACGGAGCCAGCCGACGAACCCGAGCCGCGGCTGGGTGATCGTGTCGTCGCCGTCGACGTGGTCGGACGGGCGGAGCGGATCGCTGGAGTCGGTGGTCACGGCACCCTTGTTCTTCGTCATGGTCGTCTCGGAGCGGTCAGAGCGGGAGGATGACACTGCCGATCACCGCCGTCAGTCGCGACATGATGTCGGTCCACAGGCCGGTGACCATCAGGACACCGAGGAGGATCAGCAGCACGCCGCCGAGGATGTTCACGACCCGGATGTGGCGGCGCAGGAACCCGATCGCCTTGGTCGCCCAGCCGAAGCCGAGGGCGACGAGCAGGAACGGGATGCCGAGGCCCAGGGAGTACGCGAGGCCGAGGAAGCCCGCGCGCACGGGGTCGCCCGCGTTGAAGGAGAGCGCGAGGATGGCGGCCAGCGTGGGGCCCATGCAGGGCGCCCAGCCGATGCCGAGCGCGACGCCGAGGAGCGGGGCCCCGACCATCCCGGCCTTCGAGTCGACGTGGAAGCGGAGCTCCTTCTGCGCGAACCCGAAGAGCCCGAGGAAGACCAGGCCCATCGCGATGATGACGACGCCGAGGATGCGGGTGATGAGGTCGCCCCACTGGAGCAGGAACACGCCGGCGGTGCCGCCGAGCACCGTGTAGAGGATGAAGACCACGGTGAAGCCGAGGATGAACAGCAGCACGCCGAGGACCAGGCGGCTGCGCGTCGCGGTCTGGGTGGCGCCGTCGCCGGTCGTCGAGGTGTTCCGCGGCGTGACGGCTCCCCCGAGGAAGCCGAGGTAGCCCGGAACGAGTGGGAGCACGCACGGCGAGAGGAACGAGACGAGTCCGGCGAGCATCGCCACCGGGACCGCGATCCAGAGGGCTCCGGATCCGATGATCGCGTCGGGGTTCACGACGACCTCGCGGACATCAGGAGTCCTCCGCCAGCGCGTCCTTGACGAGCGTGGAGAGCACGGAGGTGCCGTCGATCGGCCCGATGATCTTCGCGGCGACGCGGCCCTGCTTGTCGAGCACGAGCGTGGTGGGGGTGGCCGAGATCGGCACGACCTTGGCGAAGGCGAGCTTGGCCTGGGCGGTGTCGACGTCGATGAGGCTCGGGTACGTGATCCCGAACTCGTCGGCGAACGCGACAGCCGTGTCGGCCTGATCGCGCGTGTTGATGCCGATGAACTGCACGTCCCCGTCGCTGTGCTCCTGCCAGACGGCCTCCAGGTCGGGGGCCTCGACGCGGCACGGAGCGCAGCCGGCGTACCAGAAGTTGACGACCGCGACCTTCCCGGCGATGTCGGCGCTGTCGAAGTCCTCGCCGTGCTCCGTGACCCCGGCGAACTCGACCGGCTCCCCGCGCTCGGCGACCGGGATCTCGACGATCGCGCCGTCGGCGGCGACGTAGCCGGTGTTCTCGCCGTTCAGGAACGACTCGCTCACGGCATCGGGGGCGCAGGCGCTCAGACCGACGGCGAGCACCGCAGCGAGCGCGGCTCCGCCCAGGCGGCCGAGGGGCCGAAGACGGGAGGGGCGGCCGTTGCGGATCGGGTGAATCCTGGAAGCGCGGGACACGTCTCCGAGTTTACGCAGAGCTTCCTATGCATCGGCCGGGTACCCCGGGGGAGTCTGACTTCGAATCGCCCGATTGGTCCCATTTCCGGGCCGGATGGGGCCATTCAGGCGATTCGAACGGGGGTCAGACGGCCCCGACGTCGACAGCACCGCCGGTCGCGGCGGGCTCGGCGTACGAGACCTCGCGCCAGACGTCGCCGACGCGCGCGAACGAGGTCACACTCGACAGGGCGCAGCGGCGGGTCCGCGGGTCGTGCTGCAGCGGCAGGCCGGCGACGCGGAGGTGCGTGATCCAGATCGGCGCCTGATGCGACACCATCACGATGTCCCCCGCGGTCGGGATCTCGGCCGCGGCCGTCCATGCCTCGTCCATCACCCCGAGCATGCGCTCCGCGATCGAGGCGTACGGCTCCCCCCAGCTCGGGAGCGACGGCTGACGCAGGTGCCACCAGTTCATCGGGTTCATGAGCGACCGCCGCATCCGGGTGCCCTCGAACACGTTCGTCGGCTCGATCAGACGGATGTCCGTCTCGGGTTCGAGGTCGAACACCTCCGCGAACGGGGCGGCCGACTCCTGCGCACGCTCCAGCGGCGACGCGAACAGCGCGGCCACCGGATCGCCGAGCCCCGCCACGTGCTCCGCCGCCGCCTGGGCCATCTCCTCCCCCGCGGTGCTGAGGTGATAGTCGGGCAGCCGTCCGTAGAGCACACGGGACGGGTTGTGCACCTCGCCGTGGCGAACGAGGTGCAGAAGTGATGCCGCCACGTCAGACCTCGCGGTAGCGGGAGTCGCCGAACCCGAGGATCAGATAGCCGATGTAGGGGAACAGGAACAGCAGGAAGAAGGAGAACACCCCGCCCTTGCCGAAGCGCGCGCCGAGCTTGAAGGCGACGATGACCCCGAGGATGAAGTTCGCGATCGGCACGAGGTAGAGCAGGGCGAACCAGCCCGACATCCCGGCGATCTTCACGAGGAACACGACGTTCACGATCGGGATGATCGCGAGGATGCCGGGGTACCCCGCCTTCGTGAAGACCTTCCACAGTCCGACCACGACGAGGATGTAGAAGATGAGGGCGATGAGTCCGGTCGTGCCGGAGAAGATCGCGCCGAACAGGTCGGGAAGGCCGTTGCCGTCCGAGATGGAGAGGTGCATGGGGGTCCGCCTTTCGTCGTGGCGATCCTACTGAGGTGCCGCTGCTCCGCGCTGGCGACCCGGCCGGGAAGGGCCGGGACGCCCGCGTAGACTGGGCGGGTTCATCTTTCCCCGGATCAGGAGGAATCCTCCGTGCTGCGCACCCACTCCGCAGGCTCCCTGCGCGCCGAGAACATCGGTCAGACCGTCACCCTCACCGGGTGGGTCGATCGTCGTCGTGACCACGGAGGCGTCGCTTTCATCGATCTGCGGGACGCGTCGGGCATCGCCCAGGTCGTCATCCGCGACGAGGAGATCGCCCACCCGCTGCGCAACGAGTTCGTCCTCAAGGTCACCGGCGAGGTGTCGCGGCGCCCCGAGGGCAACGCGAACCCGAACCTCCCCTCCGGCGAGATCGAGGTCATCGCGGCCGACGTCGAGGTGCTGAACGAGTCGGCGCCGCTGCCGTTCCAGGTCTCGACCGCTCTGGCCGACACGGAGACCGTCGGGGAGGAGGCGCGCCTGAAGTATCGCTACCTCGACCTCCGCCGCCCGGCCGCCGCCTCCGGGCTGCGCCTGCGGTCCGACGTCTACAAGGCGATCCGCGACGTGCTGCACGCCGAGGACTTCACCGAGGTCGAGACCCCGACCCTCACCCGTTCCACGCCGGAGGGCGCCCGCGACTTCGTCGTCCCGGCCCGTCTGCACCCGGGCAGCTGGTACGCCCTGCCCCAGTCGCCGCAGCTCTTCAAGCAGCTGCTCATGGTCGGCGGTGTGGAGAAGTACTTCCAGATCGCCCGCTGCTACCGCGACGAGGACTTCCGCGCCGACCGTCAGCCCGAGTTCACGCAGCTCGACATCGAGATGAGCTTCGTCGACCAGGAGGACGTGATCGCCCTCATGGAGTCGCTCATCGTGGCGATGTGGAAGACGATCGGCGTCGAGGTGCAGACCCCGCTGCCGCGGATGACGTACGCCGACGCCATGGCGAAGTACGGCTCCGACAAGCCCGACCTCCGCTTCGGACTCGAGCTCGTCGAGGCGACCGAGTACTTCAAGGACACCCCGTTCCGCGTGTTCCAGGCCGAGTACGTCGGTGCGGTGCGCATGCCCGGCGGTGCGAGCCAGCCACGCAAGCAGCTCGACGCCTGGCAGGACTGGGCCAAGCAGCGCGGCGCCCGTGGTCTCGCCTACGTGCTGTTCAACGAGGACGGCACCCTGGGCGGGCCCGCCGCGAAGAACCTGTCCGAGGCCGAGCAGGCGGGCCTGGCGGAGTTCGTGGGCGCCGAGCCGGGCGACTGCGTGTTCTTCGCCGCCGGTGCCACCAAGGAGAGCCGGGCGCTGCTCGGCGCCGCGCGGGTCGAGATCGGCCGTCGCCTCGGGTACCTGAACCCGGACGAGTTCGCCTTCACCTGGGTCGTCGACGCCCCCATGTTCGAGCCGGCCGCCGACGCGGTCGCCTCCGGAGACGTCGCGGTCGGCGCGGGTGCCTGGACGGCCGTGCACCACGCGTTCACGGGCCCGAAGCCCGAGTTCGAGGACACGTTCGACACCGACCCTGGATCGGCCCTCGCCTACGCGTACGACATCGTGTGCAACGGCTCGGAGCTCGGCGGCGGGTCCATCCGCATCCACCGCGAGGACATCCAGAAGCGGGTCTTCGAGGTCATGGGCATCAGCGACGAGGTGGCGCAGGAGCAGTTCGGCTTCCTCCTCGACGCGTTCAAGTTCGGCGCTCCGCCGCACGGCGGCATCGCACTCGGCATGGACCGCGTGCTCCAGCACCTGACGAAGACCGAGTCCATCCGCGACGTCATCGCCTTCCCGAAGTCCGGGAACGGTTTCGATCCCCTCACCTCCGCTCCCGCGCCGATCACCCCCGAGCAGCGCGCCGAGGCCGGTGTGGACTTCACTCCTGAAGACGAGGCCTGACCCGCCGAGACCCCGTCTTTCCGCCGAGACCCCGGGACACTGCCGCCGGCAGCCCGGGGTCTCGTCGCGTACCCGGGGTCTCGGCGAAGAAAGAATGAGAATCAGGCGAAGAGGGGGGCGAGGTTCTCGTTCCACACGTCGACGCCGAGCTTCGCGATGAGAGCCACCACGACGACGAGGAACACCACGCGGATGAACGTCGTGCCGCGGGAGATGGCCATCCGCGAACCCAGGTAGCTGCCTCCGACGTTCGCGACCGCGAGGATGCCCCCGAGCAGCCACAGCACCGAGCCGTGCGGGATGAAGAGGAGCAGCGCCCCCGCGTTCGTCGCGAGATTGACGATCTTGGCCTTCGCGCTCGCCTGCAGGAAGTCGTAGCCCAGCAGCGCGACGAGGGTGATCACGAGGAAGGTGCCCGTGCCCGGACCGATCATCCCATCGTAGAACCCGATGCCGAGCCCGGCCAGCCCGGCCATGATGTGGTGCTTGTGCCCGTGGAAGCGCAGCTGCGTCGCCGCCCCGAGCTGCGGCCGGAGCGCCGTGAACAGGGCCACCGCCAGCAGCGCGATCACGATGATGGGCTTGAAGGCGGCCGGGGGCAGCACCGTGGCGACCGCCGCGCCCCCGAACGAGCCGATCAACGCGATCACCGCCATCGGCAGAGCTGTGCGGAGATCGGGCTTGGCCCGGCGGTAGTAGGTGATGCTGCTGGTCGCGGTCCCGAACACGGAGGCGAGCTTGTTCGTCGCGAGCGCCTGGACCGGGGCGATACCGGGGATGAGGAGCAGCGCCGGGAGCTGCAGCAGCCCTCCGCCGCCGACGACCGCGTCGATCCACCCGGCACTGAACGCCGCCACGATGATGAGGATCAGCATCCCCCAGGTGAGCTGCTCGAGTCCGAGGAGGCTGCCGATATCCACTCCGCCATGATTCCAGACCCGCGGGCGCCGTCCCGCATCCTCCGCTGGCAGACTGGGCTCATGCTCGCCGCTCTCCCGCTTCCGCATCCGTTCGCGTCGAGGAGCGGGGACGCCGTGCTCCGGCGTGCGACCGAGGCCGACGCCGACGCCGTCATCGCGCTGCTCGCCGACGACCCGATCAGCGCCGCCCGCGGCGACGTGGCGTCCGATGAGGACCGGCCGGCGTATGAACGCGGCCTCCGCGAGATCCTGGCCGACCCTTCCAACGACCTCCTCGTGGTCGAGCTCGACGGCGCCGTGGTCGGCACCCTCCAGCTCACCTCGATCCCCGGAATGGCGCGCCGCGGCGCTCGGCGGCTGCTCGTCGAGGCGGTCCGGGTGCGCAGCGACCTCCGGTCCTCGGGCATCGGCTCCGCGGTCATGCGCTGGGTCGGCGACACCGCGGCGCCCGCCCTCGGTGCGGCCATGGTGCAGCTCACCTCCGACGCCGCCCGCACCGACGCGCACCGGTTCTATGAGCGCCTCGGCTACGTGGGCTCGCACCGCGGCTTCAAGTACACCGTCCCGCAGCGCTGAATCCGGAGCGCATCCCCGCGCCACCCGCCCGACACCGACCGTTCACCCGCACCGCTCCGCGTGGCTACCTCGGACTCATAGTGTCCTCTCGCAACCCGACACCGGCTCACAGCGCCGGACACCGAGAGGACACTCATGGCACGCTCCATCCGCCGCGCACGCATCGGCGCCGGCATCGCCCTGGCCACCACGGCCGTCATCGCTCTGACCTCCTGCGCCTCCGCGACCGACACCCCGGCCGCCGGTGACGACGCCGTGGACGCGGCGAGCGCGACCTCCGTCGAGGACTTCGGCTCGTTCGCCGACCTGGAGGCGGCCGCGAAGGAGGAGGGTCAGCTCAACGTCATCGCCCTCCCCCGCGACTGGGCGAACTACGGCGAGATCCTCGACCTGTTCGCGGAGAAGTACCCCGAGATCACCATCAACGAGGCCTCACCCGACGTCTCCAGCGCCGAGGAGATCCAGGCGGCCGAGACGAACAAGGGCCTCGACACCGCTCCCGACGTCTTCGACCTCGGCCTGACCGTCGCCCTGCAGAACACCGACACCTTCGCCCCGTACAAGGTCCAGACCTGGGACGACATCCCCGACGAGCTGAAGGAGCCCACCGGCCTCTTCGTCGGCGACTACGGCGGCTACATGTCGATCGGCTACGACTCCTCGGCCTTCGAGGGGCCGGCCGAGCTGTCCGATCTCCTCTCCGCCGACTACAAGGGCGCCGTGGCCATCAACGGCGACCCGACGCAGGCCGGAGCGGCCTTCGCCGCCGTGGGCCTGGCGACCGTGCAGTCGGACGGCACGCTCGACGACTTCCAGCCGGGCATCGACTTCTTCTCCGAGCTGCAGAAGGCCGGGAACCTCCTCAAGGTCGACGTCACGACCGCGACCGTCGCCAGCGGCGAGACCCCCGTGGTCTTCGACTGGGACTACCTGAACGCGGCGCACACGGCCGACAACCCGGACTGGAAGGTCGTGGTCTTCGACGGCACCGGCTACGCGGGCTACTACAACCAGGCCATCAACGTCGACGCTCCGAACCCGGCCGCCGCGCGTCTGTGGCAGGAGTTCCTCTACAGCGACGAGGTGCAGAACCTGTGGCTGAAGGGCGGCGCCCGTCCGGTGCGCATGGAGGCGATGACCGAGGCCGGCACGATCGACGAGAAGCTCGCGGCCGCTCTCCCCGATGCCCCGGAGGAGACGGTCGTGCCGACCGAGGAGCAGTCCGAGAACGCCGGCACGCTGCTCGGCGAGAAGTGGGCAGCGGCGGTCCAGTGACCACCGTCGTCGCCCCGGGGGTGGATGCCGCGGCGTCCGCCCCCGCCACCGCCGCCGGACCCGCGTCGCACACGCGGGCCCGGCGGTCGGCGCCGTCCGTGGCGTGGCTGGGGCTCATACCGTTCGCCGCCTACGTGCTGCTCTTCCTCGCCGTGCCGACCGTGCTCGCGATCGGCTCCGGGTTCTTCGACGGCGACGGTGCTTTCACCTGGACGAACGTCGCCGCCCTCGGCGACCCGGTCGTGCTGACGACCTTCGCGAACTCGGCGGGGCTGTCGCTGCTCACCGCGGCGGTCGGCGCCCTCGTCGGCGCCCTCGTCTCCTATGCCCTGCTCGGCATGAACCCGGACGGTGTCGTACGCCGCTCCGTGGACGCGGCCGCCGGGGTCCTCGCGCAGTTCGGCGGCGTCATGCTCGCGTTCGCCTTCATCGCCACGATCGGCATCCAGGGCGTGGTCACGGTCTTCCTCCGCGACACCTTCGGCATCGACATCTTCGCCGAGGGCACGTGGCTGTACGAGCTTCCCGGCCTCGTCCTCCCGTACATCTACTTCCAGGTGCCGCTCATGGTCATCACCTTCCTGCCCGCCCTCGCCGCGCTGAAGCCGCAGTGGGTCGAGGCGAACCTCACCCTCGGGGGCAGCAGAGCGAGCTTCTGGCTGCGGATCGGCCTCCCGGTGCTGGCGCCGTCGTTCCTCGCCAGTCTGCTGCTGCTCTTCGCGAACGCGTTCTCCTCGTACGCCACGGCCGCGGCGCTCGCGAGTCAGGGCTCGCAGATCGTCCCGCTGCAGATCCGCACGGCGCTCACGAGCGAGACCCTGCTCGGTCGGGAGAACCTCGCCGGCGCTCTCGCCCTCGGCATGATCATCGTGGTCGGGGTCGTGATGGCGCTGTACTCCCTCATCCAGCGCCGGGCTTCGCGGTGGCAGGCATGAACGGCCTCGCCCCGTCCCGCGCGACCCGTGCGGTGATCGGCATCGTCGTCGGGGCGTTCTTCGCGGTGCCCCTCGTGTCGACGTTCCTCTTCACGCTGCGCGACACCGACGGCCTCTCGTTCGCGCACTGGACCGCCCTCTTCGACCCCGCGGCGTCGGCGGCCCTGAAGCCTCTCTGGACGGGGCTCGGGAACTCGCTGATCCTCGCGGTGGTGACCGTGGCGATCGTGCTGCTCCTCCTGGCCCCCACGATGATCCTCGTGAACCTCCGCTTCCCGCGGCTGAAGGCGGCCTTCGAGTTCGTCGCGCTCCTGCCGATCTCGATCCCCGCGATCGTGCTCGTCGTGGGGCTCACGCCGATCTACCTGCAGATCGGTCGGACCGTGGGCACCGGCACCTGGACCCTCGCCTTCGCCTACGGCATCACGGTCCTCCCCTTCGCCTTCCGCTCGATCCAGGCGTCGATCGATGCGGCAGACCTGCGCACGCTGTCCGAAGCGGCGCGCTCGCTCGGGGCGGGCTGGCCGACGGTCGTGCTCCGCGTGCTCGCGCCGAACCTCCGCCAGGGCCTGCTCGCCGCCTCGCTGATCTCCATCGCAGTGGTGCTCGGGGAGTTCACGATCGCGTCCCTCCTCAACCGGCAGGTGTTCCAGACGGCGATGGTCGTGGTGCAGAAGCAGGACCCGTATGCCCCCGCGATCTTCACGCTGCTCGCCCTGTCGTTCGTCTTCCTCCTGCTCCTGCTCATCGGCCGCGTCGCCCGCGGTCCGCGAAAGGCCCGCTCATGACCCTCGATCACGCGCTCCCGCGCACCAAGGACAACCTGCTGCTCGCCCAGGCCGGCGACGGCACGCGGGTCGAGCTCCACGGCATCGTCAAGAGCTACGGCGGCACGAGGGTGCTGCACGGCGTCGACCTCGACATCGCCCCCGGGGAGTTCGTCTCGCTGCTCGGTCCCTCCGGCTGCGGCAAGACGACACTGCTCCGCGTGCTCGCGGGACTCGAGGGCGCCGAGGAGGGGACGGTGCTCCTCGGCGGCGGGGACGTCTCGCGGGTGCCGACGAACCGGCGCGACATCGGGATGGTGTTCCAGTCGTACTCACTGTTCCCGCACCTCCGCGTCGTCGACAACACGGCCTTCGGGCTCCGTCGTCGGGGTGTCGGCACGCCCGAGGCGGCGCGGCGTGCCCTTGATGCGCTCGCCCTCGTAGGCCTCGCCGACCTCGCCGACCGGTTCCCGCACCAGCTCTCCGGCGGACAGCAGCAGCGAGTCGCCCTGGCTCGCGCCCTCGTCACGGAACCCCGGGTGCTGCTGCTCGACGAGCCCCTGTCGGCTCTCGACGCCAAGGTGCGCGTGCAGCTCCGCGACGAGATCCGGCGCATCCAGCTGCGGCTGGGCATCACGACCGTCTTCGTCACACACGACCAGGAGGAGGCCCTCGCGGTGTCGGACCGGATCGCGGTCATGAACTCCGGTCGCATCGAGCAGATCGGCTCCCCGGAAGAGCTGTACACGACTCCCGCGACCGCCGAGGTCGCCGCGTTCGTGGGCCTCTCCAGCGTCGTGTCCGGCGTCGCGGACGGCGAGCACGTCGTCGTGTGGGGGCAGCGTCTCCCGTTGCAGACCCCCGCCGACGGCCCCGTCGACGTGTACCTCCGTCCGGAGAACGTCCGCTTCACCTCCGCGGAGGACGCCGCCACCGATGCCCTCGTGGAGGAGAGCACGTTCCTCGGCAGCATGCGGCGGACCCTCGTGCGCACGGAGTCGGGCGAGCTCGTCCGCGTGCAGCACGATCCCACCGTGCACCCGTCGTTCGGCGACCGCGTCCGCATCGCGGTGACCCCCGCCCCTGTGGTCGCGCGCCCCCGCGGCTGACCGAGACCCCGGGTTCACGTCGAGACCCCCGGCTGCAGACGTCTGC
Organism: Microbacterium sp. UMB0228; assembly: GCF_002871415.1. Lineage (NCBI taxonomy): Bacteria > Bacillati > Actinomycetota > Actinomycetes > Micrococcales > Microbacteriaceae > Microbacterium > Microbacterium sp. UMB0228. Next base: position 146,068 of record NZ_PNFU01000001.1, on the reverse strand, counting down.
AGCCGGGGGTCTCGGCGAATGCCAGGGGTCTCGGCGACACCGGGGCGGGGAGAGTTAGAGGACGCGGGAGAGGAAGTCCTTCGTGCGCTGGTGCTGCGGATTCGCCAGCACCTCGCGGGGGTCGCCCTCCTCGACGATGTGTCCACCGTCCATGAAGATCAGCCGCGAACCGACCTCGCGCGCGAAGCCCATCTCATGCGTGACCACGAGCATCGTCATGCCCTCGTCGGCCAGCGACCGCATGACCTGCAGCACCTCGCCGACGAGCTCCGGGTCGAGGGCCGACGTCGGCTCGTCGAACAGCATCATGTCGGGGTTCATGCACAGCGCCCGGGCGATGGCCACGCGCTGCTGCTGCCCACCCGAGAGGTGCCCGGGGTACGCGTCGGCCTTCTCCGCGAGACCGACGCGCTCGAGCATGGCGCGCGCGACCTTGTCGGCCTCGGCCTTCGAGCGCTTCTTCACCCGCTGCTGCGCGATCGTGAGGTTGCCGAGCACGCTGAGGTGCGGGAAGAGGTTGAAGCTCTGGAACACCATCCCGATGCGGGTGCGCACGCGGTCGATGTCGATGTCGGGATCGGTGATGTCGATGCCCTCGATGAGCACCTTGCCGCCCGTGGGCTCCTCCAGGAGGTTCACCGAGCGGAGCAGCGTCGACTTCCCGGAACCGGACGGTCCGATCACACAGACGACCTCGCCGGCCAGAACCGTCAGGTCGATGCCCTTGAGCACCTCGTTGTCGCCGAAGCTCTTGTGCAGGTCCTGGATCGCGATCGCCGGGGCCTGCACGTCGATCAGGTCGGTGCTCATCGTGTCCTCGCCATCCGACGCTCCAGCCACGCGCTGAGACGCGTGAGCGGGATCGTCACGATCAGGTAGAGGATCGCCGCCATGATGAGCGGCGTTCCGTTGGCGTTCTGCGTCGCTGCGTCGCGCGCGAAGTTCGTGAGCTCCTTCGACCAGATGAAGGAGCCGGCGACGAACAGCAGCGAGGTGTCCTTCAGCAGCAGCACGAACTCGTTCGTCAGCGGCGGGATGATGATCCGGAAGCCCTGCGGGACCACGATCCAGAAGGTCGTCTTCATGGGCGACATACCGAGCGAACGCGCCGCCTCGGTCTGTCCCTTCGGGACCGCCTGGATTCCGGCTCGGATGGTCTCTGCCATGTAGGCGGAGGCCACGAGGATGAGACCGATCAGGCCCAGGACCACCGGCCCGCCGAGGCGGGTCGCCGGCACACCGAGACCGATCGGCAGGATGAACGCGATCGCGAAGATCGTGAGGATCGCGGGCAGACCGCGGAACAGCTCGATCCACGCCGTCGCGATCCACCGGAACGGCGCGATCACCGAGAGCTTCATCAGCGCCAGCAGGATGCCGAGCAGCAAGCCGCCAGCGAATGCCACCGCCGTGAACCACAGGGTGTTGACGAGCGCCGTGGTGATGATGCCCGGGAGCATCTTCGCCGCGACCTCGGGGTTGAAGTAGAGCTGCGCGATCCTCGCCCAGTCGGTGCTGACGATCGCCCAGACGACGATCGCGAGCAGCACCGCGTAGATCGAGTACCGGTACAGCTTCTGTTTCGTGGTGCGCCTCAACGCCATTGTCAAGGTCCTCCCGACCGACTCAGCTCTCGACTCAGTTGGCCGTGAAGTACTCGTTGTAGATGGTGTCGTACTCGCCGTTGTCCCGGAGCTCCTGCAGAGCCCCGTTCACGGCCTCGCGGAGTTCGTCCTTCTCCCCCTTGGCGAAGGCGAAGCCGTAGGACTCATCGGTCTCGTAGGTCTCCACGATCTCGTAGGCGGAGTCAGCCTTCTCGTGCTCGAGGTTGACGGGCTGATCCTGCAGGATGGCGTCGATCTGCCCGGCCTGCATCGCGGGCCACAGTTCGCCGTCCGACGGGTACTGCACGAGCTGCGCGCCCTTCGCGTTCTCGGTCGCGTAGGCCTCGCCGGTCGTGCCCTGCTGCACGCCGACGTTCTTGCCGTCGAGGTCGTCGATGGACTTGATCCCCGAGTCGGTGCGCACGAGGAGCGACTGCAGCGAGTCGTAGTACGGGTCGGAGAAGTCGATGTTGGCCTTGCGCTCGTCGGTGATCGTCATGGCCGAGGCACCGATGTCGCACTGGCCGGCGGCGAGAGTCGTGCCGGACTGCAGCGCATCGAAGCCCACATCCTGCACGGAGAGCTCGAGGTCGAGCTGCTCGGCGATCGCACCGAGGAGGTCGATGTCGAAGCCGGTGTACTCACCGTCGTCGCCCTCGAACTCGAAGGGCGGGTAGGGGATGTCGGAGCAGACGGTCAGCTTGCCCGCCTCGATGAGTCCGTACTCGTCACCGGCAGCGGACTCGCCGCCGCTGCCCGCGTCGGAGGAGCCGGTGGCGCATCCGGCGAGCGCGAGGGTGGCGGTGGCCGCGATCGCGAGGCCGGCGAAGAGGTTACGACGGGACATGTCGGCTCCTGGGAGTCGGGGGGCGGGTGAGCCCACGGACGGGTAGGAGTTCATCTAAACATGCGGCTCGTCGCGTGACCAATGACATCCCCTCGCGCCGCATTACGTTTGTGTTTCGGTGCCGCGGGGACGACGCTCGATGCTCAGAGCTCGGCATCGACCGCCACACGGCCGGAGACGACCGAGCGGATGTACCCGGCGACCTCCTCATGCGCGGGGTGCACCTGATACTGCTCGAGGTCGGCGACGGAGTCGAAGTCCGCGACCAGGGTCACGTCCCAGTTCGCGTCGGGGTACACGTCGTTCGCACCGGCCCAGATGCTGCGGAGCTGGGGTACGACACCGTCGAGGGCATTCAGTCGCCGGGCGACCTCCGCCGCCTGCTCCTGCCGCTCCGCCGCGTCCTCCGCGGCGAGCTTCCAGGTCACGACATGGCGGATGGTCATCGCAGCTCCTTCTGGTCGGCACGGGCCTCCGCGCCGACGGCTTCCTCCAGCGCCTCGCGCAGCCGGTCGGGGGACACGCGCCAGTGCGCATGCAGTCGTCCGTCGATGAGGACGACGGGGATCTTCTCCCACCACTGCTCGTACAGGGCGGGGTCGTCCTGGATCGACGCCTCGACGATCTGGATGCGCTCCGCGGCGGCGTCGGGAAGTTCGGCGACGACCGCGTCGACGACCTCGGAGGCCACGGCGCACAGATGGCAGTCGGGCTTGCCGATGAGGGTCAGCGTCGTCACGACGACGGGACCTCCACCTCGCGTCCCTGGGCGATCCACTCGCCGGTGCCGCCCTCGACGTTGGTGGCGTCGTAACCGCGGGCCTCGAGGGCCTCGACGACGCGCGCCGAGCGACCGCCGGCCTGGCAGATCACGTCGAACGACTCCGCGGGGAGCTCGTCGAGGCGGTTGCCGATCTCGGACATCGGGATGTTCACGGCGCCGGGGACGTGGCCGGCCTGGAACTCGTGCACCTCCCGGACATCGATGAGGGGCGTGCCGGAGCGCTCGGCGAGTTCGGCGACGGTGATCGACTTCATGACATCCTCTCGGCGGTGCGGAACGGCGCGCAGAGACACAAAGCGCCCGTCCGAAGACAGGCGCTCGGTGTCTGGCCGCTTACTTCTTGTTGCGGCGCTGGTGGCGAGTCTTGCGAAGCAGCTTGCGGTGCTTCTTCTTCGCCATGCGCTTGCGGCGCTTCTTGATGACAGAACCCACGGAAACCTCACTAAGTCAGGGGCTGGGTGTCGCCGGAATCGGACACCCGGGTACGAGCACGAAAAATGCCTCGGATCATCCTAGCAAACTCAGGAGGGTGCCCCGCGCCCTCCGTCAGCCGGCGTCGGCGATGGGCCGCTGCAGAGCCTCCGCGACGGCGGACTCCGGCACGCGGTAGCTCCGTCCGAATCGGATGGCGGGGAGGTCACCGGCGTGCACGAGCCGGTACACGGTCATCTTGGACACGCGCATGAGCTCGGCGACTTCGGCCACCGTCAGGAATCGGACGTCTGGAACCTCGGGCATCCCACGTACCCCTTTCTCGATGAGCACACTCTATGGGGTCGCTGGGACGCGTGTAAACCCGCGTGGCTGTTGTGATCAGTGGGATGTCGGCACGATCGCGAACGCCCGGACCGGGAACGTCCCGAACCCGCGGATCGCCGGAGGAGCCGCGGTGAACCGCGCCCCGCGCGCGGGGAGGCGATCCAGAGCGGTGAGGTGCTCGACGACGTGCACGCCCGCCGCGAGGAGGATGCTGTGCGCCGGTCGCTCCCCACCGCTCTCCGTGTCGTCGATGTTGAGCGCGTCGATGCCGACCAGGCGCACCCCGGCGTCCACGAGGAAGCGCGCCGCGTCCTCGGTGAGGAAGGGCGAGCCGGTGCCGTAGGCGGGCGTGCCGAACAGCCGGCTCCAGCCGGTGTCCAGGAGCACCGCGCTGCCGCGGAGCTCGCGATCGGCGAGCGTCGCCGCCCTGATACCCCGCCGTTCGGGCGTCCACGCGTCGCGGAGGTGGAAGACCTCGGCGGGCAGGTCCACGAGGGTGTCGAGGTTTAGCGACGCCAGGTCGGCCCCGTCCGCATAGCGGTGGAACGGCGCGTCGAGGTAAGTACCCGTGTTGCCGATCATCGTGATCACGTCCATCGCGAACTCCGTCCCCGGCGCATAGCGCTCGCGCGAGGCCGCGCGGGTGAGGTGCGGGGTGATGGTCGGCGCCGGCAGCCCGGGATAGGTGACCATGCCTTCCGCGATCGGGTGGCTCAGGTCCACGACCCGATCGGTGCGGTCTCCACGAGCCGGAGCCGCGACGCCACGGCTGCCCCGGTGCGGCTCGGCGACGATCCGCAGGTCGCTGAGCTCGACCTCGCCCACGAGCGCCAGACCGAGATGCGCGATGAGCAGGGCTGCGACCTCGTCCGCGGTCACGTCCTCCCGTGGCAGGTCGAGTCGGAACCCCTGCCCCTGCAGCCCGCCACCGTTGGCGAAGGTGATCGCGAAGTCGAAATGCGCGCGGTACTCGTCCGTCATGGAGCCATCCTGCCGGACCGGAGGACTCAGGCGGATCTCTTCGCCTTAGCGATCCGCTCGCGCGCATCCCGTAGGGCCTGCCGCTCGACCTTGCGCGCGGCGCGAAGGGCCTTCTCCGCCTCACGGCTGGCCTTCTGCGCCTCTTTGAGCCGCTTGTCTCCCGCGAGCTCGGCGACGTCGAGATCGACCCACTCCTCCGCGACGATGTGCCGCTCCCCGCGTTCGAGGCCCGCCATGTACGCGGCGACGCCGTCGAGGGTGCGTTCCACCGCGAAGCGGAACGGGTCGGCCGACGACAGGAAGACGCCGTCTTCGATAGCCCGCCGCAGGGCGGGGAACTCGTCAGCGGTGATGACCCGGTCGAACAGCGAGGCCTCACGGGCCGCGACCTCGTCCGGACTCAGACCGGACGACCGCGACTGCTCGGTGTATCCGGCCTGCACGATCCCGCACCAGCGGGCATGGCCGGTGACGGCGAGTGCGACGGCGATCCGCTCCTCTGCCGTGAGCGGGGTGCCATCGAGGGCGGCGAGGCCCGCATCCAGCCAGGCGGAGCTGTTCGGTGTGATCGGTGAACCCGAGATCGGCAGCGAGAGCATCCAGGGATGCCGCAGATACACGAGGATCTGCGCCTCGTACAAGGCGAGCAGCCGCTCGCGCCACCCCTCGACCTCGAGATGGCTCTCCGGCGGCAGGCCCGTCGCCTCCTCCTGCATGAGGAGCAGGAGGTCGTCCTTGGCGGAGACGTACCGGTAGAGCGACATGGGCGTGAATCCCAGACGCGCGGCGACCGCAGCCATCGAGACGGCACCGAGCCCCTCGGCGTCGGCGAGGGCGACCGCCGCCTCCACGATCTTCTCGACGCTCATCTCCCGCTTCGGGCCGCGCTGCGGATCGGCCGCGACACCCCAGGCGAGCGCGATCCCGCGCGGCAGCTCGGGCGGCTCCTTCTCGGTCATGGCTTTCATCCTACTTCTGTTTATTTCTTAAACAGTGTGTTACGGTCATACACACTTGCGTTGCCCATACACAGTTTTTGGGATACACAGAAGGGAACCGTGATGGACAGAGCCATCGACGTCCACGACCTGCACAAGGCTTTCGGCGCGAAGACCGTCATTCGTGATCTCGACCTCACCGTCGCCCGTGGCGAGGTGTTCGCTCTGCTCGGGCCCAACGGCGCCGGCAAGACGACGACGATCAACATCCTCACCACCCTCACGGCGGCGGATCGAGGCACGGCGCGCGTCGCCGGCTGGGATGTGCGGACTCACCCGCGGGAGGTGCAGCGACGGATCAGCCTCACCGGCCAGTCGGCCGCCGTGGACGACGCCCTCAGCGCGACCGAGAACGTGGTGATGTTCGCCCGCCTGTCCGGACTCGGTCGTGCCGGCGCGCGGCGTCGCGCCGCGGATCTCATCGATCGCTTCCATCTCGGCGAGGCCGCCGGCCGCGCCGTCCGCACCTACTCCGGCGGCATGCGTCGGCGTCTCGATCTCGCCCTCAGCTTCGTCGTGACCCCGGAGGTCCTCTTCCTCGACGAGCCGACGACAGGGCTCGACACCCGCAGTCGGCGTGACCTCTGGGACATCATCCGGGTCCTCGCGGACGGCGGCACGACGGTGTTCCTCACGACGCAGTACCTCGAGGAGGCGGATCAGCTCGCCGACCGCATCGCCGTGCTCCACGACGGTCGCATCGCGGCGCTCGGAACGGCCCCGGCGCTGAAGGCCCGGGTCGGCGGCGACACGGTGGAGCTCCGCGACGACCGCGGGGAGCTTCAGCGGGAGATCCCGACCGACGGCTCGGTGAGCGGTCTCCGCCGAGCGCTCGACCTCCTGGATGAGGACGGCGGCGCCGGCACCGTCACGCTCCGTCGCCCCACCCTGGACGACGTCTTCCTCGCCGTCACCGCCCCCGACGCCGCGACCGCAGGCGCCGCGCCCCGGAAGGAGCTCGCATGAACATCGCCCACGCCACTGTGCCCGAAACCTCCGGGCCCGCTGCCGCCCCCGCCCCGCGGCCACCCCTCCGCGGCCTCACCGCCGAGACCGTCCTCGTCGGGCGCAGCCTCCGCCACTCCCTCCGGGACGGCGAGTCCCTCCTCATGGCGATCCTGCTCCCCGTCATGCTGATGCTGATGTTCACGTGGGTGTTCGGCGGGGCCATCGATCCCTCCGGCGCCTACGTCGACTACGTGGTCCCCGGCATCATCCTGACGTGCGCCGGTTTCGGCGCCTCCTCCACCGCCGTGTACGTCGCGAACGACATGCGCACGGGGATCATCGACCGGTTCCGTACCATGCCCCTGCGCGCCGGCGCCGTGCTCACCGGGCATGTCGTCGCCAGTGTCCTCCGCAACCTCGTGGCGACCGCCGTCGTGATCGGCGTCGGGGTACTGGTCGGATTCCGCCCATCGGCCACTCCGCTCGAGTGGGTCGCCCTGGCCGGCATGATCGCGCTCTACATCCTCGCGATCACCTACCTGTTCGCCGCGATCGGGCTCGCCGCCGGCAGCCCCGAAGCAGCGAGCGGCTATGGCTTCGTCCTGCTGTTCCTGCCGTACCTCTCCAGCGCCTTCGTCCCCGTCGCGAGCATGCCCGACTGGCTCCAGCCGATCGCCGCCCACCAGCCGATCACGCCCATCGTGGAGACCATCCGCGCTCTCCTGATGGACACCCCGATGCAGGCGGAGGCATGGTGGGCGATCGGCTGGTGCGTGGCGATCCTCCTCGTGGCGGCGTTGTGGGGCGCGTGGCTGTTTCGACGAAAGGCCGGACGACGATGAGCCGACACCCAGCCCGCGCATAGCCCGCATTGTCCGATCGCTCAGACAGCCCTGCCAGGGTCGGGTGCAGGACCCGTGCCGGCACCTGCCGAGTCCGCGCGGATCTGGGGTCCGCACACCGCCCCCGACGGCATCCCCCCTGCCGTCGGGGGCGGTTCTCCGTCTGTGCGGGGCGCGGAATCAGGCGCCGAGACGTTTCAGCGCGTTCGTGACCACGTGCTTGGCGGAGGCGGCCGCACGCCCGACGACCTCGGCCGCGTGCGCGGCACCGTCGGGGATCGGGGCGCCCGGATAGGCGATGTCCGGTGCCGCATCGCCGAACGCATCGACGAGGAACGGGACCAGCCAGTCGTCGACGGCCTCCAGCGGCGCGACGGACAGGCTGTAGAAGCGGCGCTGCCCGTCTTCGCGGACGGTGACGAGCTCGGCGTCGCGGAGCACCTTGAGGTGCTTCGAGACGGTGGGCTGACTGATGCCGAGGTCGGCCACGATCTGGCTCACGCTCGTCCCGGACTCGCCTTCGGACGTGCGTCGGAGCAGGAGCTGGAGGATGTCGCGCCTCGTACCGTCTGCGATCACGTCGAAGATGTCCGTCATGTGATCAGGGTAGTGCGCCCCGGCACGGAGTACCATGACGAAGGCTCGGCGAGAGGCGCCGTGCTGCGGCCGTGGAACGGACGGCGCGGAAGAAGGGGGCAGCGATGTCGGGCATCGTTTCGGCGTCGTCTCCTCGCACCGGTCTTCCCGGAGCCGCCGGCCGGGTGAAGCACCTCATCACCTCGTCGCCGTCCCGGTTCGCCATCGCCGTCTTCGCGCTACTGATCCTCGTGTTCACGGTGCTGTTCTCGCTGCCGATCGCGTCCGCCAGCGGCACGGTGACACCGCTCAGCGACGCGCTCTTCACCGCCGTCTCCACGATCTGCGTGACGGGCCTGGCGACCGTCGACATGGCCAACCACTGGTCGCCGTTCGGGCACGTCGTCGTGTTCATCGGGGTCAACATCGGCGCCCTCGGTGTGCTGACCCTCGCCTCCCTCATGGGGATGCTCATCTCGAAACGCCTCGGGCTGCGGGCCAAGCTCATGGCGGCCGGCGACACGAACCCGCTCCGCGCGCACGGCGGCGTGGTCAATGAGAGCCAGACGGTGCGCCTCGGCGAGGTGGGCCAGCTGCTCACCACGGTCGCCCTCTCCGCCCTCTTCATCGAAGCGGCCCTCGCCGCCCTCCTGTATCCGGCGCTGGTGATGGCGGGGGTCGACCCGATCGCCGCGCTCTGGGAGGCCCCGTACTTCTCGGCGATGGCGTTCACCAACACCGGCTTCGCCCCGAACGACGGCGGAGTGGCCGTCTTCGCCGACGACTACCTCGTGCTGTCGCTGCTCATGGTCGGCGTGTTCCTCGGGAGCATCGGCTTCCCGGTGATCTACACGCTCGCGAAGCACGTCTGGCACGTCAAGCGCTGGTCGCTGCACTCGAAGCTGACCATCGTCACCACGGTTCTGCTCTTCATCCTCGGCGCGGCCGCCTTCCTCATCCTCGAGTACGACAACCCCAAGACCTTCGGCTCCATGGACGCGGCCGACACGACCTTCCAGGCGTTCTTCCTCTCCGCGATGACCCGCTCCGGCGGCTTCAACGTCATCGAGATGGACGACCTCAACGGCTCGTCGCTGCTCGCCGCCAGCATGCTCATGTTCGTCGGCGGCGGGTCCGCGTCGACGGCGGGCGGCATCAAGGTGACCACGCTCGCGGTCCTCGCGATCGCCGTCTGGTCCGAGGCGAAGGGCCGCCAGTCCGTCGAGGCGTTCGGCCGCCGCATCCCCAGCGACGTGCAGAGGGTCGCCCTCAGCGTCGTCGCCTGGGGCGCCACCATCGTCGCGCTGTCGACCATCGTGATCGCGCAGATCACCAAGGCCGACATCAGCCACGTGCTCTTCGACGTTATCTCCGCGTTCGGCACGGTCGGGCTCTCGACAGGCCTCACCGGGGAGCTTCCGGATTCCGCCTCGTACGTCATGGCCGCGACGATCTTCATGGGCCGCGTTGGTACAGTGACTCTCGCTGCGGCAGTCGCCGCGACATCGCGCACGCAGTACTACTCACTGCCCGTGGAAAGGCCGATCGTTGGTTGAAGTCCTTCGGGGGGACGCTCCCGTCCTCGTCATCGGTCTCGGCCGCTTCGGTGCCGCGTGCGCCGGTGAGCTCGACCGCCTCGACCGCGAGGTGCTCGCGATCGACGACAACCTCGAGCTCGTGCAGAAGTGGTCGGACCGCGTCACGCACACCGTGCAGGCCGACGCCCGCAACATCGACGCCCTCCGCCAGATCGGTGCCCAGGACTTCCAGGTCGCGGTCGTCGCCGTCGGCTCCTCGATCGAGGCGTCCGTGCTCATCACGGCGAACCTCGTCGACCTCAAGGTGCCGCAGATCTGGGCGAAGGCGGTCTCCCAGTCGCACGGCAAGATCCTGGCCCGCGTGGGCGCCAACCACGTCATCTACCCCGAGCGCGAGGCCGGCGAGCGCGTGGCCCACCTGGTGAGCGGGCGCATGCTCGACTTCATCCGCTTCGACGACGACTTCGTCCTGGCCAAGATGTACCCGCCGAAGTTCATCCGCGGCGTCGGCCTGAACGAGTCCGGCGTGCGCTCGAAGTACAAGGTCACCGTCGTCGGCGTGAAGAGCCCGGGCAAGCCGTTCCGCTACGCGGAGGCCAACACGATCGTGACCAACCACGACCTCATCATCGTCTCCGGGACGAACAGCGACATCGAGCGCTTCGCCGCCCTCGACCGCTGAGCCGGGTCATCCCCGCGGCGGATGCGCCGGCCGCGGCAGGCGTGGTGGGATGGGGGCATGAGCGATCACGCCCCCGCACCGCCCGTCCTCGCCCTCCGCGGGCTCCGCAAGCAGTTCGGCCAGAAGCTCGCCGTCGACGCGCTGTCGCTGGACGTCCCCGCGGGCTCGATGCTGGGGCTGCTCGGCCCGAACGGTGCCGGCAAGACGACGACGCTCGCGATGACCACCGGGCTCCTGCGCCCGGACGCCGGGACGGCCTGGGTGCTCGGCGCCGACGTCTGGCAGGACCCTGCCGCCGCGAAGGCGCGGATGGGCGTGCTCCCCGACGGCATCCGGATGCTCGACCGGCTCAGCGGCGCCGAGCTGCTGCGGTACACCGGCCTGCTGCGCGGGATGCCGGAGGCCGAGGTCGTCTCCCGCTCCGGTGAGCTCCTCGACGCGCTCGGCCTGACGGAGGCGGGTGACACCCTCGTCGTCGACTACTCGGCCGGGATGAAGAAGAAGATCGGCCTGGCCTGCGCGCTCATCCACGCGCCCCGGCTGCTGATCCTCGATGAGCCCCTCGAGGCCGTCGACCCGGTCTCCGGACAGACGATCCGGCAGATCCTGCGCTCCTTCGTGGACGGCGGCGGCACGGTCGTCCTCTCCAGCCACGTCATGGAGCTCGTCGAGTCGCTGTGCGACCGCGTCGCCATCGTCGCCGAAGGGCGTCTGCTCGCCCACGGCGCCCTCGACGAGGTGCGGGCCGGGCTCACACTGCAGGAGCGCTTCCTCACCCTCGTGGGCGCGCACGACCTCGGAACGGAGACGCTCGCGTGGTTGCGCTCCTCGTAGGCCTGCGGCTGCGACAGCTCGGACATCAGCTCCGGCGCAACCCCTGGATGATCGTGACCCTCGTGATCGTGGGTCTCATCGCGCTGAGCATGCTGGGGCTGCTGACCGTGGGTCTGATCGCGCTGCGGGTGGGCGCTCCGGACGCCGCCGTGACCGCGATGGTGCTCACCGGCGCCATCATCGTGCTCGGGTGGTGGATCGGATCGATCCTCGTCAGCGCGGACGACTCGCTGGCCCCCGAGCGCTTCGCCCTGCTCCCGGTGACCGCCCGGGCTCTCCTCCCCGGACTGGTCGTGGCGGGGATGACGACGATCGGCGGCATCGGCACCGCCCTGGCACTGCTGCTCATGCTCGTGGGATGGTCGGTCAGCGTTCCGGCCCTCCTCGTCGCGGTGCTCATGGTCCCGGTGGCCCTCGCGACCTGCGTCCTCGGCGCCCGCGTCGTGAGCGGGCTGCTCGCGGGATGGCTCGCCCGTCGGCGGACGCGCGACCTCGTGCTCACCCTCGGCGTGGTGCTGCTGGCCTCGTCCGGCCTCCTCCTCAACATCGGTCTGCAGGCGCTGTCGACCGTGCGCGACGTCGGTGGCGCCTTCACCGCGATCGCCGAGATCGCCGCGTGGACGCCGGTCGCCGCCGTGTTCGGAGTTCCCGCCGCCGTGGCACAGGGCGACGTCGTCACCGCCGTCCTGCGGCTGCTCATCGCCGCCGCCACCCTCGTCGTCTTCTGGGTCGCCGCGCGCCGGATGCTCGCTGCGCGCCTCGTCGCCCCGCTGCAGTCGAGCGGAGGCGGACGCGTGCGCTCGGGAGGCGTGCTCGACCGTCTTCTTCCCGCAGGGCCCGTCGGCGCCATCGCGGGACGGACCCTCCGCTACTTCCGCCGCGACCCGCGTCAGGTCGTCAACATCGTGATGCTCCTGCTGCTCCCCGCGATCTTCCTCGGGCTCGCGCTCATGAACGGACTGCAGCAGGACAGTACCGGCTTCGCGCCCGCGATCACCCTCATCCCCGCGATCAACGCCCTCCTCGCCGGCAGCATCGTGCAGATGGCGATCGCCTACGACAACGACGCCGTCGCACTGCACATCCTCACCGGGGTGAGCGGGACGGCCGACCGCGTCGGACGCCTGCTCGGGTTCGCGCTGGTGGCGGTGCCGATCACGATCCTCCTGTGCGTCGTGACCTGTCTGCTGGCCGGGCGTCCGGATCTGCTTCCGGGCAGCCTGGGCGCTGCTCTCGGACTCATGGCGGTGTCGGCGGGCGCGGGCTCCTGGGTGGGCGCGTTCCTGCCGGGGCGAGCTCCGGCGCCGGAGGCCAACCCGTTCGGACGCGGCTCCTCCGGGGGCGCGCAGTCCTTCCTCGCGATGCTCATCATGTCGCCGATCACCCTGCTGCTCGGCGGCCCCGCCCTCGGCTTCGCGATCGCGTCGATCTGGATTCCGCCCCTGGGCTGGGCGAGCCTCGCATCAGCCGTCGTGCTCGGTGGTGTCGCGCTGTGGGGCGGCACAGTACTCGGCGGTCGCACCCTGCAGCGGCGCTGGCCCGAGGTGCTCGCCGAGGTCGCCAGCGAGGCCTAGCTGCACCTCGCCGCAACAGGCGTTCGCGCGCGTTCAGGCTCCAGGGGCACGGGCTGCCTGAACCCGCGTGGCGGCCTGCTCCCGCGTGGCCGCCTGCTCCCGCGACACCTCGCCGCAACAGGCACTCACGCGCGTTCAGGCTCCAGGGGTGCTGGCTGCCTGAACTCGCGTGATCGCCTGTCTCCGCGTGGCCGCCTGCTCCCGCGACACCTCGCCGCAACAGGCACTCACGCGCGTTCAGGCTCCAGGGGTGCTGGCTGCCTGAACTCGCGTGATCGCCTGTTTCCGCGAGGCGGAGGCGCGCGAGAACAGGCGAGATCAGGCGCCGGCGGCGAGCTCCTTCGCGCGAGCGAGGGCGGCGGCGGCAGCGGCGGCGAAGGTGTCGGACAGATGCGCGTCCTGGAGCACGGCGACGGCGCGCTCCGTCGTCCCCTTCGGGCTCGTCACCCGGCGGCGCAGCTCGGCGGGGTCCTCCCCCGTCGAGTCCAGCAGCGCGGTCGCCCCGATGAAGGTCTGCTCGGCCAGCAGCCGGGCGTCCGCGTCGGCGAAGCCCATCTCCCGCGCGGCCGCGGTGAACTCCTCGATGAGGAGGAAGACGTAGGCGGGACCGGAGCCCGAGATCGTCGAGAGCGCATCGATCTGCGACTCGGGGACCTCCACCACCGCCCCCACCGTCTCGAACAGACGGCGCACGAGCGCGAGGTCATCGGGGGTCGCCGCGGCGCCGGCCGCGAGCCCGGTGACCCCCTTGCGGATCGTCGACGGGGTGTTCGGCATCGAGCGGATGACGCGGGTCTCCGGGCCGAGGACATCCGCGAAGGTCTGCAGCGTGACCCCCGCGGCGAGGCTCACCACGACGGTCTCCGGGCTGAGGTGCGGCGCGATCTCGCGGAGCAGGTCCGGGACCATCGCCGGCTTCACCCCGACCAGGACCACCCGTGCGCCGGCCACGGCCTCGGCATTGCCCTCCGGCCGCTCGGACAGCGCGATGCTGGTGACGCCGTCGAGGCCCGCGAACGCCTCCGCCTTCTCCGGCGTGCGGTTCGTCGCGGTGATCCCTCCGTCCACCGGGACGCCGGAGGCGAGCACGCCGCGGAGGATCGCTCCCCCCATGGATCCGGCACCGAGGAACGCGAGGGACGGGAGCGCATCAGCCATGTCGTCATCCTACGGCGGGCGCTCCTGTGCCGCTCGGACTCCCGTCCTAGACTCGTCGCATGAGTGCATCCGGAGGCAGCAAGGCCATCGTCGCGGCGTTCCTGGCGAACCTGGGCATCGCTCTCGCGAAGTTCCTCGCGTGGGCCCTCTCCGGCTCGGCCTCGATGCTCGCCGAGGCGATCCACTCCGTCGCCGACTCGGGGAACCAGCTCCTGCTGATGCTCGGCGGCCGCAAGGCGAAGCGCCACGCGGACCGCGCGCACCCGTTCGGCTACGGCCGCGAGCGCTACGTCTACGCGTTCGTCGTGTCGATCATCCTCTTCTCCGTCGGCGGGCTCTTCGCGATCTACGAGGGCGTGGAGAAGCTCACCCACCCGCATGAGATCGACCAGACCTGGTGGTGGCTCCCGCTCGTCGTGCTGTTCATCGCGATCGGCCTGGAGTCGTTCTCGCTGCGCACCGCCGTGCGCGAGAGCAACGTCGTCCGCGAGAAGGGCCAGTCCTGGTTCTCCTTCGTCCGGCGGTCCAAGGCGCCGGAGCTCCCCGTGGTCCTCCTCGAAGACGTCGGGGCCCTCACCGGACTCACCTTCGCCCTGCTCGGCGTCGGCCTCACGCTCCTCACCGGCAACCCCGTCTTCGACGCCCTGGGCACCGTGATGATCGGCGTCCTGCTCGTGCTCATCGCGATCGTGCTGGGTGTGGAGACCAAGAGCCTGCTCGTCGGCGAGGGCGCGACCCCCGCCGATTACGACCGCATCGTGGACGCGATCAACGACGGTCCGGAGATCGAGAAGATCATCCACATGAAGACCCTCTACCTCGGGCCGGACGAGCTGATGGTCGCCGCGAAGATCGCGCTCAACGCCGACAAGCCGCTGCGCGAGGTCGCCGACGACATCGACGAGATCGAGGCCCGCATCCGCGCCGCCGTGCCGGTCGCCCGGGTCGTCTACATCGAGCCGGACGTCTACCGTCCCGCGATCGATCCGGAGCCCTCGACGGACGTGTTCGTCCTCAAGTCCTCGGACTGAGCGTTCAGCGCCGGTCCTCGAAGAAGGCGCGCAACAGAGCGATGGACGCGTGCTCGTCCACGCCGCCGATCACCTCCGCGCGATAGGGCAGGCGGCGGTCACGCAGCACGTCGTACATCGAGCCGGCCGCTCCCGCCTTGTCGTCCCACGCGCCGAAGACCACGCGGTCGATGCGTGCCTGGAGGATCGCGCCGGCGCACATCACGCAGGGCTCGAGGGTGACGACGAGTGTGCAGCCGTCGAGGTTCCACGACCCGCGGACCGATGCCGCGCCGCGGATCGCCTCGATCTCGGCGTGCCCGGTCGGGTCGTGCGTGGCCTCCCGGGTGTTCCGCCCTTCGGCCAGGACACGGCCATCCGCGTCGAGCACGACGGCGCCGACGGGGATCTCCGCGGCGTCCGCGGCCTCGGCGGCGAGCTCGAGTGCGCGCTGCATCGCGAGACGGTCGGCGGCGGTCATGCCCCGAGCCTACGGCAGCGCGGGGCGGCCGCCACGGCGCCCGATGTCGTGCGCGGACGCGGCGCGCATTAGCCTGTATCCATGCGTGTTCACGTCGCCGACCACCCTCTCATCACCCACAAGCTCTCGGTGCTGCGCGACGCGCGCACCCCGTCGCCGGTCTTCCGCCAGCTGACCGAAGAGCTCGTGACGCTCCTCGCGTACGAGGCGACGCGGAATGTGAAGGTCACGCCGATCGAGATCACGACGCCGGTCACCACGACCACGGGCGTGAAGATCTCCGAGCCGCGGCCCATCGTCGTCCCCATCCTGCGCGCCGGTCTCGGCATGCTCGAAGGCCTCGTCAAGCTCCTCCCCACCGCGGAGGTCGGTTTCCTCGGCATGGTCCGCGACGAGGAGACCTTCGAGCCCACCACCTACGCCGAGCGGCTTCCGGACGACCTCTCCGACCGTCAGTGCTTCGCGATCGACCCGATGCTGGCGACCGGCGGCTCGCTGGCCGCGGCCATCCAGTTCCTGTTCGACCGCGGCGCGAAGGACGTCACCGCGATCTGCCTGCTGGGCACCCCGGAGGGCGTGGCAGCGATCGAGGCGATGGCCGGCGACCGTGATGTGACCCTCGTCCTCGGAGCGCTCGACGAGCGCCTCGACGAGAAGGGCTACATCGTGCCCGGCCTCGGCGATGCGGGCGACCGCCTCTACGGCACCGTCTGACCTCGCTCGCGCTCTCGACTCGCGTCAGAGGGTCAGGCGGTAGCCGCGCTCCTCGCCGTAACGCGTGAAGCCGGCCCTCGCGAGGATCGGCGCCGAGGTCGAGACGCGGCCCTTGACGAGCGCCGTTGCGGCCCCGCGCGCGGCGCTCTGTCGCAGGCGCTCCGCGAGGACCGCCCGATAGACACCGCGCCCGCGGTCGGCCTCGAGTGTCGCCGCTCCCCACAGGCGGGTGAACCCGTCGACGATCGTGCAGCCGCCGGTGCTCACCGCGCGGCCGTCGATGCGGCCGAGCACCCGGAAGCCCTCCCCCGCGGACAGGGCTGCGGTGAGTTCGGCGAACTCGGCGTCCAGACCGTCCTCGTCCAGCGGCTGCTGCTCCCAGACGGGGACGTTGATCGCGTCGACCTCGCGGAGCTGGTCCCTCGTGCGCACGACCTCGGCGGTGACCCCGGGCGGCACGTCGACCGCGGCTCCGATGGTCGGACGCGCGAACACCGTGACGGTGTCGAAGTGCACCGCACCGCGGCGCTGGAGCTCGTCCTCGAGGTCCGGGTCGTCCGCGGGGTTGGTCCAGAACGTGAAGACGTTCTCGCCCCAGGCTCTGGTGCGTTCCAGTGCTCCGTCTAGCACCTCGGCGGCGGGCCGCGTCGACGTCACCTGGGAGCCGCGGACGCCGCCTCCGAACCGCTCCGGGTAGCGCACGAGCAGCAGATCGTCGCGGACGTCCTCGCTGCCGCGAGGAAACCACGCCCATGCGGCGGCGGCGCGCAGGATCTCATCGGCCGTCGGTGTCTCGACGGAAGCAGACCGGGGGACGGACGACATCATGATTCCTCCTCTTCAGCCGCGCCCACCAGGCGGGCGAAGGCGCTGAGCCTCGCGACGCCCTCGGGCGTGTACGGCAGATCGTCGAGCAGCGCCGGCGAGTAGATGAGGTAGGCCACGACCTGCGCGCGGGAGATCGCCACGTTGAGCCGGTTCTGCAGCAGCAGGAACTCCGGGCCCCGCGGGGCATCCCGACCGCTCGACGCGGCGAGCGTCGTGATAGAGACGACCGCCTCCTTGCCCTGGAAGTTGTCGACGGTCCCCACCGGGACCCCGCCGAAACCGGCCGCCGCGAGCGCATCGTGCACGAGCTGCCGCTGCGCGTTGTACGGCGCCACCACGATGATGTCCTCCGGCGTCAGCGGGCGGACGGTGCCCTCCGCGTCGTTGTCGTGGAAGGTGCGACCGACGAGGTCGCGGACGATACGCACCACCTCGGCGGCTTCCTCCGGGGACTGGGTCGCGTTGCCGCGGTGCCGCAGCGGCACCACGTGCAGGCCCGGGTCGATGCCCTCGACCGCGCGCCGCTCGGTACCGGGAGCGGACGCGAGCTTCCCGGCGTAGGCGAGCTTCGACACCGGAGCCGCGACATACGGGTGCATGCGCCAGGAACGGGCGAGGAAGTAGCCGTACTCGGGACGCACGACCGGATCGCCGTCCATCACCCAGCCGAGCGCAGAGGTGTCCACCGGCTCCGGGTGGGCGCCCTGGCTGACCTGGGGCAGCTGCTGAGGGTCACCGAGGAGCAGGAGCCGCTGCGCACCGGCGGCCACCGCGATGGTGGAGGCGAGCGAGAACTGTCCGGCCTCGTCGATCACGAGCAGGTCGAGCTCTCCCCTGGCGACCCGCTGCGTGTTGCTGAAGTCCCACGCGGTGCCGCCCACGACGGCCCCCTCGTTCTCATGCTCGGCGAGGAAGGCGGCCATCCCGGTCTTCGGGATCACCGTGTAGCCGGGATCGGCGTCGTCATCCTTGGGGCACTTCGCCACCTGACCCGGGGCGACACCGTCGGCGACGACGCGCTCCAGGAGCGTCTCGATGATCGCGTGGGACTGCGCGACGACGCCGATGCGGAAGCCGTGCTCGTTGACGAGCCGGGCGATCACCTGGGAGCCGGTGTAGGTCTTCCCCGTGCCCGGAGGCCCCTGCACCGCGAGGTAGCTGCGGTCGAGGTCGAGGACTCCGCGGACGATCGCGTCGATCGGATCGTCGCCGGCGGCCGGAAGCGCGTTCCCCGACACCGTGCGCGGAGGCAGGCGGCGGAGGATGTCGGTGGCGGCGTCCTCGGGGAAGTCCGGGGCGGCCGCGTGCACCGAGTCCGCCCACTCGTCGATCGCCTGCTGCAGCGACACCACGCGAGGCGGCGCCGCAGGGGTCAGCGCGACGGGGAGGTCGTCCCAGGTCTGTCCCTGCACGGCGGACTCGACCACGAGGTACCCGTCGTCCAGCACCTCGACGACCGTGAGCCCGTGCGGCACGTGCACGGCCCGCGACGGGACGTCGGTGTCGAACGGGGCCGGGACGTCGTAGAGCGCGAACGGCTGCGCGCCGGGGCCGAGCGTCGTGCCCGGGGACACCTCGCCGCGGATCTCGAGCTCCCGCGACAGCACCCGGCGGCCTTCGCCGATGCTCCAGTCGCGGCGCACCCGCGAGCGGGTCGCATCGACCTTCACCACATCGCGCGTGCCGTCCCACATGGTGACCGGCTCCCGCAGCCGCTGGAAGTGCGCGACCCAGAAGCTCTTCGCCTCACGCGGGAAGTAGTCGATGGCGGCCGCCGCGATCCGGTGCACGAGCCCGTCGTCACCGGCCTCCACCGCGCGCTCCGCGTCGCCGAGCAGAGCGAGCGAACGCGGCGACGGCTCGTAGATGACTTCGTCCGCATCGTCCGGTGGGGCCGGCGTCACGCCCTCTGCGCGCGCGATCTCGATGAGCCAGTTGCGCAGCCGGCGGGTCGAGACGCAGTCGTAGCGGTTGTAGTCGGCGAGGTCGGCGAGCACGGCGTCGGCCTCGGCCTGCGCGCCCGCTGCGGCGAGCTCCCGCGCCGCAACGTACTGCACGATGGAGTCGTCGCCCTTCTGGACGTCGCTCGTGCGCACGTCCTCCCCCATGTAGAGCGGCTCGAGCTTCTTGATGGAGTAGGACCGCGAACCGACCCGCACGGTGCGCAGCACCAGCGGGTACAGGTCGACGAACACGCCTTCGCGGAGGAGGCGGTCTACCTCGCCTTCGCGCACGCCGTGGCGGGCGGCCATCGCGACCAGATGCGAGGTCTCGTAGGGGGCGTAGTGGTAGATGTGCATGCCGGGGTGGGCGGCTCGACGCACCTTCACGAAGTCGAGGAAGGTCTCCAGCGCCTGGCGTTCCTCCGCGAACGAGTGCGCCCAGAGAGCGGTGTACTGGTCGGCGTTGTCGACCCAGCCGAACAGGTAGTCGATGCCCCACTCCGCCTCGCCATCGGGGGCGGGCTCGGTGTACAGCGGATCGCCCTCGAAGTCGAAGAAGATGTCGCCGTGGCTGGGCACCGGGAGGGTGTGGATCGCCGCGGCGTAGTGCACGTCGTACGTCGCCGCGCCCTCGGCATCCGCCCGCAGCTGCACGCGGGCCTGGGCGCGGAGGTTCTCGAAGGTGTCGACGTTCATGCCCTCGGGGGCCTGCGTCGCTGCAGCCAGGTCGTCGATCGTGAGGATCCCGGCGGCGCGGAGACGGGCCCGCTGCACCGGACGCATGCGGGCGACCATGAGGAGGTCCCGGTGGGCCAGCACCTGCTCCTCGCAGGTGGCGCAGCGCCCGCAGGCGACCACGCGCAGGTCGCCGCGGTCGTCACCCCACGCGAGGGGCGCCCCAGCGGTGCCATCGGCCACGGCGCGGTCCGCGATGAGAGCGCGCAGCCGCGACCGGCGCACCCGGAACAGCGGAAGGAGGTCGTCGACCGCGTGCGTGCTGACGCTGTTGTCGCCGTGGATGAGGTCGACCTCGTCCGCGCGGGGGATGCCGAGTCGGTCGAGCTGATCGACATATGCCGCGAGCTGCATGAGCGCGGTCACCCGAGCCTTGCGCGCGAGCTTCGAGTCCTGCACCCGCCAGCGCCCGTCCGCATCCCGGCGGAGGAAGTCGGCGAACCCGACGAACTCGTCGGTGGCGAAAGCCGCCTGGAAGACGACCAGCGCGTCGGACCGCAGAGCGCTCAGCGTCTCGTCGACGGCGGCCGCGAGCGCCTCAGGATCGCTCGAGGAGACCTTGGCGATCCGATGCACCCGTTCGTCGCCGAGCTCACGGATGTAGCGGTCGAGCACGTTCTGCTCGTGCACGTCTCCCAGCTGGGCGGCGCGGAGGAGCGTCGCGTCCTCCGGCTCCTCGACCGCGGGGACCCGACCCAGCTTCGCGTCGATCGCCCGGGACCACGCGAACTCGCACTCGGCGGCCGCCTTGAGGTCGCTCGCGCTCCAGATGACCCGCTGCGCCTCTGTGTCGATCCGCACGATTCTCCCGTTCTGTCGGCTGCTTCGACACTATCCGCGGCATCCGACACGGCGAAAAGCGGGCGGTCCCGCACCAGGGGTCGCGGTCAGCGCCACCAGGTGTCGTCGGGGGTCACCGGCAGGTGACGCTTGTGCTGGGTCGCGAGGTACCGCGCCTCGATGCGGCCGGCGACCTCGGGGTCGACCTCCCGCCCTTCGAGGAAATCGTCGATCTGCTCGTACGTCAGCCCCAGCTCATCCTCGTCGGTGCGCCCCGGCTGGTCGTCGAGGAGGTCGGCGGTGGGGACCTTGAAGGCCAGGCGCTCCGGAGCGTCGAGGAACTGGAGCAGGGCGCGGCCCTGTCGCTTCGTGAGACCGGCCAGCGGGAGCACGTCAGCCGCTCCGTCGCCGAACTTCGTGTAGAAGCCGGTGATGGCCTCGGCGGCGTGGTCGGTGCCGATCACGATGAGCCCCTCGTGCCCCGCGAGGGCGTACTGGGTAACCATGCGGAGGCGAGCCTTGATGTTGCCGCGGTTGAAGTCGGAGATGTCGCTGGAGACGGCGGACTCGATGTCTTTCTCTACGCCCTCGACGCCGTTCTGGATGTTCACCTCGATCGACGAGTCCGGGGCGATGAAGTCCAGCGCGGCCTGCGCATCGTCGGCGTCGTGCTGGACGCGGTAGGGCAGGCGCACCGCGAGGAAGGTGGCCTCCCCGCCCTCCGCACGCACGCGCTCCACCGCGAGCTGGGCGAGGCGCCCCGCGAGCGTCGAGTCCTGTCCGCCGGAGATGCCGAGGACGAAGCCCTTCGCGCCGGTCGTGCGCAGGTAGTCCGCGAGGAAGCCGACGCGACGCTCCACCTCCGCTTCAGGATCGATGTCGGGCCGGGCGCCCAGGTCTTCCGCGATCTGCTTCTGCAACGACACGTTGTCCTCCGCTCATCGGTTCGGCTCCAGTATCCCCCTTCCGTGTTTCGTGCGGGTCACGCCACTGCGCCGGGACGCGGTATCCGGCCGCGACCTGAGAGACTGAAGCGGTGAAGCTCCTCGTCGCCGCCCTCGAGTCCGAACTGTCCGCCTTCCCCGAGGAGCTCGACGGCTTCGACCGGCTGGTCACCGGCCCGGGAAAGCTGCCGGCGACGTACGCCCTGACCCGCGCCCTCGACGCGAAGAGCTACGAGGAGGTCGTCGTCGTCGGCACCGCGGGCTCCATCGAGAAGGGGCGTGCGTACGCGGTGCACGAGATCGCGACCGCGGTTCAGCACGACGTGATCGACCTGGACGGCGTCGTCGGACGGCACGTCTCGCTTCCGCCGCAGGTGACCACAGGCCGCGAGGGCGTCGTGATCGCCACGGGTGACCACTTCGTGAACGACGCCGAGGTCACCGCCGTGATCCGGCCGATGGGTGCCGCCCTGGTGGACATGGAGACCTACGCCTACATCTGGGTGGCGGGGCAGTTCGGCGTGCCGATCCGCGCCTTCCGCGCCGTTTCCGACCAGGCGGAGGATGGTGCCCTGGCCGACTTCCGCGAGGCCATCGCCCGGTGCAGCATCGAGCTGCGCGAGGTGATCCGCGCCGAGTACGGGGTCTGACCTCAGCGCGTCTCGATGACGCTCGGTCCGTTCGGCAGCGCACGGACCGTGAGCTGCGCCGGGATCTGCTCCTGCATCGCCTCGACGTGGCTGATGACGCCGACCGTGCGACCGCCCTGCCGCAGCTCGTCGAGCGTGCGCATCGCGACGTCGAGCGTGTCGCCGTCGAGCGACCCGAATCCCTCGTCGATGAACAGCGTGTCCAGGCGGATGCCCCCCGCGCGGGCCGTCACGACCTCGGCCAGTCCGAGGGCGAGCGCGAGGGAGGTGAGGAAGGTCTCGCCGCCCGAGAGCGACTGTGGCGGACGGGTCTGCCCGGTGAAGGCGTCGGCGACCACGATGCCCAGCCCGGACGCGGCACCGCGCGCAGCCAGGGCGTCGGAGTGCTGCAGGCGGTAGCGCCCCTCCGACATGTCATGGAGGCGGCGGTTGGCGGCATCGACGATCTCCTCGAGTTCCGCCGCCAGCACGAAGGTCTCCAGCGTCATCTTGCGGGTGTTCGCCCCTCGTCCAGCGATCGTGTCGGCGAGGGCCTGGAGGACCTCGAACGCCGCGGCATCCTCCGCCGTGCGGGCGTGCTCGTCCTTCGCGGCGTCGATGAGGCCGGCCAGCCGCACCGCGTCGCCCGCCGCCCTGGTGGCCTCGTCGACGGCGGCGGACCACGCCGCTCTGGCGTCGAGCGCCGCCTGCTCATGAGGCGCGAGGTCGATCGGCTCCTCCGGCAGCGTGCGCAGCTCGAGGTCGAAGAGCAGGGCGCGCTCTTTCTCCCGTTGCACGGCGTGCGTCGTCACCCGCTCGTCCAGCTCCGTCTGCACCGCCGGCGGACGCAGCGCCGCGGTGGCGGCCTCGACGTCGGAGAACTCGGAGGCGTCGAGGGCGGCCTCCCTCTCGGCAGCCGCCTCCGCCGCCGCCTGCTGTCTCCGCGCCCGTTCGGCTTCGGCGTCGAGGAGGCGGCGTGCGACGGCGAGGTGGGCGGTGGCCTCCGCCATGCGCTCAGCCACCGACGCGTAGCTCAATCGCGCCTCGTCGATCGCCGTACGGGCGGCCTCGTCGCGCTGGACGACCAGGGCGAGCTGCTCGCGGGCTTCGGCGAGGGCCGCCTCGTCCTGGACGCGCCGCTCCTCGAGCGCGCTCTGCTGGGCCCCGAGCTCGACGAGCTCGCCGTCGCGCAGCCGCGCGGCCTCGGCCGCGGCGAGGGCCTCCTTCTCGGCGGCCACGGCGGCATCGAGCTCGGCCTTCGCCGTCTCGACGTCTCGTCCGTCCGCGCGCGCCAGAGCCGCAGCGAGCTCGACCTGCAGCGACGTGCAGGTCGAGCTCGCCTGCTGCTCGCGGCGCGCCGCCTCGTCCCTCCGGGTCTCCGCAGCCGCGATGTCCTCCACGGAGACCGCGGCGCTGTGGTCTGCCGGCGCCGGATGCTCCCGCGCCCCGCACACCGGGCACGGGTGATCCTCGATCAGAGCGGACGCCAGC
This sequence comes from Microbacterium sp. UMB0228, assembly GCF_002871415.1. NCBI lineage: Bacteria > Bacillati > Actinomycetota > Actinomycetes > Micrococcales > Microbacteriaceae > Microbacterium > Microbacterium sp. UMB0228. The sequence continues at coordinate 122,388 of NZ_PNFU01000001.1, read as the reverse complement.
TCGCCGGCCATGCCGTCGATCCGGCGCTGGCGCAGGTCGGCCAGAGCCGACTGCGCGGCGGCCTGCGCGGACGTCGCCTCGGCGAGGACCCGGTCGGCCGCGGCGCACTCCTGCTGCAGACGTGCCGCCTCTTCCGCCGCCTCCCGGCGGAGCTCGGCAGCGACGCGCGCGCTCTCCATGGCCGGGAGCCGGTCGCCGAGCCGACGGGCGTCGTCCCGCTCCGCGGTGACGGCGGCGATCCGTCCGGGGAGCGCCGCGCGCTCCGCCTCGCCGTCGGCGCACCGGCGCTCGGCGGTGGCGACGGCCTCCTCTGCGCTGACGCGCTCGGCGGCGCGGCGTGGTGTTTCGGCCTCCAGCACGACGGCGCGCTCCCAGACCCCGGAGGCCCGTGTCCGGTCGGCGATCCACGCATCGAGGTCGTCGGTCTCGACACCGAGCTGATCCCAGTCCGCGCGTGCGCGCTTCTCCGCAGCCACCGCGTCATCAGCCGCCGTCACGGCACGGTCGGCCGCGGTGATCGAGGAACGCAGCACCTCGGCCGCCCGCGCCCTGGCGAGCTCCGCCTTCGCCTCGGCGATGGCTTCCTCCTCGGCGTCCAGGCGCGCCATCGCCGCACGGGCACGGTCGCGCTCGCTCTGGGCACGCTGATCCTCCCGTGCGGCGGCCAGAACAGCATCGGCGGCCTCGAACCGCTTCTCCGCCTCCTGACGCTCGGCAGCGCGCCGTTCCGCCCGGTACGCAGCGCGAGCCTGCGCCCGTTCCAGCTCCGCCAGGCGATCGGCCGTCGTGATGCCCTCCCCCTGCGCCTCCGGTCCGACCTCACCGTCGGCGTCGCCGGCGTCGCGCCCCAGGTCGGCATCCGCCACGAGGCGCTCGGCCTCGTCCAGCCGGGCGGACACCGTGGCGAGACGCGCCCCGAGGCTCTGCTCGGCGTGGCGCCGCCGCTCGTCGAACCGCGCCTGCACGTCTTCGAAACGCTCGGTGCCGAAGAGCCGGCGCAGCAGCGCCTGCCGGTCCCTGCTGCCTGCGAGCAGGAACTCCGAGAACCGGTTCTGGGCCAGCAGGATCACCTGCAGGAACTGCTCGCGGCTGAGCTGGAGGATGTCGTCGAGCTCGTGCGCCACGTCGACGGCCCGCGCCGCGCGGCCGACCCAGCCGTCATCCGTGAGCTCCTCCAGGGAGACCGCCGCCGCCTGCTTCGTCAGGCCTCCTCCCCGCCGGGCCGGCCGGAGGTACTCGGGGGAACGCGTGACCCGGTAGCGGCCGGACGGCGTGCTGAACTCGACGACGACCTCGGAGGGGTCGTCCGGTTCGCTGTGGTCGCTGCGGAGCCTCTTCTCCCCGCCGTCGTACCGCGGCACCCCGCCGTACAGCCCGAAGCAGACCGCATCGAGGATGCTCGACTTCCCCGCTCCGGTGCGGCCGGCGATGAGGAAGATCCCGTCGTCGGCGAAGGCGTCGAAGTCCACGGTCTGCCGCGCACGGAACGGGCCGAACCCCTCGACCTCCAGACGATGCAGCCGCACTAGACGAGAGCTTCCGCGCGGACCCGGTCGTCGAGCACCTCGCGGATCAGCTCGCGTTCGACCTCGGTGGCTCCCTGGCCGGCGCGCACGTGCTCGAGGAACGCCTCGATGCGGTCGGCATCGGTCACCGCGGACCGCAGCCGCTCACCGTACGAGCGCTCGCGCTCCTCTCCCGTCGCAGCGGGCTGATGCTGCACCATGGCACAGTGCGGGTACGCCTCGCGGAGCCGTCGCATGGGCTCGGTCTGCGGCACGGCGTCGGTATAGACGGCGCACACCCAGGCGTCGGCGTGCGCGGCCACGCTCCCTGCGGAGAGGATCTCCTCGAAGGTGCCGGTCAGCGTGACCAGTCGCCGCGGAACCGGAAGCTCGAGCCACTCGACGCCCGCAAGGCCGTCGGCATCCAGGTCGACGAGCCAGGAGCCGCGCGGCTTGTGCTGTTCGCCGAAGCTGTAGTGCAGCGGAGCACCGGCGTACCGCACCCGCTCGCTCACCTGCTGGCGACCGTGGATGTGGCCCAGTGCGACGTAGTCGGGACCGTCGAACGCGCGGACGGGGACGACGTCGAGGCCGCCCTGCCGCACCTCGCGCTCCAGCCCCTCCGTCGGCTCCACGCCCGCGGCGAAGCAGTGGGCGATGGCGACCGACCGGCCCTCGTGCTCCTGCATGCCCGCGCGGACGAGCGTCATCGCGTGCGTCATGGTCTGGGCCTGCGTGCGCAGCTGCCGCCCCTCGGCGTCGCCCTCCGGCCAGTGCTGGCGGACGATCGCGGGCTCCAGGTACGGGATACCGAAGAAGTGCACGGGACCGTGGGCATCGTCGATCGTGACGGGCGTACCGACCGCGAGGGGATCGGTGAGCACGTGGATGCCGTCGCGCAGCAGTCGGGCCTGGAACCCGAGCCGCGCGGCGGAGTCGTGGTTGCCACTGGTGACGACCACCCGCGCGCCCGTCTCGTGCAGACCGACGAGAGCGTCTCCGAGCAGGGTGTAGGCGGCGGCCGAGGGCGTGGCGGAGTCGAACACGTCGCCCGCGACGATGACGACGTCCACCTCGTGCTCCCTGACCTGCGTGGTCAGGGCGGCGAGCACCTCGGTGAGCGCATCCATGGTGGAGTTGCCATGGAACGTCCGGCCGATGTGCCAGTCCGAGGTGTGCAGGATCCGCATACCCCCACGGTACGAAGACCCTCGGACATTCCCTCCGAGGCGTGCCGGGAGCGCCATCTCCCGAGTCACGAGGAGGAAGCGGAAGGTCCCCTGACCCACCCTCGTCGCGGCGGCCGGCACGCGGTGATGCAAGATGCGCTGTGCACCTTCACCTGTGCGGCGTGCGGGGCTGCGCGATGCGAGATCAGGGCTGCCCTCCGCCCACAGGAGCCGGGCTTGCCCCGCCGGCTGAGGGTTGTGCCCGCTCCGTCGCGACTACCGACTTCCGCTCTCCTCCTCGAGGTCGTGCGACCAGTTCGCCTGCTGGATCCGGTTGTCGAGCTCTCGGAGCTCCTGGGCGACCGCATCCGCCCGCGCACGCAGCGCGGCGACGGGCAGCGCCGACACCTGCCGCAGCTCCGAGCGCATCTGGCGCAGGTACTGCTCGTTCGCCCCCGAAGCCGCGGCCGCCGCGTCCGTGAGCACGGCGTGACGCAGGCGCAGCACGTCCCGCGCGGCCAGCGCGTCGGTCATGGTTCCGTCCGGGCCGAGGTCGAGCCGGGCGTTCGTGACGTTGATGCGGCGGATGAGGCTCTGCAGCTGGGTCAACGCAGCATCCGCCTCCTCGATCAACGCCGTCGCGTCCTCGGCGGGCTCCTCGCCCTCCTGGTACCGGGCGTTCGCGACGATGCGCGCCCGCAGCTGCTCGATGCGGCGCTGCAGGTCGGCGCGGGCGGCGAGGGCTTCGGCGAGTCTCATGCCCTCATCCTCGCAGGCGGCGGCCGTAACAGTTCGTCATACAGGCGGAAGGTCAGCGCGTGCGGAGCAGACCCGACTGCTCGGGGTGCGCGGCGAACCACTCCGCCACGTACCAGCACACGGCGTCCACCTTGCGGTCGCCGCGCTCCGCGATGTCGGCCACCGCCCCCTCGACCACCTTCCCGGCGTACCCGTTCCCGCGGAATGCCGGGACCGTGTAGGCCCGGGTGAGCGCGACCGTGTGGCCGTCGTCCCGGTAGTCGAGCACGCTGACGAGCTTCCCGTCGCGCGTGAGGGTGTACCGCGATGCGTCCTTCTCGTCGGTCAGGATGAAGCCGCCGACGGTGTGCGAGATCGTCATCCGTGTCAGGTTACGCCTCTTGCGACGCGCCCGGGCGTTTTGACATGTCCCGTCACGATCGGACATAATCCCCCCATGACCATCAACGCACGCCCTTTGTCCGCCCAGGAGGCGAACGGGACTGCCGGGATGATGATGCCCGGTCGCGTTGACATGTGTTGCCGAATGTGTCGCTGAACGAACAGCCACCTCGCCTGACCTGACTCCTCGCCATCTGCGAGAGCAGCGTCCCGAGCACACACCCGTGCTCGCTTCCCCGGCTCCGCCGGTCATTCGTGCAACGCATCCGAGCCCCCTCCCGTCGGGCTCACGTCCTGAGGACCCATCATCATGTCGAACTCCGCCCTTCTCGAGCGTCCCGCCGTCACCGCCCCGAACCGCACCGTCCGACCCGCCGAGTCGTCGGCCCCGCTGGCCCCGGCCGGCGCCGATCTCCCCGCCGTCCGCTCGCCCCGCGGCTTCGCCCTCTACGTCGGCCTGGACGAGATCAAGGCCGCCGAAGCCGGTGTGAGCCTTCCGCTGCTCGTCGACGCCCTCCGCCGCACGCTGGCCGAGCTCGCGCCCGGCGCCGAGACCCACGCCACCGTCGCCCTCGCCCCGCACGGCTCCGGCGGCCGAGACCTCGACGTCGTGCGTCTCGCCCTGCAGGAACCCGGCGCGATCGCCCGCACCAAGGCCGCTGCCGAGGAGGAGACCACGCCCGAGGAGTCCGGCGTCACGGTCGACATCTCCCGCAAGCGCGTGCTCATCGACGGCGAATCCGCCGCCTTCACCTACAAGGAGTTCGAGCTGCTGCAGTACCTCGTCCTCCGCGAGGGCCGCACGATCGAGCGCAGCGAGCTCGTCGCCGCCCTCTGGCAGGCCCAGGACGACGAGACGCCGGGCGAGCGCACGATCGACGTGCACGTGCGCCGGCTGCGGGCGAAGCTCGGCCGGTACGAGGACATCGTCCGCACCGTGCGCGGCATCGGCTACCGGTTCGACCGTCACGCCGACGTCGTCATCCGCTACGGCCACGGAACCCCGTCGCCCGACCGCTTCTGACGCGCTCCCCTCGCCGGGAGGCCGGTGTCAGGAGCCGCGCGTAGGGTGGGCGTATGACCCTCGCCGCCGCCCCCGCGACGGCGGGCGCCGTCCACGCGGACCCTCCGCGGGAGACGACGTACCGCCCGCCGCATCCGCTCGATCTCCGGCGCACCGTCGGCATGCTGCGCCGCGGCGGCACCGATCCGACGACGGTCTTCGACGGCCCGGTCATCTGGCGCGCGGTCCGCACACCGCAGGGTCCGTCGACGCTCGCTCTGCGGATGTCGGGGAACGAGGTCAAGGCGACCGCCTGGGGTCCGGGTGCCGAGCACGCCCTCGCCCTCGTGCCGGCGCTGTGCGGTGCCGGCGACGACCCGACCGGCTTCGATCCCTCCCTGCACCCCCTCATCGCCGAGGCGGCCCGGCGACACCCCGGCATCCGGCTCGCGCGGACGGATGAGGTCTTCGATGCCCTCGCCTGCGGCATCCTCGAGCAGAAGGTCACCTCCATGCAGGCCTTCGGCGCCTGGAGGTACCTCGTGTCGCGCTACGGCGACCCGGCACCGGGGCCGACGCCGCGACCGATGGCCGTCGCTCCCACGGCGGCGCAGTGGCGACGCATCCCGTCCTGGGCGTGGCATCGCGCCGGAGTGGAGCCGCCCCAGTCGAAGACCATCGTGCGGGCGGCGGAGCGCGGCGACCGCATCGCCGCTGCCGTCCGAGCGGCCACGACCGGCGCTGACCGTGACCGCGTGCTCACGAGCCTGCCCGGGGTCGGCGTCTGGACCGCTGCGGAGACCCGGATCCGCGCGCTGGGCGACCCCGATGCCGTCAGTGTGGGCGACTACCATCTGGCGCACGAGGTCGGGCATGCCCTGACCGGGCACCGCACGGACGATGCCGGCATGATCGAACTGCTCGCTCCCTGGGCCGGCCACCGGCAGCGCGTCATCCGGCTCATCTTCGCGAGCGGCGTCGCCGAGGCACGGCGCGGGCCCCGGCTCGCCCCGGAAGACCACCGCCGACGCTGATCGGTCTGTGATCGCAGCGACCGACGTATGCTGAGCGCATGTCCCGTACCGCCCTGCGCACCTTCGTCACGGTCGGCCTGCTGATCGCCGGTGTCGTCCTCGGCCTCATCTTCCAGAACGTCTGGCTGGGCGTGCTGCTCGCCGCGATCGTGTGGTTCGGCTGGTTCCTCGGCTACGAGTCCCGCCGCGGCCACAACGCGGGCGTGAACGACGAGGACCACGGCGTCGAGCTCTGACGCCCGTCAGTAGTAGACGGCGAGGGGGCCGGACGGGCCCTCCATGACCTGTACCGGGGTGTCGAACACCCGGCTCAGCACGTCGTCCGTCATGATCTCCGCCGGCGGGCCGAACTCCACCACCCGGCCGTCCTTCATGGCGCAGATGTGGTCGGCGTAGTGCCCGGCGAAGTTGATGTCGTGCAGCACGATGACGATCGTCCGCCCGAGCTCCTCCGCCGCCCGCCGCAGGTGCTTCATCATCTGCACGGCATGCCGCATGTCAAGGTTGTTGAGGGGCTCGTCCAGCAGCACGAACTCCGTGTCCTGCGCGAGGACCATGGCCACGTAGGCCCGCTGCCGCTGTCCTCCGGAGAGCTCGTCGAGGTAGCGCCCCTCGAGCGCCCCCAGATCGAGGAAGTCGATCGCCTGGCTGATGACCTCCTCGTCGGCCCTCGTCAACCGCCCCTGGGAGTGCGGGAAGCGGCCGAAGCCCACGAGCTGCCGCACGGTGAGCCTGGTCACGAAGTGGTTCTCCTGGCGGAGGATCGAGACCACCTTGGCCAGATCCTTCGACTTCGTGGAGGCGACGTCGAGCCCGGCGATCTCGATGGCTCCGGCGTCCATCCCGTTCAGCCGGCCGATCATGGTCAGGAGCGTCGACTTGCCCGCACCGTTCGGCCCGATGAGGGCGGTGATGCCGCCGGTCGGGATACGGAGGTCGACGGGGCCGATCGCCACCTCGCTGCTGTAGTCACGGCGGACGCCGTCGAGTGCGATCACAGTCTGCCCTTTCGGAGGATGACGATGAGGAACACGGTGCCGCCCACGATCTCGATGAGGATCGACACCATGCCCTGCGCGTAGAAGACGTTCTTCATGACGAAGTACGCCCCCGCCAGGATCGAGAACGCGGTGAGGACGGCGACCGGGAAGATCAGCCGATGGTCGTGCGTGTCGGCGAACTGGTAGGCGAGCGTCGCCACGAGGAAGCCCAGGAAGGTCATCGGTCCGACCAGGGCGGTGGAGGTGGCCATCAGCACCGCGACGAGCGTCAGGACGAGGAACTGCTCCCTGCGGTGGTCGAGCCCCAGCGACCGCGCGGCATCGGGACCGAGCGCGAGCACGTTCAACCGCCGGGACCGCAGCCACAGCAGGGCGGACGCCGCGATCACGAGCGGGACCGCGAGCGGGAGGTACGACGGGTCGGCGTTGGAGACGTTGCCGAACAGCCGCGCGGCGAGCACATCGAACTCGCTGGGGGTGAGCAGCCGCTGCATGAAGGTGGCGATCGCCCCGAGGCCGCCCCCGATCACGATGCCCACGAGCAGCATGATCTGGAGGTTGCCGTATCGCCCCGAGAGCAGCCACCCGTAGAGCACGACGGCGAGCCCGACCATGACGAGCACCTGGAGGGCGAACTGACCGACGCCCTGGATCGCCACCAGCCCCGCGACCCCGAAGAGGTACACGGTCGTGGTCTGCACGACGCGGTACAACGACTCGAAGCCCATGATCGACGGAGTGATGATCCGGTTGTTCGTGACCGTCTGGAAGCTCACCGTGGCGACGGCCTGGGCGACCGCGACGAGCGCCATCACGACCACGGCGGTCGCGCGGTGCTGCGCGATGCGCCAGAAACCGGGGGTGCCGACGGGGAGAGGGTTGTCCCAGGCGAGGAGACCGAAGGCGGAACCGAGGGCGATCACGCCGAGCACCACCAGCACGACGATGTAGCGGCGGCGCGCCCGTGGGGTCGTGAACGCCCCGGCCGACCGCGTCGTCCGCGGGGCGGGGGTCGCCGTCATCGTCGCCTCAGCCACGACGACGCTGCCGAAGGAGGAGGAGCACGAACACGACCGCGCCGACGACACCGAGGATCAGCGACACCGGCACCTCGAACGGCATGATGATCGTCCGCCCGATGATGTCGCAGACCGTGACGATCGCGATGCCGAGAAGACACACCCACGGCAGGTTGCTGCGCAGGTCGTCGCCGCGGACCATCGAGACGATGTTCGGGACGATGAGCCCCAGGAAGGGGAGGTTGCCGACGACGACGGTGACCACGCCGGTCGTCACCGCGATGAGGGCGGTGCCGAGCAGGATCATCCGGTTGTAGTTCACCCCGACGTTGGTGGCGACCTCCTCCCCCAGCCCGGCGATGGTCAGCCGGTCGGCCACGAGGAAGACGATGACGCCGATGAGGGCGACGATCCACAGCATCTCGTACTGGCCGCGCATGACCGACGTGAAGCTGCCCGCGAACCAGACGCCGATGATCTGCAGCGAGTTCGTGGCGAGGGCGAAGTAGGTCGTGATGGCGCCGACCACCGCGCCCAGCATGATGCCGACGATGGGCACGATGAGCGACGACTTCAACGCGACGCGGCGGAGGAACGCGAAGAACACCATCGTGCCGACGAACGCGGCGAGCACGGCTCCGGCCATGCGCAGCGCAAGGGAGGGCTGCGGCACGAGCACCATCACGATGAGGAGCCCGAGCCCTGCCCACTCCGTGGTCCCGGTGGTGGTCGGCTCCACGAAGCGGTTCTGCGTGAGCAGCTGCATCACGAGGCCGGCCATCGCCATCGCCGCGCCCGCGAGCACGAGCGCGATGGTCCGGGGGATGCGGGTGATCTGGAACATCTGCGCGCCGTCGTCCGCGCCGGCGATGTCGTACACGCCGGTGAAGAGCGAGATCACCAGGAGTGCCGCCACGACGAGGACGCCGATGAGCAGCTTCGGATCGAACAGCCGTGCGGACGATCGCGGTGTCGGTGTGAGGAGAGGAGAGGTCATGGGGGATGCCGGCGGCGGCGCCCCGGTCGGGACGCCGCCGCACAGCCCTTACTTGTCGGCGCTCTTCTCGAGCGCGTCGGCGAGGTCGTTGAGGAAGGTCGTGTACGTCTGGATGCTCTCGTTGAGGTAGGTGTCCGTGGGCATGTAGACGATCTGGTCGTCCTTCACGGCGGTCACGCCGGCGAGCGCCTCGGAGTTCTCAATGATCTCCGCCGCCTGCACGTAGTCCGGCGTCTCCGCCGCGAACACGGCGTCGCGGTCGAGCACCAGGATCCAGTCGGGGTTCGAGGCGGCGATCGCCTCGACCGAGATCTCGTCGCCCTGGTGGTCGTCGGTCGCGTCGTCGACCTGCAGTGCCGGCGTGAGGCCGAGCATGTCGTAGATCGGTCCCAGCGAGCGGCCGACGGTCGGAGCGAGGTAGCCGATCTGCCCGCCCGAGGTGTTCACCGCCATGACGGTGTCGGCGTCGTCGTAGGCCGCCTTCGCGCGGTCCACAGCGGCGTCGAACTCCTCGACGAGCTTCTGGGCCTCGTCCTGCTTGCCGAAGATCTCGCCCAGGGCGGTGGTCTGCCGCTTGAGCTCCTCGTCGAAGGGCTCGCCGTCCCGCGGCTCCAGGTCGATGATCGTGGCGTCAGGCACGAGCTCGGCGATGGCCTCGTTGTGCTGCGTGAACCGCTGGCCGCTGATGATGAGATCGGGGTCGGCGGCGACGATGGCCTCGAGGTCGGGCTCGGTGTGCAGGCCGATGTCGACGATGTCCTCGTCCTTCACGTAGGAGACGGTCTCCGGCATGAGGGAGACCGCGCCGGCGGAGAGCTCGATACCCCAGTCGGAGAGGGTCTGGAAGGTCCGGTTGTCCAGAGCGACGACCGAGGCCGGCGGCGTGGTGATCTCGTGCGTGCCGGTGTTGTCCTCGATGGTCACGGTCCCCGATTCCGCCGTCGTCTCTTCGGGTTCGGCTTCGCCGCCGGACGCGCAGCCGGAGAGGGCGAGCAGGCCGACGAGAGCGACGCTCGTGGCGGTGAGGGTTCTGGGCACGGACATGGAGAGACTCCTGTTCTGCGGGGATGTGTGCGCCCTCGCGGGGCGCCGGTCCGACGGGCGGGTGAGCCGACCTCGTCGGTTTTTAGGTTAGCCTTACTTTATGAGCGATACGAAATCCGGTTTCTCGATCGAGCGTCGCGGCCTCGAGCTGCGCTTCCGCAACGTCACGCTGAGCGCCCGCGAATGGCTCGCTCCGGATTTCGTGCGCGTCCGCCTGACCGGGCCCGACCTCGCCGGCTTCGACTCCCCGGGCTCCGACGACCACATGCGGCTCTTCTTCCCGAGCGGCCCCGTGGACTCGGTGGAGGAGCTGCGGGCCTCCCCGAGCCGCGAGTACACGCCCCTCGCCTGGGGTGACGACTGGCTCGACGTGGAGTTCGCCGTGCACGGCGATCAGGGCGTGGCCGCCCCGTGGGCCGCGAACGCCCCGCTCGGGTCGACCATCGGCGTGGGCGGGCCGCGCGGCGCCGCGGTCCTCACCGGAGAGCCGGGATCCTGGCTCCTCGTCGGCGACGAGACCGCCATCCCCGCGATCCGCCGCTTCGCCGCCCTCATCCCTGCCGGCACCCCCGCACGCATCGTCATCGAGACGGTGTCGGCCGGCCGCGAGCTCGAGATCGACGCTCCGGTGCCTGTCGAGTGGCTGCACCGCGGCGACGCGCCGGCCGGCTCCGCGCTGATCGCCTTCCTCGACGCGCTGACCACGGACGACGTCGTCGGAGACGACCCGTTCGTGTTCATCGCCGCCGAGCAGTCCATCGTGAAGCCCGGCCGTGCCCTGCTCGCACGCTGGGGCGTGGACAGCGCGAACGCCGTCGTGAAGGGCTACTGGAAGCGCGGCGAAGCCGAATACCACGCTCCGCACTGACAGGCGACCGCTGCGCTGACAGACTGGGCGCATGGCTCTCCTCGATCACCTGGGCATCACCGTCGCCGACCTGGAACGCGGACGCGCGCAGTTCCATCCCGTGCTCACCGCGCTCGGCTACGAGCTCGGTGGGGAGGACGATCACTCGATCTCCTGGCACACCGGCGACGAGACCGAGATCATCCTCTACACGTGGGACGACGACTCCACCCCCCACCGCCACGGCCGCGTCGGCTGGCAGCACATGGCCTTCGCGGTGCCGTCGCGCGCCGAGGTCGACCGACTCCACGACCTCGCTCTCGACGCCGGCTGGACCGCGGTGCGCGAGCCGAAGGAGTATCCGCGGTACAGCGAGCGGTATTACGCCTCCTTCGTGGAGGACGCCGACGGCATCCGGCTCGAGTTCATGTACAACCCGCCGAAGGACGCTTGACGCCCGGGCGTGTCGCCGCCTAGGGTGGCAAGGCTGTGCCGACCGGCGCCGCACACCAGCCGAGGAGACGACGGATGACCGCCCCGCGGAATCTTCCCCAGAACGTGGCATTGCCCCTTCCGCAGAAGCGCAATGACCGCGACGAGTCGTACCCTCCGGCGCGCGCCGTGTGACAGCATCCGCTCTCGCAACGCCTCGCACCGTCAGGTCCGGGGCGTTTTCCGTCGGAAGACTCCCTGACCTGTGGCCGGACACCACCACAAGGAAAGGAATCATGGAGAGGCTCTCCGCGCGGCTGCTGTCGTGGGCGTCTCTGATCGATGAGAAGACCCTCGATCAGGCCCGCACCACCTCACGCATGCCGTTCATCCACCCGCACCTGGCGCTGATGCCGGATGCGCACCTCGGCAAGGGCGCGACCGTCGGGTCTGTCATCCCGACGCTCGGCGCGATCATCCCCGCGGCCGTCGGCGTCGACATCGGCTGCGGCATGATCGCCGTCCGCACGCCGTTCACGAAGGACGACGTCGACGGGCGCGACCTCGCCGCGCTCCGGGAGCAGATCGAGCGCGCGATCCCGCTGTCCGCCGGGCGCTACAACAACAAGGTCGTGGCGACGGCCGCACCGCGCATCGCCGAGCTGGAGGAGCGAGCACGTGCGGCCGAGTTCGACCCCGAGGGCTACGCGAAGAACTGGCGGCTCCAGCTCGGCACGCTCGGCTCGGGGAACCACTTCATCGAGGTGTCAGTGGATGAGCTCGACCGGGTCTGGCTGTTCCTGCATTCCGGATCCCGTGGCGTGGGCAACAGGATCGCCGGGCACCACATCGCGGTCGCGCAGCGGCTGGCGAAGCAGTGGTGGATCGACCTGCCCGACCCCGACCTGGCCTACCTCGTCGAGGGCACGCCGGAGTTCACGCGCTACATCCGCGAGCTCCGGTGGGCGCAGCACTTCGCGCTGCTGAACCGCGAGGAGATGATGGACCGCGTCATCCGGCAGCTCTCCGCTTTCCTCGGCGCCCCGGTCGAGGAGAAGGAGCGGATCAACTGCCACCACAACTTCACGGAGTCGGAGATGCACTTCGGAAAGCGCGTCTGGGTGTCCCGCAAGGGCGCGATCCAGGCGGACGCGGGTCGGCCGGGCCTCATCCCCGGGTCGATGGGCACGGCATCGTACGTGGTGGAGGGACGCGGCGATCCACTGTCGCTGAACTCCTCCCCGCACGGAGCCGGGCGGGAGTACTCGCGGTCCGCGGCACGGAAGACGTTCACGCACGCGCAGCTGCGGGAGGCGATGGCCGGAATCGAGTTCCGGGACACCGACGCCTTCATCGATGAGATCCCCCAGGCCTACAAGCCCATCGATCGGGTGATGGACGATGCGGCGAGCCTGGTGCGGATCCGGCACACGCTGCGCCAGCTCGTCAACGTGAAGGGCGACTGACCGAGGGCCGGGTGAGGAGGGATCCTCGCCCGGCCCCTCCTCCCCAATCCCCGCTATTCCCGGTATCTCCACAGAGCGCGAGTCGCCGGGCGTGGCGTCCGCCAGGATGCTGGCAGGCTGAAGGATCCGGTGCCACGATGAGGGGATGGAAACCATGGACGGTGCACAGGTCTGGACCATGATCGGCGCGTTCACGGCGCTGATGATGGGCATGCTGACGGTCGTCTCGACGCTGTTCATCCGCGTCCTGCGCAGCGAGATCGGCGGCCTGCGCAACGAGATGACCGCGCGCTTCGATGCGGTCAACACCCGCTTCGACGCGGTCGGCACACGCATCGACGGCGTCAACACCCGCATCGACGGGCTCGACCTTCATGTGCAGGCGCTCGTGAAGCGCACGTTCGGGCTGGATCGGGATTGAGGATCGACGCATGAGGATCGTCGTCGCAGGAGGGACAGGCGTCGTCGGCACGCCCACGGTGGAGGCCGTCCGGAGCGCCGGTCATGAGGCCGTCGTGCTCAGTCGTTCGCACGGCGTCGACCTGGTCAGCGGGCGCGGGCTGGAGGCGGCGCTGACCGGAGCCGATGCCGTGATCGATGTCGTGAGCGTCGAGACCCTGAAGGCGAGCACGGCGATCGAGTTCTTCACCGCCGCCACCGGGAAGCTCCTCGCCGCCGCCGCGGACACCGGCGTGGGACACGTCGTCCTGCTCTCCATCGTCGGCATCGACCGGATCCCCTACGACTACTACGCGGGAAAGGTGGCCCAGGAGAAACTGGTCTCCGCGGCCGCCGTCCCCTCGACGATCCTCCGCGCCACGCAGTTCCACGAGTTCGCCGCCCAGATGTTCGCGCGCGCGAAGGCGGGGCCGCTGCATCTCGCTCCGCGTGCGCGCACGCAGCCGGTGGCGGCCCGCGAGGTCGCGGAGCGGCTCGTCACGCTCGCGATCGGGGACGCGCAGGGTCGAGTGCCTGACTTCGCCGGCCCCCGCGAAGAGCAGCTCGCCGACATGGTGCGGGCGTACGCGCGGCGCATCGGGTACCGCGGCTGGATCCCGGCGCTGAACGTGCCCGGCCCGCAGATGGCGGGGATGCGCGCGGGGAAGGCGCTGCCGGGACCGGATGCCGTGCGCGGGACGCAGACGTTCGCAGAATGGCTTGCCGAGGCGGTGCCGGCGCGCGCAGACTGAGGAGGGCGGGGGTCTTCCAGCAGTCGAGCGACCAGGAGCACGCATGGCGAACCTCAATCCCTACCTGTCCTTCCGCACCGAGGCCCGCGAGGCCATGGAGTTCTACCGGGGAGTCCTCGGCGGAGATCTCGACATCACGGTCTTCGGCGACTTCCCCGACATGGTGCAGGATCCGAGCCAGAAGGACCTCGTGATGCATGCGCAGCTCACCACCCCCGACGGCCTCGTGCTCATGGCCTCGGACACCCCGGAGGGCATGACCTACGAGAAGCCGCAGGGCGTCTCCGTGTCCCTGAGCGGCAACACCCAGGAGGTGACCCGGCAGGTGTGGGACCGCCTCTCCGAGGGCGCCACGATCACGATGCCGCTCGATGTGCCGCCGTGGGGCGGGACGTTCGGCATGCTCGTCGACCGTTTCGGGATCGCCTGGATGCTGCACGGCGACCCGGAGTGACCGCCGGGCGGTCAGCCGGACTCAGCGCGGCAGCACCGCCCGGCACGCGAGATGCAGCGCCAGCCGCGCCTCGGGGTCGCGCATGTCGATGCCGAGGAGTTCCTGCACGCGGCGGATCCGCACCGCCACCGTGTTGCGGTGCAGTCCGAGTGCGGTCGCCGTCGCCGCGATGCCGGATTCGTGGTCGAGGTACGCCGACAGGGTCGTGAGCAGCTCCCCGTTCCCCTCCCGCAGGGGTGCGAGCAGTGATTGCGCGGCCGGGACGAAGGTGTCGTTGCCGGTCCAGGCGAGCAGGAGCTGCTCGAGCCCGAGGCTGTCGACGCGGACGAACCATCCCGTCGCCGATCGGTCCGCGGCGATGCGCGCCGCGTCGCCGGCCTCATCGAGCGTCGCCGCCAGTCCTTCCGGCCCGGTCTGTGCGGAGCCCACCCCGGTCGCCACCGCGAAGTCGCGTAGCGCCGCGAGGTGGAGGTCGCGCAGTGCCGCCACGGCCCGCTCGATGCGGTCGGGCCCCGGGGCCTCAGCGAACGAGAGCCAGCCGCTGAGGCCTCGACCCGCCGTGGTCGCGTGCGCCTCGGCGTCGATCGCGCTGAGCCCGGGCCTGATCGCACGGAGGAGTGCGAGCGGCTCCAGCCGGCTGCGCGCCACCATGCGGAAGCCGAGGTGATGCCCGCCGGTGCGCCACCCGCGCTCCGCCATGCGCCGTTCCACATCGGCATCGGCGGCTCCGCGGAGCTCGACGAAGTCCCGCAGTAGTCCTGAGGAGGCCGCGACGTCGTTGACGGCCGCGATCTCGTCGATGAGGATGCGGGCGGCCACCGCGGGCATGGCGACCTCCGCGGCCACCAGGAGCGACCGCAGCTGGGCCTCTCCGAAGCCGTGGCCGAACAGGACGAGACGCAGACCGGACCGGCCGGGGCTGTCCACCCGCACCGAGGCGGCCGCGCCCTCCCCCGCCCTGGCACTGTCGCTCCACGCATCGAATCGGATCGCCGCGTGCAGTTCGGCATCCAGGTGTCCGCCGGCTTCACGGAGCACTCCCGCGGCGTCGACGAGGGCGACGCCCAGACCGAGGTTCGCCGCGAGGTGTCCGAGCAGGTCGCCGAGGTCGTCGGCGGCGTACTCGAACGACTGCGCGACCTTGCGCACCCTCGTGAGCGTCAGAGCGTCGCGGGCCTCGATGAGCATCCAGCAGGCGCGGGCGAGCTGGACCGGCCTCTCGACGTCGAGCAGGGCCAGACCGATCCGGTCCGCGAGGCGGAGCGCCCCGGGGTCGACACCGGCGGCACCGGGGAGGGCGAGCCCCGTGAACCCGCGGTCGCGGACGCGGCGCAGCATCGCGTCCTGCTGCCAGGTGGCGATCGGCGCCCCGGCCGTGAGGATCGCGAGCCGGCCGGTGCCCTCGTCGGGCAGGTCGGACTCGCCGGCTTCCACCACCACCGCATCCCACGCCACATCCCGAGGGCCTGCGACGTGGCGGAGGACACCGTTCTCCTCCTGCGCCAGCAGCGCCGGCAGCGCGAGCGCCCCGCTCATGCCGCGTCCAGATCGACGAGCCCGTAGGCGGAAGGGACGACACGGGCCCGGCGCTCGGGGCGGGCGTTCCACCATGCGGGAGCGGGGAGGGCGAGGGCCGCAACGGTGCGCCCGGGGGCCAGCTCGGTGACTTCGAGGACGTCTCGGGAGACGGCGTCCAGGAGGACGATGATCTCGGGCGCCGCGGCGACGAGCAGACCGTCGGTGAGCACCGCCAGCGTCTCGGACCGTGTCACGATGCGGTGCACCGCGCCGCCGAGTCCGGCGATCTCGACCGCGTTCACGTGCGGGTCGGCCGCGGAGGACGCGGTGGTCACGATGCGGCCCTCGGCGAGCAGCGTCCCCCCGAGGACCTCGGCGAGGACCGGCAGCGGCGCGGCCCGGTGCGCCAGGAAGCTGCGGCCGAGGGCGAGCGCTCGGGCGAGGTGGTCGGCGATGGCGTGCTCCCGCAGGTCGCCGACGGTGAAGCCGGCGAGAACGGCGCAGCCGACGCCTCCGGCCTGGATGATGGCCGAACGCACCACGCGCTCGGCATCGATCGCTCTCGTCGCCTCCACGAGCGCCACCCCGTCGGCCCCGGTCTCGCACGCGAACACCAGCCCCGGCACGCGGTCGACGAACAGCGACATCTGGTCGAGTCCGGGCACCGCACGACCCGTGCAGTCGGCGTCCACCACGGTGTGCGATCCAGCCAGGGTGAGCGGCGCGAGGCCGTTCATCCCTCCGCCCTCGAGCGAGCACACCGCCGGGACGGGATGCCCGAGCCATCTCTCCACCGCCCGCAGCAGCGGGGCGAAGGGCGCGGCACCGGGCATCCGCTCGCCGAGCAGCATCGTCGACCCGACGAAGGCCACGCCGAGACACGGCGTGGCGGGGTCCAGCGCATCCACCGGCGCGACGTCGAGGGGCCAGGGCGCGGTGGTTCCGAGGATGAGTTCGAGCATCGTCGTGGACCCGCCGCCGCCGGAGCCGAGCAGGGCGTACCCGCGGGCGAGCGCCTCCAGGTCGTCCCGCTCCAGCCTCATGGGATCCAGCCTAGGACGCGGCCATCCCCTCGACGGGAGCGAACTCCTCGGTCAGCCCGAAGGCGGAGGGCCCGAAGGCGGCCAGAGCCTCGGGCGTGCGCATCATCGCCGGCGTCGAGATGCCGAGCACCCGGACCCGCTGACCGTAGCGGAGGCCCTCCGTGGTGATGGGCTCGGCGGTCTCGTGATCGACGACGCAGATGAGATCGGGAACGATCGCGACGAGCTGTCCGCCGCGCCGTGCGGTGAGGTTCTCGTTCTGGAACGCGATCTCGAACGTGTCGTCCTCGGCCCCCAGCGGCGCGATGACGGCCCTCCCCTTGGCGAAGCCCTCGGTGGTCCGTCGCTCGACGTCCACCACCTTCCCGACGCAGAGTTCGCGCACATGCGGGTAGAGCGTCGTCGCGAGCGTCGCGGCGATCGCCTGGAACGGCGAGCGATGCTCCTCCCGGGCGAGCCGGATCGCCCGGCCGAGCGCGAGGGCCATCGAGATGGTCCGCGGCACCGCTGTGCGCCGGACGTCGGCACCGGTCATGGCGTACTCGGCGATGTGACCGACGCCACCCAGCCGGATCGTGATCCCGCGGGCGAGCCACTCCATCTGACGATCGTCGTCCCCGGTGTCGATGACGACGCGCTCTCCGCGCTCTCCGGCGAGCGCGAGCGGCGAGCCGTGCACGCCGTAGACCGCGAAGGTCTCCATCGACAGCTCGGGGAACGCCCGGCCCATGCCGTCCGCGTCCACGACCGGAAGGCCGGTCTCCGCGGCGACGATGAGCGGGATCATCGAGTTGATCCCCCCGCACTCGATCGGCATGGTCGCATCGGCCCGGCGTCCGAGGTGGTCCTCCAGGGTGCGCAGGGCGAGCGTGGGCTCGGTGCCGGCGGGGATCTTCTCGACCATCACGGTCGGCGCCCCCATCTGCGCGGTCGGGATGACGAAGAGGTCGTCGGCGAGGTCGTCCGGGTCGAGGATCGTGATCGACCGGTCGCCGAGCACCCGCTCCACCAGCATCTTGCCGATGTAGGGGTCGCCCCCTCCGCCGGTGCCGAGCAGCGTCGCGCCGCGGGCGAGGTCGGGCAGGTCCGCCGCCGTCAGCTCCCAGCTCATGCGGCGGCCCCCGTCGCGGCGTCTCCGGCGGAGACCGTGCCGTCGAACCGGTGCGCCGGGATGTCGTAGCCGAAGTACCCCGGGCCGACCATTGCGAGAGCCGCGTCCGAGTGCCAGCGCTCGTCAGCGGGAGCGGCGATCACGCGGACGCGCTGGCCGTAGCGCAGCCCTTCGGTCGTGACGGGCTCCCCCGACTCGCCGTCGAGGACCATGATGAGGTCGGGGGTGGTCGCGAGCACCCGCCCGTCCGCCTCCGCGACGAGGTGCTCGTTCTGGAACTGCAGCGTCAGCGAGGCCCCGCTCTCTCCGTCGATCCGTGCCCGACCGCGCGCGAAGCCGGTCGTCGTGGCCCGGTTCACGTCGGCGACCTTGCCGCTGAACAGCTCCCGGCCGCCGAGGAGCTCCACGACGGCGGCGACCGGGTCGGTCTTCGCCTCGCGGGCCCCCGCGATCCGCTTCCCGATCTCGATGCAGCGGGACAGCGATCCCGCCACCAGCGACTGCCGCGCGGCGGCACCCGACATCGAGAAGCCCGAGATCATGACGGAGCAGCCCATCTCGACGCACGCGACGCGGGCGATGCGCTCGGTCCAGGAGTTGTCGGCGGTCTGCAGCACGCCGGTGTTCCCCTTCTCGTCGCTGAACGCGAGCGGCGAGGCCGTCACGCCGTAGAGCGTCGGGAGCACCATCTGCAGTTCGGGGAACGCGCGTCCCATGCCGTCCGCATCGACGAGCGGAAGCCCGAGCGCGGCGGCGGCGGCGATCGGGATCGTCGAGTTCACCCCGCCGACCTCGGCGCAGGCGATGTGCGTGACCGGGCGGCCGAGGTGGACGCCGAGCGCCTTGACCGGCTCGATGACCTCCGCGAGGCTCGGCAGCTTCTCGACCATGACGGTGGGCGCGCCCATCATCGCCACGAACAGCACGAGGGCGTCGTCCGACACCTCGTCGAGCGCCACGACCGTGACATCTCCGGTGGCGAGAGCCTGGCGGGCGAGGAGCGCGCCGATGTAGGGGTCGCCGCCTCCTCCGGTGCCGAGCACGGCCGCACCGCGGGCGAGGCCGTCGATGTCGGCGGCGGTGATCGTCGTGCCCATGTCAGGCCCCCATGTCGAGGTCGCCGACGGCCTTCACGCGGATGCGCGTGGCGTTGCCGGGAAGGTACGGGATGGGGACCTCGTCGAAGTCGATGACGGACACGGTGGCGGGCTTGGCGCCGGCCGCGATGGCCTTGTCGACGGCTTCCGCGCGCACCTCGGCGATCGTCTCGTCGCGACGCCCCGGCTCGATGGCGTAGACCTTGTCGATCTCGCCGCCGACCTGCGCGATCGAGGCGCCGATGGCGTTGGCGACCGCGTAGTTCTCCGGACGATGCACGGTGCCGAACAGGGGCAGCTCGTCGGGCAGCAGGATGGACCCGCCGCCCACGGCCACGACCGCGATGGGCTCCGGCGACGTGCGCATGCGGTCGACCGCCTCGGCGACGCGCTCCGCGATGCGGGCGAGCACGCGCTCGACGAACGCGGAGTCGAGGTGCGCGACCTTGGCGGGATCCCCCACCTGCGCCCGCCCGGCGGCGACCGCGATATCGGTGGCGGTCAGGGTCGAGCCGCCGAAGACCAGTGCCTCCGTCGTCAGCCTGTACCCGACCGACGCCGGGCCCACCTCGGCCGTCTCCTCGTCGACGATGCTGCCACCGCCGATCCCGAGGGAGAGCACGTCCGGCATCCGGAAGTTCGTGCGGATGCCCGCGACCTTCACCTCGTTCGCCGTCTCCCGGGGGAACCCGTTGATGAGCAGACCGATGTCGGCCGTGGTCCCGCCCACGTCGATGACGGCGCAGTCGACGAGACCGCTGGTGGCCGCCGCCCCGCGCATCGAGTTGGTGGGGCCGGAGGCGAAGGTCGCGACCGGGTACCGCCGCACGTAGTCCTCGTCCATGAGCGTGCCGTCGTTCTGGCTGAGGAAGATCGGCGCCTCGATGCCCTGCGCGCGGACCGCCGAGGTGAGCCCGTCGACGATCTCCGACGCGAGTTCGCGGAGGGCGGCGTTGATGATCGTCGCGTTCTCGCGCTCCAGCAGTCCGATGCGGCCGATCTCGTGCGACAGCGAGATGGCGGCGTCCTCGCCCAGCACCGAGGCGACGATCTCGGCGGCCTGCACTTCCAGGTCGTGATTGACCGGACTGAACACCGAGGAGATGGCGACGGAGCGGATGCCGTGCGCCTTCATGTCCTCGGCGTGCGCGCGGATCTCGTCAGGGTCGAGCGGCGAGATCGGACGGCCGTCGAACTCGTAGCCTCCGTGCGCGAGATAGCTGCGCGCCTGGGTGGCGGCGACGAGCACCTCCGGCCAGTCGATCAGCGGCGGCAAGGCCCGCGTCGCGGGCAGGCCGAGCCGGAGTGCCGCGACCGGGGCGAGCCGGCTCGCCTGCACAAGTGCGTTGATGAAGTGCGTCGTGCCGATCATCACCGCATCGATGTCAGCCCCCTCGAAGGAGTGGCCCGCCCGCAGGTCCTCGATCGCCTGGACGATCCCGCTCGTCACGTCCGGGGTGGTGGAGTGCTTCACCCCGGCCAGGGTGCGGGTGCCGTCCATGAGGACGGCGTCGGTGTTGGTGCCGCCGACGTCGATACCGATGTGCATGATGCTCGCTTTCGTGGGGAGGTTCTTTTCCGGCGGGTCTGCTCAGACCGCGGCGGGGGCGCTGTCGACGGGGCTCGCCTGCCGGGTGGTCGCGACGCCGACGCCGCTCACCCAGCCGAGCTTGCCGGCGACGATGTAGAGCACCATCGACAGGAAGAGGCTGAGCAGGGAAGGGATGCCCCAGGTCACGAAGTAGCCGACCAGCGAGGAGACCAGCCAGACGATGATCGTGGCGGGGACGATCCGTGGGGCGGTCGCCGGCAGGGTTCCAGCCTCGCGGGTCGCGTCGAGCTCGGGACGCCAGCGCCGCACGACGTAGTACTCCGCGACCATGATCCCGGCGATCGGTGGGAACGCGACGCTGAGCACGACGAGGAACTCGGTGAACTGGCCAAGGATGCCGACGGCGGCCAGCACCGATCCCACCACGCCGAGGACGATCGTCGTGGTGACGCGATGCAGGTTCTTCCCGAAAGCGGTGGAGATGAAGTTCACCAGGCCGAGGGTGGAGGAGTACAGGTTCCAGTCGTTGATCTTCAGCGTGCCGGTGAGGACGATGAACAGACCGATGAAGCCGACGGACGAGGTCACGATCGCGACGATGTCGCCGGTCGCCGCCGCGTGGGCGAGGAGCACGCCCGCGAGACCGATCACGAACTCGCCGAGAGAGACGCCCAGCACCGTCTGCTTGACGACATCGGCGCGGGAACGGTTGAACCGGGTCATGTCGCCGGTGATGATCGCCCCGACGATGAGACCACCGGCGACGATGCCGGTGCCCGCCCAGACGCTCATGGTCGGGCCGGGTGCGGGGCCGGTCAGCAGCTCGCCGATGTCGTGGCGGGTGAGCTCGGAGATGACCGACCAGCCCACGAGGATCAGGAACAGCGGCACCGTGATGTTCGCGAGCCACTGCATGCCGACGAAGCCGAAGGCGACGATCGCGGTGACGGCGAGGCCGAAGATGAGGCTCCACGCCCACACCGGCAGGGCCCCCGGCATCAGGGC
The DNA here is from genome assembly GCF_002871415.1 of Microbacterium sp. UMB0228. Lineage (NCBI taxonomy): Bacteria > Bacillati > Actinomycetota > Actinomycetes > Micrococcales > Microbacteriaceae > Microbacterium > Microbacterium sp. UMB0228. The sequence goes on along the minus strand of NZ_PNFU01000001.1, from coordinate 100,761 downwards.
ATCGAGCGATTGCGCGGAGATGGCGGACTGGATGCCGAACCAGCCGATGAGGCTGATGCCGATCGCGAGCCCGACCAGCGAGGCGCCGATCTCACCGAAGCCGGTCCAGCGGGCGAGGAGCGCGGTGTTCAGGCCCTCGCGCTGGCCGATGAAGCCGACCACGCACATGATCACCTCGAGGATGATCGAGCCGAAGAGGAAGGCGAGGACGGCCTCGCCGAAGGTCATGCTGTAACCGAGGGTCGCGCCGAGGAGGAACTGCGAGAGGGCCGAGACCTGTCCGAATCGCTGAACGGCGATTCCGAACCAGGGCTTGCGGGCCTCAGGAGTCACTCGGGAGAGCGCGAAGTCGTCTGCGTGCGCCGTGCGTGCCATGAGGATCCTTCGGGAGGAGGGAACGGGTTGACCGCCACGGTACTCACCCCGTCAGCTCCCACGACATGTGCACTCCGCCCCGATCCCTCCTCGCACTGTGCATCTCGCACACTTCCCCTCTCGTTTCGCCGAGACCCCGGGTTCACGTCGAAACCCCCTGTCTCCGGCGTCCGGGACAGGGGGTTTCGGCGCGAAAGAGGGGTCTCGCGGGTCAGTGCAGGGCGTTTGCCTCGATGAAGGCACGGAGAGCGTGCTCGTCGTCGGGCATCTCGGTGACGTGCTGAGGGGCGTCGAGCATGGCGCGGAGCTCGGGAGCGTACGCCAGCTCGACTCCGATGGCCTCGTGGATCGTCTCGGCGAACTTCTCGGGCTTGGCCGTCTCCAGCACCAGCATCGGCACGCCGGGCTCCACATACTCCCGTGCGACCTTCACGCCGTCGGCGGTGTGCGGGTCGATCACCTCGCCCGAGGCCTCGTACACGTCGCGGATGGTCGCGAGCCGGTCCTCGTGCGTCGAGGTGCCGCTCACGATGCCGAACTCCTCCGCGAAGCGCGGCTGCTCGGACGAGAAGTCGAAGAAGCCCTGCGCCTCCAGGTCATCCCAGGCCCCGACCACGCGCGCCGGGTCGCGGTCCACGAGCTCGAAGATGAACCGCTCGAGGTTCGACGCCTTCGAGATGTCCATCGAGGGGCTCGAGGTCGCCAGCGTCTGGGCGGCGCTGCGGGGACGATACACCCCCGTGCGGAAGAACTCGTCGAGCACGTTGTTCTCGTTCGCGGCGAGGACGAGGCGCCGGATTGGCAGTCCCATCTGCTTCGCGAAGAATCCGGAGAGGATGTTGCCGAAGTTCCCCGAGGGGACGGTGAACGACACCTCGGCCCAGCCGCCGGCGTCGGTCGCGCGCAGCCACGCCCAGAAGTAGTAGACCGTCTGCGCGGTGATGCGGGCGAGGTTGATCGAGTTCACGGCGCCCAGGTGCTGAGCGCGCTTGAAGTCGAGGTCGCCGGCGAGCTTCTTCACGAGGTTCTGGCAGTCGTCGAAGACGCCCTCCACCGCGATATTGTGCACGTTCGCGTCGTCGAGCGAGAACATCTGCGCCCGCTGGAACGCGCTCATCCGGCCCTGCGGCGACAGCATGAACACCGCGACGCGCTCCTTGCCGCGCAGGGCGTGCTCCGCGGCCGAGCCGGTGTCACCCGAGGTCGCGCCGAGGATGTTGAGGACCGAGCCCTGGCGCTCGAGCGTGTACTCCAGCACCTGCCCGAGGAACTGCATGGCCATGTCCTTGAACGCCAGCGTCGGGCCCTCGGAGAGGCCGACCAGCGTGAGGTCGTCGTCCACGCGACGCAGCGGGACGACGCCGTCCGGGAAGTCCGCGTACGCCGCCGCCGTCATCCGGGCGAGGTCCTCCCGCGGGATGTCGGTCGCGAAGAGGCCGAGCACCTCGGTCGCCAACTGCGGATAGGTCAGGGCTCGCCAGCGCTCGAGCGTCTCGCCGTCGACCTCGGGCATGACGTCGGGGACGGCCAGGCCGCCGTCGGGCGCCAGGCCCTCCAGCAGCGTCTCGCTGAACGACTGCGGCTGCATGCCGCCGCGGGTGGAGATGAACGGCACGTGTGCTCCTCGGCTCGGGACTCGGCGCCTCCATTCTCGCAGGCCGTGACGACCGAATCGGACGCGTGACGATGCTCAGATCCAGCCGCGCTCCTCGGCGACGAGCACGGCCTGCTGACGGGTGCTCACCGAGAGCTTCCCGAGGATGACGGAGATGTGGTTGCGCACCGTCCCCGGCGCCAGCGCGAGCGCCCGCGCGATCTGTCCCGTGGTCTCCCCTCGACGCCCGGCGCGGAGCACATCCAGCTCCCGATCGGTGAGCGGCGACCGCTCGTCGCTCAGCGCATCCGCGGCGATCTCCGGATCGACGTACCGGGCGCCGGCCGCGACGCGGCGGATGATCGCGGCGAGCTCGTCCGCTCCTCGCGACTTGGGCACGAACCCGGAGACGCCGGAGGCGAGCGCCCGCCGGAGCACCCCGGGGCGGGCGTGCCGGGTGACGACGATGCAGCGGGTCGCGATCGTGCGGTGGAGCCTCTCGGCGACCTGCACGCCGTCGAGTCCCGGCATCTCCAGATCGAGCAGGCACACGTCGGGTTCGAGCCGGACGGCGGCGGCGACGGCCTCCTCGCCGTCCGCGCACTCCGCGACGACGTCGATGTCGGCCTCGAGGCGCAGCAGCGCGGCGAGCGCGGAGCGGATCATGCCCTCGTCGTCGGCGAGCAGCACCCGGATCATCGGACGATCTCCGCCCGCGCGGGCACGGTGACCGTCACGACGAACTCGTCGGCGTCCCGCCGCTGCTCGAACGTGCCGCCCGCCTCGCCGATCCGTCGGCGGACGCCCTCGAGCCCGGAGCCGCCCGCCCCGTCCTCGGCCGCGGAGTCGACGTCGTTGGCGACCTCGTACCGCCAGGCGTCCGCCGTCCGGTCGAGGATCAGGCGCGCGTGACCGCCGCGTCCGTGCCGCAGGACGTTCGTGGTCGTCTCCCGGATCACCGGGCCGAGGTCGGCCGCGGGTGCCGCGTCCGCATCCGGGTGGATCCGCGCCTCCACCGTCAGCCCTGCCGCCACGAGCAGGTCTCGGGCGTTCGCCAGCTCGTCTCCGAGGGGCACGGACCGGAACCGCGTGGCGAGGTCCCTGGTGCCCTGTCGCGCGTCGTCCACACTCGCCCTGGCGGCGCGGAGCTGCTCCATCCCCGCCTGCGGATCGGTGGGCAGCAGGCGCTCCGCCAGTTCGAGCTGCAGGGCGATCACCTGGAGATGATGCCCCTGGAGGTCATGCACGTCGGTCGCCACGCGCAGGCGCTCCTGCGTCGCGGCCAGTCGCGCCTCCGAGGCGCGTGCCCGATCGAGGGTCACGAGCACGTCCCACCACCACAGCGAGCTCACGATGATCCCCGGGAGCATGGCGCCGTATATCACCGGGACCCACCACGGGATTCCGGCGGCGAAGGCCATGGCCGAGTCGACCAGGGCGAGAGCGACGAGGATGACCGTCGCGACCACGACGACCCGCACGCGGACCCCGCGCGGCCAGCTCAACAGCACGAAAACCTGCACCACGGGCATCGCGGCGAGCTGCCAGGAGCCGATCATGGCACCCGCGACACCGCCGTATGCGAGCGCGACCACGACCGCCACGAGCAGTCGAGGCCATGCCACTCCCGGCCCGGCGTCGACACGATGACGGTAGTCGATCAGCAGCGGAAGGGTGGATGCGGTCCAGACGATGCCGCCGACGCCCACGACGAGGAGTGACACGCCGGAGAAGTCACGGGCCACCGCGATGCCAGTCCACGCCCCGACCAGCATGAGCTCGATGAAGAGGATGGCCGTCACCGTGTACCACCAGGTGGCGGTGATGCCCCGCGCGAGCTGGCGGGCACCGGGACCGGGATCGGAGAAAGCGAGGGAAGGACTGCTCACGCTCCCCACGATAGAGGCGTGACACATGTCACGGGATCCGGGTGCGAACCGCACGGAGAGCGATGACGCGGCGGCACTGCCGCCTCAGGCCGCCATCGACTGGACTGGGGTCATCGCGACGGAGAGACCGTCTGCACCGACACCCGGAGCTTCCCCCATGAACCTCATCGAGACCTTCCAGAACCTCGTCGCCCAGGTCCCCGACCTCGTCCAGCCCCTCATCGTCGCCCTCGCCGGAGCGGTGCCGTTCGTCGAAGGCGAGGGTGCCGCGAGCATCGGCATCCTCGGCGGCATCCCGCCCGTAGTCGCAGCCGTCGCCGCGATGGTCGGCAACTTCCTCTGCGTCGCGATCCTGGTGCTCGCCAGCGCGGGCGCCCGCCGAGCCATCGTGGACCGCTCGCGGGCGAAGCAGCCGGTGACGGTGGGCGGCGGGACGAGCCTGGAGGCCGACGGCGTCCCGGTGGAGACCGGACACGGCTCCGCCCGCCGCGAGAAGTTCCAGCGCGCGTTCGAGCGCTACGGCGTCCCCGGGGTGAGCCTGCTGGGACCGCTGCTGCTGCCGACGCACTTCACCGCCACCATGCTCGCCGCGTCCGGCATCGGCAAGGGACGCATCCTCGTGTGGCAGGCCGTCGCGATCATCGGCTGGACAACTGTCATCGCGGTGATCGTCGGCAGCGCCGTCTACGCCATCCGCTGAGCGGAGGCGATGTCGGGGGCCCGGGGCAGGATGAGCGCATGATCACTCTGCTGTCGGCCCCCAGCAACCTCGGCCTGCGCCCGCCGGAGCCCGGCAGCGTACCCGGCTCCGCGAAGGCGCCGGAAGCGTTCCGGGAGGCGGGGTTGTTCCGGCGCTTCACCGATCAGGGCGCGAGCGACGGCGGCATCGTGCTCGCCGGACGCTACGTGGACGACGACGCCACGCGGCCCGCCGGCCGGGTGCGGAACGAGGCCGCCTTCGTCGACCACTCCCTCCGCCTGGCTTCGCGTATCGGCGAGGTCCTCGACGAGGGCCGCGCCCCGCTCGTGATCGGGGGCGACTGCGGCATCCTCGTCGGCGCCGGGATCGCCGTGAAGCGCCGTGGAGGCGCGGGCCTCGTGCACATCGACGGGCACACCGACTTCCGCCACCCGGGCAACAGCGACGAGTGCGCGAGCGTGGCCGGCGAAGCGCTGGCGGCCGCGGTCGGCGAGCACTGGCCGGCGATCGCCGACATCGACGGACTCGCGCCGTACTTCTCCTCCGCACGCACGGCCCACATCGGGCACCGCGACGACGACGAGGAGCAGGCGGAGGTCCGCGGCCTCCTCGCGCGCGTCACGCCGGCGGCCGACGTGCTGGCGCGCGGAGCCGACGCGGTCGCCGCTGAGACCGCCGCGTCCGCCGGCGGTCGCTACTGGCTGCAGCTCGACGTCGACGTGCTCGACCCGTCGGTGATGCCCGCCGTCGACAGCCCAGACCCGGGCGGTCTCGGTGCCGCGGAGCTCACCGCCCTCCTACGCGCCCTCGCCCCGCAGGCGATCGGGGCGAGCATCACCGTGTTCGACCCGGACCTCGATCCGGACGGCCGCTACGCCCGACTCCTGACCGAGGTCCTCGGCGACGGACTGCGCGAGCTGGGCAGCGGAGCGCGCGACTGACGCGCCCCGCCACCCGGTCGAGCATCAGTCCTCGGTGCCCCGCTCGGCACCCGGATCGGTGTGCATCGAGACGCGCACCCGCGCGATGCGCCGCCGATCGACCTCGGCCACCTGGATGGTCGCGCCCGGCACCTCGACGGTGTCGCCGACCACGGCGAGCCGGCCGAGCTGCTCGGTGACGAACCCCGCGATCGTGTCGGAAGACCCCCGGGGCATCGCGAGCCCCGTCGCCTCCTCGAAGTCCTGCAGGTTGAGGCGCCCGTCCAAGCCGTCGTCGGCGGAGATGAAGACCTCGGCGTCGTACTCGTCGAAGATCTCGCCGACGACCTCCTCCACGAGGTCCTCCAGCGTGACGAGACCATCGGTGCCGCCGTACTCGTCCACGACGACCGCGATGTGGTGCCCCTCCGCCCGCATGCGCGTCAGGGTGGGCAGCACCCGCGCGGTGGACGGGATGTAGGGGATGTCGCGGACGAGCCCCTGCAGCGGACGCTCCGGATCGTCGGCCGCAGCCTCGAAGAGGTCGCGCACGTGCACGAAGCCGGTGATGTCGTCGATCGACGTCTGGGACACGGGGTACCGGGAGAAGGGCAGCTCGCGGACCTGCTCCATCGCCGCCCCCACGGTCGCCGCTTCGTCGAGCGCCACGACCTCGGGACGCGGGCGCATGACCTCGCTCACCTGACGTCCGCGCAGGGAGAGCACGTCGTCGAGGATGCGGCGCTCGTCGTCGGGCAGGCCCTGGTGGGTCGCCACGATGTCGCGCACCTCCTCGTCGGTGAGCTCGTCGCTCGTCTTGTGCGGGTCGCCGCCGAGCACGCGGACGAGGGCGTTCGTCGAGACCGACAGCAGCCAGATCACCGGGCGCATGACGGTCGCGAAGCCGTTCAGCGACGGCGCCACGGCGTACGCGAACTGCGCGTTGCGCTGGATCGCGAGCCGCTTCGGCACGAGCTCGCCGAGCACGAGCGACAGGTACGCGATGATCAGCGTCAGCACGATGGTGGCGAGCGTCATCGCGAGCGGAGGCGCGACACCCCAGCCCTCCAGCAGCGGCGCGACGGACGGCGCGATCGAGGTCGCGCCGTAGGCGGCGGACGCGAACCCCGCCACGGTCACGCCGATCTGCACCGCTGAGAGGAAGGTGTTGGGGTTGCGGGCCAGGGCGGCGACCTTCGCCCCGCGACGGCCGCGAGCGGCGATCGCGTTGAGCTGGCTCTCACGCAGCGTGACCAGGGCCATCTCCGTCGCAGCGAAGACACCGCCGATCAGCACGAAGAGCAGGACGAGGGCGATGTTCCAGAGCAGATCGCCCATCAGCGGGCGACCTCCTCGGTGGCGGGGTGAGCACCCGGGATGAACCGGGTGCTCGTACTGTCAGAGTCCGAAGAGTCAGAACAGCGCTGCGCGCTCAAGAGTGCTCCTTGTCGATGGTGGGGGTGGAATCGGTCGAGGAAGAGACGGAGTTGCGGTGCCGGCGCGTCTTCATCAGGCTCGCGACGGTGGCGACCGCGATGGTCGCGGCGATGAAGAGCAGCGAGAACCAGATCGGGATCTCGGGCGCCCACAGCATCGGCTCACCGCCGTTGATGAACGGCACCTCGTTGACGTGCAGGGCGTGCAGCACGAGCTTCACGCCGATGAACGCGAGGATGACGGCGAGGCCCTGAGCCAGGTACACCAGGCGCTCCAGCAGCCCGCCGATGAGGAAGTACAGCTGCCGAAGACCCATCAGGGCGAACGCGTTCGCGGTGAAGACGATGTACGCCTGGTCGGTGAGGCCGTAGATGGCAGGGATCGAGTCGACGGCGAAGACGAGGTCGATGAAGCCGATCGCGATGATCGTCAGCAGCATCGGCGTGACGTAGCGCTTGCCCTTCTGGACGACCGTGAGCTTGTCGCCGTTGTACTCCTCGCTGACGGGGAGGTGGCGACGGACGAACGTCATGAAGCGGCCGTTCGCGGGGTTGCTCTCGTGAGTGCTGAAGGCCTGGCGGTACGCGAGGAAGAGCAGCAGCGCGCCGAAGACGTAGAAGATCCAGGAGAAGTTCTCGATGAGGGTCGCGCCGACGGCGATGAAGACGCCGCGGAGGATCAGCGCGATCACGATGCCGATCATCAGCACCTTCTGCTGATAGATCTTCGGCACCGCGAAGCCCGTCATCACGATGAGGAACACGAAGAGGTTGTCGATCGACAGCGCCTTCTCGGTGAGATAGCCGGCGAAGTACTCGCCGCCGTAGGTCCAGCCGGACACCATGCCGATGCCCACGCCGAAGAGCAGCGCGAGGCTGATGTAGAAGATCGACCAGCGTGCGGATTCGCCGATGCTCGGCTCGTGCGGCTTGCGGACGTGCGCGAAGAACTCGTACACGAAGAACGCGATGGTGACCGCGATCGTGATGACCCAGATCAAAGGGGTGATTTCCAACGGGTACTCCAGACTCGGGCGTGACGGAACAGCGCCAAAGTCTTCCCCATCCCGAGCGGGACCGGTAGGCCGGGATGCAGACGCATCCGTAATGACGACCCGACCGTGTCGGAGTACTCCCCTTGGATAATCCAGGGTACGAGACGGCACCCGAGTGATTCTGTGGATCTGCCGAGAACGCCCCTAGACTGGACGCGGCGACCGCCGGGGCGTGACGACCCCCGGCCTCCGGGCAGGCGGTCCCCGCGCGTCCGGCGTACCGACGAGAGGCCGGCTTCTCACCGGCGAAGGTGTGGTGGCACCGCGATCTGGCCCCCGCCCACACCTCCAGGGCTCCCACAACCTGGAGGAGAAATGAGATCACCCGACCCCGCCCGCACTCTCACCGCGGAGCTCGCCGAGGCCGTCCCCGGTCGCCGCGTCACGCTGCTCGGTCACGTCCATCGCCGGAGGGAACTCGCCACCGTCGCCTTCCTGATCATCCGCGACCGTTCGGGGCTCGCACAGGTCGTGGTCCGTTCCTCCGAGCATCCAGCGGACGGTCTCCCTCCGGAGGAGACGGTGGTCCGCGTGACGGGGACCGTTGCCGCGAACCCGCAGGCCCCCGGCGGCGTCGAGATCGTCGACCCGCAGATCGAGAGCCTGTCGGAGCCAGCCGCACCGCCGGTCGTGGAGCTGTGGCGCCCGACGCTCGAGACGAGCCTGCCGACTCTGCTCGACCACGCGGCGGTGACCTGGCGTCATCCCGCACGCCGCGCGACCTGGCAGATCGCCGCGGCGAGCGTGCGCGCGTTCCGCCGGGTGCTCGACGCTGCGGACTTCACCGAGGTGCAGACCCCGAAGATCGTCGACACCGTGACCGAGTCGGGGGCGAACGTGTTCCCCGTCGACTACTTCGGCCGGACCGGGTACCTCGCGCAGAGCCCGCAGTTCTACAAGCAGCAGCTCGTCGGCGTGTTCGAGCGCGTCTACGAGGTGGGGCCGGTCTTCCGAGCCGAGCCCCACGACACCGTGCGGCATCTGTCCGAGTACGTGTCGCTGGACGTTGAGCTCGGGTTCATCCGCGACCACCGCGACGTCCTGCACCTCCTCGGCGACGTGCTGCGCGGCATGCTCGACGGCATCCGCACCGACGCCGCGGAAGAGCTCGCGCTGCTCGACGTGACGCTCCCCGTCATCCCCGAGGACATCCCCGTCGTCCACTTCCGCGACGCGCTGCGTCGGGTCGGTGCTCCGGCCGACGAGCCCGACCTCTCCCCGGCGCACGAGCGGGCGCTCGGGGCGTGGGCGAAGGAGGAGTTCGGCAGCGACGTGCTGGCCGTCGAGGGCTACCCGATGCGCAAACGCCCGTTCTACACGCATCCGCAGCCCGACGACGCGGAGGGGAGCAACAGCTTCGACCTCCTGTTCCGCGGTCTGGAGCTCGTGACCGGCGGACAGCGGCTGCATCGGCACAGCGAGGTCGTCGCTGCGATCGAGGCTCGCGGAGAATCGCCTGCGGCGTACGCCGGCTACCTGGAGGCGTTCGCGCACGGGATGCCTCCGCACGGCGGCTTCGCCATCGGACTGGAGCGCTGGGTAGGCCGCCTGGTGGAGGCGTCCAACGTCCGCGAGGTGACGCTGTTCCCGCGCGACGTTCATCGCCTTACGCCGTAGCCCCGGCACGCGACGAGGGCGGCCGCGGTGTGCGGTCGCCCTCGTTCGTCAGCGGTCGATCACTCCGAGATCTCGGCGAGTCCCGACTGCTCGGCCCGATCGATGATCGCCGGGAGCGTCTCGTCGAAGAAGGTCACCAGCACGGCACGGGTCTTGACCGCGTCGCGCTCCGACGTCGCCTCGCGGATCGCGCCGACGAACTCCTCGACGGCGGACCAGTCCACGGCGTCCTTCGCGTGCTGGGTGAACCGGCGGATCTGCGGGCCGAGGCGCTCGATGGAGTTGGCGCGCGTGGCGTTGCCCTCGATCCGGGCGAAACCCGTCGCCGCGCTGCGGAGCGCCGCACCGAACGCGATGATGTCCCGCTCCTGCACCGACGCCGCCATGTCGTCGGCCAGCTCGACGAGATAGGCCACATCGTCGTCCTGGATCACCGGCATGACGTGGCGGACCGAGCCGATCCAGATGTCGCCGAACAGGTCGACGGCGTTGCGCACCCGTTCCAGATCGATCGGAGCCACGCGGGTGTAGCGATTGCGCTGCATCTCGACGAGGCCGTTGTCGGCCAGGCGGTCGAGGGCATGACGGATCGGCGTCTTCGAGGTGCCGAGGCGTTCGGCGAGCTCGTAGTCGCGCAGGCGCTCGCCGGGCTGAAGCTCGCCGCTGATGATGGCATCCTGCAGGCGCACGAAAGCCTCGTCGCTCATCGACCGGCGTTCGAGGGGGCCGCCAGAGAGTGTCACACTGCCTCCAGTGGGGGTCATGGAGAGTGAAGTTCTACGTCTCAAGCAATATATCTCAAATGCGCTGGCGGCCCGCCCCGGACGTCAGGCGGAGGGCGTGACGCGCACGAGCATCTTCCCCGTGTTGGCTCCGCGCATCATGTCGAGGAACGCATCGACCGTGTTCTCGATGCCGTCGACGATGGTCTCGTCGTAGGCGATCCGTCCTTCCGCGAACCAGCGGGTCATCTTCTCGCTGAACTCCGGCGACAGGTGCAGGTACGCGGCCAGCGTGAAGCCCTGGAGACGGAGCCCGCGCGTGATGATGTTCGCCATGTTGTCGGGCCCGGGCACGCGCTCGGTGGTGTTGTAGCTCGTGATGGCGCCGCACAGCGCGATCCGGCCACCGTCGTTCATCACGTCGAGCGCGGCTTCGAGATGGTCGCCGCCGACGTTGTCGAAGAACACGTCCACGCCCTCGGGCGCGAGGGCGGCGAGCTGCTCGCGCACCGGGCCGTCCTTGTAGTTGAACGCCGCGTCGTAGCCGTACTTCTCGGTCAGCAGGGCGACCTTCTCGGGCGAGCCCGCCGAGCCGATGACGCGGCCCGCGCCGAGGAGCTTGGCGATCTGACCGACAGCCGTGCCGACGGCACCGGCGGCGCCGGAGACGAAGACGGTGTCGCCCGGGGCGAGTCCGGCGATCGCGGTGAGGCCGACGTACGCGGTGAGGCCGGTCATGCCGAGGATGTGCAGGCGCAGCGACAGCGGCATGCCGGGCACCTCGGGCACGGCCCGGAAGGTCGCCGAGTCCGCCTGCACGACATCGCTCCAGCCGTGCTGGTGCAGCACGACCGTGCCGACCGGGAGGTCGTCCGCCGCAGAGGCGACGACCCGGCCGATGGCGCCACCCGCGATGACCTCGTCGAGGGCGTAGGGGGCGACATAGCTGCGGACGTCGTTCATCCGCCCGCGCATATAGGGGTCGACGGAGACGAATTCGTTCGCCACGCGCACCTCCCCCGGCGCCGGATCGCTCAGCTCCACCTCGACGGTGCGGAAGTCGTCGTGGGTCGGCCACCCCTCGGGGCGGCGGGCGAGCTGGATCTGGGTGCTGATGGCGTGGGACATTTCTCTCCTCGTGAGGTTCTGGGGGTGCTGCGGCCGGACTCAGACGAGGAGGCCGATGGCCAGCGCGATGACGCCGAGCGCCGGGATGACGCCCTGCTTCAGGGCGGCGGACGCCTTGTCGGGGCTCGACAGCAGCAGCACGAGGCTCGCGGCGACCATCGATCCCGCGCCGGTGAAGACGAGGGTCGCGCCGACGGCCGTCGCTCCCGTGGCGAAGAGGACGATGCCGAGGAGGACGGCGATCGCGAGGAACAGGTTGTAGAAGCCCTGGTTGAAGGCGAGCTCCTTCTGTCGTGCGGCCTCCTCCGCCGTGCCCGTGCCGAACGTGCGGCGAGCGCGCGCGCTGGTCCAGGCGAACGACTCGAGCCAGAAGATATAGACGTGCACGAGCGCCGCGATGCCTGCGAGCACGAGTCCGGCGATGACCATGGCAGTCCCCCCTTCGACGCGGCGGGGCCGCGCATTCTGTATCGGTCGTTCCAATATATACTGGATCAAGCGATTCACAAAAGAGCAGGAGCAGGGCGGATGGGGCGCACACAGACTTTCGACACCGCGGAAGTGGTCCGCGCGGCACGCGGCGTCTTCTGGGAGCGCGGCTTCGAGAGCGCGCCGCTGCCGGAGCTCGAGCGCGCGACCGGCCTCAGCCGCTCGAGCATCTATCACGCCTTCGGTTCCAAACGCGGACTCTTCGACGCCGCCGTCGAGAGCTACCTGGACGAGGTCATCCGCCCGCGCCTCGCCCCGTTGACGGGCGAGGTCGTGGCGCCGGAGGCCCTGGAGACCTATCTCGGCGGACTGCGTGCGGCCCTGCTGACGACGGGCAGCCTCCCGGCGACGAGCGGCTGCCTGCTGGTCAACACCGCCGCCGCCCCCATCGGCACCGACGACGCGGTCGCCCGGGTCGTCGCGTCCTATCGCGCGGAGCTCCGAGGGGCGTTCGCCCGCGGCGTCCGGGCCGCCCTCCCCGACCTTGCGGGAACGGAGATCGAGACCCTGGCCGACGCCTGCACGGGGCTCGTGGTCTCCGCCTTCGCCCTCGTGCGCGTGGCCCCCGACGCGGCGGCAAGTGCGATCGATGCGGCGCTCGCCCTCCTCGCCGACCGGCGACGCCGCGGCTGAGGGCGATTCGCCGCTACTCCGGACTGGCCTCGCAGGGCGGCTGCTCTCTGACTCCCGACGTGCCGCAGCTCAGATCAGCGGACGTACGTGCGACGTCGCCGACGCGAACCCCGAACACGCACGGTAGCGGCTACTGCGACGGATGCACACAGCCAGATGAGAACGATCAGGAACAAGGCCCACGCGGGGGCGCCACCCCTCCCTGCCCCAGCGACCATCAGGATCGCCCAGGGAGCGGCGTAAACCATGCCCGCCAGCGCAGCAGATTCGCGCCCGCAAGCGGCAGCCGTGAGAAGACCGACGAACCAGACGCTCAGGACGAAGATCAAGAAGTAGGACGACTGCACCCACAGGCGCCAATCGGTGAAACTCCCGAACAACCCGGACGCCAGCGCGATCGCCGCGACGAAGAGCCCGACCCCAATCAGTGCCCCCCAGGTCACCGACGCTCGGGAACGGCCCAGCAGAGCGACGACAGCCGACAGGGCGAAGAACAACAGGGTCATCGTTGATGGAAGAGGCAAACCCGGCAGCCAGAGACGCGCCATGCCGACCGCGAGACATGCGAGCACTGCGGACACAACAGCCCACCGACTTGCGCGCCCATATCCGGACATCGCCAGGAGCCCCGCAGCGACCCACGGGACGACGAGTGCTACGCCGACGAGCGCCATGCTCGCGGGGACGAACTCCTGCGCCGCCACGGGGGCCACCACGAAGGCCACCAGGTAGACAGCAGCTACGGCGATGCCGGTGCCCAGTCCGAGCGAGGCGGTCGCGTTGCGGGCGGGGCCAAGGGCATACTCAAGCCACGCAGACACCGCATGGAAGTAAATGCTCAGTCGCTCTGCGAACTGCAGTCGCGCCTCACCCGAGGACTCCGCGGCATCCATGAGCACGCCTACCGCCGCCGCTTCATTCTGTTCGCGCCAAGCTCGCGGATGAAGCAGGAAAGCGCGGCGGAATCGCTGGGGATCGAGCGCGGTCATGCGACGCCCACGGTCATGCCGAACGCCGGACGGGTTCGTTTCAATCTCGTTTGAGCCTCGGCCGCAATCCGGGCGGATCGCTCGGCAGCGGCAGCCAACGCCGCCGCCCCCTCGTCCGTCAGCTCGTAGTAGCGACGGACACGACCATCGATCACCTCGTCCCCCGCCGCCCTCACCAGCCCTTCAGCTCCCAGACGATCCAACGCTGCGTAGAGAGTGCCCACCTTGAGCTGAACGCGGTGCGCCGAGAGCTCGCCCGCTTCGGCGATGAGCGCGTAACCGTGCTTCCGCCCTCCGGCGAGTGCCGTCAAAATCAGGAACGTCGGCTCACGCATCTCTCTCGCAGTCATGTCGACATGATATTCAAGTCAATTGAGTATTGACCACGCGACGCGCCGAGCATCGAAAGAGGTGCGGGGAATGGTCTGCTGAGGCGTACGGACGCGACGAACGCCCGGGAGGGCGATCCCTCCCGGGCGTTCGAGGCCGACGTCAGGGGACGATGACGGCTCGCCCGCGGATGCTGTTCGACGCGAGGTCCTCGTACGCCTTCGGGCCGTCGTCGAGCGTGTAGCTCTCGGTCTGGACGTGGATCTTGCCGGCGCGGGCGAGGTCCAGCACCTCGATCAGCTCGGCGCGCGAACCCCAGTAGGGGATGCGCACGGCCGCGTCATAGGCGATCGAGCCGAAGCCGAGGGTCATGCTGCCTCCGCCGATGCCCACGATCGTGATGTCGGCCTCGAGCGCGGCCACGCTCTGCGCCAGGGCGATCGTCGGGTTCGCGCCGACGAAGTCGAACACGGCGTTCGCGCCGAGACCGCCGGTGAGCTCGCGGATCTTCTCGGCGGCCGATGCATCGCTGATCAGCACGTGATCCGCGCCGACCTCGGTGGCGAGCTTCAGCTTCTCGTCGTTCACGTCCAGCGCGATGACCGTGGCACCCGAGATGGCCTTGAGGATCTGGATGCCGACGTGGCCGAGCCCGCCGGTGCCGATCACGACCGCGACCGTGCCGGCGCCGAGCTTCGGAAGCGAGTTCTTGATCGCGTGGTACGGAGTGAGGCCCGCGTCGGTCAGCGAGACGTTCTGCACGGGGTCGAGGTCCCCGAGCGGCACGAGGTGGCGCGCGTCGTCGACGATCATGTACTCGGCCATCGACCCCTGGCTGCCCAGGCCCGGAGGACGGATGCCTTCGGCGGCGGCGTTCGTGCAGTAGTTCTCCTTGCCCATCGAGCAGTTGTGGCAGCGGCCACAGCCCCAGGGCCCGTAGACGGCCACGGCATCCCCGACCTTCAGGGCCGAGTCGACGCCCTCGCCGATCTCGTGCACGACGCCGGCGCCTTCATGCCCGAGCGTCAACGGCAGCGGGTAGCCCTGCTCGTGGTAGTCCTTCTCGGAGAGTCCCATGACGTAGTCGTCGGAGTGGCAGACACCACCCGCGGTGATCTTGAGCAGGACCTGTCCGGGGCCGGGCTTCGGAATCGGGATGTCGACCACCACCGGGGGCTTGCCGATCTCGACGTAGCGGAGAGCTTTCATGAGCATCTTCTTCCTGGCGTTCGAGAGGTCTGCCGCGCGGTGCGGAGGCGGGGGCTCTCGAAACCGTCCCTTCCAGTATCCGCCCGGCCTGCGCGGCCCGGTTCGCGTGAGCGTCTTTCTCACGCCCCCGCCGGCGACGGGCGCTGGCGCTCGTCGATATGCTCGTCCGGTGACGGAACGCCGAGACGACCCGCGCCTGACGTCGACTGCGGGTCACTCGCTCGTCCTGGCCCTGTACGCCTTCGCCGTCTTCGGTTGGGAGCTCGTCGCGACGATGCTGCTCGATCCGCTGTGGGCTTCGGTGGGCGCTGCGGCCGGTGCCCTCCTGCATTGGGCGGTCACCGCGGCTGGGTGGTTGATCGGGGCGCTCCTCGTCTTCCGCGCGGCGCGCCGTGCAGCCGGCGCGTCCGCCGCCGAGCTCGCCCCACTTCGCGGACACACGGCACTCCGTGCACTCGGTGTGCTCGTCGCGGGCGCCGTGGCCATCGGCGTCCGCGTCGTCGTCCTGCAGGAGTGGAAACTCGTCGGGGAATACGAGCGACTGTCCGCAGCCCAGGGCGAGGCTACGCCGCTCGCCTTCGCCCTGCTGCTCGTCTACTACCTCTGTGAAGCCTGCGTGATTCTCCTCGTCATCGCGCTAGGACAGCGTGCGGGAGAGATCGCCTTCGGACGCCCGGCTCTCCCCTGGGGCGGGCTCGTCCTGGCGCTCACCTGGGGCGCCGTGCACATCTTCCTCCAAGGCCCCGCGACGGGCGTCTACGCGATGGCGGCCGCCGTCCTGTACGGCTGCATCTACGCGTGGGGGAACAGACGGACGGCGCCGACGTATCTGCTGGTGACCGCAGCCTTCCTCGTCTGAACCCGTCGGTCGCGCGCCCACCGGCCGCACTGCGGCGGGGGCCAGCGGGAACATCCGTGACCAAACCGTTGCATTCGTTACCTTGCCGTTATACAGTGATCGCACGGTGAATGTTTGCTGTGGCATCCACCGCATGTGATTGCAGGACACTCTTGGTGCAAGGGACAAGGGCCGGTCGGGAGCCTCTCCGACCGGCCCTTTACTGCGCCCGGTACTCTGTGAGGATGACCGATCGGAAGCTCGCGCTGGAGGCCTGGGAAAGCCTCTTCCGCGCGCAGCACGAACTGTTCACCGAGATGGCGGCCGACTTCGACACCGGCGACATCACGCAGGCCGAGTACGACGTGCTGCTCACCGTCACGCGCTCGCCGGAGATGACCGCCCGCCTGCGCGACATCACCGCCAACATGCTCATCAGCCAGCCGAGCGTCTCCCGCCTCGTCGACCGGATGGTGACGCGGGGACTGGTCGCGAAATGCGCCGACCCGGACGACGGCCGCGGCGCCCTGATCCGCGCGACGGACGAAGGCGCCCGGGCGTTCCGTGCGCTCGCGACCGTGCACGGCCGGTCCATCGCCGACCGGATGTCGCGGCTCGATGACGAGGAGCTGCGCCTGCTCCGCGACCTCGCGGAGAAGCTCCGCACCCGCTGACCCGCGCGCTCCTCCACACTCGTCGTGGTCGGTTACCTCTCCACCGACGACGGGATCATGGCGCCCGCGACGGGGGCGGGCGGCGCTTTTCTGGCAGGGTGGGTTGCGCACGCCCACATCGACCGTGGGCATATCGGACCGCCCCCTCGGGGGGAACCAGGGAGGTCATCCATGGAGATCGCCGGAATCGTCGGCATCCTCATCGTCATCGGGATCGCGGTCGTCGCCGCGATCGTCGTCCTGCTGATCCTGCTGCTGTTCGCACGCAGCTGGATCAAGGTGGCTCGCGCCGACGAAGCGCTCGTCATCTCCGGACGCAAGCAGAAGGTGCAGCGTGCCGTGATCGGCGCCGACGGCACGAGCAGTTCCGAGATGTCGGAATCGCCGGTCACGGTCATCGTGAACGGCAAGTCGCTCGTCAACCCGATCACCCAGCGCCACGAGATCATCTCGCTCCGGTCGCGGCAGGTGTCGCTCAACGCCGAGGCACAGTCGCTCGACAACGTGACGCTCAACGTCGACGGCGTCGCGATCGTGAAGATCGGCTCCGACCCGCTGCTGGTGCGCCGGGCCGCCGAGCGCTTCGCCTCCCAGGACAAGGCCATCGAGCAGTTCACCACCGAGCAGCTCGAGGGCGCCCTGCGCGGCATCGTCGCGACGCTCTCGGTCGTGGAGCTCATGCGGGAGCGCAAGAAGTTCTCCGACCAGATCGCCGCCGACGTCTCCCAGGAGCTCGCCGAGCAGGGTCTCATCCTCGACTCCTTCCAGATCAAGGGCATCACCGACAAGGTCGGCTACATCCAGTCCCTCGGTGCCCCGGAGATCCAGGCGAAGCGCCAGGCCGCGGAGATCTCGCAGACCAACGCCGACCGCGCGATCAACCAGAAGAACATCGCGAACCAGGAGGCGAACCTCGTCGAGCAGACCGCGCTCGACACGAACACCGCCAACGCCAACGCCGGCATCGGCCGCGCGCGCGCCGAGGCGGAGCAGGCCGAGCAGCTCGCCCGCGCCCAGGCGGAGCAGGCCGTGCTGCAGCAGCAGGCCGAGAACAAGCAGGCGCAGCTCGACGCCGACGTCAAGCGCGTCGCGGACGCGCAGCGGTACGAGGCGGAGACCCGCGCGCAGGCCGAGCTCTACACGCGTGAGCGCGCGGCCGAGGCGGCGGCGATCGAGCAGGTCAAGCAGGCCGAGGCGCGCACCCGCATCGCCGAGCAGCAGGCGCAGGCCGACAAGGCGCGCGCCGACGGTGAGGCGGCGGCCGCGATCGCGAAGGCCACCGGTGACGCCGACGCGCTGCGCGCCCAGGCGGAGGCGGAAGCCGAAGCCCGTCGCCTGCGCGCCAACGCCGAGGCCGAGGCGATCCGCGCCGAGGGTGAGGCCCGTGCCGCCGCCGTCGAGGCTGAGGCCAAAGCCATCGCCTCCAACCAGGACGCGTTCCTCTCGCAGCGCGTGCTGGAAGTGCTGCCCTCGATCATGTCCGAGTTCGCGAAGGGCTACGCCGCCATCGGCAACGTCTCGATCGTCGGCGGATCCGGCGAGGACGGCGCGTCCAACGTCGTCGGTGCCGACAGCGCGAAGGCCCTGCGTTCGGTCTTCGACAGCGTGCACTCCGCAACCGGCCTCGACCTCGCCGGCATCATCCAGGGACAGGCCGTCGGCCGCGGCTTCGGGGCGGGAGTCGCCGAAGCGTCAGCGCCCGCCTCGGCGCCGCGTACGCCCGCGCCGACCACTCCACCGCCGCCCGCGCCGCCCGCTCCCGCTGTGGAGTAAGCAGCGTACGACAGCGGATGCCGCGGCCGATCGGGTCGCGGCATCCGCTGTCTCACGACCGGGCAGACTGGACAGGTGACCCGCGCTGCCTTCGACCTCACCGCCATCGGCGCCGGTCTGTCTTTTGCGGGCGCCCTCGACGACCTCTCCACCGCCCTCGACACGAGCGGATCCGTGGTCGTGACCGCGCCGCCGGGCACGGGCAAGACCACGCTCGTCCCGCCGCTCCTCGCCTCACGCCGCACCGGCCGCGTGATCGTCACCCAGCCGCGCCGGATCGCCGCGCGCGCGGCCGCTCGCCGACTCGCACAGCTCGACGGCACACCCCTCGGCTCCCGGGTGGGCTTCACCGTCCGCGGCGAGCGCACTGTCGGGCCGGACACGAGGGTCGAGTTCGTCACCGCTGGCGTGCTCCTGCGACGGATGCTCGACGACCCCGGACTCGACGGCGTGAGTGCGGTCATCATCGACGAGGTGCACGAGCGTGCCCTCGAGACCGACCTCCTCGTCGGCCTGCTCTCCGAGGTGCGCGAACTGCGGGACGACCTCGTCGTCATCGCGATGTCCGCGACCCTCGACGCCGACCGGATCGCCGCGGTCATCGGCACCGAGGAGTCTCCCGCGCCGATCGTCGACCACGACGTCCCGGCTTTCCCCCTCACCGAGCGCTGGGCACCGGGTTCCGCGCCCCGCCTCGACGAACGCGGAGTCACTCGGGGCTTCCTCGATCACGTCGCGAGTGTCACCGCCACCGCCGCCGCCGAGCTCGTCCGGAATGACCCCGAAGCGGATGTGCTCGTGTTCGCCCCTGGCGCGCGCGAAGTGGCGGAGATCGCGCGACGAGTCCGCGACCGGAACAGCGCCTTCGACGTCCGGGAGCTGCACGGCCAGATCCCGCCGGCGGAGCAGGACGCCGTGATCCGCGGTCGCGCGTCGGAAGCCCGGCCCCGCATCATCGTCGCCACCTCCCTCGCCGAGTCGTCTCTCACGGTGCCGGGTGTGCGGCTGGTCGTGGACAGCTGTCTGGCCCGGCAGCCGCAGCGCGACGCCGCCCGCGGGATGACCGGTCTGGTCACCACCGCCGCCTCCCGTTCCTCCTGTGTGCAGCGAGCCGGACGCGCCACCCGACAGGGCCCCGGCACCGTGATCCGCTGTGTGGACGAGCGCACCTATGCTGCCGCTCCTGCGCGGCCGTCGCCGGAGATCGCCACGGCAGACCTCACCGACGCCGCCCTCCTGCTCGCCTGCTGGGGCGCCCCGGGCGGCGCCGGCCTGCGCATGATCGAACCGCTGCGAGCCGACAGCCTTGCCGATGCCGTCACGGTGCTCCGCGGTCTCGGAGCGATCGACGACGACGGGCGCGCCACGGCAGAGGGCCGTGCGCTGGCACGAATCCCCACCGATCCTCGGCTGGCCAGAGCGCCGCGGGTCGGCAGTCCCGCGGTGGGGAGCCGGCTCGCCGCCGAGGTCGTGGCGCTTCTCGGCGGGGACCAGCGCATCCCGAATGCCGACATCGCCCACGCTCTCGTCGCGTTGCGCGGAGGGGGCACGGCCGAGGCCCGCCGCTGGCGCGAGGAGGCGCGTCGCCTGGAACGCCTGGTCGCTCCGGCGCCGGGCACCCGCGCCGGTCTCGACGGCGTCGGTCTCGTGATCGCGCTGGCCTTCCCCGAGCGCGTCGCTCACCGTGTCGAACGCACCGGGTCGGGAGCGACCTTCCTGCTGGCCTCCGGCACCCGGGCCGGCGTCAGCGGCGCTCTGGCCGCGTCGGAATGGCTCGCCGTGGCCGACGTCACCCGAGCCGCGTCCCGGGCGGCAGCCGGCTCCGGTGCGGTCATCCGCTGCGCAGCGGTACTCACCGAGGAGCAGATGGAGCGTGCGTCGGGCCCTCTGATGACCGACCGTGTCGAGGCCGAGTTCGTCGGAGGTCGGGTGCAGGCCCGCCGCGAACGCCGGATCGGTGCGATCCTGCGGTCATCGGTGCCGGTGCGCGCCGCGGCCTCGGAAGGCCGGGATGCCGTGGGCCGAGCACTCCGACGCGATGGCCTCGGCATGTTCACGTGGTCCGACGGCGCGGATGCCCTGCGCCGCCGTCTCGCACTGCTGCGACGGGAGCTCGGCGATCCCTGGCCCGATGTGTCGGACGCGGGTCTGCTCGCATCGCTCGACGCCTGGCTGGCACCGGAGCTCGACGCGCTGGCAGCCGGCACCCCCATCGGCCGGCTGGACCTCACGTCCGCCCTTCGTCGTCTGCTGCCCTGGCCCGAAGCCGTGCACCTCGATGCGCTCGTCCCGGAACGGCTTGACGTGCCCAGCGGCTCCCGCGTGCGCATCTCCTACCCGGAACCCGACGGGGATCCGAGCGCACGCCCGGTCGTGGCGGTGAAGCTGCAGGAGTGCTTCGGCTGGGCGGAGACTCCCCGGCTCGTGGACGGCCGCGTCCCCGTGCTCTTCCATCTGCTGTCCCCGGCGGGGCGGCCGCTCGCGGTCACAGACGACCTCGCCTCGTTCTGGTCGGGTCCCTACGCCCAGGTGCGCGCCGAGATGCGCGGCCGCTACCCCCGGCACCCGTGGCCCGAGGACCCGTGGGCCGCCGTGCCGACGAAGCACACCAAGAACCGCGCCCCGCGCTGATCCAGGCCAGGACTTCGGCTCAGCGCGTGCGCCGCCGCAGTGTGAGCGCTGCGAGCACCAGAGCGCCGACGGCGAAGGCCACGACGATGAGCAGCGGACCGAACACGTCCCCACCCTCGTCCCCCGCCGCGACCGCGTTGATGGTGTCGATCGCGTAGCTCAGCGGCAGCCAGTCGGAGATGGCGTACAGCACGTCGGGCATCTGGTCGCGCGGCATGAACAGACCGCCGAGGATGATCTGCGGGAACACCAGCAACGGCATGAACTGCACCGCCTGGAACTCGGTCTGGGCGAACGCGCTCGCCAGGAGCCCCAGCGCCGTGCCGAGCAGGGCATCGACCACCGCGACGAGACCCAGCTGCCACAGCGGCCCGTCCACGTCGAGCCCGCACACCCCGACCGCGAACGACACCGTGATGACCGCCTGCAGCACCGCCATCAACCCGAACGCGAGCGCGTACCCGAGGATGAAGTCGGCCTTCTCGAGCGGCGTGGTCATCAGACGTTCGAGCGTGCCGGAACGGCGCTCCCGCAGGGTGGTGATCGACGTGATGAGGAACATCACGATGAACGGGAACAGCGCCAGGATCGCACCGCCGAACTGGTCGAACACACCGTCCTGCTCGCTGAACAGCCAGGCGAAGAGACCGACGAGCAGGCTCGGGGCGATGAGCATCAGGGCGATGGACCGCGGGTCGTGTCGGAGCTGCGTGAGCACACGGCCGGCGGTCGCGAACAGCCGGCGGCCGTTCATGTCCCGTCCTCCTCCTGGCGTTCCTGCGCTTCTCGGCGTGCGCGCCGGGAGGGCGCGGCGCCGGCGGCCCTGTCGCGTTCGATCAGCGCCAGGAACGCGGCCTCGGCGTCGGTCGTGCCGGTGTCGGCGAGCAGTGCGGACGGCGTGGTGTCGGCGATGATCCTCCCCTCCCGCATCAGCAGCAGCCGGTCGCAGCGCACCGCCTCGTCCATCACGTGACTCGACACGATGAGCGTGACGCCCCGGTCGGCCAGCCGGCGGAACAGGGTCCAGAGCTCCGCGCGCAGCACGGGGTCGAGTCCGACGGTCGGCTCGTCCAGCACGATGAGCTCCGGTGAGCCGATCAGGGCAACCGCGAGCGACACCCGCGTCGCCTGGCCGCCGCTGAGCGCATCGACGAGCTGCCCCGCCTGCGCGCCGAGACCGACCTCCTGGATGACCCGGTCGACGTCCCCCTTCGGCGCCTTCAGGAGTGACGCGAAGTAGGCGAGATTCTGCCGCACGCTGAGATCGCCGTAGACCGAGGCACCCTGCGTGCCGTACGCGACACGGAGTCGGAGCCGGCGGGACCCGCCCGGCTCGCCGAGAACGGTGACGTCGCCGGAGGCGATCCGCTGCACACCGACGATCGACCGCATGAGCGTGGTCTTGCCGCACCCCGAGGGGCCCAGCAAACCCGTGATCTGGCCACGCGGCACGGCGAGATCGATGCCGTCGAACACGGACACGGCCCCACGCCGCGCGCGCAGCTGCGTGATCTCGACGGCCGCATTATTCATCATGCGATGAATTATGCGCCTCGCCTCGTCGGGCGTCAACGCCTCGGTGGGCACAGCTTCGGAGCGTCGGATCGACACGCCGCCGCCGGCCCGTGCCGTCCGGCGCGGCGACCGAGATCTCCGAAGCTGTGCCCGCCGCGGGGAGGGTCAGTCGAGGAGGTAGCGCTGGACCGTGGGGCCGACGCGGCGGACGAGCTCGTCGACGGAGGCGCCGGCGAGCGCGGGAAGCTGCAGGACGTAGCGGCCGATGAGCATGCCGGCGATCTGCGACGCGACGAGGGCGGCACGGAGGTCGGCGTCCTCCACGTCGAGGCGGCGCGCCACACGGGAGAGCAGTTCGCGGGAGAGGAAACCGGCGAGGAGGGGCGTCGTCAGTCTGCTCCCGATCGCCGTGCGCAGGAGCAGCACGCCGCGGCGGCGCACGTCGGGCTTCTCGAACGCGTCGAGCACATAGCGGACGAGCCGGGCCCCCGCTTCGTCCTTCGGCCCCGCGAGGATCTCGGGGACGTCGAGGTCGGGGCGCAGCGGTATTCCGGCGGCCTCGGCGAACAGGTCGGCCTTGGTGCCGAAGTAGTGGTGGACGAGCGCGGAGTCGACCCCGGCGCGGGCGGCGATCGACCGCACCGTGGCGCCGTCGTACCCCTGCGCACCGAACTCGTCGACGGCGGCGGACACGATGCGCTCGCGGGAGTCGGTGCCGCCGCGCGGGCGCCCGCGTCGTCTCGACGCCTTCTGCTCGGCCATGCCCGCCAGCCTACGGCTCCGCGGATCCTCACTCACCGAGCAGATGTCGGAGATACCGCTGCGGCTGTCCGAGGAACGAGCGCCAGTGGTTCACGATCTCGAGGTCCTCCCAGGCGGCCGGGCGGAGTCCCCACTCCCCGACCTCCAGGATGGCCGCACCCGGAAGCGCCGCGAGCACCGGCGAGTGCGTGGCGCACAGCACCTGGCCGCCCTCGTCGGCGATGCGCTGCAGCACGGCGATCAGCGTGAGAGTCGAGTGGAACGACAGCGCGGCCTCCGGCTCGTCCAGGCAGTAGAACCCCGGATCATCGAAGCGGCTGTCGAGCAGGGCGAGGAACGACTCCCCGTGGCTCATCTCATGGAAGGGCACATCGCCGCGCAGGGAAGGGTTCTCCTCGAGATACGTGTAGAACGAGTGCATCGTCTCCGCCCGGAGGAAGAACCCCCAGCGGTGCGCCCCGACGCCTCGTTGGAGGCGCAGCCAGTCCGACAGCGGCGACTCGCTCGGCCGCGTCCGGTGCTGCGCCTGGCGCGACCCGCCTTCCGGGGAGAGACCGTACGCGATCGCGATGCCCTCGACGAGGGTGGACTTCCCGCTGCCGTTCTCACCGACGACGAAGGTCACTCCCGGCCCGAGATCCAGTCCCTCGCGCAGCACCTGGGCCACCGCGGGGATGTTCGTCGGCCACGTCCCGTCCGGGATCGGCGCCTCCTCGTTCGGCCGCACCGCGACGACCGGGTGCTGCCGCATGTGCCTCTCCCTCCTCCGTCGACCCGCCCCTCTGTGTGCCTGCCACCCCTCTCCGTGCGCACGCAGCGGGCCGGGGCGCGCGAAAGGGGGTGGCTCGGCGAGGTCAGCACTCGATGACGTTCACCGCCAGACCCCCCTCGCTGGTCTCCTTGTACTTCGTCGACATGTCGAGACCCGTCTGGCGCATCGTCTCGACGACCGCATCCAGCGAGACGTAGTGGCTCCCGTCGCCGCGGAGCGCGAGGCGTGCGGCGGTGACGGCGGTCGAGGCGGCGATGGCGTTGCGCTCGATGCACGGGATCTGCACGAGTCCGCCGATCGGGTCGCACGTGAGGCCGAGGTGGTGCTCCATCGCGATCTCCGCGGCGTTCTCGATCTGTCGGTTCGTGCCGCCCATCACCGCGGTGAGCCCGCCCGCGGCCATCGCGCAGGCGGAGCCGACCTCAGCCTGACACCCGCCTTCGGCGCCGGAGATCGAGGCGTTGGCCTTGAACAGCGACCCGAGGGCGGTGGCCGTCAGCAGGAACCTGCGGATGCCCCGGCGGCGGTTGGCCTCCGCGATCTCCGCGTCCTCGCCGTCGAGCGCGGGAGGCGACGGCGGAGCTCCGTCGAACCCGAGCAGCGCGCTGCCGACGAGCTCCCCGTACGGCGTCACCGCGTTCCCGGCTCCGAGACCCGAATCGGCGAGGAAGCGCCACCAGTACATCGCCACCGCCGGGAGGATGCCCGCCGCGCCGTTGGTGGGTGCCGTCACGACGCGGCCACCCGCCGCGTTCTCCTCGTTCACCGCGAGCGCGAAAGCCCCGAGCCACTCGCCGGGGAGCTCCCGGTGCCCGTCGGCTTCGACCGCCTCGAGCTGCGCGCGGATCGTGCCCGCACGGCGCTTCACCTGCAGCATGCCCGGAAGGACGCCCTCGGCGTGGAGGCCGGCGTCCACGCAGCCCGCCATCGCGTCCCAGATCGCATCGAGGCCGGCGGCGACCTCCTCCTCGCTGCGCAGTGCCGTCTCATTGCGGCGGGCGACCTCCGCGATGGACAGGCCGTGCTCATCGCAGAGGGCGAGTAGCGAGGCGGCATCGGCATAGGGATGCGGGAAGGCACCGGTCGAAAGGTGCGCCTCCTCCCCCTCGCGCCGGATGAACCCCCCGCCGATCGAGTAGTACGTCTGCTCGAACAGGGTGGTCCCGTCGGCATCACGGGCGATGAGCGTCATGGCGTTCGGGTGGCCGGGAAGGCGGGTCCGGGGCGCGAACACGATGTCGTCCTTCCGGAACGGCACCGCATGGGCGCCGTCGATCCGCAACGGCTCCCCCTCCGGATACGCCGACCACGCCGCACGGACGGCCGCCGGATCGCACGTCTCGGGAGCGAGACCGCGAAGCCCCGCGACGACCGCATCCGGGGTGCCGTGGCCGATCCCGGTGGCGCCGAGCGAGCCGTACAGCGTGCACTCGACGCGGCCGACGCGGTCGAGTTCCCCGGAGGCGGTCAGCTGCCGCGCGAAGTCGAGCGCGGCGCGCATGGGTCCGACGGTGTGCGAGCTGGACGGGCCGACGCCGATGGAGAAGAGGTCGAAGGCCGAGACGTACGCAGTCACCCCTCCAGGCTACGCCGAGTTCGGGATTCCGGTTCACCGCGATTAACCGCGCGGCCGGCGGGTCCGCGTCAAGGCCCTTCATGTTCCGCAGAGGCGGAGGCAGGCTGAGGACACGACATCGCAGAAAGGGACGATCATGACCGACAGCACTCCCGAACCGACCGCGAACGACGACCTCTCGCCCGAGGCGCAGACCCCCACCCCGACCCCGGCCTCCGACACCACGGAGGGCGAGGCGACGACGCCGGAGCAGGCGGACTCTCCGGAAGACGCCGACCCGGCAGAGGTCCCGAGTACCGAGGAGCTGGAGGAGCCCAGCACCGAGAAGGCTCCGGGCGAGGAGCCGAAGGCCCCGAAGCGTGACGACCCGGAGCCGGACCACGAGGCCGTCGGCCTCGGCGTCGACTGACCCCCTACCCGAGACCCCGCACTATCGCCGAGACCCCGCCCTGCAGACATCTGCAGGGCGGGGTCTCGACGCGAAAGCGGGGTCTCGGGGGACTACTCGACGAGCTTGCCGGTCGTGTCGACGTCGCGCATGAGCTCGGCGATCTCGTCGGGGATCGCGGGGATCTCCTCGCGCGTCACGCCGGCGGTCGGCGACCAGACGAGGTTCACCTGCAGCGTGGGATCGGTGTCCGGGAAGTCGCTGCGGTTGTGGCATCCGCGGGTCTCGCGCCTCTCCCGCGCCGCCTCCAGCGTGGCCCGGGCGGCGAGCGCGGAGGCCTTGAGGTCGAACGCGTGTGCGAGGTCCTGGAACCCGGCGATGTCCGGGTGGATGCCGATGTCCTCCATCCGCCCCTCGATCATGTCGAGGTCGGCGAGGCCGGCGTTCAGCCCGTCCTCCGACCGCACCACGCCGGCGTACTCCGTCATGAGGTTGCGGATCGCGCGCTGCAGAGCCCGCACGTTCTCGCGCCCCTCCGCGGCGAGGAGGTCGTCGATCTCGGCACGGGCGGCGGCGACCGCATCGGCCGACCGGCGCTGGGCGTCCAGCCCCGCGGCGTGGGCCATCGCGGCCTGACCGACGATCCGGCCGTAGACGAGCAGCTCGATGAGGGAGTTGCCCCCGAGACGGTTCGCGCCGTGGAGTCCGCTCGACGCCTCCCCGATCGCGTACAGCCCGTCGACGTCGGTCTGGTGGTCGTCCGGCCGCACCCACACGCCGCCCATCGAGTAATGCGCGGTCGGCGCGATCTCGATCGGCTCCGCCGTGATGTCGAGCATCTGCAGCTCCATCATCGTCTGATACACACGCGGAAGCCGCGTCATGATGGTCTCGCGGGGTAGGTGGGACACATCGAGCCAGACGCCGCCGTTCGCGGTGCCGCGCCCTTCCTGGATCTCGGTGTAAGCGGCGAGCGCGACCCGGTCGCGAGTAGACAGCTCCATCCGCTCGGGGTCGTACTTCGCCATGAACCGCTCGCCGAGGGCGTTGCGGAGGATGCCGCCCTCCCCGCGCGCGGCCTCGGAGATGAGCGTGCCGGCGGCGTTCTCGGGCTCGATGATGCCGGACGGATGGAACTGCACCAGCTCGGGGTCGCGAAGTCGCGCCCCCGCCTCGACGGCGAGCCGGAAGGAGTCTCCGGTGTTCTCGTCGCGGCGCGACGACGTGCGGCGCCAGATGCGGTTGTGTCCGCCGGCGGCGAGGATCACGGCGTCCGCATGGATGAGGTAGCGCGTGCCGTCCGCCTGATCGAAGCCGTAGGCGCCGAAGACGACGTTGTCGCGCACGAGCAGGCGCGTGATGTAGACGTTGTCGAGGATGGGGACGTCGAGCTGCTCGGCACGGGCGACCAGCGTCCGCTGGATCTCGAGGCCGGTGTAGTCGCCGGCGAAGGCCGTGCGGCGGTACGTGTGCGCGCCGAAGAAACGCTGCGAGATGCGGCCGTCCCCTTCGCGGGCGAAGTCCATGCCCCAGCGCTCGAGGTCGCGGATGCCGCGTTCGGCGCCCTGGGTGACGATCTGGACGGTGTGGGGATTGGCGAGGAGGTAGCTCTCCTTGATCGTGTCCGCCGCGTGCTGCTGCCAGCTGTCCTCGGCATCCATCGTGCCGAGAGCGGCGTTGATGCCGCCCGCCGCGAGCGACGTGTGGGCGTCCTGCCGGGGGCGCTTGCCGACGGCGAGCACGTCGACGCCGTGCTCGGCGACCTCGATCGCGGCGCGGAGCCCGGAGCCTCCGGTGCCGATCACGAGGACCGTGGTGGAGATCTGTCGTTCGGGTGCATTCATGCTCTCGACGCTAGTTAGGCGATCCTAATAACTCCAATGCATAGTTGGTCTGGAAACCATGCGGGTACGCTATGGATATGAACCTCGAGCAGCTCCGCGGGTTCGTCGAAGTCGCCCGCCTCGGCCATTTCACCCGCGCGTCCGAGCACCTCCACCTCGCCCAGCCATCACTGAGCCGTCAGATCTCGACCCTCGAGCGGGAACTCGGCGCCGAGCTGTTCCATCGCGCTCGCGGTCACATCGCCCTGACAGCCGCCGGCGAGACGGTCCTCCCCCATGCGCAGCGCATGCTCGCCGAAGCCGACGCCATCCGCGACGAGGTGGCCGAGCTCGCCGGACTCCGCCGCGGCCGCGTGCGCCTGGGCGCCCCGCCCACGCTCTGCATCAGCCTCGTGGCGGAGGCCCTCAGCTCGTTCCATGCCACCCACCCCGGCATCGATCTCCACCTCACCGAGGGCGGCTCCCGGCTGCTGGTCGAGCAGCTCGCGGTCGGGGCGGTCGACATCGCCCTCGTCACCCAGTCCGAGGGACCGGTGCCCGCGGGGGTCAGCCTCACGCACGTTCCGCTCCTCGCCGAGGAGCTCGTGGTGATCTCGTCGGCGTCCGCACCTCCGGTCACCCACGGCCCGTCCGTGAGCCTCGCGCACCTCGCCACCCTCCCGCTCATCCAGTTCGACGAGAGCTATGAGCTGCGGGCCGCGATGGACGCCGCTTTCCGCGCCGCCGATCTCACCCCGACCCTCGCGCTGGAGGGTGCGGAGATGGATGCGGTGCTCCGCTTCGTCGAACGGGGCGTCGGGGTCGCGGTGGTCCCGGCCATGGTGCTGTACGAACGCCCCGCGCTGCGGTCGGCGCGCCTCGCCCACCCGGCGATGTCGCGGACGATCAGTCTCGCCCATCGCTCCGACGTCACCCCCGCGGTCGCGGTGGCCGCGATGCGCACCGCCATCATGGCCACGGCAGCCGACCTCGCCGAGCGCGACCCGGCGATCACCAGCCTGCTCTGACCGGAGCACTCGCCCCGGAACAGCGAGAACCCCCGCCGCTTGCGCGACGGGGGTTCTCGTACTGTCTCAACACAGTGTGCGCCTCGAGGGACTCGAACCCCCAACCTTCTGATCCGTAGTCAGATGCTCTATCCATTGAGCTAGAGGCGCAGGACCCGCGGTGCTTTACCGCTCAGCGGGCCGACGACCAGCCTACAACAGACGGGACCGGAAAGCGAAACGAGGCCTCACTCCCCCTTCGCGGCCGCCTTCTCCTGCTTCTTCCGCCGTTTCTCCTTGGCCCGCTGCTGCGACGAGAGCGCCTGGAGATCGACAAGGCGCAGCGCCTGCATGCGCGCCTCCCGCATGCGCGCGTAGTCCGGGTCCTGATCCGGTCGCATGCCCTCGACGCGCAGCCGGCGGTCGAGGTTGTGCCGCACGTCGGCCCAGGCCGCCGCGCGCGCCTCCTCGACGATGCTCTCCAGCTGGGCACGGTCGTCCATCATCTCGCGCAGACGCTGCGCGACGCCGAGCGACTGCTTGGCCCGCCGCCGAAGATTGCGCACATCGCGGTCACGGTAGTCGTGCGTGCCGACCGGATCGGAATGCCGGCCGCGGGCGCGCTTGCGCAGGGCCGTGACCGTGGCGGCGGCCTCCTCCGACTCCTCGGCCATCGCGCCGAGGGCAGCCCTCGCATCCTCGACGTACTTGTCGAGGTCGAAGACGCCGTCCTCCGCGATGGTGCCGATGAGGATGTGATTCTTCACGGCGAGGCGCGCAGCGGCCGTCGCGATCGCGACGCCTTCGGCGATGGCATCCGCAGTCCGTCCCACCCGCACCTCCTTCTCTCGAGCGTACCGGTATCGATGCCGCGCAGTCTCGGCCGGAACGGCTCCGATCAGGATGCCGGAGACCTCCGACATCGCGTCGGACTGCGGCTCAGCCGACGACGCCGACCCAGATCCCCGAGGCCCAGGCCTGCTGCTCGCCGGAGCAGCCCACCGCCCCCGGGAAGCCGCGGACCACGGCCATGCAGTTGGCGAGGAACTCCGGGTCGCCACCGAACATCGCCCCGTACGCGCCCGAGGAGGTGAGGGAGCCCCAGACGCGGAACTGATAGATGTGGGCCAGCTCATGCGCCATCGCCCAGTTCAGGCGTCCGTCACTCCACCCGGTGATGTCGGCGCGGTACTTGATGTAGCCGTTGCTGTTGGCACAGGCAGGCGCCGTGCCGCCCGCGCACGACGACGACTCGTACAGCCCCACGCCCCCGCCGCCGACCCTGTCGAGGGCGGCGCGCACCCGCGCGTAGCCGTCCGGCCCGCTCGATGTCCATGCGGGCCCGCCGGGGCCGGCGCTCTGCGACGCCTGCCAGCCGGCGACCTCGGTGCCGACCTTCTGGGTGAGCGCCTCCACCGTCGCGGTCGCCGCGACCACGGTGTCCGGGTCATGGCGCTCGGCGCGCACGGTCTCCTGGGCAGACCGGGCGGACGCGAGGTGTGCCGCCGTGTCGATCTTGCCGTCCGCACCCTGGAGAACGGCGGCCAGCGTCGAGAGCTCCTCCAGGAATGCCGGCCGCACCGCGAGCACGCCAGCCCGATCCTCTGCGTCCTGCTCGGCCCGCGCCACGGCGCCGGACAGGTGGTCGGTGCGCTGTGCGGCGTCGTAGGACCGGTCGGCCAGCACGGAGAGCTCGGCCACCGCCTCGGCGCGCTCCTGGTCCAGTGCGTCGGATCGCGCGACGGCAGCCGCCGCGACGAGCACGGCCGCCGACACCGTCACTGCGAGCACCCGGCGCCTCACGGCAGGAAGCCCGTCGTGTCGTTCAGCTCGGCGTCCTGCTCCGCGATGCGCGATCGCAGAGCGGTGAGACGCTCCGCCAGTTCGAGGTTCTCGGCCTGCGACTCCGCGAGCACTTGCTCGATCCGCGCGATCTCCGCCTTCACGGCGGCGACACCGGCGGCGCGCTCCTGATCGGCCACCACCAGGAGCGCAGCACCTCCGAGCAGGAGGATCCCCCCGACGACGACAGCAAGACTTCGCATCTCGCTCCCCAGGACAGCGCGAACAGACCGGACCGACTCCGACCGGACAAGGATACAACCGCTCGCGGCGCGTCCGGGGGTCGTTCTCCCGACGGACGCCTCAGGTGGTCGCCGTCTGCGCCAGCCGCCGTTCGGCCGCGGAGTGCCCGCTCGCCAGGTGCGCGGGCACGATCCGTCGCAGCGCCTCGACATCGCGCGCACGGACGGCGTCGAGGATGACGCGGTGCTCCTCCGCCATCGCCTCCAGATCGTCGTGCTGTCCGAACAACCAGCGCAAGCGCGTCAGGAACACGGCGATGAGCTCGCCGAGCATCTCGTTGCCCGCCAGATCGACGGCGACCTCATGGAACGCCGCGGCCGCCGTCCGGGCCGTCTCCGCGTCGCCGGCCCGGGCCGCGGCGACTTCGCGCTCGTACGCCTCGCGCAGCCGAGCGAGCCCTTTCGCGTCGTGACGCTCGGCCGCGAACACGAAGATGAGGGTCTCGATCGCCTCGCGCACCTCCGCGAAGTTGCGGATGTCGTCATGGGTGAACTCCCGCACCACGGCCCACGTCCGGGGCCGTGCCACGACCACGCCCTCCGCGACCAGCGTGCGGATGGCTTCCCGCACCGGAAGTCGGGACACATTCAGCTCGGCGGCGATATCCCGCTCCACGAGCCGGGAACCGGGCGCGCGCCGACCCAGCACGATGTCATCCCGGAGGATCCTCGTGACCCTGACCGACTCGAGTTCCCCGCTTACCCCCACAGCCCCCGCCATCCGGGCATTGTCGCACCCCGGCCCAGGATTGGCCAAGTTTGGTATCCCAGACCGGGGCGCGCGCCGCGTCAGGGCAGACGGTTCGCCCGCGCGACGTTCGCCGCCAGCTCTTCCGCGTTCTGCCGGATGACGTACGCCGGACGGTCACGCTCGACTCGCCACGACTCGCTGAGCGGGCCGACGTTGACCGTGTCGAAACCGGCCTCGTCGTAGAAGCGGGTGACGAAGGCCACGGCCTCCGCGTCGTCCCCGGCCGTGGCCAGCGCGCGACGGTTCGGCGTACCGGCCGCAGTCCCGTCCGTGGTGATCTCGGCGGCGTAGATGTGGTTGAACGCCTTGGCGATCTTCGAGTCCGGGAGCTGCGCCTGCACGAGCTCGGACGTGGTGGTCTCGCCCTTGTCGAGGGCCTCGATGTGCCCGTCACGCTCGAAGTAGTAGTTGTTCGTGTCCAGCACGATCTTCCCGGCGAGCTGCGCGGCGGGAAGCTGATCGATCGCGTGCAGCGGCACCGTCACCACGGCCACGTCGGCCGCGGCGGCCGCCTCCTCCGCCGTCGCCGCCTTCGCGCGCGGCCCGAGCTCGGCGACGAGATCGGCCAGGGTCTCCGGCCCTCTCGAGTTCGCGATCACGACGTCATAGCCGTTGGCCACGGCCACGCGCGCGACCTGGCTGCCGATGTTGCCTGCTCCGATGATTCCGAGAGTTGTCATGCTCGGGCCAACGCCTGCCGCCGGATGCTATTCCCGTCGAGGAGGGAGGCGAACGCGGTCAGAGGCGCGTGAGCGCGTCCTCCGCCGCCACCCAGGCGAGCATGGCGCACTTCACGCGCGCCACGTACCGCGAGACTCCCCCGAGCGCCGCGGCATCGCCGAGCAGTTCCTCGTCCGGCTCGATCGTGCCGCGGGAGCGCATCGCCTCGCGGAAGGCAGCGATCCGCACCTCGAGCTCGTCCACGGTGAGGCCCTCGGCGAGCTCGGCGAGCAGGGACGCGGAGGCCTGGGAGATCGCGCACCCGTGTCCCTCCCACGCGATCGCCTCCACGCCGCCGTCGGCGCTGCGATGCACCTGCAGCGTGATCTCGTCGCCGCAGGTCGGATTGAGCTGATGCGACTGGGCCGGGATCTCCTCGCGGAGGCCGAAGCCGTGCGGCGTGCGCGAGTGGTCGAGGATCAGCTCCTGGTACAGGCTCTGCAGGTCGCTCATGCGCCCCTCCCGAAGAACGCGATCGCCCCGGCGACCGCCTCGATGACGGCGTCCACCTCGGACGCGGTGGTGTACAGGTAGGTGCTCGCCCTCGTCGATGAGGTCACGCCCAGCCGACGGTGCAGGGGCTGGGCGCAGTGGTGACCGACCCGCACCGCGATGCCCTGGTCGTCGAGGAACTGCCCGACGTCGTGCGAGTGGATCCCGGCCACGTCGAAGCTCGCGAGACCGACCCGCGGCAGCTCGATGCCCGCGCCCAGGACGCGCACGCCGTCGATCGCGCCGAGTCCTTCGACGAGACGCTGCCCGAACGCGGCCTCGTGGGCGGCGATGCGCTCCATGCCGACCGCGGAGAGGTAGTCGACGGCAGCGGCGAGCGCGATCGCCTGGGACACCCGCTGCGTGCCCGCTTCGAAGCGCTGCGGCGGCGGCAGGTACTCGGCCTCGGTCGTGGTCACCGTTGTGATCATGGAACCGCCCGTGAGGAACGGGGGCATCGCGGTGAGGACCTCGCGCCGGCCGTACAGGGCGCCGATGCCGGTGGGGCCGAGCATCTTGTGGCCGGAGAGGACGGCGAGGTCGACACCCAGGGCATGCAGGTCCAACGGCAGGTGCGGAGCCGACTGACAGGCGTCGAGCAGCGTCAAGGCGCCGACCTCCTTCGCCAGCGCGACGAGGATCTCGATCGGGTTGATCACGCCCAGCACGTTCGACACATGCGTGAACGCCACGAGCTTCGTGCGGTCCGAGATGAGCTCCGCGGCCGCATCAAGGCGGAGGGCCCCGTCGTCGTCGAGCGGGATGACCCGGAGCGTGGCCCCGGTGCGCGCGGCGAGCTCCTGCCAGGGGATGAGGTTGGCGTGGTGCTCCATCTCGGTGGTGACGATCTCGTCCCCTTCGCGGAGCCGAAGAGGCTCGGCCGCGGCACCACCCCGGCCGAGGGAGGCGTTGGAGAGGGAGTAGGCGACGAGGTTGACCGCTTCGGTGGCGTTCGAGGTCCAGACGATCTCGTCGTCGTCGGCGCCCACGAACCGGCCGAGGGTGCTGCGGGCGCCTTCGAAGAGCTCGGTCGCCTCGGCGGCCAGCGTGTGGGCGCCGCGGTGGACGGCCGCGTTCATGGTGGTGGCGAAGCGGCGTTCCGCGTCGAGCACGGACTCCGGACGCTGCGACGTCGCCCCCGAGTCGAGGTATGCCAGCGGGTGGCCGTGGACGCGGGTGTGCAGGATCGGGAAGTCCTCGCGGATCCGCTGCACCTCGGTCTCGGTCAGCGGGGTGATCACGTCGACTCCGGGAGAAGCGCTCATCGTTCCAGTCTCCCATCTTCCGGCTGACCGGGGCCCGGCGGAGGCACGGAAGGACTAGGACATACGGGCGAGGCGGGCGCGGGCGATGCAGAAGGCCCCGTACAGCGCGAAGCCGACGCCGACAGCACCGAGGATGAGCCGGCCGAACGGCAGACTGAGGAGGCTGTGCAGAGCGGCGTCGAGACCCGCAGCGCGTTCCGGGTCCTGCGTCACGGCCGCCACCACGAACAGCACCCCGGTGACCCCCACCGCGATGCCCTTGCCGATGTAGCCCACGATGCCGAGCGCCATCACGCCGGCGCGGGCGGCTCCGGTCGGCACGTCGATGAGCTTGCGGAAGGAGCGCATGATCCCGCCG
The DNA here is from genome assembly GCF_002871415.1 of Microbacterium sp. UMB0228. Classification (NCBI taxonomy): domain Bacteria; kingdom Bacillati; phylum Actinomycetota; class Actinomycetes; order Micrococcales; family Microbacteriaceae; genus Microbacterium; species Microbacterium sp. UMB0228. Next base: position 66,246 of record NZ_PNFU01000001.1, on the reverse strand, counting down.
ATGATGAAGCCGATGCCGACACCGATGACGCTGAGGCCGATCACCACGAGCAGAGCCACCCCGCCCGGTGCGGCCAGGACCACCTGGCTCAGGGTCTTCGACGCGTCGGAGGATTCCGCGCGGCCGCCCACCGCGTAGACGAGTGCGAGGCCGGCGATCACCAGGTAGGTGCCCGAGATCCCGAAGAGCTTGAGGCGCTTGCCCCACTTCTTCGTCTCGGCGGGGTCGGCGGCCAGGAACCCGCTCGCCACCTGCCACACGGCGAGCGCGAAGAGGCCCACGGCGATCGCGAGCAGCAGCAGTCCGCCGATGGGGTTGTTGCGCACCTGCTCCATCGCACCGTCCTGATCGGCGTCCCCCGACCCGCCGGCCGCGATCGTGATGGCGATCGCGCCGATGATGATGTGGATGATGCCGAGGACCACGAATCCCACGCGGGCGGTCCGCCGGAACGCGGTGGAGTCCTTCGCCACGCGCGCCGCATGCTTGACGGTGCTCATGCTCGAAGAGTATCCGCCGCGGCGCGTCCCGATCAGGGGGTTGCTTTCCGGACCCCCGGTGCGACCGCGCTCAGGTGATCCGTTCGACGGGCTGCCGCAGGATGGTGCGCAGCTTCTCCGGAGCCGTCCGACGGCGGTCGCTGAGGTAGATCTCGTGGTGCCGTCCGCGCATCTGCAACCCGTTCTCCGGGACGAAGCGCTCGTGCAGCTCCTCGAGCACGGGTCCTTCATCGTCGAACGGCCCGATGTGCAATGTCTGCACGCAGAGGCCCTCGTCGAGGACCTCCCGCCGGACGGCGGCCAGCGCCGGAAGCTCTTCCCCCTTCTTCGCGCTCTTTGCCGCGACCGTCTCGACCGCGCGGTCGAACAGGGCGGGAGTGACGTGGTCGCCCACCATGATCATGAGCGTCCAGAGCCACGTCGACTTGTCGCGCCGGGTGGTGAAGGACGCCATGTCGGGCGCATGCCACAGGCCTTCCAGGGGCATCACGACCTGATCGATGCCGAGCTCGGCCCGGCTGGCGAACTTGAGGGTGTACGCCAGCGGGTAGAGCGCCGCGACCGCGTCGAAGAAGGCCGGAGCGGTGTTCGGATCTCCGGCGCCGTCGATCATCAGATAGGTCAGCGGCGGCACCTCGAGGACACGGAAGGCGCCCCGCTTCGCCTGATAGGCGTCGAGCGTCTTCTTGGGATCGATCGCCGTCATGGCCCGCCTCTCGGTACGTCGTGCGGTCAGTGTGCCACGGGGCACCGACATCGGGTCGAGCCCCAGGGGCCCGACCCGATGGGCGGTCAGCTCTGCTCGACGGGGAGCCAGAGCTCGCAGGAAGCCGTGTCGCCGGTGAACTCCCGGTAGCGGACGATCGACGGCCCGGGCCGCAGCCGCCACGGGTTCGACGGGAACCACTCGGTCGCCGTCGCCCCCCACAGATTCTGCAGGGTCTCGGGGAAGGGTCCGCTCGCGCCGAACACGGCCCAGGTGCCCTCCGCCACGCGCAGGGCGTCGAGGTCGTCGGGAACCGCGGTGTCGGCGCGCACGGCCACCCCGTGCAGGTACGTCAGCGGCGTCCCCTCCGGGGCATCCGGATCGATGTCGGCGGTCACGGCGAGGATGCCTGCGGGCTCCTCGTTCCCGAGGGCCTTGAGGCGGGCGTGCTCCTCGGGCGGGATGGCGGCGATGTGCGCCTGGATATGCGGATTGACGCCGACGTGGATCAGCGGGACCTCCGCGGCATGGCCCGCGAGGACGAACGCGGGACGGTGGGTGATGGTGACATCCATCGGGATACTCCCTTCGACGCTCAGGCGGAACCGGAGCGTCGGTTGTGTGCGGAGAGGACCCCCGTGCCGACGCGCGTCCGCCGGCCCGATGCCGTGCACGGCGCGGAACGCCCGGGCGAACGCCTCGGTCGATCCGTAGCCGTGCCGCACCGCGACATCGAGCAGACTCGGCGCGCCGGCGGCGAGCTCCGCGCCGGCGAGCGTCATCCGACGACGCCGCACGTACTCGGTCAACGGCATCCCGGCGAGCGCCGAGAACATCCGGCGCAGGTGGTACTCGGTGGTGCCGTGCGCACGGGCGAACGCGGCGACGTCGATCTCCTGACCGCGGTCCGCGTCGACGAGGTCGACCAGGGCGTTGAGCGTGCCGATCACGGGGGCCCTCCTTTCCCCACCATCGTTTCGCCGCAGTCCCCGCCTGCACCCGATCGTCGTGGTCCGATGCGATCGGGTCGGGGATCAGAGCTCGACCGGGACCGCCGGCTCCGTGTCCTCCACCTCCGGATGGCGGGCGAGGTTCACGACGGCGGCGATGAGGCCTCCCCACACCGTGACCATGGCGATGATCATCATGACGATCGCGGTGGTGGTCATGCTCCCGCTCCCTTCGTCTGCGCCGCCGGGACGGCGATGCTCGTCGTCTCCGGGTCGGCGGCGTACTCCTCCTGGTCGAGGAAGTCGTCGTAGCCGGCATCGTCCTTGGCACGGGAGCGCCTGCTCCACGGCACCAGCGACAGCAGCACTCCCCCGATCACCAGCGCGATGACCATGCCCCAGCCGAACACCCCGAGGAACCAACCGGGGTAGCCGCTGTACGGCTCGGCGATCTTCGTCAGGAGTTCGGTGATGAGCAGGTAACCGAGCACGAGCGGGGCCAGCACGCCCACGAGCAGGCGCCAGAGCAGCCCGACCCGGAAGCTGGATCGCCGGTTGAGGTGCTCCTGCAGCTGCGGCAGCCGGTGCAGCACCCAGGCCACGACGATCACCGCGACGAGGGCGACCGCCATGATGCCGAAGGCGTTGACGAAGGCGTCGGTGGTGTCGAGCACCGACAGCGCGGTGGTGGTGGAGAACAGGGCCATCGAGATGACGGCGAGCGGGATGGAGACGATGAGGGTGGTGCGCACCCGTCCCCACCCGAGCTTGTCCTGCAGGGCGGCCACGATCACCTCGAGGATCGAGATGAGCGAGGTCACCCCCGCGAAGACGAGGGCCCCGAAGAACAGCACGCCGATGATCGAGCCGCCGGTCGCCTGCGAGACGATCGTGGGGAACGCGACGAACGCGAGACCGATGCCCGAGGTCGCGACGCCGGAGACATCCGTGCCCTGCGCCTGGGCCATGAACCCGAGGGCGGCGAACACGCCGATACCGGCGAGGATCTCGAAACCGGAGTTGGCGAACGCGACCACGAGACCGGAGCCGGTGAGGTCGGTCTTGCGCTTGAGGTAGGACGCGTACGTCACCATGATCCCGAACGCCACGGACAGCGAGAAGAAGATGTGCCCGTAGGCGGAGGCCCACACGGCCGGGTCGGCGAGCGCCTCCCAGTTCGGCGTGAAGAACGCGTTCAGACCGTCCAGGGCGCCAGGGAGGAAGAGGGCCTGCACGACGAGCACCGCGAACATGAGGGTGAGCAGCGGCATCAGGATCATGTTGGCGCGACCGATGCCGCGCTTGACGCCGAGCGCCATGATGATGATGACGATCAGCCACACCGCGATCAGCGGCAGGCCCACCTGCGGCACGAACTCGCCGGACAGGCCGACCTCCGCGACGTCGGCGGACTTCAGGAAGTCGACGAAGAAGAAATCGTTCTCGTTGCCCGCACCCCAGGTGAGCTGCGCGGAGAACCAGGTGTACATGCCCGCCCACGCGACGATCACGGCGTAGTACACCGCGATGACGACGCAGATCAGCACCTGCCACCAGCCCAGCGGTTCGGCGGCCCGGTGCAGGCGTCGGAACGCGAGGGGCGCGGAGCCCCGGAACCGGTGGCCGATCGCGTAGTCGAGGAACAGCAGCGGGATGCCGGCGGTCAGCAGCGCGCACAGGTACGGAATGAGGAACGCACCGCCGCCGCCTTCATAGGCGACGTAGGGGAAGCGCCAGATGTTCCCGAGACCCACGGCCGAGCCGATCGCCGAGAGGATGAACACGTTCCGCGAGCCGAAGGCCTCGCGCTGCGGGGTCTGGGTCGGTTCAGGCATGCCCGCGAGGATACCCGAACCGGGACACCCGGGCGACTCGCCCGGCCGCGCTCACAGCATCGCGGTGAGCACACCGCCGTCCGCCCGCAGCGCGGCGCCGTTCGTCGCCGATGCGCGGACGCCGGAGAGGTAGACGACGAGGTCGGCGACCTCGGCCGGATCGAGGAAGCGACCCAGCAGGCTGGTCGTGTTCTGTCCGATGATCGCCTCCTTCATCACCTCCTCGGAGACGGACCGGGCCTCGGCGACCGCGGCGACGCTCGCCGCGACCCCCTCCGAGTAGGTCGGGCCGCCCAGGACGGTGTTCACCGTCACGCCGGTGCCGCGGGTGAGTTTGGCCAACCCGTTCCCGAGCGCGATCATCGCGGCCTTCGTCACGCCGTAGTGCACCATGTCGGCCGGGACGTTGACGCCGGACTCGCTGCTGACGAAGACGATGCGCCCCCAGCCCCGTTCCCGCATCCCCGGCAGGAGAGCTCGGGAGAGGCGCACGCCGCTCATCACGTTCACCTCGAAGTAGCGCGCCCAGTCCGCATCGGCGACGTCCGCGAAGTCGGCGAGACCGAAGAGACCGACGTTGTTGACGAGGATGTCGACGTCACCGAGCCGCTCCGTCAGCCGCGCCACCTGCGACGGGTCGGTGAAGTCCGCGGCCATCCCGGACACGGTCACCTCCGGGTGCGCGAGGGCCAGCACGCCGACCGCCGCGTCGACCCGTCCCTCGTCACGACCGTTGATCACGACATCGACCCCCTCGGCGGCGAGAGCGGACGCGACCGCGTATCCGATCCCCTGGCTCGATCCGCTGATGAACGCCCTCTTGCCGCGCAGCCCCAGTTCCATCCGTCTCCCTCTCACTTCCGCGGACCTCCCGCGTCACTTGCCTGAGCAAGTTATACTAGCCACGACTCACTTTCCCGAGCAAGCGAAGAGCACGGCTCGACCGCTACGGTGGAGGAATGTCGTCATCCTCCCCCGCCCCCTTGAGCGCTGAAGAAATGGACGTCTGGTCGGCACTCGCGACGCTCCTCGAACGGCTCCCCGCGGCGCTCGACGCGCAGCTGCAGCGCGACAGCGGACTGACCCACTTCGAGCACGGCATCCTCTACGCCCTCGATGCGGCACCGGAGCGCACGCTCCGCCTCAGTGTCCTCGCCGGCTACGCGAACAGCACGCTGTCCCGACTCTCCCGTGCGGTCACCCGCCTGGAGGCGAAAGGCTGGATCCGGCGCGAGGTCGATGCGGAGGACGGGCGCTTCACCCTCGGCATCCTCACCGACGCCGGCCACCGGAAGGTCGAGCAGTCGACCCCCGCACACCAGGCCCTCATCCGCCGCGTCGTCTTCGACACCCTGACCCCGGCGCAGGCCCGGCAGCTCGGCGCGGCCAGCCGGAAGATCTCCGCCGCGCTCTCCCCCGACCCAACCTGGATGCCGGGGACGCGGGCGTGAGGAGGGCCCGCCCGCACGCGAGAACACGAAAGCCCCGGCGAGCGGACTCGTCGGGGCTTCTCAGTGCGGAGACGAGGGGATTTGAACCCCTGGTCCCCGTAAGGGGACTCCACCTTAGCAGGGTGGTGCACTAGGCCGGACTATGCGACGTCTCCAGGCATCCGGCTCGAGAGCACGGATGCACCCCACCATCATAACGGGTCCTGCGCGTGGTCACGAACCGCCGGTCTCGGATGCTCCCGGGAGCCGGCCTCATGCCCTGCGATACTGGCCGCACGTTGCGAGGGTCCGGCCCCCGCGGACGCGAGAGGAGACGCCATGTCCGAGCCATCGGGAGCGCACGTCCGCGCGGGGTTCGCCGCCCCGGCCGACCCGAGGCGCGGCGCCCTGGGCTATGCCGCGGTGCTCGCCCTCCTCATCGTGTCGTACGGACTGTGCGCGGCCCAGCCCGGCACGGTCCCCAGCCCCTGGGCGTTCCTCGCGATGCTGGTCACGGTCGCGATCGTGTTCCGCGTGACCAGGGCGCACGCCCTCGTGCAGCGGGTGTCGTGGGTCGTGCTCTCGGCCGCCGGCCTGGCTGCCCTCCTCGCGGCATTCTTCGCCACGGACAGTCCCGCCCTCGCGGTCGCCCTGTCCGCCGCCTCCATGCTCGCGCTGCTCGTGGCGCCGTGGGCCATCATCGCGCACCAGGTCACCCGCCGAGGCCTCGACGTCGAGGCGCTTCTGGCCGCGGTGACCGCGTACATCCTCGTCGGCATGTTCTTCGCCTTCGTCTACAACCTGCTGTCGCTGCTGCTGCCGACCCCGCTGTTCGGCGATGCGGCGAACGACTCGCTCGGCAACCAGCTCTTCTTCTCGTTCACGGCACTGACCACGACCGGCTATGGGAACCTCGTGCCCGTCGGACCGGGCGTGCAGGCGGTGGCTGTCGCCGAGGGGATCACCGGGCAGCTCTTCCTCATCACCGCCGTCGCCCGCATCATGCGGGGTGCGAGCGCCCAACGCACCACATCGACGCCGGCCTGACCCGGCCGCCGGTACTCTGATTCGAATGAGCACGCCCCCCGCAGCGGATCATGTCGTGGACGGACCGCACGGCCCCCTTCCGATCCGGGTCTACCATCCGGACGCGCCGGCGCGCCATGGACTCGTGTGGGCGCATGGAGGGGGCTTCGCGGGTGGCGACCTCGACATGCCGGAAGCCGATGCGGTGGCGAAAGCCTTCGCAGATCGCGGGATCCTCGTCGTGAGCGTGGACTACGCGCTGGCACCGGTCACTGCGGAGTGGACGCAGCGCCTGGGCGTGCTCGAGCGCGACGGAGTTCACTACCCTGTCCCTCATGATGAGCTCGTGACCGCGTTCCGTTGGGCCTCATCGTCAGGGCTGGCGTCTGACTGGGCGCTCGGTGGTGCCAGCGCCGGAGGCAACCTCGCCGCCGGTGCCGCGCTCCGCCTCTCCCACGAAACTGGCCCGGCACCGGCTCTCGTCGTGCTCGCCTATCCGACTCTCCAGGCGGTGCAGGGCCGCCCCGATTCCGAACTTCGCGCCCTGCTGGATGCGAACCCCGCCGCCGACGTGTTCCCCCCACCTTTCGTGCACGGCATGTATGCCAACTACCTGGGCGGCGACCCGGCGCTCGCCGATGTCTACGCCATCCCCGGGACGGCAGATCCCGCGGCGCTGGCCGGCTTCCCACCCACGATCATCGTCAACGACGAGACCGACGAACTGCGGGTCTCCGGCGAGGCTTTCGCGCGATCGTTGGAGGCCGCGGGCGTCGACGTCACCGCCGTCGTCGAACCAGGCACCACTCACGGGCACCTCAACCGTCCGGAGGAGCCCGCGTTCATCGCGACGATCGAGCGGTTCGCGGCCCAGATCCGCGGGCTGGCCTGAAACCGCCGACGGTCTACCGCCCGCGGGGCGCCTGAGGGCCGATCAGCGCACGTTGCCGTTCGAGCAGGTCTGCTGGGCCGCGGAGTTGCCCTTGATGGAGTCGGGCAGTGCCACGACGCCCGGATCGGTCGGAGTCGGAGTCGCCTCCTGACCCGGAGTCGTGGGCTCGGTCGGCTCCGCCGGAGCCGTCGGCTCCTGCACCACCACGCCGTCGTTGCTCGTGTTCTCGTGCGTGATCTGGAGCTGGGCGTTCGCCTCGATCGCGTCCCACAGAGCGGCGGCCGCCTCTTCGTTCGGCACGACCTTGTTCGGGTCATTCCAGTCGGTCAGCGTCGGGTACTGCACGAACACGATGTCCTCGAAGGGCACGGACTTCACGGCGAGCGCGATCTGCACGATCATCATCGGGTCGGCGAGCGACGTACTCGTCTCCAGGTTCTGGATGCCGGTGTTGGCGAGCTTCAGCATGACCGGCACGTTGCCCAGCACCTCACCGCTGATGAGCTTGCGCGCGAGGCTGGACATGTACTGCTGCTGGTTGCCGATGCGGCCGAGGTCGCTGCCGTCGCCGACACCATGCCGGGTGCGGAGGAACTGCAGGGCCTCGAGGCCCTGGACGGTGTGGGTGCCGGCGGCCATGTCGAGACCGGTGTAGCGGTCGCGGATCGGGTTGGCGAGGCAGACGTCGACGCCGCCGATCGCGTTGGTGATCTCGATGACGCCGCCGAACGTCACGGAGGCGGCGAATTGCACCTCCTGGTCCGTGAGGGCGGAGATCGTGCGGACGACGCAGTTCAGCCCGCCGTCGGTGTACGCGACGTTCAGGGGCTGCTTGCTCATCGCGGCGGTGGCGTTGCCGTCCTCGTCCTCACAGGACGGGATGGGGATCATCAGGTCGCGCGGGAAGCTGACGACCGTGATCCGCCGCGGCTCCTCCGAGACGTGCACGAGCAGGTTCACGTCGTTGAGGGTGCCCTCGGCGTCGCCACCCGTGCACCGGTCGCCGAAGTACTGCTTGTAGTCGTCCTCGCAGGTGTCGACGCCGGTGAGGACGAGATTGAACCCGCCCTTGTACTCCCCGATGTCCGGCGGCAGGTCTTCCTGACCGTCGAGGTCGACCGCGTTCGCGGAGACCGTGCTCGAGAAGTCGAACCAGATGTAGGCCGCGACCCCGATGCCGCTGACGAGCACCACCGCCATGCTGATCGCGAGGAGCTTGAGGAGCTGACTGGCGGCGCCGGGCGAGCGCAGCTGACCATGACGCGCGACGGTGCGGCGCCGGCGGGTGTTCTCGCTCACTCGGACCCTTTCGAATTCAGCGACGGCGGAGGTACCGCGCTCAGGAAGCGGAGGGTGTGGGATTCGAACCCACGAGACATCTCTGCCCACTGGTTTTCAAGACCAGCTCCATCGGCCGCTCGGACAACCCTCCCGACAGAAACATCTGCCGACCAGGCGCGAGTCTAGCCGAGTTCTATTCTCCTGCGTCGACCTGGGCAGGTGCTGGAAGCGTGTTCAGAGCCGCCGCAAGCCCTCCCTGCTCGACGTCGGCGGTCACCTCGCTCGCGGCATCCTTCACCTCGGCGGGCGCCTGCCCCATGGCCACGGCACGACCGCCGCCGGTGCGCGCCCAGCCGAACATGCCGATGTCGTTCCGCCCGTCCCCGGCGACGAGGACCCGGGCCGCGTCGAGGCCGAGCTCGCCGCGCACGCGCTCCAGCGCCGTGCCCTTGTCCACGCCCTGCGGGGCGATGTCCAGCCACGCCGTCCAGCCGATGGCGTATGAGACCTCGTTGAGCCCGGCGTCGGCGACGAGTCGGTGGAAATCGTCCTCGTCGTGTCCGGGCGAGACGACGACGATACGGGACACGGGGAGCGCCCCGAGCTCCTCGAAGTCGACCTGGCGGCCGCCGTCGAGGGTCCAGTCGTCGAGCTGCTCGGTGAACAGCCGCTGCCCCGACCCGAGCTCGACCATGTAGCGCGCATCCGGCAGGCGCTCCTGGAGCAGGGCGAGCACCGGCGTCGGGTCGAAGGTCTCGACGTGCCAGCGCTCCCACTCGTCGCCGTCGCGGCGCATCGTCACCGCGCCGTTGGAGCACACCACGTAGTCTGCGGTCAGCCCGAGCTCCTCCACGTAGCGGCGGGTAGCCATCCAGCTGCGTCCCGTCGCGATGGTCACCACATGACCCGCGTCCCGCACCCGGGCGACGGCCTCGGGCACGCCGGGGCTCATCGTCTCGTCCTGCAGCAGGATGGTCCCGTCGACGTCGAGTCCGACCAGCCAGGGCGCCGTCATCGGGCGGCCTGCTCGTCGGCGAGCGGGCGGATCACCTCGAGCCCGCCGAGATAGGGGCGCAGGACCTTGGGGACCCGCACCGAGCCGTCCGCCTGCTGATGGGTCTCGAGCAGGGCGACGATCCAGCGCGTGGTCGCGAGCGTGCCGTTGAGCGTCGCGACGTGCTGGGTCTTCGGAGCCGTGCCGCCGTCCTCCGCAGCCGGGCGGTACCGGACGTCGAGACGCCGCGCCTGGAAGGTCGTGCAGTTCGACGTGGAGGTCAACTCGCGGAAGGCGCCCTGAGTGGGCACCCAGGCCTCGATGTCGTACTTCCGCGCCGCGCTCGACCCGAGGTCCCCCGCGGCGACGTCGATCACCCGGTACGCGAGACCGAGCGAGGTCAGCATCTCCTCCTGCAGCGCGACGAGCCGCAGGTGCTCCGCCTCGGCGTCCTCGGCCGTGGTGTAGACGAACATCTCCAGCTTGTTGAACTGGTGCACGCGGATGATTCCGCGGGTGTCCTTGCCGTGGGAGCCGGCCTCCCGGCGGTAGCAGGTCGACCATCCGGCGTAGCGGAGGGCCCCGCGCGCGAGGTCGACGATCTCGTCCTTGTGGTACCCGGCGAGCGCGACCTCGCTGGTGCCGACGAGGTAGAGGTCGTCGTCCTTGTCGAGGTGGTACACCTCATCGGCGTGCTCGCCGAGGAAGCCCGTGCCCTGCATGATCTCCGGACGCACGAGCGTGGGCGTGATCAGCGGGACGAAGCCGTTCTGCAACGCCGTGTCGAGGGCGAGGTTCATGAGCGCGATCTCGAGGCGGGCGCCGATTCCGCGGAGGAAGTAGAACCGGGCGCCGGAGACCTTGGCACCGCGCTCCATGTCGATCGCGCCGAGCATCTCCCCGAGTTCGAGGTGATCCCGCGGCTCGAAGTCGAACGCCGGCACCTCCCCGACGCGCCGCAGCTCGACGAAGTCCTCCTCACCGCCGGCGGGAACACCGTCGATGACGACGTTCTCGATCCGGGCGAGGGCCGCAGCCGCGGCGTCGGCGGCCTCGTTGGCCGCGTGCTGGGCCTGCTTGACCCGGTCGGCGAGGTCCTTGGCCTGCGCGACCAGCGCGGCCTTCTCCTCCTTGGGCGCCTTCGCGACCTGCTTGCCGAAGGCGTTCTGCTCCGCGCGCAGCTCCTCGAACGCGGCCAGTGCTGCGCGGCGCGATCGGTCGGCCTCGAGTGCGACGTCGACGGTGCTCTGGTCGTTGCCACGGGCAGCCTGCGAACGGCGGACGATCTCCGGATTTTCGCGGAGGAGTGCGAGGTCGATCATTCCGCAAGTCTACGAGGTGCGCGGCGCGAGACCGGGCGTCCGGGTTTTCCCTCCACCGGCGTCCCGCTCCTCGGCGGATGCCGGTCTAGAGTAGCGCCATGACCACGAGTCCCCGCGTTCTGAAGCAGGCGGCGCTCGTGTACAACCCCGTGAAGGTCGACGGGAAGCGCCTGCGCGCGCAGGTCCGCGATCTGTCCCGAGAGGCGGGATGGGATCACCCCGCCTTCTATCCGACGACCGTGGAGGATGCGGGCCAGGGGGCGACGGCCGAGGCGCTGGCGCGCGGCGTGGATGTCGTGCTCGTGGCCGGCGGAGACGGGACGGTGCGCGCCGTCGCGGAGGCCATCGCAGGCACCGGGGTCCCCCTCGCCATCCTGCCGAGCGGCACCGGGAACCTCCTCGCCCGGAACCTCGGGCTGCCGCTCGCCGACCCGGCGGAGATGATCCGCGCCGCCCTCGGCGACTTCCGTCATCCGATCGACATCGGCTGGGCGCGGATGACCAGGGAGGACGGTTCCGAGGAGGAGCATGCCTTCGTCGTGCTCGCCGGCATCGGGCTCGACGCCGACATGATCGCGAACACCCGTGCCGACCTGAAGAAGTCCGTCGGCTGGATCGCCTACGTCGACGGCGCCGCCCGATCCCTCCCCCGCGCCAAGCCCTTCCGCGCGGTGTACCAGATCGGCACCGGGCGCCTGCATTCCACCAAGGTGCACAGCATCCTTTTCGCGAACTGCGGCACGCTCCCGGCGGGCATCTCCCTCATCCCTGGCGCCTCCATCACGGATGCCACCCTCGACGTGGCGGTCATTCAACCGACCGGCGTCCTCGGCTGGCTCGGGGTCTGGCGCAAGATCTGGTGGGACAACTCCGTGCTGCGCCGCTCACGTGCCGGCCGGATGGTGCTCGAACGCCGCGGCACGGATGCCTCGGTCCACTACTTCCGCGGTGCCCGCGCCGAGGCCGCCGTGTCCGCCCCCACGCCCGTCGAACTCGATGGCGACGAGTTCGGCGAGGCCGTGCACCTCACGTGTCGGGCCGCCCCGGGCGCGCTTCTGCTCGCGCTGCCCACCGGCCACCCGGTGCACATCCTCTGACGGGATCGTCCGGCTCAGCGGACCTCGACCGTGCCGTCGAGCCCCGCGCCGACGAGCGTCAACTCGAACGGGGCGTCGTCGTCGACCTCGTCCTCGGCGAACTCGACCACCGTGGCCCGCGGCGCCATGTCCATGGTGCACACCTGAGCCTCGTCCGTGACGAAGGTCACGGTCCCCGTCGAGCCGTCCGCCTCGACCGATTCCACGACCGGAGCGCAGCTGGAGGAGCCCCACGTCAGCAGGACTAGTCCGCCGTCGTCGAACCAGGCCGCGGACGGCTGGTACTCGGTCGACGAACCGGGCGTCGCCGTGGCGGCCGGGTCGCCGTCGACGTCGATCTCATCGATCAGGTCGCCGTACGTCACCACCAGCGTCACGTCCTTGGTCGGGTCGACACCGTCCGGCAGCGCTCCGACGGTGGCCCGGGGCGCGAGGTCCGCCGTGCAGGCCTGTTCCGTGGCGCCGTCGCCCTCCGGCTCGACGAGGGTCACGGAAACCCGCTGTCCCTCCGCGGAGACGTCGTCCACCTGAGGAAGACAGGTCGACGACCCCCAGCTCACGATGGCGAACATCCGTCCGTCGTCGAGGAGCGCCCCGTCCATGTCGTCCTGGTCCTCGGTGCTCCCCGCACTCCCGGGACCGCTGGAGGGGTCGGAGGTCGCGTTCGGGGCAGCGCCGCCGGGACCGACCGTGCAACCGGCGAGGACGAGGGCCGCGGCGAGCGCGGAGGATACGGCGAGCACGAGCCTGCGGGGAGTCATGCCCTCAGGGTAGCGACGGCTCCCTCGTCTCGAAACGGGGGTTGACGGATCGCGTGATCACTGCAGGGCGGACGTGAGCCGCGCGAGGTTGTCGAGCACGGTGGAGCGCAGCGGCTGCTGCAGCCACTCCTCGAGCGTCAGCTCCCTGCTCAGCGACCGGTACTTGTCCTCGACCTCGCGCATCTCGGCGACGAACTCCTCGCCGCGCACGAGCATCGAGACCTCGAGGTTCAGGCCGAAGGAGCGCATGTCCATGTTGCTGGAGCCGATGACGGCCACCTCGTCGTCGATCGTCAGGCTCTTGGTGTGGAGGATGTAGGGCTTCCGGTACATCCAGATCCGCACGCCCGCCCGGAGCAGCGCCTCGTAGTAGCTGCGCTGGGCGTGATAGACCATCGCCTGGTCGCCCTCCTCCGAGACGAAGAGCTGCACCTCGACGCCGCGGTCGACGGCGGCGGTGACCGCGAGCAGCAGGGCCTCGTCCGGCACGAAGTAGGGACTGACGATCATGATCTGCTTCTTCGCCGCGTACAGGAGCGCGAGGAAGAGCCGCAGGTTGTTCTCCACCTCGAAGCCCGGCCCCGACGGCACCACCTGGCAGTCCAGGTCGCCGGAGCCGATGTTGGCGTGCGAGATGTCGATCTCCTCAAGCACGACGTCCGTCTCGCTGTACCAGTCGCTGAGGAAGATCGCGTTGACGCTCAGCACGACCGGCCCGTCCAGGCGGACCATCAGGTCGACCCAGTGCAGACCTCGGCGGATGTTCTTCCGCAGGTTGTATGTCGAGTCCGTGATGTTCTGCGAGCCCAGGAAGGCGATGTTGCCGTCCACGACGAGGAGCTTGCGGTGATTGCGCAGATCCGGACGCTGCATCTTGCCCTTGAGCGGCTGCACGGGGAGCATCAAGTGCCACTCCGCGCCCATCTCGTTCAGGCGGGCGATGGTCTGACGGTAGCGCGGCTTGCCCCGATTCGCCCAGTGGTCGAGGAGCACGCGCACGGCCACGCCCCGCGCGGCCACCTCTTCGAGGGCGCGGAAGAAGTTGTCCGTCGAGTCGTCCGACTGCAGGATGTAGAACTCGACGTGCACGTACTCCTGCGCCGTGCGGATGGCCTCCGCCATCTCGTCGAGCGACTCCTGGTAGTCGGAGATGAGGTGGGCGCCGTTGTCACCGGAGAGCGGCAGGGCGCCGAGACGCTGGTTCATCTGCACGATCGGCCCGAACCAGGCGGGGGCGTTCGGCCGGAGCGTCCCGAAGTGGAGGTGCTCGCTCGTCTCCGCGATGTACTGGTTGATCTGCTCCTGTTTGCGTCGCCGTGCGCGCGGCAGGCGGGGGTTCCCGATCAGCAGGAACAGGAAGACGCCGACCACAGGGATGAAGAACACCGCGAGGAGCCAGGCCATCGCCGCGGTGGGACGGCGATTGCGCGGGATGACGATGATCGCAGTGACGCGGATGATGATGTCGAGCACCAGGACGAAGGCGGCGACCCACCAACCCCAGGACTCCGCGGTCATCACGCCCCCTCACCCACACCGAGGATGCTCACCCCGGGGCGCGCCGGACCGGGCGCGCTCGCTTCACAGTAGCCGATGGGCCGGACTCAGGAGCGCGGCGGCAGCCCGCGCGCGGCGCGTTCCTCGGCCTCGATCTGCGCGTGCACCTTGCGCTCCGTGCGATCGAACCGGAGGATGCCGCGAAGCACCACGAAGAAGACGATGCTGACGCCGACCGTCGGCAGGAGCGACCATGCCGCGGCGAGCCAGAAGTTGTCCATGTCTCCATCGTACGCGAGCGACTACTCGTGCACAGGTGGCGCTTCCCAGGATTCTCATCCACAGCGCCCCTCCGGTGCCCCGTCGAGTGTGGGAGCACGTCACCCTCTCCTCATGACAACCGTGCTCCGCGCCTCCGACTCCGCCCAGTTCCTGGCCATCGTGCCCGCCCTCGCCGGCTTCACGCCACGCGAGAGCATCGTCCTCCTCCCGTTCCGCGGCTCCCGCAGCGACGGGGCGATGCGCCTCGACCTCCCCGATCACGTCATCCCCGCCCTCCACTACGCCGCGGGGGCCGTCGACCTGGTCGTCCGGGTGCCGGGGACCGACGCCCTGGCCGTCGTCGTCTACACCGACACCGCGGCGGAGCAGACGCCGGACGGTCTCGTGCTGCCACACGCGGTGGCAGTCGACACGCTTCTGGGTTGTGCCGAGGGCGCGGGGCTCCGCGTGGTCGAGGCCCTGTGCGTGACGCCGGAGGGCTGGAGCCGGTACGACGACACCGATCCGGTGCTGCATCCGCTGACCGACATCGTTCCGCCGCCCGCGGCCGCCGCGCTCGGCGACGTCTCGGGAGACCAGTTCTCCGGAGCGGCCTTGCCATCCGCCCCCGCCGCGGAGGCTCGCCAGGTCGCCCGCATCCTGCACGGCCTCGACCGTGCGCTCGGACCGGAGCGCACGACGCGCGCCGGCGAGCCGCAGGTGATCGCCGCCGCCGCTCTGCTCGACGACATCCCCGCGTTCCTCGAATCGGTTCTCGAGGCTGCGGACCCGCTCCCGCCTCTCACCGCCGCCGCGCTCGTGTGGTGCCTGGGGCGACCACCGGTCCGCGACACGGCGATCGCGCAGTGGGCGACCGACCATCGTCAGGGCATCCGCACCATGGAGGCGCAGCTCGCCTTCACCGCCGCCGGGGCGCCCGTGCCCGACGACATCGGGCGCGTGTTCCTCGGCCGCGGCACGGCGCCGGACGGCGAGCGACTCCGCACCGCGCTTCGTGCCGTGCGCCAGGCCACGGCACGGGCGCCGCGGGAGGCACGCCCCGGCCCGCTGACCGTGGCGGCCTGGTTGTCCTGGGCGCTCGGACGCGCCACGCACGCGGGCCGCTACCTCGAGATGGCTCGGGAGATCGACCCGACGTACAGTCTCGCGCTGCTGCTCGACGCCATGATCGGCGGGGCGGTCCTGCCGGAGTGGGCTTTCCGTGGGCGGCGCGGAGAATGAGCGCCTCGCCGCTACTTGACGAGCGGGAAGAGGATGGTCTCGCGGATCCCCAGGCCGGTGATCGCCATCAGGAGACGGTCGATGCCCATGCCCATCCCTCCGGACGGCGGCATGCCGTGCTCCAGAGCCCGGAGGAACTCCTGGTCGATCGGCATGGCCTCGACGTCGCCGCGGGCGGCGAGCTTCGCCTGCTCCTCGAACCGCTCACGCTGGATGACCGGGTCCACGAGCTCGGAGTACCCGGTCGCCAGCTCGAATCCACGGATGTAGAGGTCCCACTTCTCCACGACGCCCTCGACGGAGCGGTGCTCCCGCACGAGCGGCGAGGTATCGACGGGGAAGTCCATGACGAACGTCGGCCGGACGAGGTCGCCCTTCACGAAGTGCTCCCAGAGCTCCTCGACGAGCTTGCCGTGCGTGGCCTGAGGCGGCACGTCGACGCCGTTCGCCTCGGCGAAGGCGATCAGGTCCGCGACGGCATCCGTCGGCGTGACGGTGCGCCCGGAGGCGGCGGACAGCGACTCGTACATCGAGATGCGGTCCCACTCGCCGCCCAGGTCGTATTCAGTGCCGTCCGCCCACGTCACCGTGGTCGACCCGGCCACCGCGATCGCGGCCTGCTGCACGAGCTCCTGCGTCAGCGCCGCCATCTGGTTGTAGTCGCCGTAGGCCTGGTAGGCCTCGAGCATCGCGAACTCCGGGCTGTGCGTCGAGTCGGCACCCTCGTTGCGGAAGTTCCGGTTGATCTCGAAGACCCGCTCGATGCCGCCGACGACCGCGCGCTTGAGGTACAGCTCCGGGGCGATGCGGAGGTAGAGCTCCGTGTCGAACGCGTTGGAGTGGGTGACGAACGGGCGAGCGGACGCGCCGCCGTGCTGCACCTGCAGCATGGGCGTCTCCACCTCGAGGTAGCCGTGGGACGCGAACGTCGCCCGCAGGCTCGCGTTCACCGCCGCACGCGCACGCACGGTCGTCCGCGCCTGCTCCCGGACGATGAGGTCGAGGTAGCGGCTGCGGACGCGTCCTTCTTCGCTCAGCTCGGCGTAGGCGTTGGGCAGCGGGAGGATCGCCTTCGACGCGATGGTCCAGTCGTCGGCCATGATCGACAGCTCGCCGCGACGGCTGGAGATCACCTCACCGTGCACGAAGACGTGGTCACCGAGGTCGACGTACTCCTTCCAGTCCGCGAGCGACTCCTCGCCGACGTTGGCGAGGGAGACCATCGCCTGGATCCGGGAGCCGTCGCCGGCCTGGAGCGTCGCGAAGCAGAGCTTCCCGGTGTTGCGGCTGAACACCACGCGGCCGGCGACACCGACGACGACGCCGGTCTCGGCGCCGGGCTCGAGGTCTCCGTACTCCGCGCGCAGCGCGGGAATGCTGTGCGTCACGGGCACGGCGACCGGGAACGCACCGCCGCCGGCGTCCGTGCGCTTCTCGATCAGACGCTCGCGCTTGGCGAGGCGGACGGCCTTCTGCTCGTGGATGTCCTCTTCGGCGGAAGGGGCGGCCGAGGCCGTTTCGGGCGCGGCGGACGCGTCAGTCATGTGCGGGGCTCCTTGGAAGTCCTCCCCAGTTTACCGAGATGGCGCGGGACGTCCTCGCCGCGCGGCGTGCTGGGTAGCCTCGAGGCATGGCCCCCACTCGGATCCTCCGCGCGAGCGCCGTCGTCGCTCTCGCCACCGTCCCCGTCCTCGCGCCGGAGATCGCCGTCGCGGCGGCCCCGGCGACCGCGACCACCGTCGTCTCCGCCGCCGACGTGGACGACTTCTCCTACGCCTCCTGGGACGCGGTGTACAACGTCGGGCTCGACGAGGACGGGCGGGCGCGCATGCAGGTGACGGAGACCGTCGTCGCGCGATTCCCCGACGCCGACCAGAACCGCGGCATCGTGCGGGGGCTGGCGACGACGTACAAGGACGCCGCGCTCGACACCCGGGTGCTCGCGGTCACCGACGAGGACGGAGCCGCCATCCCGTACGAGACCGACGAGGACGACGGGACGCTCTTCGTCCTCACCGGCGACGACGACTTCGTCCACGGCCTGACCACCTACGTCATCGAATACGAGATGCGCGACATCATCGTCGGCAGTGCGCCCGATGCATCCGGTTCCCGTACCGCGGACGAGTTCTACTGGGATCTCCTCCCCCTCGACAGCACGCAGCCGATCGAGGCGTTCCGGGCCGACATCCGCTTCGACGCGGCGCTGGCCACCCATCTCACCGGCGCGACGAAATGCTACATCGGCCCTGCCGGATCCACGGCTCCCTGCGAGCTCGCCGGGCCGATCGCGGGCGGGGAGGGCGCGACGTTCCATGTCGAGGCCCGGTCGCTTCCCGCCGGGGACGGGGTGACGGTGGCCGTCGGCTTCGCACCGGGGACCGTGACCCAGCCCGCCGCCCGCCTGCCCGATCCCGTCGCCGACCTCGGGCCGGTGCTCGCTGCGGTCGGCGCCGTCGGCCTGTCCGCGGCCGGCTGGGCGGCCACGGTGGGCTCGGGACGACGTCGGCGCCGCGCCACCGGGATCATCGTGGCGCAGTACGAGGTCCCCGACGACCAGCCTCCCCTCCTCGCAGCCGCGCTCCTCCCTGGTGCCAAGAACGTGGTGCCCGCCGAGATCGTGCACCTCGCCGTCCGCGGCGCCCTGCGCATCGAGGAAGGCGCATCAGCCGAAGCGCCCCGGCTGCGACGACAGCCCCACGGCAGGGCGCCGAGCCCCCTCGATCAGGCTGCGCTCGACGCGCTCTTCCTCCACGCGGATGCGGACGGCGTCGTGGACCTGCCGACCGAGAGCGAGGCCTTCGCGACGCGGATGACCGCGCTGACGACGAAGGGCCAGGAGGAGGCCTCCCGTCGCGGGCTGACGACCACGGCGCGCAGCCGCGCTGCCGTCATCCTGCAGTCCATGGCCATCGCCGTCGCCGTGGCCGGTCTCGTCGTCGCCATCGTGGCTGTGGCATCCGGGCGCCTTTCCGCCGGCCCCGCGCTTCTCGCCATCTCCGTCGGGACGCTGCTCGTCGCGGCGTCCAGTTTCTTCACCTTCTCACGGCACACAGTGCTGACGCCGGAAGGTGCGCAGGCGTACGAGCATCTGCAGGGGGTGCGCGAGTTCATCCGCGTCGCGGAGGAGGACCGGTTGCGGATGCTGCAGTCCTACACCGGCGCGGAACGGCGCACCGAGGAGGGGGCGGACGTCATCCATGTCTACGAGCGCCTCCTCCCCTACGCGATGCTGTTCGGCATGGAGGACGAGTGGGGCCGGGTGCTGGAGAGTGCCTACAGTCGGGAGGCGCACGGCCCGACCTGGATCGGCGACCCCACGTCCTTCGCCCTCCGCACGTCGCTCGTGGCGTTCATGAGCTCCTCCACGGCGGCCGCGACCTACTCGGCCCCGTCCACCGGCACCTCGTCCTCTACCGGCGGCTCGTTCGGCGGCGGGTTCTCCGGGGGCGGAGGCGGAGGCGGCTTCTCCGGCGGACGCTAAGCCCGAGACGCCGCGTCGGGAAGGCGATCAGACCAGCGGGGGCGGATCCGAGGCGTCGCGCAGCGCCCGCTCGACCGTCGACTGCACCAGAGCCGACAGGAAGCCACCCGGGTTCTCGACCCCGATGTCACGGAGCCGCGAGGTCGACTGTCCGATGATCGAGCGGGAGAACTCCGTGGCCGTGGCGATCGCGTCGGCGTAGGCGGCACGGTCGGCTTCCGCGATGACCACCGGTTCGCACCCCATCTCCACGGCGAGCGCCTGAGCGATCGGGAGCACGGCGGCGGGAGCGGTGACCGCCGCGAAGCCCGCCTGCAACTGCCGGAGGTCGATCGAGGTCCCGGTGAACGTGATCGCCGGGTGCACCGCCAACGGGATGGCACCGCGCTCCGCCGCCGGGCGCAGGACCTCAATGCCCTGCGCCGGATCGGTGTGCAGGACGAGCTGGCCGATCTGCCACCCGCCCAGCTCCGCGATGCCGGAGACGAGGGCCGGCAGCTCGGCGGAGGGGACCGCGAGAATCACCAGTTCGGCGCGCCGCACGACCTCCTGCGTGTCCAGCACCGGAACGCCGGGGAGCACCGCGGACGCACGCTCGTCGTCCGATCCGCTCGTGATCCCGACGATCGCGTGCCCGGCTCCGGCCAGTGCCGCGCCGATCACCGGACCGACGCGCCCGGCCCCGACGATGCCGACGCCGAGGCGCCCGTCGCGCACCACGCTCACTCCTCGCGCGACGTGTCCGGTCGCGCCGGCGGGGTGGGTGGCGGGGTCGGGCCGGTCGGCGCCGGAGAGGTCGAGGGGGCAGCCGTCCGCGGCGGTGGCGGCGCGACCGGCGGAGCAGGCGGCGGCGCGACCGGAGGCGCCGTGACCGGCGGGGCCGGCGGCGGCGTCACCGGAGGAGTCCGGACGGGCGGGACCGGCGGAGTCGCCGACCCCGGAACACCGGTCGGCGGAGCAGGCGGCGCGAACGGAGCCGGCGGCGCGAACGGGGCCGGCGGAGCGGGCGGAGCAGGCGGTGCGGATGCCGCCCCTCCGAACGCGGGAGACGCCGGCCTCGCAGGACCATCGAACACCGGCGAAGCGGGCGGTGCGACCGGAGTTCCGGCCACGGCGTGCTCGCTCCAGCGGTGCGTGTGGTCTCGGGACGCCGCCTCGGCCGCGGCGACGCTGACCTCGTTGAGCAGTGCGAGGGCGTCCGCGCGCTCGAGCCCGGAGAGGAGGCCGGTGATCGGCCCGGGCACGGTGTGCACCTGCGCACCGGAGACCCCCTGGGCCCGGTCGATGGGCCCCTGGCTCAGCGACACGCCCTGCAGACGCGCGAGCGGGAAGACCGCGAGCTTGCGCCACACGATGCCGCGGCGCAGGAGCAGACCGTCCGTCGTCACCGTATAGCCGTGCCGCTTCCAGGAGAACGGTCGCCGCCACCAGGCCCGGCGCGGCATCGTCCGATAGGGGTCGGCATCGGTCGGACCGACGACACCGTGGTCCCACAGCGCGGGGATGCTCTCGGCCGGCACGTCGGGCAGCACGAGAGACAACACGCGCTCGACGTCGGCGCGCTTGCCGACCGGGAGCACGACGTTGAACTGCTGACCGCTGCTCGACGACTGCTGCGCGGCGCTCTTGCCGCTCATGCGGTTGATCTTGATGGTCCACCAGCCGAACGGCCGCCACAGCAGGGACTGCGACACCTCGACCGCGAAGATGCGGCCCGGCGGAAGGGTCTCGGTGACCGTGGTGAGCAGGCCGTAGGTGATGCGCACGCCGTCGGGGGTGGGCGCGATGGAGTAGCGCAGCGACCTGGAGATCTGCGCCCAGGTGATGCCGACCACGGCGATGACCATGGGGACGCCCATGCCGAGCCCGATGCCCAGCAGCACCACCCCGCCGTCGGGATCGCCGTCGACGAGGATGCCGATGAGGGTGCTGCCGATCGCGATCGCGAAGATCACGCCGAAGAAGACCAGCCACAGCAACCCGGAGATGAGCTGCGAGCCGATCAGCCGGCCGGCCGGGATCTTGACGACGCTCTCGGGGACGACGTCCTGCAGGTCCACGCCGGCGAGCAGGCCGTTGACGCCCTCGTTCATCGAGCCGACGAGCTGTGCCCGAGCGGAAGCCGGAGCGGTCCCGTTGGACGGCGCGCCGCTCTGCGGATCCAACGCCGCGTGCCGAGCGGCTCGCGCACCGGAGGCCAGGCGCAGGATCTCGGCGCGCACCCCTTCGGCGCGCGGCGTGGCCAGGTACTCGAGCGCGACGTTCGCATCCGTGCCCGCGCCGACGACCTCGAGCTTCGCGAGGCCGATGATGCGTGCCGGGAACGGCCGCGTGAGGTTCACGCCCTGCACACGGTCGAGCGGGGCGCGACGGTGCGACCGGAAGATGATGCCCTTGCGCACCTCGACGTGCTCCCCGGTGATCCGGAACTGCTGGAAGCGCCAGACGAACCAGAAGATGGCCACGAGCACCACGACGAGCGCCAGGACACCCAGCAGGGCAATCAGGGCGAAGTTGTTGGCGAGCACCCAGTCGACCGGATCGCCGCCGGTGTAGTCGTCGTAGTGCGCCTCCTCCGGCGCGAACTGCCCGACGAGCCAGGCGATGACGCGGTCGCGCATGTTCGCGATCACGATTCCGCCGACGATGATGAGCGCCAGGCCGCCCTTGAAGAGCGGCGTCAGCGGATGCATCCGGTGCCATTCGCCGTCCGCGAGGTGCGTCGACGGCGCGCCCGCGGAGGTCTGCCCCGGCGCGGCGGTGGGGAGCTGCGACTCGCTCACAGTCCGGTCCGGCGGGTCTCGGCGACCTGGATGAGTGTGTCGCGCAGCGCCTCGGCCGCCGCCTGGGTGAGGCCGGGGATCTGCACGCCGGTGGTCGCCGCCGCGGTGACCATCTTGAGCTGGGAGATGCCGAACGCCCGGTCGAGAGGCCCCTGGGTGATGTCGACGAGCTGCATGCGGCCGTACGGCACGGCGATCATGCGCTGCCAGAGGATGCCCTTGCGGAACACGATGTCGTCCGCCCGCAGCATGTAGCCGATCGCGCGCGCCTGACGCGGGAGGATGACCAGCGTCACGAGGGTGATGAGGATGATGACCCCGGCCGGGATCCACACCCAGTCCTGTTCGAGCACGATGTTCAGTACGACGGCCGCCGCCACGACGAGCGCCAGGAAGATGACGTTCTGCACGATCTGCGACACCACGTAGCGCGGCGAGATCTGGTGCCAGGTGCCGTCGAGCTCGAGGCGGGCCTCGTTGCGCGCCGTGCGCAGGCCCGTGTAGGTGCCCTGGTCGAGGGCGCCGAGGTCAGTGCCCTCCGCCGGGTTCAGGGGCGCGGTCTCTGGGTTCTGAGTCATCAGGATCCTTCGGCAGGGTGCAGAACTGTTCGGCGACGAGAGCGGCGATGACGAGCACGACCGCACTCGCGATCAGCGCCACCATGGCCACAGTCGACCCTATCGGGGGATCGATGGGGCGCGTGAGGAGGAAGGCCAGCAGGCCCGCCCCGAAGCCCGCCAGGATCGCCCCCAGCAGACTCGACGCCCGCGCGAGGGTCGCGGCCCGGAGGGCACGGAACGGGTCGATGCGCACCCCGGAGCGGACGCTGCGCCGCACCGGCCAGGCCACCCCGAGCGATGCGCCCGCGATGAGGACGAGCAGCACAGGGAGGAAGAGGGACGGCGTGAACGTGGCCCGCCCCGTCGCCGTGAGCGTCTGGTCGAGGATGAAGCCGGCCCCGGCGCCGACGAGCGCGAGGACGGCGAGAAGTCCGGCGGAGGTGCGCTTCATCCCTCGCCTCGCGCGCGAAGGTCCGCCGCCAGATCGGCGACCCGGCCGCGCCCCACGAGCTCGGCGTCGGGGTCGACGTCGAGCCACGGCTCCAGGACGAACAGCCGCTCCGCCGCCCGCGGATGGGGCAGCTGGATCCGAGGGTCGTCCGAGACGACGTCGCCATAGGCGATGAGGTCGAGGTCGAGAGTGCGGTCGCCCCACCGCTCTCCGCGCACGCGGCCGTTCTCGTCCTCGATGGCGTGCAGCATGCCGAGGAGGATCTCGGGAGCGAGCCGGGTGGTCACCAGGGCCACCGCGTTCACGTACCCGGGCGCGTCCGGATCGGGGCCGTCCACGCGCACCGCCACCGTCTCGAATAGACGCGAAAGGCGCACGTCCGAGACGAGCGGAAGCCGAGCGATGCGCGCGGCCGCGGCACGGATCGTCTCCTCGCGGTCTCCGAGATTGGCGCCGAGCGCGACGACCGCCACCGTCTCGGGGCGCGGAGCTCGGGGGCCCGGCACCTCCGGCGGGCGGGTGAGGTTGCGGCTCATGTGGTGATGTCCTCCAGCGACTCCGGAGCCCGCGTCCGATGCACCGTCACGGCCACGTCGCCGAAGGTCAGGGCGATCGGCGCCTGCGGCTTGTGCACCGTCACGGTCACCTGCTGCACGCGGCGGTCACCGAGGGCGACGTCCGCGATCCGCTCGGCCAGGGTCTCGATGAGGTTCACCGGCTCCCCCGCGACGACGGCGGCCACCCGCTCCGCGAGCTCGCCGTAGTGCACGGTGTCGGCCACATCGTCGGACGCGGCGGCCTGTTCGAGGGAGAGCCGCAGCCGGAGGTCGACCGTGAACTCCTGTCCGTTCTCCCGCTCGTGCGGGTAGACGCCGTGGTGGCCGAACACGGTCAGCCCTGTCAGCACGATCTCGTCGAGGAAGTCCATGCCTCTAGGGTACGGCGACGCTCCGACCTCGCACTCAGCCTTCCCAGGCGCGGGTGATCGCGAGGGCGTCGCGGGTGGCCGCGACGTCGTGCACGCGCACCGCCCAGGCCCCGGCGCGCATCGCGAGCGCACTCGTCACCGCGGTGGCCAGGTCCCTGCGCTCCTCGGAGACGCCGTCACCGCCCGGTGCCGCCTCCTGCAGCACGTCGGCGAGGAAGCGCTTGCGCGACGTCCCGACCAGCACGCGGAAGCCGAGACCCACGATCTCGTCGAGGCCCCGCAGCACGTCCCAGTTCTGGGCACCGGCCTTGGCGAACCCGATACCGGGGTCGACGATCAGGCGGGAGGGCGCGATCCCGGCGGCGGCCGCCTCCCCGATGCGCTCGCGCAGCTCGCCGGCCACCTCTCGGGCGACGCGTCGGTAATCGGCGTTCGCGTACATGTCGGCGGAGAAGCCCCGCCAGTGCCCGATCGCGAAGTCGGCTCCCGACTCCGCCACCGCGGCGCGCATGTCGGGGTCGGCGAGTCCGCCGGAGACGTCGTTGACGATGCGCGCTCCCGCGCGCACGGCGGCCGCGGCGGTCGACGCGTTGAGGGTGTCGATGCTGACGACGGCACCGGCCGCCGCGAGCTGTTCGACGACCGGAAGGACCCGGCGCTGCTCCTCGTCCACCCCGACGCGTTCCGCGCCCGGCCGGGTCGACTCGCCCCCGACGTCGAGGACGGACGCCCCTTCCGCGCGCAGACGGAGGCCGTGGGCGACCGCGCGGTCTGCGTCGAGATACCGCCCGCCGTCGCTGAACGAGTCGGGGGTGACGTTCACGATGCCCCAGATGCCGGTCATGCGCGCGACGTCCCGGCCCCCGGCACGGTCATGCCGATCAGGGTCACCAGCTCCGCACGCGCCACGGGATCCGTGTAGACCCCGCGCGCCGCGATGGTCAGCGTCGAGGCCTCGGTCTGCCGCCCGCCCCGCATCGTCACGCAGCCGTGGCTGGCATCGAGTACGACGAGCACGGCGCGCGCGTCGAGGTTCTCGGCGATCGTGTCGGCGATCTGCTCCCCCAGCCGCTCCTGCACCTGCGGCCGCGCGGCGAGGATCTCCACGACGCGCACGAGCGCACCGAGGCCGACGACCTGCTCGCCCGGAAGGTAGGCGATGTGCGCATGCCCTGCGAAGGGCAGGAGGTGGTGCTCGCACACCGAGCGGAAGCGGATGTCGCGCAGCAGCACCGCGCCGGACGGGAGGGTGTCCGGCGCCGGCCCGCGGGTCACGCTGATCGTGTGGGCGAGCGGCTCGGCGGGATCCTCGCCCACCCCCGCGAAGAACTCCGCGTAGAGCTCGGCCATCCGGGAGGGGGTCTGTTTGATCCCCGGACGATCGGGGTCCTCGCCGATCGCCTCCAGGAGTTCCCTGGTGAGCCGCTCGACGCGTCCCTTGTCGACGGTCACGTCACGCCGTCGCGGGACGAGGGTTGCCCGCTCCGGCGGAGCCCTGCTGCGGACGCGGCGGGGCCGTCGGCGCCTCGACGGAGGCGGCGAGCGAGACGTCCTTCTTCGGGACCTCGATCGGCGGCCGCTCCGAGACCGGGCGGTCCTCGCTGGACAGCCACAGCGGACGCTCGGGGAGCTTCTTCACCTCGGTGAAGATCTCCGCGATGCGGTTGTGGTCGAGGGTCTCCTCCTCGAGGAGCGCGAGGGCGAGACGGTCGAGGATGTCCCGGTTCTCGCTGAGCACCGCGTACGCCTCGTTGTGCGCCTGCTCGATGAGCGCCCGCACCTCGGCATCGACACGCTCCGCGACCTTCTCGGAGTACTCGCGGCCACGGCCCATGTCGCGCGCGACGAACATGTCGCCGCCCTCGGTGCCGAGCTTGACCGGACCGACCTGCGTCGTCATGCCGTACTCGATGACCATCTTGCGGGCGATCGAGGTCGCCTTCTCGATGTCGTTGGAGGCACCGGTGGTGGGATCGTGGAAGACGAGCTCCTCGGCGACGCGACCGCCCATGGCGTAGGTGAGCTGATCCTGCAGCTCGTTGCGGGTGACGGAGTACTTGTCGTCCAGCGGCAGCACCATCGTGTAGCCGAGCGCCTTGCCGCGGGGCAGGATCGTGATCTTCGTCACGGGGTCGGTGTAGTTCATCGCCGCCGCCGCGAGCGCGTGTCCGCCCTCGTGGTACGCCGTGATGAGCTTCTCCTTGTCCTTCATCACGCGAGTGCGACGCTGCGGACCGGCGATCACGCGGTCGATGGCCTCGTCGAGGGCGCGGTTGTCGATGAGCTGCGCGTTCGAGCGGGCCGTGAGCAGCGCGGCCTCGTTGAGCACGTTCGCCAGGTCGGCACCGGTGAAGCCGGGCGTCTTGCGAGCGACGACCTCGAGGTCGACGTTCTTCGACAGCGGCTTGCCCTTGCTGTGCACCTCGAGAATCTTCTGGCGGCCCTTGAGGTCGGGGGCGTCGACACCGATCTGACGGTCGAAGCGGCCGGGGCGCAGCAGCGCGGGGTCGAGGATGTCGGGACGGTTGGTGGCCGCGATCACGATGACGTTCGCGTTCGGGTCGAAGCCGTCCATCTCGACGAGCATCTGGTTCAGCGTCTGCTCGCGCTCGTCGTTGCCGCCGCCCATGCCGGCACCGCGGTGACGGCCGACGGCGTCGATCTCGTCGATGAAGATGATGGCCGGAGCGTTCTCCTTGGCCTGGCTGAACAGGTCGCGCACGCGGGAGGCGCCGACGCCGACGAACATCTCGACGAAGTCGGAACCGGAGATCGAGTAGAACGGGGCTCCGGCCTCACCGGCGACGGCGCGGGCGAGGAGGGTCTTTCCGGTTCCGGGAGGGCCGTACAGCAGCACGCCCTTCGGGATGCGGGCGCCGATGGCCTGGAACTTCGCCGGGTCCTGCAGGAACTCCTTGATCTCGTGGAGCTCCTCGATGGCCTCGTCGGCACCGGCGACGTCGGCGAAGGTGACCGTCGGTGTCTCCTTGTTGACGAGCTTGGCCTTGGACTTGCCGAACTGCATGACCTTGCCGCCGCCGCCCTGCATGGACGACAGGAGCCACCAGAACAGCAAGCCGAGCAGCACGAGGGGAAGCAGCAGGGAGAGGAAGCCGTCGAACCAGGTCGCGCGCGGCACGGCGTCGTTGAAGCCGTCCTTCGGGGCGGCCGCATCGATCGCGGAGACCACCTCGTCGGCGCGGGCCTCGACGTAGTAGAACTGGACCTTCTCGGAGCCCTCGAACGGCTTGGACAGCGTCATGTCCACGCGCTGATCGCCGTCGGTGGTGACGACCTCGGTCACGGTCGTGCCGGAGAGCAGCTCGAGCCCCTCCTGCGTCGTGATCTGCTTCGGCGCACCGAGGTTCGAGATCAGCAGGAATCCGCCGAAGAGCAGCAGGCCGATCAGAGCGACGTAGATCAGCGGATTGCGGGTGAGCTTCTTCACATCCATGGTCGGATCAGCGTATCGCCTCCGTGCTAGGGGGCCGCTGTGCGTTCACCCACGGCGCAACGCCCCCGACGCTGCCGCCCGGGCCCTGAGCCCGCCCGGGTTCTGAACCCGCCCGGCTTCTGAGCCCGCCTGGGTCGCTGAGCTTGTCGAAGCGTCAGCTGTACACGTGCGGCGCCAGCACCGCGACGTCGCGGAGGTTGCGGTAGCGCTCCGCGTAGTCGAGTCCGTAGCCGACGACGAATTCCACGGGGATGTCGAAGCCGACGTACTTGCAGTCGATCTCGACCTTCGCGGCCTCCGGCTTGCGCAGCAGCGCGAGGACCTCGATCGACTCCGCGCCGCGGGACTCGAAGTTCTCCAGGAGCCAGCTCAGGGTGAGGCCCGAGTCGATGATGTCCTCGACGATGAGCACGTGCTTGCCGTGCAGGTCGGTGTCGAGGTCCTTCCGGATCTGCACGACACCGCTCGACTTCGTGCTGGCGCCGTAGCTCGACACCGCCATCCAGTCCATCGGCGCGTGGAACGGCAGCGAGCGCGCGAAGTCGGCCATGACCATGACCGCGCCCTTCAGCACGCCGACGAGGATGAGGTCCTTGCCCTCGTAGTCCTTCGCGACCTGCGCCGCGAGCTCGTCGAGCTTGGCGTGGATCTCCTCCTCGGTGACGAGGATCTGTGCAAGGTCGTCCTGGATCTCCGCGGCGCGCATGGATCGATTTTAGGCGACGCGGCGGTGTGCTCCGGTCGTGGGCGCGCACCTCCCCCGCAGGTCGACACCGCACTACTCTGACGGTGACGCGGGCGCACGCCCCGACGGAAGGAGATCCCCATGGCGACTCACGACATCCTCAGCCAGGTCCCCCTCGACGACATCGCGCAGAAGCTCGGAGTGTCGCGCGACGAAGCCAAGGTCGCGGTCGAGCAGGGCGGCGCCGTGCTCCTCGGCGGGCTGGCCAAGAACGCGGAGAGCTCCGAGGGGTCGGCGGCCATCGAGAAGGCCCTCGGCAAGCACCGCGGTGCGTCGAGCCCGGCGACGGTCGACGACATCGACCAGGAGGACGGCGAGAAGATCGTCTCCCACATCCTCGGCGGGAAGGAGAAGGAGGTCACGAAGGAGCTGACGGAGTCGAAGGCGACTCCGGGAATCGACTTCGGAAAGCTCCTCCCCATCCTCGCGCCGATCGTGATGGGTCTCATCGCCAACGCGACCAAGGACAAGACGGCGAAGGCGGACGCGGGCACGGAGGGCTCCGGCGGGATCGGCGACGTCATCGGCGGCATCCTCGGCGGCGGCGACTCCGGTTCCGGCGGCGGGTTGGGTGACGTGCTGGGTGGCCTTCTCGGCGGCGGCAAGAGCGGCTCCGGCGGCGGCATCGACCTCGGCGGGATCCTCGGCGGCATCTTCGGCGGCAAGAAGTAGGACGTGACGCCGCCGCGGCCCGCGATTAGCGGGTCGCGGCGGTGAAGACGATCCGGCCGCCCTGGCGCACGGCGGCGCACCCGGGCAGGTCGATCGGCCCTTGACCCGACCAGTCGGTCACGAGGCGGGCGACCTCGATCGTCTGCGCGCGGCTCAGGCTCGCCCCGAACTCGCTGTCGACCACGAGACGGATGATGCGGTTGCGCAGCGCGGCCGGGTTGGCGGCGAGCGCGGCGACGCTCACCGAGATCCCGGCCTCCGCGTGCTCGACGATGTCCTCGATCGTCTCGTGGATCATCTCGTCGAACGCCTCCGCGTCCTCCCGGAGCTGCTCGGCGGTGCGCGCCAGCGCCTCGGCGATACCCGGACCGAGCTGTGTCTCCAGCACCGGGAGCACGTGGCGGCGCACCCGCACCCGCGTGTAGCGGTCGTCGGTGTTGTGGGGGTCGTCCCACGGCTGCAGCTCCGCCGCGGCGCAGAAGGCACGGGTGGTCTCGCGGCGCACGCCGAGCAGCGGGCGCAGCCACCGGAGGCCGTCGTCGTCCTCCCGGTCCGGCGCCATGCCCTGCAGGCTCGTCGCCCCGGAGCCGCGGGCGAGTCCGAGCAGAACCGTCTCGGCCTGATCGTCGAGCGTGTGACCGAGCAGAACCGCCCGCGCGCCGATGTCGCCCGCCGCGTCCCGGAGCACGCGGTAGCGCGCGTCCCGCGCGGCCGCCTCCGGACCACCGCCGCCGTCGACCTCGACACGGACGACGAGCGCCTCCAACCCGAGTCGTCCGGCGATGCGTGCCGTCTCGGCGGCGACCTCGGCGGACCCGTCCTGCAGACCGTGGTCGACCGTCACCGCGGTCGCACGCACCCCGACTTTCGCGGCCTCGAACGCGGTGGCCACCGCCAGTGCGAGCGAGTCGGCACCGCCGGACACCGCGACGACGACGGTCGAGCCCTCGGGCAGGTCGGCGAGCGCGGTGCGCACGGCGAGGCGGATCTCGGCGACGGCGGGGTCGAGGGAAGGC
Organism: Microbacterium sp. UMB0228; assembly: GCF_002871415.1. Lineage (NCBI taxonomy): Bacteria > Bacillati > Actinomycetota > Actinomycetes > Micrococcales > Microbacteriaceae > Microbacterium > Microbacterium sp. UMB0228. Next base: position 36,359 of record NZ_PNFU01000001.1, on the reverse strand, counting down.
ATCCCTCCACGCTAGGGCACCGCCTCGGCTGCCGTGTCGCCCGAAACCGCGCAGGGCTATCCTGGCGCCGTGACCGGTCGCTCCCCTGCTCCGTCGTTCCGCCCTGAGCGCTTCAAGGCGTTCGTCGATGCGGTCGTGGCGATCGCGATGACGTTGCTGATCCTGCCGCTCACGGACTCGGTCGCCGAGGCGGCCGCCGATCACCTGGATACGGCAGAGTTCCTCACCGCACACGCCGGCCAGCTTCTGAGCTTCGGATTGAGCTTCCTCCTCATCGCGGTGTTCTGGATGGGGCATCACAGTCAGTACCGGGACGTCCAGGCGGTCACGCCCGCGCTGCTGTGGATCAACGTGGCGTGGATGGCGACCATCGTGTGGCTGCCGGTGCCGACGGCGATGATCGGTCAGATGGAGCCGACCCTCTGCAGGCGGTCCTCTACATCGGCACGCTCCTTCTGACGCAGGTCACGACACTCGCCGGCTGGCTCTATCTGCAGCGGCACAGGGAGCTCATCACGGCACCCCCGGCGGTGATCCGCGGCGGAATCGCCGGTGATCTCGCGGCGATCGCCCTCTTCGCGGTCGCCCTGGTCATCGCCGTCGCCGCGTCGCCGAACGGCTACCTGGGGCTGCTGGTCCTCCTGTTGAGCAGTCCTCTCTCACGCTTCCTGAATCGGATCGTCCAGCGGCGGCACCGGGACAGCCATCCCGCGACCCCCGAGTAGGCTGGTCCGCGGCATCCAACCGATCTTCCTGAGGAGCACACGCATGGGCGCACACGACGCCGTCATTGAGATCCCGCGCGGCAGCCGCGTGAAGTACGAGGTCGACCACGAGACCGGGCGAGTGCACCTCGACCGCGTGCTCTACACGACCTTCGGCTACCCGGCCGACTACGGCTACTTCGACAACACGCTCGGCGAGGACGGCGACCCGCTCGACGTGCTGGTGCTCCTCGACCACCAGATCTACCCCGGCGTCGTCGTCGAGGTCCGCCCCGTCGCCGTGCTGAAGATGAGCGACGAGGCCGGCGGAGACGACAAGCTCGTCGCCGTGCTCTCCAAGGACCCGCGCTGGGCCCACATCCAGGACATCGACGACGTTCCGGAGTACACGAAGAAGGAGATCGCGCACTTCTTCGAGCACTACAAGGACCTCGAGCCCAACAAGTGGGTCAAGGTCGACGAGTGGGGCAACGCCGCCGAGGCGCAGCGCATCCTCGACGAGGCCATCGTCCGCTTCGGCGAGCAGGGCCACTGACCCGACCTATCCGGGTCGCCGACCTCTCTGGGTCGCTGAGCCTGTCGAAGCGAAGACCCCCGGACGCCAGGCGTCCGGGGGTCTTCTGCTGTCCAGCCGTCCGTCAGACGGAGATGCCCTTGCCCGCCATGAAGTCGATGGGGTTCGTGTAGCGGCCGTTGATGTAGACCTCGAAGTGCAGGTGGCAGCCGAAGGAGCCGCCAGTGTTGCCCGCGTAGGCGATGACCTGTCCAGCCTCGACCCACTGGCCGCTGCGCACGGCGAACCCGCCGGGCTTGATGTGCGCGTAGCCGGTGGCGATGCCGCCGCCGTGCTGGATGCGGACGTAGTTGCCGTAGCCGCCGTTGTAGAAGGCTGCGTCGACGGTGCCGGAATGGGCCGCGTAGATCGCCGCGCCGCAGCCGTTCGCGAGGTCGACGCCGTAGTGCCAGCTCGAAGAGCAGCCGTTGGCGTTGCACTGCTGCGAGCGGGGGCCGTAGCCGGAGCTGCGGTAGCCACCGTGCGGACGCACCCAACCACCGCTTCCCGGGGTGCCGCCTCCGCCACTGTTTCCCCCGGCGTTCGCGGCGGCCTCGGCGGCCTCGCGGCGCTTGCGCTCCTTCTCCCGCTCCTCGACGCCCTTCTGGTAGCCGGCGACGGTGGTCGCGGTGGTGTCCTTCAGCGCGGCGAGCTGCGCCTGCATCGTGGCGAGGTTCGCGGACTGCTCGTCGAGAGCGGCCTGGGCGGCGTCGGCGGCCTGCTGCGCCGCGACCATCTTCTCCTCGGCGATCTTCTGGAGCCGGTCGCGCTCGTCCCGAGCGACGACCGCCTGGTCGCTGAGGGACTGCGCTGAGTTCCGCGCGGCGACCGCGTCGTTGTAGACGGTCTGGTTGTACTCGAGGAGCTTGTCCATCGAGCCGAGGCGGGCGAGGAGCTCGTCGGCGTTGGCCGCGGATCCCGCGAAGAACAGTTCCAGCGACGTGTCGTCGCCGCCGTTGCGGTAGAGCTGCGCGGCGACCTGTCCAGCCTTGCGGGCGGACTCGTCGGCGACGGCGGCCTGCGCGTCCGCCTTCTCCTGCAGCGCGTCGGCCTCCGCGATCGCGGCGAAGTAGGCCTGTTGCGCGTTGTAGAACTCGGTCGAGGCGATCTCGGCGGCGGCCTGCGTCTCAGAGACCTTCTGCGTGAGCGACTGGATCAGCCCCTCGATGCGCGTCACCTCAGCGGCCTTGGCGGCCTCGTTCTGCTTGGCCTTCTGCACGTCGTCCCAGCTCGGGTACGACGCGGCGTGGGCGGCCGTGACTCCGGACGTGATGCCGAACGCGCTGAGGGCGACGACGCTGAGCGCGCCGAGTCCGAGAGCGCCGCGGCGGCTGATGCCGTCGCCGAAGAGGGTACGGCGCTCCGTCGGGGTGGGCGCACACCCGCAGTCCGCGGATGCCGCGAGTGCCGCATCCTGCGTGGTCTTGTCGTTCACACGGCCCCTTCCGCCGGTTTCACAGATGCCACAGTAACAACAACCTTCACACCAGCACCAGGCTCGTGGAGCGTAGGAAACGGCATCCCCGACCCCCCCATCGTCCCGCTCGAACACGCCCGGGGGAAGCCGGTTCGGGGCTCGATTCGCGATTTGCCCGAATGATCCCTTATGCTTGAGCGTCGGCAAGGAAGTCCCCCGGGACTGACTCGGCCCCATCGTTTAGCGGCCTAGGACGCCGCCCTTTCACGGCGGTAGCACGGGTTCGAATCCCGTTGGGGTCACTCCATCCGATACAATTGAAAACACCAGTATGGCCCTGTAGCGCAGTTGGTTAGCGTGCCGCCCTGTCACGGCGGAGGTCGCGGGTTCAAGTCCCGTCAGGGTCGCTCCGTGCGACGAGCTCTTTCTTCGGAGAGGGCTCTTCGTCTAGGACGCGGCAGCATCATCGCCGCGCGGCTCTGTAGCTCAGTTGGTAGAGCGTTCGACTGAAAATCGAAAGGTCACCGGATCGATGCCGGTCGGAGCCACTGGAACCCTCGCGTAGCTTCTACATCGCGGGGGTTCTTTTATGCGCTTATCAGGGTTTTTCCGCGTCAGCGACTGCCTCCCTCCGGGCAGGCTCTGGGGTTTTCAGTCGTGGACTCCGCACAAACTCCGCACTATCAGGCTCAGGCAGCAGCGTCGCCCGAACGCAACTAGCGCCCAATCCTGACCCCAAAGTCTCGATGCATCCCCAGAGATAGAAGCCCCGTGTAGTTGCTAGCGAAGGGCACGGCACGAAGGTGGTCAATCAACGCTCGCTGACGAATCGTCACTGAGCCCTGTTCACCAGTCAAGCGCGCCTTCGCCACCGCGTGGATCGCGTCGATCTCGTCGGCGAAAGCGGATGCAACTGCGAGGTTGATGGAAGGGAACGCGAACTGGATCGTCTCTCGCCACTGTTGCACCCCCTCTTCGGCGCTAGGACCCTTGCTGAGGAACCGGATGGACGGTCCGTGGTGGTCGATGATCACGCCATTCGGGTCCTCCTCGCTACCGAGGCGCAGCCCGGATTTCCGAGGTTGCACTGCAAGCCCGTGCTTCGTCGAGTTGTACACGTTAGCCTCGCGGGCGAGCAGCGCGGCTGCCCGAGTCAAGAGAAATCGAAGGACGTCAGCGTCCTCTGTCCATGCCTCCGCGGATACCTCAGCAGGCGCATCGAGCCTGCCGCGGAATACCTCGCGCAATAGCTCATTGCGCGGAGGGCTGGTCAACAAGTCGCCCGCCATCTGCTTGAACTTCGCGAAGCTCGTCAACGACGAGAGCTTCAGCGGCGGACAAGGCTCCGGTTCCACGTGCGCGAAGTACAACCGCAGGAGTGCCTCCGCCGCGAGGTACATGATCGAGATCGACTCGACCACAGCGAATCCGTCGATCTCTTCGTCGTCTAGTGGCACCTCTAGCTCGACGCCCATACCCCACGCACGGACACCTCCAACGAGCGCGGGATGCAAGGCGGCATCGGCGTCGCCGAGGGCGACGAGCAACGCGATTCGAGTTCGCAGGTACTGCGATGGTGAATGCGAATAGAAGTCACGGTTCAGCTCGTCCGCAAGATTCAGCCCGCTCGCAGGATCAGGCGCCGGCGGCTGCTCATCAGTCATCGATGGATCGTATCCGCAGCCACGGACACTACGATCGGGTAGAGCGGAAGCCCTCTCCTCACTCCGCCCCGGGCTGCTTCTCGCACCGGATTAGATCAGCCCGTCCAGCTTCTGGCCCATGATGCCTGCAGCTTTGGTGGAGCCCTTGATGGTGTTCATGTACACGTCCTGGGTCATGCTCGGGTTCTCGTGTCCGAGGTAGTCGGCGATCTCTGTCGCGGACAGTCCAGCCTTGTCAAGAATCGTGGCTACCGACTTTCGGAACGCGTGCGTTGACAATCCCGGGTACCCCAGGCCGTCGCGACGGTCTCGAAGCTCCCGCTGCGTGTTCGAGGGATCGCGAGGGCGCATCAGCGGAGTCGGGAAGATGAGGTTGGTATCGGCGCGCAGCCTCTCGTGCCGCTTGTGAAGGAGGAGCATGGTCGCTTCCGGCAAGTGGGTGGTACGCGCGGACTTGTCGGTCTTCGCGAACTCCTGCCGCACAATTCCCCGCCCCTTCACACGCACATTCTGCGCGACAACGGAAGCTGTGCCGGCGGCGAAGTCGATAGCGCTCGCTTCGAGCGCGCACACCTCGGCCACTCGCCACCCTGACGCGAGCATGAACGTGATCAGATCCACCGTGTCCCACTCGTTGAGCTTCTCGTCCTCACGGACGCGCTGGAGAAACATCGGCAGTTCGTCCAACGGGATTGCGGTGCTGCCCTTCTTCTTCCTTTGGGTGACGCGCTCGAGCTCACGCACGGGGTTGTGCGACAAAGCCCCGTTCCGCACCGCTAGGCCGAGCATGCCACTCAGCGCCGATCGGCAGTTCTTTGCTGCCCCCGGGCCGGCTTCCTTCTCAACGGCGTTAAGGAACTTCTGCAGCCGTTCAGGTGTGGCCTCGGCGACTGAGAGGTCGCCGATCCGGGGCGCGATATGAGCGGTGACTGCATAGCCGTAGGTCTCCAGCGTGCCTTCTGAGCGCCCCAACTCACGCCGGGACTCCAAGAACCTCTGGCCGAGGGCGCGGAGGTGCGTTGCCGGTTTCAGCTCGCCACCGCGGTCGGCCTCGATCGTGGTCAGCGCATGCCTCAGCGCGGCCGTCGCCTTGGCCTTGCTCGGCGCGTGCTTCTCGATCTGGCGGGATTTGCCGTCCGCGAAACGATACCGCGTGCGGGCACGCCACTTCCCCGGCTGAACCTCGGCCACGTGGATGGTGCCGTAGGTTCCGATCGCCATTCGAGGTCTGGCCATCAGACTTCACCGTCGGTGGATGCGCGGAGTTCGTCAATGAGCACACGCGTGACGCGCCCACGCGCCTGCGGCGTGCTGTCCTCGCCGGCACGGAGCAGGGCCTCGACTTCAAGGGAATGGCCCCAGAGTCGCGCCGCGTACTGCTGAAGCAGAGGTGGGCGTATCCCAAGCTTCTTTGCCGCCCGAGACTCTGCAAGGCTCACACTAGGCCGACGAGCGCTCTGACGCGTGTCACGGTCGGGCACCTCCGTCATGGCCCCCCACTGTGCATCCACCTGGTCATACGACTCGGACTTCCTGCCGTGCACCCTCATATGCTCAAGGGCCGCCATCTCGAGTTCCTCGTCCCACTCGTGATCCCCACCTATCGGCGCGGCGCCCACGTGCGCATAGTCGCCATCCTCGAGCGCGATCGGTGCGCCCGACAGTACGCGGTTGACCCACTCCCGCCGCACGGGCTGATCCTCACGGAGCTCGTACGGCCGTTCCAGCAACTCCGCAGCCCCAAGAAGGTCGGCGAGTCGAAGCGGCTCACCAGAGAGCTTTCCAAGTGCGAGTGCGAGCGTGAGAAGCGTCGGAACCGTCGGCGCAGCCTTGCCCCGCTCAATCGCCTGGACGCTAGACAGGCTCCACGTTGCTCCGTAATCGCGTCCAACGGTCGCGATCGCCTCAAGGGTAATCCCGTGCCGCCGCCGGTAGGCGGCAAGAAATCCGCCCACCGCTTCCGCGTATGCCATTGATTCCATGCTTACAAGTTACCAGAATCATGTAGCTTGTGTTACGGTACCTCACAAGTTACAAATTTCTGGTACTCGCTATCAAAGGACTCCGCATGACACAGACGACGAACACCCTCCTCGACGTTCACGATCTCTCCGCCCAGACCGGCATGTCTGTGTCGACTATCTACCGCAAGCGGTCGCTCGGTGAGCCGCTCCCCCGGGCCGTGAAGATCGGCGCCGCTGTTCGCTGGCGTCAGGCCGATGTCGACCGTTGGACCGAGGAGCAGCTCGAGCCGGCGATGTGATGCGTCCTCGCCGGACCCATTGCGCGCGGAAACCGTGCGGAACTTCGAGGCAACTGTCGGGACCGACACGTTCCGCGTGGTGTTCCGCACGTGGCGCGCCCCGCCGTCGCCTAGATAACCCGCGCACGGGAGCGGAGATGCGGACGGAACCCCATCACTTCTCTATTGGCACCTCGGAGGCGAAATAGGTGCAGTCCGCGCAGGAGAAGTGCGGGGGTGACTTCCGCACTACCGATCTTCCTCGGCTCCCGGGAGCGTGCCTGCTCTTGCCTCGCCCCCGAAGCGGCCTGCTGGTGCTCAACACGCGCACGGCAGGGTGCAGGCGCGGATACGAAGGGACCGCAACCACAAGATCGACATCACGCTCGAACCCTGAGCGAGCACTACCCATACGGAAGAAACAAAAAGGGCCACCGAGCTGCAACTCGGCGACCCCATGGCGGATCTGAAAGGAGATCCTGCATTTGACTACCACCAGCGTACCTGAAGACCGCGATATCCCCGAGGCGCTCGGGAAGCGGTCCACCGCGCAGCAGCTCGTTGAGTTGGCCCTCGATCACTACGACCTTCACGTCGATACCGATGGCAAGCCTTTCGGTGTTCGCAAGGGCGGTCACGTAGCGATTCCTCTCCTCGGCAGCAGACGCTCCGTCCGCAAGGAACTCGGCGGCATGTACCGGCGTCGGACCGCTCGCACAGCCTCGCAGAACGCGTTGACTGAGGCGATGAGCGCGCTTGAGTACGAGGCGGAGGAGAGTTTCGAGCCCATCAAGCTGCACCTGCGCACGGCGCGCCCCAGCGACGACGAGATCTTCATCGACATCGGCGATCGCAGTGAGCAGGTCATCCGCGTGACGGCAGCCGGCTGGGAGATCCTCGACGGCGACGATGACCTTCCCGTGCTGTTTCGCCGCACCGCCGTGACCGCCCCTTTGCCCGTCCCTGCGCGCGGCGGAAACCTCGACGCATTGTGGGAGTTCGTCAATCTGCCGGCCTCGGACCGCGGCTTGATCATCGGCTGGCTCGTCGCTGCGACGATCCTTGTCGGTCTTCCGTGCCCGGCCTTGGCTCTGCTCGGTGAACAGGGAACCGCCAAGACCAGTAGTGCACGACGGCTCTTCTCCCTGTTCGATCCGACCACCGCGCCGGTGAGGCGCCCACCGAACGATGCGGACCGGCTGCTTCACGCCGGGGCTCACTCGCGCGGCGTGGTCTTCGACAATATGTCGTCGATGCCGCGTTGGTTGTCGGACGGCTTGTGCCGATTCGTGACCGGTGAAGCTGATGTCGACCGCGCGCTGTACACCGACGACGACGTGCGCATCATGCAGGTGCAGGGCGTCCTGGGATTCACCAGTATCGATATCGGCGTTCTCAACGGCGACCTCGCCGAGCGATGCGTCTGGGGAGATCTTGAGGTGATCCCCGCAGACAGGCGTCGCTCAGAACGCGAGTTGAACTCCGCTTGGAACGCGAGCTACGCCTCGATGGTGGGTGCATTGTTGGACCTTGTTGTTCTGACCTTGCAGCAGCTGCCCGTCGTGAAACTCGGCAACAAGCCTCGGATGGCGGACTTCGCCGAGATCTTGGCCGCTCTTGATCATGCAACGGGGTCAGACACTCTGAGCCGTTACCGGCGGGCGCAAGATTCTGTCGCCGAGGACATCGTGAGCACCGACCAGTTCCTGGTGGCGATCACCGAGACGATCAAACGTCGCTGGACGGGTACCGGCAAGGCCCTTCACGAGCTCTTGCGCAGACCCTCGGACGATCGCTATTGGCCCGAGCCTCGTGGCATGAGTGGCAAGCTCCGGCGAGTGGCTCCGGATCTTCGAAAGGCAGGGTGGCAGATCGACGAGATCAAGCCGGACCCGACCACCAAGCGTTCCAAGACTTGGGTTCTGGTGCCTCCGGATTCCGCCATCTCCGATGCGGATCTTGCGAGCGTGAAACTGACCCGCGAGTTCGTCGCTGAAGACGTTCGAGCGTGGATCGCTAGGTTCATGGCGAACGGGGCCACCGCCTCATGCGCCACCGACCACGGATCCGCTGCGAGCTCGGGCTTCCCTATCACTTGCCGGACGCCCGGCTGCACTGCCGGCTGGCGCTCCGAGTGGGACACGCCGTTGCAGCGGTCCCGAGCGCTGACCTCACGACTCGCGGACGAACTCACGGCTCTCGGTATCAGCGTTGCTGACCTGGACCAGTACGTCGGCAGCGATCCCTTTGCACCTCCGGGTAGGGGCGAGGAGACCGTAGCCCCACCTAAGACCGAGCCCCGTTGATCGGGGCTGACCACTACACCGCACCGTTAGGAGAACACCATGCGAAGGACCCGTAGTCAGCTCCGAGCTGCGCAGATCGCCGCGCTGCAGGCCGAGCAGGACGCCTACGACAAGAACGTGAACGACGCGATCAAGGTCGCGGCGTTCGCACGCTGTGACGCCGTCGAGCAGCTGTACGAGCTTCTCGACGTCCAGCCTGAACCACCCATCATTCGTGATGGCAAGCACGGCCGCTACGAGGTCACGTCCGATAAGGACGAGGCCAAGCGCGCTGCTCGCCTCATCGAGGCTGTCACCGTCCTGCTATCAATTGAGGAGCAGCCTACGACGCAACCAGTCGGCAGTGATCGTCAGGTTCCTGCTCAGGCAGCTGAGAGACCGCCGCAGGCGGCTTCTCCGGCCCTGGTCGCGACGACTTCAAGCACGCCGACGGCGGTCAAGCAGCCAGCCGCCTGAGCGTTGCGTCGCCCGCGGCCCCGTGCGGTCGCGGCGAGTAGAGAAACCCCATCTGCCCTCGAAGAGGCGCTGATGGGGTTTCTCCGTTTCGGAAGGTGGCGCCACGACCTGTGCGTGGAGGCGGGAGCCTTCATCCGGGTGTCGGGCCGGAGGCCTGACCAAGGAGTATCCAAGGACAGGAGCGCAGCGATATGTCTGACGGATAAACTGCTTGCCGTTATTTGTGTAGTCTGGGACCACCCTCGCGGAGCGGGGAAGCAAAGGCCCAGACTGCACAAAGAACCGAGCGAAGGGGACGACCTGATGACGAGGACCGGCAAGGCGAGCGAAGCGACGCCGCGTCGTCCGAGGAAGAGGGTCGTCAACTTTGCGAAGCGCCGCACACTGAGGTTCAGCGACGACGAGGAACGAGCCGTCGACGACGTGCGGCGAGCTTTGGCCAAGTCCTCCGGACGCGACCTCGAAGAGGTCTCCTTCTCCGAAGCTCTGCGCCTGCTCATTACTGACCGTGAGGGTGCCGCCGAGGTGGAAGCGAGGGCGCTGGCTATCGAGCGCCAGGGCCCGAACGTGACCGACTGGGGCCTGGCCGACATCTCCGATCGGCTCGGGTACGAGCTCGGTCCGATTCGCAATCACATCGCGCATATCGGCGGCAACCTCAATCAGATCGCGAAGCGGCTGAATATCGGCGACCCGGTGACCGCTGGGGAGGTCTCGGAGGCTCTCCTTACGGTGGCTGAGCTACGCGATGTTCCCGACGATATCGAGAAGCGCATCGCACGCCTCGTGGACCATGGCCTGCCGCCGCGCGGGACGGTGTAGTTATGCCTGTTGTGGTGGCGAGCTCGACGCGGTCGGCCGATGCGCTGATCAACTATGCGCTCGATGACAAGCCCGAGCAAGATGGCGAGCGGTACGTCATGGCGTCCGGCGTGGGCGGCATGCTGGTATCGGTCGCGAAGCAGCAGATGCGCGACGTCCGCAAGAAGTGGGGTAAGGACAAGCCTGGCGCGTTCGTCCAGGCGTATCACGTCATCCAGTCTTTCGCGAAGGACGAGTTGGACCCCGAAGAGCCAGACGACTGGCTGACGGCTCAGAAGCTCGGGACAGCACTCGCAGAAGAGAGGTTCCCCGGCCGACAGGTGCTCGTTGTAACACAACGAGACGGGCGAACAGGCTGTGTGCACAACCACCTCGTCGCGAACTCCATCGAGACCAAAACCGGCCGCAGTCTCAACAGTTCAGTCGTCACGCACGCACGCCTTGTCGAGGCACATGAGCGTGTTCTTGAACAGCGCGGCTTCGAGCAGCGAGCGGACCTCAAGCAGGCCTTCAGCGACGCGAACGAGCGCTTCGAGCGGGGCGAGCCGAGCGGTCTTCGCCGCGCCGGGTCGACCGCGGACAGTGAGCTTCGCGAATGGCAGCGGCACATCATCTGGGAAACAGAATGCGACCTCGCGGATGAGTTCGGTGCGCCCCGCAACAAGCAACCTTTTAGTCTCACCGTGCTGAGGGCGAGCATCGAGAACACGCTCGCCGATCCAGCCGTTGTCGACTGGGACAGCTTCGTCGAAGTCGGTAGAACCCGAGGCGTTCAGATCGAACAGCGCGGCAAGAAGGGCCGTGGCATTTCGTACGGCATGCTTCGCGAGAATCCGGACCGAACCCCAGCCGATCCAACGCCGAGTGATCGACGCCGCTGCACCACACTCGGCACGGCCTTCGAGAGGGACGCTGTTGAGACCGCTTTCGCTCGCAACAGCGCGGTGACATTGTCCGTGCCACAACACACGACTGTTGAACGCCGACTGTCGCCCAAGAAACGCATGATGATCGCTCTGGACGAGGCGACACAGGAGGCAAATCGCGCCGCGCAACGCCTGGTGGCTACAGCCCTGTCAAACGCCGACGCGATGACAAGCGAACACGAGAATTCCGGTGCGCACGCTCCCACCGAGCTACCCGCAGTCCCGGGCACAATGGGACTGTCGGAACTCCGAGAAACTCAGCCACGGATCGCGGACCCAGAGGAACCAGAAACGGAGGTCACGGTTCCCGACTACCGTCCGCACGACGTCGAGCAACCGCGATCGGCGCGGCCGCAGGCTAACACCGGTGAGAATCAGGAGACCTCCCCCAAGCCTCGCCCGCTGCGACTGCGGTTCCCCGCACTCTTCGAAGAGGCGGAGCTTTCCGCGCCCGATCACCAAGAACGGAGCATCGGCGACTAGCACTGTGCAGTGGGTGGCCGGTGACCGCCTCGTGTCCATATAGTGGTCCGACGGTGCCCACACTACATAGTCGCTAGTGGCAGTCCGAAAAACGGGCTTCAGCTGGTCCTTCACAGGCCGGTTCGTGGTCACTAACGGGACACCGGCATTTCGCTGGGCAGCAGGGGTGGCCAGAACATGACCACAATATGGTCGCTCGGCGCCCACTGATCTCGGCCGTTTCGCATTCTCCACGTTGAGTTGTCGACGCCATGTCCGAGTCGGCACTCACGGGCATGATGGATGGATGCAGATCCATGAGACAGCCGACAGCTTCGACCTGCCGGATGAGCGCGTGTGGGTCGTGGGCGACCTCCACGGCAATGCTGGATGGATTCAACCGCTGCTGCCCGCGATGCGTCGGCATGACCATCGCTGCGCACCATCCTTCAACTCGGAGATTACGGTTTCGAGCATGCTCAGCCCGGGACTGGCCCGGTCGATTATTGGGCGAAGCGCACAGGCATCGAGCGCGTGCTGGTCACGCCTGGCAACCACGAAGAGTGGAACCACATCACCCCGGCGCAGGAAAGCGCCTCCGGTATGGCGATCAGGGTCAGTGACGTCGTGTGGCTCATCCCCCGGCCGTTCCGTTTTCAGATCGCGGGACGCGAGGTGCTATCGCTCGGCGGCGCGTCCAGCGTCGACAAGGCGTTTCGAACTGCGGGCAAGGACTGGTTCGAGGATGAACTCATCACGGAACCGATGGAAGCCGCCGCGATTGCCGGCGGCCCGGCCGACCTTATGCTCACGCACGAGTCTCCAGCGATCGCGGTACCGGAGGTGCAGCGGCTGCTCACGAACAATCCGCATGATTTTCGTCCCGAGGCGTTGGCCGTATCTGCTGCACAGAGAGAGCGTGTGCAACGTGTATCTGATGCTGCGCTCCCCCGCTTGCACATGCACGGCCATATGCACGTTTACGGTAAGTTTGAGCGCGAGGACGGCAGGACCGTGGTCAGTCTCGATCGGGACACGTTTGCCTGCAACGCAGGAGTGCTCGACCTCGCGGGCCTCGCGTTCAGCCCACTTCCACTCAACGAGATCCGCGGCGGAAGACGACGGTACAAGCACCGCGCTGATCAAGGCGATGGCGCCGTCGTTCGCAGCTGATGGACCGGCGGATCGTCACCCTCCGCGGGATGATGCGAGCAGCCCGGAAGCGACTGGCCTCATGCGCTCTCCACTTCGAGGCGCAGATCGCGCTGCCCCGAACCGGTTGCTGGGGGCTTAGCGAGCGCCCCAGCTCCGTAGGAGCATTCCGCTGAGCCCTGTGCTCATCCGCCCAGAACTCGTCTCCGGGCGTGGCACAAATCTGACCTCTCTGCCCTTCTAATCACGGGAATGAGACCTCAGCGGACGCCGATGGAGCTAAGTGTGTCATTGGACCGCCAGCGGCCTGGATGATGATGAACCCGGCTCGATGCTGAACTCGATGAGCCGAATCGTATTTACTTTGTTTATTTCGCGGGGCAGCTCACGTTGCGCGCACGCCGGCCCACGCAGCTACGTGGTCACGTCGCTCTGAACACATCGACGCGGGACGTCGATAGCTAGGTCACGGGCGCCTGCCCCGGCCGCGCCGACTACGACGATGTCGACCTGATCGCTGAGGTTCTGCATCAACAGTGACCCCCCGCCGCTTACGCAAGCTATACTCGCTAATGACCGTTAGGATCCGATGATGTCGAACGCAACCGCACACCCCCTCCGCAGCGATCGACGCGCATACCTCACGGCGACTCGGTCGGACGAAGGTCGCGAGATCACCATCAAGATCGTCGGTCCTGTGGAATTCACGGACCACGAGGCCGAGGAGCTCGCGCACGAGCTGAACGTGCTGGGCTCCAGCGGTCGGCGCGCTCACCTCATCAGCATCCTGCAGGGCGTGAACAAGGCGCTCCGGCTCGAGGAAGAGCCTGGGCACTCGTCGCTGACGGAGGCTGAGCTGGACGCACTGCGCGCAGCCGGCTCGCTCGTTGAGCCGGAGAACGCGCTGCCTGTCGAAGAGCGCCCCAGCGTGCTCACGGCCCTCCGCCAGCAGGACATCCTCGCTGAGGCGCTGCCGACTAAGCGCGTCGCAGAACTGCTCGACGTGACCGAAGGCCGAGTGCGCCAGCGCCACGGCGAGGGGACTCTCTTCGCGATCCCGGGCCCCGGCCGCGGCCTGCGGTTCCCGACGTTCCAGTTCACCGACCACGGTGAGCTCCCGGGCTGGGGAACGGTGAGCCGAGCGCTGCCCGAAGGGGCGAACCCCGTGGCCGTGGAGTACTTCCTCACTCACGCTCACCCCGACCTGGGAGACGGCGAGCTGACTCCTGCCCAGTGGCTCGCAGCCGGCAAGCCCGCAGAACCTGTCGCGGCGCTGGCCGAGCAGGCGTTCTCGATCCGATGAGCGCGCTTCCTGCCCCCGACGCATCGAAGTTCCCGCATCCTCTCCCCCCGAGCGCTGTCCGTACGCTGCCGGCCGGCACGATCTTCGGACGCATCTACGACGCCGGCGGCGCTCACCCTGCCCGGTGGCACGAGCTCCGCCACTTCGGGCCCACGGGGAGCCGATTCGATCACCACCCCGATCCCGTGGGTCACCATCCGAACCACGCCGTGACCTACGTCACGCCCCAGATCACGGTTCCACCGGAGACGGCAGTTCAGAGCCTCCTGCTCGTTTGCCTATCAGAGTGCTTCAGCGACCGAGGCGTCATCGAACGCGGTGGCGTCGGAGCGGGAGGGACCGGGGGCACGCAGCCTCGGTTCGTGCTGTTCGCGACCACCCGCGAGATCACACTCCTCGACCTTATCGACAGCACCTGGGTCACGGACGTCGGCGGGAACGATCAGATCAACACTGGCGATCGGTCGCTGTCCCGGCCGTGGGCCCGCGCCATCCACCAGGCATATCCCGACGTCGACGGCGTCTTCTACCGCCCCCGCACCATCGCGCAGCGTCCGCAGCTCCCCGAGGCTCGCGCCGCGGCGCTGTGGGAGCGCGCCGAAGACGCCCTGCCGGTGAGCCCGACCGCGGACATCGAACTCAGCTCGCCTGGACTCACCGTGACGCTCGAGTCGTTCGCGAAGACCCTAGGCCTCGGCTTGGCGTAGAGACCCGAAAGGAGGGTGTCATGACCGCCCGTACCTGGTCTCAAGACCTCGAATACCTTCGCACTACGCTCACGCGTGCTCAGCAGACGCGCTATCGGCGCCAGGAATTTGTCCAGCTCGAGGACGGCAACACGGAGCTCGGATGGGTTCTCTATGAACGCGAGCAGATGCTCGCAGCAGTGAACGCTCTCCACGCCGCTGCAGGCAAAGCGCCCGTCTCGAGCGACCAGCTCCAGGCTGCAGAAAGCAGTGCCTGTGGCCATGTCGACTATACGTCGAAGTTCGCCATCGGGTGCGCGGACCTGGTGGCCGCGGAATGAGTCCGTCATCCGCCACCCCGCACGCCTCCGACTCGGCCGAGCAGCGCATGGCGGAGCAGCGCATGGCGGAGCGCGCGATCGTCGCGGCCGTCGCCGAGCAGCTGGGCGTCGCGCTCACTCCCGCTCGGATCGCGATCGATGACGCCCACATGGAGATCGACGGGCGACCCCAGACCGCATGGTCCTCGTGGAGGCCTACGCCCGTATCGGCGCACTCAAGGGTGCGCAGCCCCGCAAGCTCGCCACCGACGCGTTCAAACTCGCCTGGGCCGGTCAGAAGCTCGGTGCGACCCGGCTCATCCTCGCCGTGGCTGACGAGGCGGCGGCCAGCTACCTGCATCGCCCGGGCGCGTGGCTGACGGCTTCCATCCGCGACGCCGGCATCGAGATCATCGTCGCCGAACTCGGCGACGTGATGCGCGAAGCGATTCTCGCGGCGCAGGCTCGTCAGTACCGCTGAGATTCAGCTACTGTAGCTCGCGGCGGCCGCGACGGAACTTCTTCTTCTTGAGCGGCGCCGTCGGCCGTGGATCAGCTGCCTGCGAGAGCGGATCGACGTACCCTCGCCGGTTCGCCGGCACCCACCCCTTTGGTGTGTGATCGCGCTCAGCATGGCGTGCGTCGAGCCCGGCCTCACGCCGTTGCCCACGTGCGCGCCCCGCGCGCGCCTGGCGCTCTTTCGCGATGCGTTCACGCTCCTGCTCACGCAGGACGTCCGCTCGCCGCTGCTCCTCAGACGTAAGCCGCGGGGCGCCATCAGAGGAACGAACCGGGTGCTTCTTTCCGTCGCCGACGCGCAGACGGATACTCGCGGCGTTCTTCGCCTTCCAGTTCGTCCCCTGCTCGAACCCGCGCGCCTCTCCCACGGCGGCCTCAGTGCGCGGCGTCGTACGCCTGCTGCACCGCGTCGGGGACGCGGCCGCGGTCGGAGACCTGGTGACCGTTCTCCTTCGCCCACGCGCGGATTGCCGAGAGGTCGCGCTTGGCGGCGCCCTGCGAGTTCCGGCGCCCACGGCCTCCGCGAGTACCGCCGGCGGACACCCGGCGGGCTGCCGCGATCCACGGCTCAAAGGCCTCTCGCAACGCTGCTGCGTTCTTCTCGGACAGATCGATCTCGTACGCGGTGCCGTTCAGGGAGAAGGTCACCGCCTCGCCGGATCCGACTTCCAGGACTTCTCCGTCGATGTCGTCGACGAGCTGATGCACGATTTTGCGGGCCATGCCGCCGAACATATCAGCCAGCATCTAAGCCGAATCGCAATGGTGGCCGATATCCCGCGAACTGCGTGCGGGATTCGAGACCACTCTTGTCGATGTCGACCTCTCGACGTACCATTACTAATGCATTACTAACACGCTTGGAGGCCTCGAATGGCTGCACGACCGATCAGTTTCGCCGTCGAAGAGACGGACGTCCCTTTGCTCCAGGAGCTCGCCGATGCGTTCGGCGGCGGCAACCGCAGCGAATTCCTGCGCGTCGCCATGAAGGAGTTCAAGAAGAAGCTCCGCGTCCAGCAGATGAACGATCTGCACGCCGAGATGCTCGAAGAGCGCGGCGGCAAGGTCTACACGACCGAGGAAACGCTCAAGCTCATCGAGGACTTGGGAACCTCATGAACAGCCAGCGGGAGCGCCCTCGGATCGCGGTCGTCTACGACATCAACGTCTACCTCGACCACATCCGTAGCGGCACCGGAATGCTGCTCCCCGACAAGCTCCCCTCCCCTTCGGCGGCATCCGACGCTCTCTCGCTCGCGTTCGATCAGCAGGTGCGTTTGTTCACCTCGCCGCACATCCTGCGGAACGTCCACCGCCTGATGATCGCCTCCGGGCAGTCTGAACGAACCACGGCCAAGTACATCGAGTTCGTCGCCGAGGCCTGCGACGACTCCGGAGGCGCGATCGTGGACCCGGTCGTCCGCGACTATGCCATCGGGAATCACGAGGACAATAACATCCTCGCCCTCGCGAAGGACCCCGCCGTCGACGCGGACGTGATCGTCTCCTCCGACCATCACCTCATCGATCTCGGTCCCGCATGGAACGGCCGGCTGATGATGCGGCCGCGACAGTTCACCTCGCACATGGTTCGGTCCAGCTTGCAGAGTGCGGCTCAGCACACCCCCGCCCCGAAGGTGCCGCGGACTCCCGCGCCACCGAAGCGCGTCTCCGATGCCTTCCCCGAGCTTCGCGGTGTGCACCTCGATCGGTATGGTCTTGCTGGCTCCTCCGCACCTCAGCGAGAAGATGGCCTGCAGCACTGAGAACAACCCGGGACACTGCCGACCTTCGAGGACAATCCGTGGGAATGCGGTCAACGAGGGCATCGTGCATGATGACCTCATGAGCGCATCGCACGACGTCATCACCCCCGCCGAGCTCGGCCGCGAACTCGGTCACAACGACGGTGATCGGCCCGGCATCACTGTGCGCCGCTATCTGCGCGAGCGCTACCCCGACCACTTGAAGAACCAGCGCTGGGAGCTGACCCCCGAGCAGGCCGACGAGGTTCGTGCGCACTTCGGCAGGACCTCGGCGTGAGCGCTGACTCCCTGCACGACCTCACCAATCCTGCCGTCGCCGCGCTCACCGGAGAGCGCTGGGCGATCATGGAGGCCGCGCAACTCGTCCCCGCCCGTCCCGGACTGTACGCCATCTACGGCGACGAGCAGGCCTGGCGGGATCTCCAGCTTGAGCCGGCTCCGGATCATCCCCTGTACGTCGGCAAGGCCGAGGAGAGCCTGGTCTCGCGCGACCTGAACGGTCACTTCGCCACGAACCCGAAGTCCAAGCCCCGCACCGGCGGGTCCACGGTCCGGCGGTCGTTCGCCGCCCTCCTGCGCGACTTCCTCGATCTGCATGCGGTCCCGCGCAACCTCGCGAAGCCGGAGCGCTTCGCGAACTACGCCCTTGCCGACGGCGGCGACGCACGCCTCAACGAGTGGATGCACGCGCGCCTCCAGCTCTCTGTCTGGCCGGCGCCAGCGGACATGCGGGTCCCGCTCGGCGACGTCGAGACCAGCGTCATCGTGCGCCTCACACCACCGATCAACTTGGACAAGAACCCCGGCAGGCTCCCCCGGCTCTCGGCTGCTCGAGCCGCGATGGCCGCCGAGGCCGCCGCGTGGCGCCCCGAGGGCTGAACGCCATCGTGGAACTCGAGATCACCGCTACTCCGCGCGAGACACTCGTCTGGGCGCCGTCGACCGAGCACGCTGCACAGCTGCGACGAGAGCTGACTGACTCCGGCTACCTAGTGCTCGATGCTGATCCGTGGGAGCTGAACCAGCAGAGCATCATCCCCGAGGGCGAGCATCTCGAGTTCGACCCTGCGCGGATCTTCAACGTCGACATCGGCGCCGACGCGAACGCGTCCCTGCAGATGCTCGTCGACTCCGGTCACGTGCTCTTCTGGCACCGGTGGCATCCGCGACCAGCCCGGAAGATCTGGGGGGTCGCCGTCTCGTCGCAGCGTGGTCGCCGAGCAGGCACCAGTCCGGTCGAAAGCGCCGTGCACTTCGGACTCAAGGTCCGCGGCAGCCGCGAGCTCGGCCTCCGCATGTCGCGCGAGACCTACGCCCGGATCAACAAGCGCTCCTCCCTGCAACGCTGGTACCGCGAGGAGGACCCGTATCTCTGGGACGCGATCGACGACAGATACGAGGACCCCGACCACCGCATCTACACAGACGCATGGTGCTCGTTCCTCCAGGAGCTGGCACTGGCGAACTACGACCTCAACATGGCGCACTTCGCCTCCCTCGACACTGCCGAGTTCGATGCCGCGCTGCAGGCGGCAATCACCAGCCAACCGGGCATGACCGAGGTCACCGATCTCACGAAGTGGGATGGGGTGCCCGGCCTCTACGTCATGGTGCTCGACGAGTACCGCCAGGCGTATGTCGGCGCGACGAACGCCTCGGTCGGAGTGATGAAGCGCATCAAGCAGCACTGGACCGGTGCGAAGCCTCTGGACCGGTTGATCTGGCCCGATCCCCGAACGTCCATCCTCTCGATCGACAGCTTCAGAGCTCTCGACACCACGCGCATCTTCGCCGCCAGGACCTCGCGGTCGTTCGACGGTGAGAACCCGCTGCTGGACCTCTTCCCGCCGCAGTTCATGTTGAACCGCATCATGGGCGGCCGCGATGTAGTGAAGCTCGCCGGCCTCGTCGGCGTCGACCAGGTCATCAGAACGCGCGTCTTCGACGCCGCCGCGCCTGACCAGCAGACTGAAGCCGCGAGCAATCTCAGTCAGGCCTGAGACACCTTCAACAGGCGAGCCGCTTGCGCTTCACCCGTGCTGTCAGCTCAGCGCGTAGGTCAACAGGTAGCGGTGTTCCCGTCGATGATCTCGAGGTCGAGCGTTCCGGTGATTCCTGCCAGGTCCGCGGTTCCCGAGCCGGGCACGATCTCGTAGCGCAGCTGTTGGTCGGGTGCCGTCATCGTTCCGAACTGCTGGAACGCGAAGCCTCCGCGCAACCCGTCGAGCTCGCCGTCAACGGTTTCCACGGCGACATAGCCCGCCTTTCCGGTTGCCGGATCGCCAGCTGCGAGCATCGTCCCGGCCCCCTGCCCGGCAAGGTCACCCCGCCATGTCTTGGTGATGACCATTCGGCGGATGCCCGCCTGATCGTGCTCCGCGGGCTCGAGCGACACCTCGAACGTTCCTCTTGCCGTCCTCATGTCGCCACTGACCTCCGCGGTCCTGATCTCTTCGCCCATCAACGCGCTCAACGGTGTCCTCTTCCTGTCATGGCTTCGACGTTACGGGGCGCGAGAACCAGCGTGCTTGAAGATTCGCGACACCATGTGTCCGTCGGGACTCGCCTGGAACGAGCCACCAACTGCAACAGAACAGCCCCCATTCGCTCCGAGAGCGTGGGGGCTGTGCCGACTAGTGAGCGAAGTGCTTACTCGCGGCTGAGGCGCACGGTCATCGTGGTGCCCATCGCGGTGACCTCGTAGCTGAGCTCGTCGTTCTCGTACGTGAACGTCTTGGTCGCGTCGCTCGATGCCATGATCGAGGACTCGGTCTTGGACGTGTCGTTCGCCGAATCGAAGGTGAACGAGTCGCCCTCTGCCGGGACCTCGACGGTGCCGGCCCAGTACAGCGACTTCGTGTCACCGCCGTCGGCGACCCAGTGGACCTCGATCGTGTCACCGGTGATCGTGGCCTCCTGCCACGCGTCCTCGGAGTTGGAGTTGTTCTGCTTCCAGGAGCCCTCCAGACTCACCGGCTCCGGAGCTTCCTCCTCCTGGACCTGCTCGGTCTCGGACGAGGAGGACTCGCCGCCAGACGACGAGCTGGACGGTTCGGGAGATGCGCACCCCACGGCGCTGATGCCGAGGAGTGCCAGAAGTGCGATGGTCGCGCCGAGCTTGGGTGCTGTGATGTTCAAGGGATGCCTCTCCGAGCAGGTTGATGTCGACGCTGACCGTATCAGCGCCTACTGACACCTTCGGTTCTCAGTGCGAGACGCGAAAGGCGCTGATGACCATCGTTACCGGACGGTCATCAGCGCTCGCGTGGCGAGCTCCCCGTGCCCGTCATGGCGTCGATCGCACGGGCTCGAGCAGACCTGCCACCTCGACGAACGCGTCGGCTCGTCGCTTTACGCGTGCAGCTCTCTCCTCGAGATCCCGCACGAAGAGAGCCTGCGGCGAAGGGTGAAACGTCCGAACGACGGTGAGACCCCGCTCACGCTCGATCTCAGGGGACTGCCTAAGCAACCGGCGCCAGGCGTGATCCGCATCACCACCCTGGAGTAGCACGACCTTCAGCCTCGGCGCGAGTTCCAGCAGGTGCAGGATCGTCTGGACGCCGGCATCCAGCTCAGCCGCCTTCGGGGCGCGGTTGATGTACCAGGGGTACGCATTCCACGGCAGCAGCTCGTACGGAGATAGCGCTGCTTGCTCGAGCAGGACCGCCTGAAGCTCGGCGCTGCCGTCGTTGTTCTCGACGCAGATGAAGCCCGAACCCTTGCCGTCCTGCGTCGCGGGCCCTGGATCGCGAAGAATGCTCAGCACCCGCGCTTCGACTCCACCATGAAGGGGCGCGACGTACGGCGCCCACCCGCGGCCGACCTCACGCAGTTCGTCGACGTACTCGTTGACCGGCGCGATGTGCAGCGCATAGCGATCGTCCCACTGCTGCTGTCGAAACTCAGGGTCCGCCATACGTCGGGGCATGCGCCGACGGTATCAGCCAGCGTCCGTCCGGGTGTGCGGGATGCCGCACGTGCGACCGAGGGAGTCGCCACCCATGAGGCATCCCGCGTGAGGCCTCCCCAGCCTCGTCCCCAGAACCGGACACCCGCGGGGGCCCGCGGTGATCCGATACCTCAGGATGCCGCGTGACAGCGGCCGGCACAAGGTTCAGACGAAAGGTGGTTGTCACCGTCTTTCGTGACCGCAAGACTCGTCGTGAACTGTTCTTCGGAGACGGGAGCACCATCATGGGTCAGCGCGACGCATCAGAGACCATCCGGCAACAGCAGGCAGAGCTGCAGGCACGGCTCCCGTTCGACGATGAGCGGGATCTCGCGGCGGCCGAGCGAGGATTCATCGGCACGCTAGACGAGCCTGCGATCCGCAACGCCGCCGGCGATATCATCTGGGACGCGTCCACCTATGACTTCTTGCAGGGTGATGCTCCGGAGACGGTGAACCCGAGCCTGTGGCGCCAGAGCACGCTGGTCGCCAAGCACGGCCTGTTCGAGGTCGTGCCCGGCCTGTACCAGATCCGCGGGCTCGACCTGTCGGTGATGTCATTCGTCGAGGGCGACACCGGCGTGATCGTGATCGACCCGCTGATCTCGAAGGAGACCGCAGCCGCGGCGATGGCGCTCTACCGGCGTCACCGCGGTGACCGCAAGATCACCGCTGTCATCCACACCCACTCTCACATCGACCACTTCGGCGGCGTGCAGGGCATCGTCTCACAGGCCGACGTCGACGCGGGGGTCGAGATCATCGTCCCCGCGGGCATGGTCGAGCACGCGGTGGCAGAGAACGTCTACGCGGGCACCGCGATGGGCCGGCGCGCCGGGTACATGTACGGCGCGGCACTCGCACGCGGCCCGCAGGGGGCAGTCGGCGCCGGTCTCGGACAGACGACGTCGACCGGGGAGGCGACCCTGCTCGCGCCGACGCTGGAGATCACCGAGACGGGGCAGACCCACACCGTCGACGGGCTGGAGATCGAATTCCAGATGGCGCCGGGCACCGAGGCGCCCAGCGAGATGCACTTCTACTTCCCGAAGTACCGGGCGCTGTGCATGGCGGAGAACGCCACGCACACGCTGCACAACCTGCTCACCCTGCGGGGCGCGGTCGTGCGGGATCCGCACGTGTGGTCGCAGTACCTCACCGAGGCCATCGAGCGTTACGGCGACGACGCCGAAGTCGTGTTCACCTCGCACCACTGGCCGACCTGGGGCAACGCGGAGATCCGTGAGTTCCTCGGTCTGCAGCGGGACCTGTACGGGTACCTGCACGACCAGACGCTGCGGATGCTGAACCAGGGCATGCAGGGCGCCGAGATCGCCGAGGCGATCCAGCTGCCGCCCGCGCTCGAGAACGCCTGGCACGCCCGCGGCTACTACGGCTCGGTCAGCCACAACGTAAAGGCCATCTACCAGCGGTACATGGGCTGGTTCGACGGGAACCCGGCTCGGCTCTGGCCGCACGCGCCGAAGGAGCAGGCGAAGCGCTACGTCGACGCGATCGGAGGCATCGACCGGGTCCTCGAGCTCGCCCGCGCCGCCTTCGACTCGGGAGACTTCCGCTGGGCGGCCACACTGCTCGACCACGCGGTCTTCACCGAGGAGAACAATGCGGAAGCGAAGGCGCTCTACGCCGACACCCTCGAGCAGCTCGGCTACGGCGCTGAGAACGGCACCTGGCGCAACTTCTTCCTCTCCGGGGCGACCGAACTGCGCGAGGGAAACTTCGGTACCCCGACCGTGACCAACGCCCCAGCCATCCGAGCGCAGCTCACCCCGGAACAGCTGTTCGATGCCGTCGCGATCACCGTCGACGGCCCGCGCGCCTGGGACCTCGACCTCGGATTCGACATCACACTCAGTGATCTCGACCGCTCGTTCCACGTCACGCTCCGCAACGGCGTGCTCGTCTACGTCGAGCGCGAACCCGCCACAGATGCCGCACTGCATCTCACCCTCACCAAGGAGCGGCTCATCCGCCTCGCCGGCGGAGACCTCGACGCCGAGGGCCTGGACGTGCGCGGCGACCTCGGCGTCCTGAAGCAGTTGCTCGGCGTACTGACCCCCGGAGACCCGGCATTCGAGATCGTGCTGCCCTAAAAGACGGCGCGCATGGACGCCACCGAGAAAGTCACTCATCCCGGCCGGTGGTTGGAGGTGGCCACGGTGGTGCTGCTGTCCATAACCGCGGTCATCACCGCATGGTGCGGATTCGAGGCGTCGAAATGGGGCGGTGAGATGTCTATCGCCTTCAGCCAAGCGTCCAGCGCACGTGTCCAGGCCGCCTCCGCCGAAAGCAGGGCCCAAGCGGCGCGCCAATACGATCTGACCATCTACACCGAATGGGTGCTCGCCACCGCAGACGACGACCAGGAACTCGTCACCTTCATCGAGGAACGCTTCACGGACGAGTTCCGGATCGCGTTCGACGCCTGGACGGCGGAGGGGCGCGTATCCCAGGGGCCCCTCGCCAGGGAGGAGTACATTCCGCCGGGGACCGAGGAAGCGGAAGACCTGCACGCGCGCGCGGACGCCAAGTTCGACGAAGCACTCGTGAACAACCAGCGCGGAGACAACTACGCTCTGCTCACCGTGCTCTTCGCGCTCGTGCTGTTCTTCGCGGCGCTGTCCCAGAACCAGCGCGCCGAATGGCGCCGGCGCACCTTCTTCATTCTGGGCCTGACTCTCGCTGTCATCGGTGTGGTCATCTTGGCGACGTTCCCCGTGAAAGTGTGACTGGCGTCGAAGCCCTGACCTCTCGGCCATAGCCCAGCGAATAGTCTGGTGAAGCCGGTAACCGAAAACCGGCCCGGCACGAGCTATCGCACGAAGAGGGAACTGCACAGTGACGTCACCGACCACGAACCGACGCTCGGGAGTGCGCTGGTCCTTCCTCGCCGGGCTGGCCATCGCAGCGGTCGTCGTCGCCGT
>NZ_PNFU01000001.1:0-11832 GCF_002871415.1 Microbacterium sp. UMB0228 | reverse complement strand
GCCGCTGACCGCCTGGCACGCGGTGGCGTCATCGACTTCATCGGCTACTTCGATCTGTTCATCGGCAACGTCGCCGACATCGCGATCGTCGTCGGCGGCATCTACCTTGTCGCGCTCGTCCTCCTGCGTGTGCCGACCCGCCGCATCAAACCGACCCCGGCGCCCTCGCCGGCGTCGTAGCTATCGCCAGGGCATGTGCTGCAGGCACCAGGTGTTGCCGTCGGGGTCGGCGAAGAAGGCGTAGAACACTCCGCCGAGGTCCTCGACCTCGCTGATCTCGACGCCGCGCTCGACCAGTTCGGCACGAGATGCCTCGATGTCGGCGACCACCAGGTGCAGCCCTCGCAGGGTCCCCGGAGGCATGTCGAGCGTGGGCAGGCCCTCGGCCAGGGTGATCGAGCATGCCGAACCCGGTGGCGTGAGCTGGACGATGCGGACGCCGGGCTCTGGGTTGATGTCGACGTCGAGCCGAAAGCCGAGCTGGTCTCGGTAGAAGGTCTTTGCTCGTTCGATGTCGGTGACCGGAACCGGCACGAGCTCCAGCAACAAGGCTCCCGGCGGCACGGGTGGGTTGGTCAGATCGTTGACGGTGTCGCTTGGGGGAGTGGATGCGTCGGTCATGGATACCGCCCTTCTTGAGCTGGATGCCCCGCAATCGAGGGGCCGATGATCTGCGGTCCGAGTCTGCCCTCGGCCTCGATCTCCGCCAGTCTCGCTGACGGCTACCGAATCGTCGACCCTCGGGCAAGGGCTTCGAACAAGCCCATCTCTTGCCACCTGAACGTGCGCTCTCGATCGGCGATCTCGATTGCCCGCCGGAGCTCGCTGAGTACGCCGGGGATGATTCGATATTCGTGCCGATAACGCAGAACGCCGATGACTACGGCGTGGAGCTCGACACGGTGACCTGACACCACGCGTGGCGATGAGCCAACTGCTACACGATCAGTGGCTCCGTTCCGGCGTGCGCTAGCGGCGACCGTCCAGGCTCAACGCCAGACCCTCGCCGCAACACGAGACCGAGATCCCTCCCCTGAAGCAGTTCCCGGCGAAGCTCGCTCGGAACCGCGTCATGGGTGGACGCGACGTTGCCCGCTTCGCCGGCCTCGTCGAGATCGACAAGGTCATGAGACGTTGGGATGTCCCTGTCTCTTGACGCCGCGATTCGGCCAGTCATTCACGCCGTTCATCGGAGGCCGGCGGCGATCGCCAGACCAGTGCTACCCCGATGATCGTGGTGATGATGGCGACGTCGTAGCTCGCCACCGTGTACGTCCACCAAGTGCCATTGTGGCTTCCGTATTGTGTATCGGTGCTCAGATGGATCAGGACGAGCGCGGGTCCGGCTGCCAGGAGCACAATCCCTAACCGCACAAGTCGGCGGTGCAGTCGGTACGCACGCGACGGGCGAGGTGGCGGCCTGCTCGGTGCGGAACGATGGCTGAGCGCGGACAGGCGGAGCGGATCGAATCGTGCGTCCGGCGACATCAGAGGATCGCTCCAATCGCGAGGTAGGTGGCGAAGGCGAGGAGGACGACGGCGATCGTTGCCGCGGTGATGAAGAAGACGAAGTTCCGGAACGGATTCTTGTGTTCGTTCATGGTGGATTCGTGAGTGGGCTGCGGTTACCGGGCCGGGCTGAGGACGGTGAAGCCGTCGACAGTGACACCAACGATGCCTCGGTCATCGACGAGGATGATGCGGTCATCGATGGTGCTGAGGGCTTGAACGGCTCCGTCGAGTGGCCCCAGCTGCTGCCACGTCCCGTTCTGATCTTGGGCCCAGAGGACCCCGTCGGTGCCGGCGCCGACGAGTGTGCCGTCTGTGCGTGCTACGAGGGCGTAGAGCAGGGGTGATTCGGGGACGGGGGTGAAGGTGTCGCCACCGTCGGTGCTGACGAGCAGTCCTTCTTCGGTGGCGGCATAGAGCCCGGACTCTGTGGCGGCGAGGTCGGCTGCCGCTAGAGGGGCATGGGTGGTCCAGTTCGTTCCGTTGTCGGTGCTGGAGAGCAGGTCGATTTGGCTGGAAGCGATGCCGTACAGGGTTCCGTCGGGGCTGGCGGTGAGGACGTGGAAGTCGGTTGTTCCGTTCAGGGCGATGGGCGACCAGTTGAGGCCATAGTCATCGCTACGGATGATGCCGAGGTTCGGGGATCCCAGCTCGGCCGGGGTTTGCTCTCCGGGGTGTCCGGAGGCGAACAGGGTGTCGCCGGTGACAGTGAATCCCATGGCATCGAAGTCATGGCCGCCGACGGGTCCGGAGACGTTCCCGTCCGGTGTGACGGTGAAGATGCCGTTGTGCGTGGCGACGAGCAGATCGTCACCGCGGGGGTCTTCGGCGATGCCGTGGATGTGGTCGATGCGGGGTGTCGCATCGGGCTCGTCGGACTGCGCGGCAGTACAGCCCGTAATGACGAGCGTCAGCACGGGGATGGTTGCGGCGGCGAGAAGAAATGATCGTTTCATGATGGTTTCCGGGTAGCGGCCAGGAGGGTGGCCAGGCTTGTGACGCGGGCAGCAGGGAGCGCGCCGCGGGGTCGGTCTTCGCGCGGGGCGATCGCGCGGGAAACGCAGGGCGGGTCGTTCGGGAATCGGCCCGCCCCGCGTGGTTCTACAGTTCTCCGAGGAGGTCCTTCATCGTGGCGATCTCCGCCGTCTGGTCATCGATCACCTGTTGCGCGAGCTCGAGGACGTCCGGGTTCTGCGCGTCGTCAAGCGCCGTCTGTGCCATGTCGACGGCGCCTTCGTGGTGCACGATCATCTGCTCGAGGAACAAACGGCTGGCCTCGGTCGCGTCGGCGTCTTCCAACATGGTCATGTCCTCTTCGGACATCATGCTGTCGTCGCCGCCCATGGAGCCGTGGTCCATGCCGCCCATCGAATCGGGGTCGTACTCCACACCCCAGTCCTCGAGCCACCCGAGCATCTTGTCGATCTCCGGGCCCTGCGCCGCCTTGATCTGTTCGGCGAGCTCGACCACCCGCGGGTCCGCGCCGTCCTTGGCCAGCAGAATGTCCGACATCTCGATGGCCTGCTCATGATGAGGGATCATCATCGTGACGAACATCTCGTCAGCCTCGGTTGAGGCCGACGAGGACGTCGACGCGGACGGTGAGCTGCTGGTACCGGACGGCGCGGTGCCGGTGTCGGCGCAGCCGGTCAGTACCAGGGCGAGGGTGAGAGCGCCGGTGCTGAGTGCGAGGGGGATCTTCTTGTTCATGGTCGTTCCTTCGTAAGTCGTATGAGAGTTCGCTGAAGCGGCGGCGCCAACGGGCGCCGCAGGGCCGCCCACAGTTGGGTCGGCGTGCGAATACTCAAGTTCGACTGATCGAAAGAACCGTCAACGAGGGGCCACGAGGGAGGGCATCGGTCGCTTCCCACCGCAACCAGCTGGTCACCTCGCGAAGGGAGATGCCGGAGCGTCGGGCAAACGTCGGTGGGACGAGGAGCAGAAGGCCGGCCAGCAACGCGAGTACGCAGGCGGTGACCATGTCGTCGTGACCCTGCCCTTGTCCGGTGGTCACGTGGCACGGCCCGTCGCAGGCAGCGGCACCACCGTCGTCGAGGCTCGCCGTGGCGTCCGGAACGTGAGCGACTGTCGATGCGGAATGGGCGACGCCCGAGGAGCCGTGCCCGGCAGGTTCCGCGGTGAAGGTGTGCATGCCCAGGAGGCCGACGATGATCAGGACGGCCGCGGTGCCGAGCATCAGCAGGGTGCGCAGCGACAACTGCGGGCTTGTGGCGCGAACCGTCACCTGCATCCTCGATCCTTCCTGTTCCTCACGACGCTAGCACCGCCGCCTGTGTGCCCGACATCGATCCTGTGCACACTCAGAAGCCGCCTGCCAGCTCGTGCTTGACCGCCAGGATTTCCCTTGCCGCTGACCACCCGACAGCACCCGCCCTCTTGCCGTCGGCGGTCCTGAAGGTCGAGACGAGGCCGCCGCCGGCCGATGACGTCGTTTCCGCGGTCGCCTGCGGCAAGACGACGCCCGCTCCACTCAGCGTGACGCCGTGCACATTCACCGTGAACCCGGAAACGTGCCGGTACGGGCCAGGATCGTCCCCGCCGTGCAGATCATGAAGCAGCGCTCGGGCGGCGTGAGCCCCTTGTGCCACCGCATCATCCCAATGATCCATACGATAGAGCGAACCGTCGGGACCGACATGAGCGGCGACCCCACCGGCCGCATACACTGCCGGGATCGTCCTGGCACGGAGCCGGTCATCGACCTCGATCGCGGCACCGTCTGAGCGGATCCATGAGACAGCCGGAACTGTTCCGTGGGCGAGGACGATCACGTCTGACGATACAGATGTCCCATCATCGAGGAGTACGTCACCCCCGCTTCCGGAAGCCGAGATGGAGCGCACTGTCCGGCCTGGATGGAACTCCGTGTGCGCAGCGTGCAGATCGCGGAGCCGGGTGGCGATCGGCAACCCGAGGCTGTGCGCCAAGGGGATTTCGGAGCGCGCGACGAGATGCACTCTGGCACCAGCGCTCACAAGGTAGCTTGCTGCTTCTGCTCCGACCAGCCCGGCACCGAGGACAGTGACAACCCGCCTTTCGAACGTCGGACCCGCATGCCCTCGGATGCGTAGCGCGTCGGACGCGCTGTGCAGCGTGAAGACCCCCTCGCTGACGCCTGTCGCCTGCAGGGGACGCGGGGCGGCGCCGGTCGCCACGACAGCCGTTGCGAATATCAGCCGTCTGCCATCGTGCAGCAAGATGCCCCGCTCTTCCATCCCGACAGCGCTGCCGGGGATCGTCTCGACATCGATCGAGTCCAAGGCAGGCAGCGCGGATTGCTCCGGGGTGAGCAGGCCACGAAGGATGCCCTTGGTCACCAGCGTGCGGTTGTACGGGGCGAACGGCTCCGCATGCACGATCCGGATCGACCCGTCGAAACCGCTGCGCCGCAACGTGACCGCCGCAGAATGACCCGCGGCGCCCGCGCCGACGATGAGCACATCCGAGCTGGTCTTATCCATGAGAAGCTCCCTTCACCCCCTTGACCGGAATACCCTGGGTGGGTATATGGTTAGGCATACCAGTACCCTACCGGGGTATTCCGAATCGAGGGAAGGAAGCCATCATGAGCACGAGCGAGTACCAGGTGAGCGGGATGAGCTGCGGCCACTGCGAGGTCGCTGTTCGCGGCGAGGTCAGCCAGGTCCCCGGCGTCGAGAACATCGAAGTGAGTGCGCAGACCGGCCGGCTTCTCGTCACGACGAGTTCCGCAGTGGATGACGCGGCCGTGCTCGCGGCCGTCGATGAGGCCGGGTACGAGGCGGTCCGACTCTCATGAACGCCCCGGGCCGCCTCGGCCTCTACGGCGCGGGCCTTGTCGTTGTCTTCGGCGCCGCCTTCGCCGCCGCGGGCGCACTCGTGCCCGACAGCACGGTGACCGCATGGGCGGACGCCGGGCATTCCTCGCATGACGCGCAAGCGCCCGAGGATGCTGCTGGCACGAAAGACGATCAGGAGATGGGGGTGAGTGGAGTGATGAGCGCGGCATCGGGATTCACAATGAGCCCCGTACAGGCGCCGGCGAACGTCGAGACGGACGGTGAACTCTCCTTCGACATCCGCGATCCCTCAGGTGTCCCGATCACCGATTTCGACGAGGCCCACGATAAGCAGTTGCACCTGATCGTGGTCCGCAACGACGGGCGTGAATACCGTCACGTGCACCCCGAACTCGACCCGAGGACCGGGGTCTGGTCGCTGCCATGGTCCTGGGATACCGCGGGAACGTACCGGCTGTATGCGGACTTCACCTCTGAGGGGGTGAGCGCCACGCTCTCCCGCACCGTCGATGTGGCGGGGCAGCTGACACCGGAGCCCGAGGTCGCCGTCAAGACAAGCGACACGGTCGACGGCTTCGACGTGACCGTCAGCGGCGACCTGGTCGCCGGAACTGGAAGCGAACTGACTGTCAAGGTCTCTCGGGACGGGGAACCCGTCACGGTGCTGGAGCCGTACCTCGGTGCGTTCGGCCACCTCGTTGCCCTGCGCGATGGCGACCTGGCGTATCTGCATGTGCACGCGCGCGGCGAGGAACCACAGCCGGGCGATCTGGCCGGCCCCGAGGTGGAATTCACCGCCGAGACACCCACCACCGGCCGCTACCTGCTGTACCTGGACTTCCAGGTCGACGGACAGGTCCACACCGCACAGTTCGTACTCGAGGCGACCCCCGCCACCGGCGACCAGGCGGACACCGAAGACGACGCCGAGCACGACGGGCACTGACCCGCTCAGTGCGCATCGAGTTGCAAGAAGGATCGAGGAGACATCATGACGGATACGCAGTCAGCAGCCGCGTCCAGCGTGGAGCTGGAGATCGGCGGGATGACCTGCGCGTCGTGCGCGATGCGCATCGAGAAGAAGCTCAACAAGCTGGACGGTGTCACCGCCACCGTGAACTATGCGACGGAGAAGGCGAAGGTCACCGCACCGAACGGGTTCGACCCGGCGCTGCTGATCGCCGAGGTGGAGAAGACCGGCTACACGGCCGCCCTTCCCTCACCGGAGCCGTCCGCGGTAGTCGACGGTGAGGACGCTCCGGATAGGGAGCTGGTGAGCCTGCGGAACCGTTTGATCGCTTCCATCGTGCTGACCCTTCCTGTGATTGCGATGTCGATGATCCCCGCATTGCAGTTCACTTACTGGCAGTGGCTCTCACTCGCCCTGGCCGGCCCCGTCATCGTTTGGGCGGCCTGGCCTTTCCACAAGGCAGCGTGGACGAATCTCCGGCACGGTGCGGCGACCATGGACACGCTCATCTCGATGGGGACGATAGCCGCCTTACTGTGGTCGCTCTACGCGCTGTTCTTCGGCACGGCCGGCGTCCCCGGGATGACCCACCCGTTCGAGCTCACCGTGGCACCGTCGGACGGGGCGGCGAACATCTACCTCGAAGTGGGTGCCGCGGTGACGATGTTCATCCTCGCCGGACGCTACTTCGAGAAGAAGGCGAAACGGCAGGCGGGCGCCGCCCTGCGCGCGCTGTTGGAGCTGGGAGCGAAGGATGTTGCTGTGCTTCGCGCCGGCGCCGAGACCCGCATTCCCATCGCGGACCTGCGAGAGGGCGACGAGTTCGTCGTACGGCCCGGCGAGAAGATCGCCACCGATGGTGTGATCGTCTCCGGCACCTCCGCGGTCGACGCGTCCATGCTCACCGGTGAATCCGTGCCGGTCGAGGTCGGCGAAGGAGACTCCGTCACGGGGGCGACGGTCAATGCCGGTGGCCGGCTCGTCATCCGGGCGACGAGGGTCGGGTCGGACACCCAGTTGGCGCAGATGGCGAAGCTCGTCGAGGACGCCCAATCGGGCAAGGCCGAGGTGCAGCGCCTCGCCGACCGGGTGTCGGGTATCTTCGTGCCCATTGTCATCGCGATCGCCATCGCCACGCTGGGCGCTTGGCTCGGCGCGGGATTCCCTGCCGCGGCGGCGTTCACCGCCGCGGTCGCGGTGCTGATCATCGCCTGCCCGTGCGCCCTGGGCCTTGCCACGCCCACCGCACTGCTGGTGGGCACGGGCCGCGGCGCGCAGATGGGCATCCTCATCAAGGGTCCGGAAGTTCTCGAGTCGACGCGACGGGTGGACACCGTCGTTCTGGATAAGACCGGGACGGTGACCACAGGGCGGATGACGCTCACCGGCGTGTTCACCGCTGACGGCGTCGACCGCGGCGAGCTGCTGCGCCTGGCGGGTGCGGTGGAGGACGCCTCCGAGCATCCCATCGCGCAGGCCATCGCCAAAGCCGCAGTCCAAGAGGTCGGCACGCTTCCGACACCCGAGGGTTTCGCGAACATCGAGGGCAAGGGAGTGCAGGGCATCGTCGACGGGCACGCCGTCCTTGTCGGCCGCGAGTCGCTTCTCGAGGACTGGTCCCAGCGCCTTCCCGAGAATCTCGCCGCCGCGAAGAGCGAAGCAGAGCGTCAGGGCAAGACCGCGGTCGCCGTGGGGTGGGACGGGGAAGCACGCGGTGTGCTCATCGTCGCGGACACCATCAAGCCGACCAGCACCGAAGCCATCAGGCAGCTGAAGGCGCTGGGACTGACACCGGTGCTCCTCACCGGAGATAACCGTGCCGTGGCCGAGCAGATCGCGTCTGAGGTCGGCATCGATGAGGTCATCGCCGAAGTGCTCCCGAAAGACAAGGTCGACGTGGTCACCAGGCTGCAGCGCGAGGGCAAGGTCGTGGCGATGGTCGGAGACGGCGTCAACGATGCGGCCGCGCTCGCCCAGGCAGACCTGGGGTTGGCCATGGGCACGGGCACCGATGTGGCGATCGAGGCCAGCGACATCACGCTCGTCCGCGGCGATCTGCGCAGCGCGGCCGACGCGATCCGTCTGTCTCGGAAGACGCTCGGCACGATCAAGGGCAACCTGTTCTGGGCCTTCGCCTACAACGTCGCCGCCATCCCGCTGGCAGCCCTCGGTCTGCTCAATCCCATGCTCGCCGGCGCCGCGATGGCGTTCTCCAGCGTCTTCGTCGTCGGCAACAGCCTCCGCCTGCGCACGTTCCGCAGCCAGGCGGCGGACCCATCCCCGACCGCCGCGCCCGCACCGCGTGATCATGCGACGCGGAACGCAACCGTCGGAACCCACTGAAATCACGAAAGAGGAACACACATGTCTGATTCCGGATCCTGCTGCAGCCACAACAGCCACGGCTCTGTCCCAGCCGACGGACGCAAGGACCTCCTCGCGCCGTCCGCCGAACAGCTCGCCGAATGCCCCGTGATGGTCGGCAGCACCGTCGTGAAAGCGGACGCTGAAGCCGCTGGCCTCTACCGCGACTACGAGGGCACCCGCTATTACTTCTGCTGCGCCGCCTGCGGCCCCCTGTTCGACGCTGACCCCGCCAAGTACGTGACCGCAGCCTGACATCGCTTCACCTGTGCGGGGCGGCACACGGATCGCCCCGCACAGCTTCATCGTTTCCGAGGAGGATAGCCTCATGAGCCAGCCACACAGCGACGACGCTGATCACACCCACGAACACGCAGCGCACGGGCACACCCCATCGGTCCCCGCCGCGGCCACAGAAGACCCCCCCGTCCACACCCCTCACCACGACACCGCCGTGCACCACGACGGTCCCGATACTGCACCGCACGGAAGCGGCGCGCCGATGGGCCACCAGGGTCACGGCGAGCATGCCGGCCATGACGCACATGGTGGACACGACGCTCACGGTGGACACGGGGGTCATGCGGGGCATGGCGACCACGTCGGACAGTTCCGTCGCCTGTTCTGGATCATGCTGATCCTCGCCGTCCCCACCGTCGCGCTGTCGGGCATGTTCGCGATGATCCTCGGCTACACCCTCCCCGACATTCCCGGCCTGGCCTGGGTGTCCCCGGTACTGGGAACAGTGATGTACATCTGGGGTGGAAAGCCGTTCCTCGTCGGTGCTGTCAGCGAAATCCGCGACCGCAAGCCCGGGATGATGCTCCTCATCGGACTCGCCATCACCGTTGCGTTCATCGCCTCTTGGGGTGCGAGCCTCGGCCTGCTGCACCACGAGCTCGACTTCTGGTGGGAGCTCGCGCTCCTCATCGTGATCATGCTGCTCGGGCACTGGATCGAGATGCGGTCCCTCGCGCAGACCACGTCCGCTCTCGACTCCCTGGCCGCGCTCCTGCCCGACGAAGCAGAACGCGTCGAAGGTGACCAGGTCGTGACGGTCTCGCCTGCCGAACTCGTCGTCGGTGATGTCGTCATCGTTCGCCCCGGGGGCAGCGTCCCCGCCGACGGTCGCATCGTCGACGGTCGCGCGTCGATGGACGAGTCAATGGTCACCGGCGAGTCCCGCACCGTGACGCGCGGTATCGATGACCAGGTCACGGCCGGAACTGTGGCGACCGACTCCGGGCTGCGCGTGGAGATTACCGCCACCGGTGACGACACCACTCTCGCCGGCATCCAACGCCTGGTCACCGAAGCACAGAGCTCGTCCTCGCGCGCGCAGCGCCTTGCCGACACGGCGGCAGGCTGGCTGTTCTGGTTCGCTCTCGGCGCTGGCGTGATCACGGCGATCGTGTGGACGCTCGTTGGGCTTCCCGATGATGCCGTCATCCGCACCATCACGGTGCTCGTCATCGCTTGCCCCCACGCACTCGGTCTCGCAATCCCCTTGGTCGTCTCCATCGCCACCGAACGCGCCGCACGCGGTGGCGTACTCGTGAAGGACAGGCTCGCGCTGGAGAGCATGCGCACCGTCGACACCGTGCTGTTCGACAAGACAGGCACCCTCACCAAGGGCGAACCGACCGTCTCCGAGGTCTCAGTCGTCGAAGGCAACGACACCGACCGGGTGCTCGCCCTGGCCGCCGCCGCGGAGGCCGACAGTGAACACCCGCTCGCCAAGGCCATCGTCCGCGCCGCCGCCGACCGTCACCTCGACGTGCCCCGCAGCTCGGACTTCACCTCCTCTCCCGCAGTCGGCGTCACCGCGACCGTCGACGGGACCGTTGTACGGGTGGGGGGACCGCACCTGCTCACCGAGGAAGATGCGCAGGAGCTGCCCGTTGCCGAGCGGTGGCGCAATGACGGTGCGATCATCCTCCACGTGGTTCAGGACGGCCGTGTGATCGGCGCTCTCAAGCTCGCCGATGAGGTGCGGTCGGAATCGCGCGAAGCCGTCGATGCACTGCACGCGCTGGGTGTGCAGGTCGTGATGATCACCGGCGATGCCGAAGCCGTCGCGCACACCGTGGCCGAGGACCTCGGCATCGACCGTGTCTTCGCCGGCGTCCGACCGGAGGACAAGGCCGCGAAGGTGCAGGAGCTCCAGAACGAGGGACGCAAGGTCGCGATGGTCGGTGACGGCGTCAATGACGCCCCCGCCCTCGCCCAGGCCGATGTCGGGCTCGCGATCGGCGCCGGCACGGACGTTGCCATCGCCTCTGCCGGAGTCATCCTCGCCAGCGACGACCCCCGCTCGGTGCTCTCCGTCATCGAACTGTCCCGCGCCGCATACCGGAAGATGAAGCAGAACCTCTGGTGGGCCGCCGGCTACAACCTGATCTCCGTACCCCTCGCCGCCGGCGTCCTCGCCCCCATCGGGTTCGTGCTGCCGATGTCGGTCGGGGCGATCCTGATGTCCCTGTCCACCATCGTGGTTGCCCTCAACGCGCAGCTCCTGCGGCGACTCGACCTTCGCCCGGAAACCACGGCCCGCGCGATCCTCAACCGATAACCAATCCAGAACCGGAGACCACGATGACCGACACCATCGAGACCGACCAGGTCGAGTCCGACACCGCCTGCGAACACGGCGAACACGGCGAACACGGCTACATCACCGACAAAGCCCGCTATCTCGCCCGTCTCAAACGGATCGAAGGACAAGCCCGCGGCATCCACCGCATGGTCGACGAGGAGAAGTACTGCATCGACATCCTCACCCAGATCTCAGCGCTGACGAGCTCACTCCAGGGCGTTGCTGTCGGTCTTCTCGAAGACCATCTCCGCCACTGCGTCACCGACGCCGCACGTGCAGGCGGAGACATTGCCGAGGCCAAGATCACTGAAGCATCCCAGGCCATCGCACGCCTCGTCCGCTAAGCCAGCGAGGCGGCCCCGCGGATGCCTTCGATGCTCCTCGGATAGCTCTGGGCGAGTGGACGCTCAGGACTTTGCGCGCCTGTAGTCAAAGGCGCCGTCCTGACGCTGAGAATCGAGCAACTGATCGAGGATGCCATCGTGATCGATGACGGGCTTGGGCTGGCCATCCGGTTGCAGCCGCCCATCTAACCGGCTCTTCGGACATGCGGTGGGGGTGAGGCTCGCCGGGTGATGGTCGGCGGGTAGGGG